>CBFIDD010000003.1:0-333160 GCA_965661285.1 Candidatus Poseidonia sp.
TGTGGTCTTTTCTCGGAGCAAATGCAGCGGCGACCCAGGACATGCTTAGAGATAGGTTGATGTGTATTTGAACGACCGTTTTTGCGCAAACCGTTGATGAAGGAGAACATGGTAGGCATCATCACCTGCAATGATGAAGGCCGCTGCCGAATGCTGTAATTCAGTGACGAATGATGGGCGAACTGAGCAGGTACCGATCTCCCGGTGAACATCATGCAACCGTTGCTCCCATCCCAGCAACCACAGCAGGTGCCCCTCACCCCTGTCCCCAACCGCTTAACGGTGTGGAAGGCCTCGACGCCTTGGCGAACGGTTCGCTCCATGGTCGGCCTGGTCATCGTCTGTTTCTTCATCGCACAAATCGCTGTTCTCATCGTCGCTGGCTACATTGACGGCGACATGAACGGCACCGTCGGTCCGTTTGACCCGTTCATCACCTTCCTTGGCGGCGTGTGCCTTTCGCCGTTTCTCTTGCTCTTCTTTTTCCTGCGTCGCCCAAAACTCACCCACTCCGTTCACGCCTATCCAACCCAGCAAGGAAGCCAACTCCACGCCCTGGCGGGCGGTGCGGTGGTCAAATCGCCTCAACCCACCACGGTTCAGCACCATCTTTTCCGGTCAACGGCACCCCTCGAAATGCCGCGACCTCTTCACCTCTGGTTGCTGTTTGTTCTCGGGGTTGGCGTCTCAACCCTCTGTCTGCTACCGCTGACCGTGCTTGGAGCCAACGCCCTAACGGTCATGCTGGCCTTGCTGGTCGTGCTTCCAGCGTGGCTCATCGGCTTCTCAACACCTGTTTTCGCGTGGTGGTCGATCACCAGCCGCCACATGGGCATCCACATCTCCCGAAGGGATGCCGAATGGATCCTTGCGGCCGGCATGCTCTCCACGGTACCGGCCATCGTCATCAACTCGGTCATTTCGCCCATTCTCGTTTCGGCGGTTGGACTCGATGCGACCGCAACCGGAACACTCGGTGAGGGGTTGATCCTGTTCCTTTCGGCACCCGTTGGTGAAGAGCTGTCGAAAATGCTGGCCGTCCTCGCCCTGAGCCACTTGATCGTCTCTCCAAAACACGGTTTTTACGTCGGCTCAACCGTTGGTCTCGGATTTGCGCTTTTGGAAAATGCCAGTTACATCTCGATGGCGTTACTCAGCGACTACAGCAGCATGACCTATTTTTTCACCGCCACGCTTCGGGGGCTGAGTTCCGTGCCCGGACACGCCATGTGGACGGGACTGACCGGCTATGCCATCGGTTGCTGGCTCGCCCGAGGAAATCGCCTGCCGTCGCTCAGGGGCAGCGCCTACCTGTCTGAAGAGGCTGAGGCGAACTGGGTTCTCTATGACAAACAAGGTCGCGCCCTTCCGAACATGTCCTGGACCACCCTCCCCTCTCAGCGTCTGGTCGGACTGCTGGATCGGCACAAAGACCACGCCTGGGCCATGCCACAAACCATCGTCGGTGGCGTGTCGCTGGCGATTCTGGGCCACGGCCTGTGGAACGGTTCCTCGTGGGGTGTTGGTGTGCTGCTCGCCGACAGCGTTACCCTCCTCGCTGTACTGCTTCAACTCGCTTGGCTGGTCGTGATGGTGATCGGACTCTGGTTTTGCATTTTACGCTGGCTCCCAACCATCGTTTTGGACAAAAAAGCGGGGTTCTGAGCAAGGATATCGGGTCATGTCTTCAAAAACCAAGTTGGGCTGGAAAGACACGGTCAGTTTTACTGTAACCGGCGCAGGTGGTCAGGTATGGACATCTTTTCCAGCGGACCAAACACGGGAAATCTTCTCGTGACCGCCGGTCTTGTCGCCTTTCTCCTCGTGATGTCATCACGCGCCAAGATGCTTGATTCCATGGGGTCAAAGGCTGCAGCCGGCTTGGGTTTGGTCGTCGGAGGCTTGGGGCATTGGACGTGGTTGCTCATCTTGTTGGGGTTCCTGCTCAGTTCCCACAAGGCTACAAAGTGGCGGTTTGAGGAAAAGAAAGCGCTCGGCCTCAGCGAATCAAGCGACGGCCATCGCGGATGGACCAACGTGGTGGCCAACGGTGCCATCCCCGGGCTTATTTGCATCTACGCCTACATGGCGGAGGATTGGACAACGGTCGTGTGGATGTTTGGTGCAGCCGTCGCCGTGGCGGCATCGGACACCTTTGCGAGTGAAATTGGATGCCTCGACCCGAGAGTGCGGATGATCACCACCTTCAAGCCCTGCGAACAAGGCGAAAACGGAGGCTTCTCGCCCAACGGGCAATTGGCCGCTGCAGCGGGCTCGTCGGTCGTGGCCGTTCTCACCACCATCGCATGGTGGCTCACGGCTCCAGATACCGCGTCCACAAACGGACTCCAACTCTGCGGCGTCTTGGCTGTGATCGGATGGCTCGGGTGCCAAATCGACAGTTATCTTGGCGCCATACTGGAAAATCGCGGCTACATGACGAAGGGTTCGGTCAATGCCTCGGCCATCAGCGGCGGCGTTGTGTTGATGTTCCTTTACCTCTCAAGGCTGTGAGCACCTGTTCACCGGGGCATTGGCTTCTTGAACCGAAACGCTTTGGTCAGTCCATGGGGCGTCGCTCGTGGGCCATCGGGACCTTGTGTCTCCTCCTCATGGTCGGCGCGACGGGTATGGTTCAAGCGAACCAGAACGCCACGTATGAACCGGGCTTTGTGGAATGGTCCATCACTCCACACGAGCGTTTGTATGTGGAAGGCTTGGATGTTGAAGAAGCGGTGCTTCAGCGAGGCCAAACCGACTCCGCCGTTGGAGGTTTGACGGTCGGCGTAACCAACGGCCCCGTGCCTGTCTTTACGCTTCAGAGCCCTCCCGTGGAACAACCCGTTGAAGCCGAGGTGTTCATGAGCGTTTATTTCTCAGCCATCATTGAAGGGGGCGGCGGACCGCAATCCTGTACACGACAGCCGATTGGGGACCCTACCACTACTCTCTACTACAGCGTGAGTGTTGGTGGACAAGAGATCTACAACGCAGACGTCACACAAACGCTCGACACGTCGGCTGAAGGCGACGCGATGAACTTCTCTGGAGAGCGTCAAAACGTCACGCTGAGCATGGCCCCAGGGGATTCCATCACCCTGAGTCTTTCGGTCGAACACCGGTGTCTCGGTACTCAGGCGCGTGTGCAATGGGGCGGGTTTGAGCAAAACAGCGGTGGCGTCATCATCGAGGGCGTGCTCTACGAGCCCGAAGCGCGCATCCTCGTCGACGCCTCAAGACTGGCGCATGTTGAACTCGAACACCGACTGCCGTGGGGTCTTGAGGACCTCAGAGATGAAAAATGGGAGATATGGGGTCCGCTTCTGCCCACGGACAAATCCATCCGAGATGGAGAATACTTGGTGGAAACGAGTGCTGGCCGTATACGAATGACTCGAGACCTCGGCGGAAACAACAGCGTCTACACGTGGTCCGGAGCAAAACCACTGCCGATTGGCGAAATGAACCTCCAGTTTTGCTTGCGCACCGTAGCGGGCGACTTGAACAGCGATTGCCACGCAGAGGGCATTCTTCGCTTCGAGGTGACCGGCGATGACGAAGGCTTTGCCAGCGCCGCGCTTTGGCTCACCCTGACCACGATCCTTGCGTTGGTGGGCTATGTTGTGAATGCGTTCCGCAGTGGACTCATGCTCCCGCTTCCCATTCTTGGTGCACTCGCTGCCTTGGCCTTGCTCACCCTTCCGACGGTGTTTGACCAACCCAACCTCGGTGCAGACGCGGTCATTTTGGACAATACGAAAATCCTCGATGCGGAACTCACGCACCCCGATGGCTCTTCGGCGACCATCAGTGAACTCCTTGCAGGAAACGAAGCCCTCATCATCGGACTGGTGCTTCCCGGCTCGGAACAAATCCTCACGCAATCCAACGAATTCAACCGCTCCCTTGACCAGTTGGGTGACCGCGTCAACGTCATTCACATCGTCACGGGCGAGGATGCTCGCATGACCGATGTTTCCTCGCTTTCCGCATCCACAAACGCAACATGGAACGTCTACCTCGATGAAGACGGTACCTTCGCCAAGAGTTTGCCCACCGGCGCATCGGATGCAGTGGTGGTGGTTGACCCGGGCATGCACGTGACCTTCTCACAGACCTCCTCCGCTGCGATGCTGGACATCGTTGAGGCGGTGGACGCCATCAAGAGCGGTGGCTCGAACTCATTTGCGTCCTACTTCGGTTTGCTGCTCGGCCCCGGATTGTTCCTGTTCTTGTTGGCACTTCCCAGAGAGGAATGGACGGCTCCCGAAGAACCGCTTCCTCCCGGACTGCTCTGGGGCTCGATCGTGGTCGCCGGCGGTGCAGGCGCCCTGCTGGTCAACCTCCCCGCTCTTCTCTTGACCTTGATCCCTGTTGGCATGACGGTCCGCTTTTTGCTTGACATCGTCATGATGGTGTGGATGCTCGGGATGTGTTTCTTCACGGCTCGCCGTGGTGCACCTTACGAGGCGGATGTCCTTGGCCGTATCATGCATCGAAGTTTCCCAAAGGCCTTCCAGAACTGGCGAGACACCGTGGATATGGACCGGGACGTGTTGCTTGGCATCTGGATGGGGTGGTTTGGCTGGCTCGCCTTCCCCCACCTCTACCCGCAGGCCGTGGCCTCCTCCGCACTTGCTGGAGGGAGCGGCATTGGCATGGCGGTCTTCTTCCTGCTGCTGTTCACCTTCTCCGCTGGCTTCGTCGTGTTGCTGCTGCGCATCGTCTCAGCCTGGGGGGGTCCGTTTTCCAGACTCTTCGGGAAATTCGGTGGCGAAGTCTTCGCACAATTCGTGGGCTGGATTCTCACGCCCATGGCGCTCTGGATGGCCGTCAACGCAACGCTCAACGTCCTTGAGTTGGGCGTTGTTTGAACACGAGCGTTATCAGGGTTGACCTCGATGGCCGAGTTATGAACCACAGAACACCCCACTGGAGTCAAACGAGTGCTCGGCTCATGCACGCATGCCCTCGGGCTTGGGCGATCACCTACGGAACGATCAGCGACGCGCCACAGAAAGCCTCAGCATCGGCCACCCATCCTCCTCGCACCCTTGATGAACTCCTCATTCGATGCATGCGAGCCGTATGGTTGAGGCGCCTGGACGACCAGTACCAGCGCAAACTGTGGACGGCACCCTACGCCAGGAGGACCTTTGACAACGCCGTTGACGACGCTCTTGACGTGGTCAACATGCGGGTTCCAAAATTGCACCTTGAGATGGGCAAAGAGCGTTCACGCAACCAGCTCCGAACCCTAGAGCGTTGCCAGACGCTGCGTCCCCTGTTTACGGGTCAACCGAGAAGGTGGGCTTACTTTGACCGCCGAACACCCGCCAAGGTCGGAAGCATCGACCTTTACGCCGCTCCGGATGTCGCCATCTTTCACCAGCATCACTGGACCTTGGTGCGGATTCAATTTCGTTCATCCAACCACGCCATGCTGAGTCAACAGCTGGAACATTTGCTGATGATCCACTGGGCGATGAATCAACCGGGTTTTCCTCAAGATGCCGGCGCCTATCGGGTGAAGGTCGTTCGATGGCATGGTGAAGCGTGGCGACAACACACCGTTCATGTGAGCGAAGAGTTACTCGCCCAATCACTCGCCCTTGCCCTTCATGACATCCAAGAGATGACCTGGTTGCAGCGGTGGGCAAGTGGCGACCCGTCGTTTGAATCGCTACCGCTTGCACGCCACCCCAACACCTGCACATCCTGTCGGCTCAAGACCACCTGTCCAGCAAACAACGGGTTGGCGTCGGCAAAACGTGCGCAGGAACAAGCGCTCCTCGGCACCTACAACGACGCGACCAAATCGGCCAAGACGGCATGAACATCGCTCGCCTTCGTAACACCGCTGGCAAGCAAAACGCCCTCTGCGCCCAATTCGAGCGCTTTGGCGACATCTTGACCGTTTTTTACCCCAGCACCGCAGAGCACACGGACACTCGGGTTGACGGCTTTGACAGCGGCCACGGTATCGCTGACGATGGCGGGGTCGGCGGTGGTCACGGAAATATCACCGCCAATGAGTTCAGGAGGTTCAACGGCGATGTAGGTCGGATTCAATGCGGCGAGGGCCTTGGCTTCCTCAACATCCGCTGCACAGGCACACACCGGGAAATCATCCGGCAGCATCTCGAGCAGGGATCGGACATGCTCCAATTCGACCTTGTGTTCGGCGTGATTGATGATGCTCCCCGAAGCGCCGCGTTGCATGGCGGTCTGTGGTTCAAGCCAGCCCGTGAATCCGCCCAAACCGACCGGGTCAAGATGTTGAGACCACACTTCAACACCCGACGCCTGTTGGGCCAGGACGCCCAAATCAAAAGCGGAGGCGACAGCGACGAAGGTCGCCGGTCCGTCGGCATGCGCCTCCATGGCTTCGAGAAGTGTTTCAGCTGCTGTTCCTGAAGCAGATGCGTAGGTCTTGAAGTTGACAACAATCATGGGTTGGTCCATGGAACCCTGTGCGCTGTTCTTGTTTTTAGAAAGTACCCCTCCATGGGGCAGCCACGAGAAGACATCCTCAAGTCGGCCAGGAACCGCCGCTCTGTACGGTCCCCTCGGGCACAACAGCACCGTGGTCAACGACCACCCCTTCGAGTTGACACCCGTTGCCTATGTTCGCATCCTGTCCGATGAGCGAAGCGATAAGTCGGGCACGATCACCGACGTGGGCACCTTCCAGCAAGGTCGTCATGGCAATCTCGGACTGACCGACACGGCAGCCGTCTGAAATCATGCTGTGCTCAACGTGTGCGAGTGGCGAGGTGGCGTCCAATGCCTGTTGTGTCGCAAACCACGAAGGGGTTGTACCGTGAACGAGACCCGAACGGTAGCGACGGTGAAGGATGGACGTTTTGACCGCATCACTCCAAGCCTGCGGTGTGCCTGCGTCGATGAAGTAGCCCTCAAACGGAACACCGCTGAGCAACCCTTCGGCTGCGAGTTGAGGGAAGACATCGCGTTCGATGGAGTGCCGACCGTGAGGCATCCAATCAAAGACATCGTCATTGAAGATGTAGGAGCCTGCATTGATGAGTTTGGAAAAAACCTCCTCGGGTGCTGGCTTCTCCTTGAATCGAGTAATCTTGTTGTCATTGTCCAAACCAACGATGCCAAACCGGGTGGGGTCTTCCACTTCCCACAAACCCAGTGTTCCCACCGAACGATTGCAACGGTGCATGTCGAGCACCTTGGTGGCGTCCAGCGAAGAGATGATGTCGCCATTAAAGCACGCAAAGGTTCCGCTGACGACGTCCCTGCAGTTACCAAGGGCACCACCGGTTCCGAGGGGTTCATCTTCGGGAACAATGCGGACATCAAACGGTGCATCAGCGGCTTGGAAGTGAGCCTTGATTTGGTCGACACGGTAGCCGCCCGCAACCACGACCTCATCCACCATGTCAGCAGGAAGCGAGCGGACGACGTGTTCAAGCAGGGTCTGGTCGAGCACCGGAAGCAGCGGTTTCGGGACGGTGTTGGTCCACGGTCGAAGTCTCGAACCGACACCTCCAGCGAGGACCACGACCTGCATGGTCTGCGCCTCAAGTGCCTATGTTATGAAGACCGCGGCGGGACGAGGAGGCACCATGCGACTCCAAAGTATTCAAAGACGGCCTTTCAATCGTTAAGATTGGAGAGCACCATGAACATTCACGAGTACCAAGGAAAAGCACTGCTCAAGCAGCACGGCGTACCCGTGCTCGAGGGCGTTCACTGCACGACGGTTGACCAGGCCGTAGCAGCCTACGACCACCTTGGCTCCAAGGTCGTTGCCGTCAAATCACAAATCCATGCGGGTGGTCGAGGAAAAGGTAACCTCTACGCGCCCGACTCCGGCGACCTCGTGATGGAGGGTGGTGTCAAAATCGCCTTCTCAAAAGACGAGGTGAAAACCTACGCCACCAACATCCTCGGAAACATTCTGGTGACCATCCAAACGGGCGAGGAGGGAAAACTTGTTCGAAACCTCTACGTCGAGTCGGGTTGCGACATCGCCCACGAATACTACCTCGCCATTCTCGTTGACCGTGAGAACAAATCCGTTCTCATCATGGCCTCCACGGAAGGTGGTGTCGACATTGAGCATGTGGCAGAAACCACACCGGAGAAAATTCACAAAATTTCAGTTGACCCGAACGCTGGTCTGCTCGGCTACCAGAAGCGCGACCTCGGTCTCGCCTTGGGATTGACCGGGGCTGCGCACAAAGCCTTCGGCAAGGCGTTGTCCTCGATGTACAGCATGTTCGTCTCAAGCGATTGTGCCATGCTGGAGATCAACCCGCTCGTCCGCACCGCTGACGATGAAATCGTAGCCCTGGACGCCAAGGTCTCGTTTGATGAAAACGCCGAGTTCCGCCACAAGAACTGGGACGACCTGCGCGACCTTTCCGAGGAAGAAGAGGTGGAAATCCGGGCCAAAGAAACCGGCCTTTCCTACGTCAAACTCGACGGCAACATCGGCTGCCTGGTCAACGGCGCAGGATTAGCCATGGCCACCATGGACGTCATCAAACTCTACGGTGGCGAGCCGGCCAACTTCCTCGACGTCGGTGGCGGCGCCAACGAAGAACAGGTCAAGACCGCCTTCTCCATCATCCTTGAGGACCCCAACGTGAAGGGCATTCTCGTCAACATCTTCGGCGGCATCATGCGCTGTGACATCATCGCCCGTGGCGTGATTGCCGCAACCGAAGCCCTCTCGCTCGACGTCCCGCTGGTCGTCCGATTGGCGGGCACCAACGTGGACGAAGGCAAGGCCATCCTCGCCGAGTCAACCCTGAACATTCACCCCGCCGACGACCTCGCCGAAGGGGCGCAGAAAATTGTTGAACTCATCGGAGGTGTTGCTTGATGGCGATTTGGATTGAAGAAGACGCAAAGGTCCTCGTGCAGGGCATCACCGGAAAGCAAGGCAAGTTCCACGCCGACAAGATGGTCGAATACGGCACCAATATCGTCGGCGGTTGCACCCCCGGCAAGGGCGGTCAAACCGTGGAGCTCCGAGGCAAGCCTTTCCCGGTTTGGAATTCGATGTTCGAAGCCATTGAAGCCACGGATGCCGATGCCACCGTCATTTACGTGCCACCTCCGTTCGCTGCGGAAGCCATCATGGAAGCCGCTGATGCGTTTGACACCGTGAAGGGCGAAGGCGTCGTGGTGTGCATCACCGAAGGCATTCCAACCTTGGACATGGTCAAGGCCGTCGCCTTTGTTGAAAACCGACCGGGTGTGCGCCTCATCGGGCCCAACTGTCCGGGCATCATCACACCTGGTGAAAAGGCAGGAGCGAAAATCGGTATCATGCCAGGCCACATTCACGCCAAGGGCCGCATTGGCATCGTTTCTAAGTCGGGCACCCTCACCTACGAGGCGGTCGCTCAAACGATGAGCATCGACGAAGGTCAATCCACCTGCGTCGGCATCGGAGGCGACCCGGTCAACGGAACGGGCTTCATTGAATGCCTCGCCGCCTTCCAAGCCGACCCCCAAACCGAGGCCATCGTCATGATCGGTGAAATCGGCGGCAACGCCGAGCAAGAAGCCGCTGCATGGGCTGCTGAAAACGTCACCAAGCCCATCGTCGGTTTCGTCGCAGGTGCAACCGCACCCCCCGGCAAGCGCATGGGCCACGCTGGCGCCATCATCTCTGGTGGCAAAGGAACGGCCGAAGAGAAGTTCGCTGCCTTTGAAGCGGCTGGCATCGCCTGTGCGAAGGACCCATCCGAACTCGGTGCCGTACTGCTCGAATCCTTGAAAGCCGCTGGTCTGCGATGAGGGGACTTCATGTCGCTTGACGACCAAGCGCTCAAAGACCACTACCGAGAACATGCCATTGACCTCTCCTGGCTTGACAAACCCAGCCAACACGTGTTTCGATGGCGAACCACCGAAAACCGCTGGCTCACCGCCAAACGACGTGTCCGAGACCATGCCACGTTTCTCAAGGCCATCCGCAACAGCGCTCCTCGCGACGTCTACGTCTCAACGGCCTCCTGGCTCAACCCGATTGACCTCCCTCGCTTGAGGGACGACCCCGAAATCTACCCCGTGCTCCTGAATCATTTCGTGGTCTTCGACATCGATGTTGCTCCTTTTTCTATAGAAAATTTGGCCGGGGCCAAATCCATCGCCTGCGCATTGATGGGATGGCTTGAAGAACACGAAAACCTCGACCTCCGAAGCGTTTCATTCTCGGGCTCCAAGGGCTTCCACCTCATCTACGACGACCCCGACAGGGAGGCGTTCGCCATCGCTGACCCCAAAGAGCGAGAACTGGCCGTCAAGGCACAACGCAAGGCCCTGCTGGACCGTGTGGTCGAGGCTGGCTTTGCCGTCGACACCAAGGTGACCGCCGACACGCGCCGTATTCTCCGTCTTCCCGGCAGTCTTCATGGCAGCACCGGATATGCATGCACCCGCATCACCGTTGAGGCACTGAACGGCCCGCTGGAGGACCTGTTGAGCACGCTCTACCGGCACCCCTCGGCTGACGAGATCCCACAACGGGTTGACCCACCACCTGTTCAAACGAGCAACAAACCAGAGCCGAAGCCCGCAACCCAACCTGCTGAACCTTGGTTCAAGCTTCGAGTGAACACCCACGTGCAGGGGACGAAGAACCGCCATGTGTTGATGATGTGGCTGCCAAAATCGTGGGGTGCCCCGCTCAAGGCCATGGACCGTGCTCTCGAATGGATTGAACACGACAACCTCGGCCCCTGCAGTTTTTGGCGCCACAACAAGCGCGTGCTGATGCTCTGCCCGCTGGCGATTCCTCGTCCAAAACTCGTGAAGATGTACAAGCGCCGTGGCCTGCCGCTGTCCCAATCAAAGTTGAAGCAACGTGAGCACCAGTGGACGTCGCTAACCCCACCGGAAGTGAACGGCATCGAGGAAGCCGAGCCGGAATTGATGGGCATGTACGGCGTGGCGTATGAGGGTGTACCGCTGTATTCGCGTCAGCATCTGGAACTCGAACGGCGGCTCGGCGTTCATCGAGAACTCCCGGCTCACGAACTCTGCGGCCAGGCCGAACCGACCTTTGACATCGTGTCCATGTCGTGAATATTTATTTACCGTCAATCTTTAATTTTGGTCGTCCTCAATGGAGTCTTCGGACAATGACACCTGCTTGGAGCACCTAGCCATGACATGCTCGGCCATGGCGCCTGAGGACGGCGCCATGGCCACTCTTCATTGGAGGGAGCCACACATTCGAATCGGAGGGTTTGACACTGCTTGACCCAAACGACCGGAGAGGTCGGTCTCACGCTGGGGCACGAAAATTTAATGTCGCTGCAAAACTGTTTTTGTCTGTAATCATTGCGCTGGCCGGCCTCCCTGTGTTGGTCATCGGGTTCATGATAAGCGCTGTTGAGCCCATTCTCATCGGAAGTTGCTTCTTTCTTCCACTTGCGCTCACAATATTCAGCATCCTTCGAAAAGAAGGAACTGAGTTGTTGCAGGATCCAAACAGTATGTTGAACCGGCCGGTAGGAGGAGGAAGAAAGGGCCCCGCGATGGGGAGCATGCCCGTACAGATGGCTGGACGAGGGTCAAGACTTGACCGATACCAGTCGGTCATGTTCAGATTGCGACTGGCGCCCACCAGTGGCCAAACGACGACATCGCTCATGGTGCAACACAAACACTGGTTCAACGGGGGCGAGAAAGCCGCACGCGCCTTTTTCAATCATCCACAAGTCGTCAAGGCCCTTGATTTGGGTGGCAACAACGACACAACCCCCAAGAACACCAAGGCCTCATCAAGACCACGGAAAACAGCACGAAGGAAGGCCAAACCAGCAGGAAAAACGACCGATTTGAACAACGACGCCTTTTGGGGAAACCTTGAGCAAAAGGCTGCCAGCTCCGTTCCTGCGGCCGATGGTGAGTGCGGCATGGTTCAATGTTCCAACGAAGTCAATGCCTTCAGCTTCCAGTGCTTCGAATGCCGTCGTCGAATTTGCGCCTCTTGCGGGAACAACGGTGTGTTGTGCCATACGTGCGCCTCATAGGTAGAGGCTCTTGCGGTGAAGCGTCGCCTCAGGGGTCATGCCGCTGGCTTGGACCTGTTCGAGGCGGAATTTCCCTTCTTTGTTGTGCGCATAGAAGAGTTCGCTCTCGCTGAATTTCTCGTCCCAATGTCGTTTGAACACCTCGGCCTTCGCCTTCGAACTGGCAAGGGCCGACGGTACGTTGTGAAACATCACCAAATGTTGACGATGCGGGCGGATGTATTTCGCCAACACCTCGGGAAGCAATCTCGTGAGCCACGTCTCATAAGGGAACAGCGCCGCTCGGGAAATCACGTACCTCGGGTTCTCAAGTGGTGAGAGCACCTCTTCGAGACACTTCGAAAAGAGGGTGGCTTCTTCTGCTGTGGAATTCGCAAGGTGCATTCGAATCCAGCCCCCTCCTCGGTCTCCACCTGCCGCCTCAGTAGCTGGCGCCAACTGGTTGGTTTCAATGAGCGCACTCACAATGACCTCGCTGATGGCAATGGTCAGCGATTCATCGTTCCAAGGGCTACCGGGTTCGGACATACCGATTCCCTCACTCGGGGCCAGTTTCTTTTCCACGGCATCCTTGGGTTTGGCGTTGAACGGCTGGCCGATACCCCAGAGCTCACGAGTCCGAGCGCGCATCTTGGACCGCTTCAACATCTCTTCGTTGAACATCGCCATGCCCTCGTGAACCCCGATCGGTTTGGCGCTCACGAACGCCGGGTGAACGTGGCCTGGGCCCTTCTCAATGGCGCCGTCATCGCCGACCCCGTACAGCTGCTTGTGTTTTCGTTTGAAGCGTTTGTAATCACTGAAACCTGAATCAAATTCATCGGCCAGGCAAATGACGTCCCAGTTGTTGGCCACCTTCTCGGGCCAATGTTTGTCCAAACGAATGCTGCGGCCTCGAAGTTGGTTGATGCTCATGTTCGTGGTCACGGACGTCAGGTCGATCAGCACGTTGATGCGCGAAGCGTCCCATCCCTCGCCCATGAGCCCACGCGTACCGATGAGACATCGAGTGAAACCTTCTTGGAAAAATTCGGTGATCATGGTGGAATAGTGACGTGGCACCCAGTCCTTTCCTGAACCGGAAATCTCGTGGTAGCGACCCGAGACCACATCGCTGAGATTTATTTTCAAACGGCGTTCTGCAATCCATGCTCGCGCTTTTTCAAGAAAGGCCTCTGCCAAGTCGTCGTCCACCAACACGGTGCTGCCCGTCATCAAGATGGGGTCGAGCATGTCACCGGCCGGGCACGCGACCAAGTGGCGGAAGGCGGCGACGGCCCCCCCGGCCTCTTCGTCAAGCACATCGTCGACGAGCAATGTTGAGGAGGTCTTCTCAAAATCAGTGATCACCACGGCTCGAATGATGTTGCCGAGGTTTTGCATTTCTTCTCCGAGGATGGTGCTCAGCGCTTCGCATTTGGCGTTACTGTAGGCAAGAATCCGGTTGATGGGGGAGGCGCATTGTTGCCAGCCGGTTTCTGTGATTTGCCACCCAAGCAAGCGGTAGTGAAGAGCGGTGCGCTCGGCTTTGGCTTGGTCGTTGGTGTTGCTTGACAGACGCAGCCCAAGACGAACATACTCTGAGATGATATGCACTAACGTATCGCTGCGGTGATTTGTTGTAAACTCCAGGCCGTGGTCCCCCTTGAGCTGCTCGTCCGAGAGGGGAGGAACACCAGGTGGTAGGTCCCTGCCTTGAATCATCAAATATTCTCTGTGAATTTGACGAATGTGGCGTTGTTCCCTTTCGGTGTGCTCGTGCCAAGGGTAAGCCTGGAGTTCTTGTTCAATCCACTCGGTCAGCGGCAGGATGGCGCCTTCACCTTCCGAGGACTCGTTGAGTTGGTCAACGATGCTGTCGAAGGTCTCGTTCACGTCTCGGATAAACTCAAATTCCTTTCGGGCAGGTCGGACGAAATAGCACAGGTCCTGGTAGGGTGCAAGGTTCGAGTCCCTTACCAGTGCGGGAACCGGTACCTCGTAGTCAATCTCACCTAGGAAATCCATGTACCGCTCCGCATCCTCGTCCTTAGCACCATCAAGATCCGGCGGCGTTGCAGTGAGGCCAAGGACGATGGGGTCGTCAAAGAATTCTTTCAGTTGATGAAGCACTCGGCCCCAATGGTGGAGCAGGTGATGACACTCGTCGAGAATGATGAGCCCGATGCCGGCCTCTTTCAGTCGAAGCAGCGTTGTGCGCGAAGATTCATGCAAGGTCCAGAGAGCATTGCCGTTCTTTGCGTAGTCATCCCGGACCTTCTTTCTGTACACCTTCAAGCGCTGGCCAAAATAGGTTGGATTCTTCTCTTCCAAGTCGGCAATCCATGTCTCAGCTGAAGAGATGTCGCTCGCCTCCTCTTTTTCCACCAACTTTTCCGCCCACAGCATCAAGGCGGATTCATCCAAACCCTCGCCGCCACGTTTTGGCATGGTCACCGATTGGTAGGTCAGTGAGGTCAACAAGCCGGGTCGCTGCGGGTCAATGCTGACTTGGTCATCCTTCCCGTCGAGGTCGAACAGGTCGGTTCGGGCGGCCCACTGCGCTTGAATCGCAGAGTTGGGCGAGAGGACCAGGGCCGGTTTGCGGACCAAGTCCGCCCAGACATAGAGCCCAAGCACGGTTTTGCCTGAACCCGGCGGGGCGACGATGTGCAGCCGTTTTTCGTCTGCATTGAGTTGGGGTTGAATGACCGAGACAGCCGCAACCTGCGAGGGACGAAGTGTACCGTCGAATCGAATGTTCCCAAAGTCGGCTTCGCCGCTCAAGGTTCAATCACCTCATCGGCCGGGCGGACCTCGTTTTGGACCGCCGGGGGGACCCTTCTTTTTGGGGCCGGGAGGACCTCGTTTTGGGCCGCCGGGGGGACCCTTCTTTTTGGGACCGGGAGGACCGCCAGGGCCGCTCTTCTTCGGACCGCCGGGGGGACCGCCAGGGGGACTGCTTTCCTTCGGACCGGGAGGACCGCCGGGACCGCCTTTCTTCGGACCGCCGGGGGGACCCTTCTTTTTGGGACCGGGAGGACCGCCGGGACCGCCTTTCTTAGGACCGCCAGGAGGACCGCTCTTCTTCGGGCCGGGAGGACCGCCAGGACCGCCTTTCTTCGGACCGCCGGGAGGGCCCTTCTTTTTGCGACCGGGAGGACCGCCAGGACCGCTTTTCTTCGGACCGCCGGGAGGGCCCCTCTTCTTCGGGCCGGGTGGGCCGCCGCTCTTCTTTGGACCCGGGGGGCCGCCTTTCTTCGGGCCGGGTGGGCCACCCCGCAAAGGAGCCGGTTCGTCTTCTTCCTCCTCTTCGTCTTCGAACATGGCACCGCAGTGTGGACAGACCGGGTCGCTTTCCTTCACCAGACCATCACAGATTTCACAAGCAAACATTTCCTCATCTGAGGCTTCTTCACCAATCTTCTCTGTTTTCCCGTCCTTTGAGCGGAACATGGTGATGCTGCAGGATAAATCAAAACCTTTCAGCGCGAGTTCGGTTTGAATGGCGTGCTCAAAGGCTTGAGTGAGATCGTCGGGCGAGTCCAAAACACGCCCATCATCCACATACGTGATGTTGACCTCAAACAGGTCGTCGGCCAATTTTGTTTGAGGCGCCTCTACGGCAACCCCTCGCTTCCGAGCAACACGGCGAACGGCGACCTCGGAAATGCGGCGTAGAAGGGCTTCATTTGGAGCGTCTTCTGCGGGTGTACCAAGAGCTCCAGCCATGATGTCGGCCGCAGGATTGCTGGTTTCGCTGCCACGAAGGTGGGCAGGCAGTTCACCTCCACCGAGATTTGCGAGGACGGAGGAGGCTGGTGACTGGTTCATCGAAAGCCATTGATTCCGACGCTCGTCTTTCACTGCTCGTTCGGCTTGAGCCAAGCGATTCACCATGGCGTCTGTAGGAGAATTCGCAGGGTTTTGGGCGACTTTTGTGCCCCCGGCAGACAATGGCGAGACATTGTTCGAAGTCGGCAAGGCGCCGCTGCCAATGGACGGGCCACGTTGGGGAGTTGGCATGTCGTTCATCGGTGCCTGCACATTGGTTGGCATGACGTTGCCATGTTGTGGAGGAAGCTGACCGGGAGGGAATTGGTTTGGCTGGGCCTGGTTGGGCTGGATTTGGTTCGGCGGGTATTGATTGGGAGGAAATCCGCCTTGAATTGGATGCTGGGGGTAGGTGCCCGGTGGCAGGTTTTGTTGCTGATGAATCCCTTGTGCCATGCCTTGGAGCATGTCGGGGGGCACCTGCCCCATCTGGTTCATGTTGTTTTCTTGCTGCATGCGTTGTGCCTGTCCCGATACGGGGTCAAACGAGCGTTGCTGAGGAGGGAAGGGAGGGATGGCTTGGTTTGGTGGGGGGGCGAAGCCACCTGCGACCGAAGTGTCTTGCCGAGCACCGCATTCGGGGCAGAACATGCTGTCTGCTGGAATCTGCTCCCCACAGGCATTGCAGTTCATGGTGTCACCCCCTCGCAGTGTTTGCTCAGGCTACTGTCCCTAAAGCATTGCGTCAAGATGCCCTCAAATCAGTCTGTCCGAGCCCAAACGGTGTCAGGTGGAAACGAAGGACGAATATCTTCATGCGGCAAAGGGTACTGGCAGGATTGGAGAGGGTTGATGTGCCGGTTTTGGTCAATGAAAAAATCGACCGCCTTCTCGAGACCACCTCACGTTCCTTTTATCCCACACTGAAATATCTGCCCAAGAAAACACGGGGGCAGATTGGGCTGCTCTATCTTCTCGCCAGAGTTGCCGATACCATTGCCGATTCCAAGGTTGGTGAAACAGCGCTCCTCACCGATCATTTGACCGCCTACAACGATGCTGTTCAAGGTCGGAGTAAGGACCTGCCCGACCTCAGCGCCCTCGCCGATATCCAAACCAACGAACACGAGGCAGAACTCCTACGCAACGTGGTGGATGTCGTTGAAGGTCTCCAGGTGTACAATAACGAAGATCAACAACGCATGCTGGAATGCCTCGACATCATTGTCGAGGGCCAACTGCTTGACCTTGCCCGATTCGGCCCAGCCAACGAAGGTGGAACCGTCTCTTCACTCAACAACGAGGAGGAACTCGATGACTACACCTTCAGAGTCGCAGGCTGCGTCGGTGTGTTCTGGACGAAGATGTCGCTGGCGCACCTGATGAAACTCTCCCCCGAGGATGAGAAACTGTTCATTGAGCGCGGCATACGCTTTGGCAAAGCCTTGCAGATGATCAACATCCTTCGAGACATACCGGAAGACTTGCGATTTGGGAGGTGCTACATCCCAAAATCATCGCTGGAGGAAGCGGGGCTCAAACCCGAGGAATTGCTTGACGACGAAAACCTCGCTGCCTTTCGCCCCCTGTACGACCGCTATTTGGATTTGACCAACGAGCATCTCGAAGCCGCAACGGCCTACATACGCATGATACCTGAAACCCAATTTCGGCTCAAGGCCTCGTGCATGTTGCCGGTTCTGGTCGGCCAGCGGACAGTCACGCTTCTACGAGAGGGAAACATCCTCAATTCCCAAGAGCGAATCAAAGTCACCCGCGACGAGATGAAGACCTATGCTCGTAAATTACTCCGAGCACTCATTATCCCGGGAGGCGTAAAACGACTTCTTGAAAAGAACAGGGACAAGTCATGATTCTATAGAATCTAATGAGAGAGTGAATTCCTACTTACATCGCCCTGTTCTCTGCTCAAGCGTCCACGCTTTTGAGGCGAGGTCTCATAAACAAAGGATGCAAGGGCTGGCCGGTTAGGATGCTTGAACGCCGCAAACCGCTCGATTTGCTCTTCCCGCTCAAAGGGAATGCATCGAGCAGAAACGGCGAGGAAGAGGTCCGACCTCCGACCACGCTTGACCGGCTTCGAGCAGGTGTGACCCTCGCTCGGGATGCCGTCAAGGCCGTCAGCGTAACGGCCATGGAGGCGCTCAAAGAAGGTGCATCGTTCATCGGCATCGTGGGTGAAACGAACGAGTTGGTCGACCCGTTTGCTCACCTGGATGCACCTATTTGGTCGGAAAAACCTCCCGCTGAATTGCACAAACTGGCCTATCGCTACTGTGAAGAACTGACCATGAGGGAAGCGGGCAATTTCTACCACTCTTTCAAGTATCTGCCCGACGAACAACGCTTGGCCATGTGCGCCATCTACGCCTTCTGCCGTCGAGCAGACGACATCGCCGACGGTGATTGGGCCGATCGATTCCCCGGCAGCAAAGGCGAGTTGGACCCTGAAGCCACGGCCTACCGTAACCAACTGGAATCGCTGCAAGACCGAGGAACGATCCTTGACGAGGAAGCCTACCTCAACAAGATCACACAACTCTTCTTTTTCCGGAAAAAATTGTCCACCTGCTACGGCGATGTGCATTCCACGGACCCCGTGTTCCTCGCCCTCAAAGATACTGTCCAGCGCTACAACATTCCTCGAGAAGTCTTTGACGACCTCATCTCCGGCATGGAAGACGACCTCTACAACAACCGCTATCGTACCTTCGACGAGCTTTACGTCTACTGCTACCGTGTTGCATCCGTTGTGGGCCTGATGTGCATTGAGGTGTACGGCTACGACAATCCCATGGCACGGAAATACGCAGAATCATGGGGTATTTTCATGCAACTGACCAACGTGTTGCGAGACGTTGGTGAAGATATCCAGCGAGACCGAGTCTATCTGCCGCTCGACGAACTTGAACGAAACGACATGACCGAGGAGGAACTCGACGGGAAAATCGTCCTCAACAAGCACTGGGAGCCCTATTGCCGACAATATGCCGCCCGAGCCCGAACCTACCTCGAAGAAGCTCGGGCCCTCCTGCCACTGCTTCCTCGACGAACCCGATACTCACCTGCTGCCATGATCGCCTTCTACGATAAGATCCTGCGCCAAATTGAGAAGCAGCAGGGCGATGTGTTCACCAAGCGCGTCAAACTCAACAAGGTACAGAAGATTTCGCTCGCAGCAGCTGTTTACCTGCGACATCGCTTCCTTCCAGGCTTCCTCGACCCTGTTTGGGGAGCGCTCGCTCGTGTTGGTGTCCTGCCCAGTGTTTGAGCCTCATTCAGGCCACGGGCGCTCGTTGTCCCATCTGTTCCAATCCTCCACCCAAGGCTGCATGAACGGTTCAATGTCAAGGCCCAGCCCCTCCAGCACTTCCCGAGGGTCCACGGCACCCTTTCTGCGCACTGCTGTTCGCAACAGCGCTAACGAGCAGGTTCGACCCGATTGAACCGAACGCTGTTGGAAATAGAAAAAGCGAACATCGAAGCCGACCATTTCTGTGATGATTTGGGTTGATTTCCACGGGCGAAGCCGATGCCGATAACGAATGGTTGACCCTGCAACGACAAAGGCGGAGCGCGTCTTGCGCACCCAGCGAAAAAGACCGATGCGCATGGCGAGATCGTATCGGGCGAGGTCAAACAGAACAAAATGACGGCCGTTGTTCACCTCGGGATAGACGTCCATATCAGCGATGCCGGGACGTACCTTCCAAACATAGGCGGTTTTGGGATCAAACACCTCTCGTCGCCGAAAGGTGTTCCTCATCAACATCCACAACAGGCGAAGATAAGCATACATCCGACATCAAGCCTGGCGAGTGAAGGCCTGAATGCCGGTGATGTATCGGCCGAGAATCAGGTTGTGGATGTCGTGGGTGCCTTCGTAAGTTTTCACTGACTCGAGATTGGCCATGTGCCGCATGATGGGGTATTCGTCAAGAATACCGTTCGCTCCGTGAATGTCTCGAGCCACCCGAGCAATCTCAAGGGCGATGTCAACGTTGTTCATCTTGGCCAGCGAAATTTGTTCGGGGAACCACGAGCCATCGTCTTTCTTCTTGCCGAGGTGGTAAGCGAGAAGCTGTCCCTTGGTGATTTCACGCAGCATCCAAGCCAGTTTGTTCTGAACCAGTTGGTAGGATGCGATGGGGTGGTCAAATTGGATACGGGACAGGGCGTAGGTTTTGGCGCTGTGGAAACAGGCCATGGCCGAACCCAACGCGCCCCAAGAAATACCGTAGCGGGCGTTGTTCAGGCAGGAGAACGGTCCGCGAAGGCCCTTGACGCCCGGAAGCATACGGTCCTTGGGAATCTTGCAGTCCTGGAACACCAATTCGCTGGTAACGCTGGCTTTGAGCGAGTGTTTTCCTTTCATCTCGGGAGCAGAAAAGCCTTCGTCGCCCTTTTCGACGATGAAACCACGGATCACGCCGTCGAGTTTCGCCCAGACCACAGCGATGTCGGCAATGGTTCCGTTGGTGATCCACATCTTCGCACCGTTGAGCAGGTAGTGGTCGCCTTTGTCTTCCGCCTTGGTGACCATGTCGCCAGGGTTTGAACCGTAGTCCGGCTCCGTTAGACCAAAACATCCGATGTATTCTCCCGAGGCCATTTTGGGCAGATACTTCTCTTTTTGTTCCTCAGTTCCGAAGTCCCAAATGGGGTACATGGCAAGTGAACCTTGAACGGAGGCAAAGGAGCGGAGACCGCTGTCCCCTCGCTCCAACTCTTGACAGATGAGGCCGTATGCAACATAGGAGAGTCCGGGGCAACCGTAGCCCTTCAGCGGTGCGCCAAGAACACCCATCTCGCCGAGCGCAACGCGCCATTCGTCGAGGAAAACGCCCTCTTCGCATGCCTGTTCAATTTTGGGAATGACGGCCTCGTCAACCCATTCTCGGACCATGTCCCTGACCATGATTTCTTCTTCGGTCAGCAAGCTTTCAACATCGTAAAAATCGAGTCCTTCGAACGGCTCCATATGGCACCCTCATTTTATCTGCCGCGCGGGTGCTTCATCAACATGTCCCCTTGCTTGATAGAAAGCAGGACATCATTTCTTTCCAAACCGCCATTCCCGGTATTTCCGCTGCATCCACGGGCTGTTCATGTAGATGAGACCGAGAATGACACCCGGGACAGAAACGGCGACGGCACTCATGACAAGCACGTCCATGATGTTCATCTCCACTTGTTCAACCGCTGGTGTGAACTTGATGATGTTGCCGAAATCGGTGATGATGAATCCGTCATGTCGCGTGTTCTCCCAAACAACCGCCAGGCCACGACCGGCGATGACAGCGTCCCACGTCGCTGCGTCTTCAGGCACCAACACAGAGAACGCCTCGCCCGTGAGAGGTGTATGCCTGACCAAACCGAGGGGTGCGAGATGAACGAGGCTGGTGCCGTCATCTCCGCGAGACACATCGGTGAAGTCGCCGGTGGGAAGGTCCCACGGTTCGCTTGATTCAACGGTTGATTGACGAGCATCAAGGGTGTTTATCCGAATGACTTTCGTGCTCAAACCGCTGGCAAATCCGACACACTCGTTGAGGACTGCACTGGCGCAATCCACGCCAACCCATGTCATGTCGGCGGTTTGTGTCAACCACCCCAAAGCGTGGCCTTCGTCGATGACGGCCAAGCCTTCGTCCACCGTTGACATGAAGCAGACGTTGTAATTGCGATGGCATGAAAAATCTGTGATGCGGCTCTGTCCAGTGTTCTCAAGTGGCTCAAACCCGGTGTGTTCTGCGAACTTCCAAACGTGACCTTGTGAGGAGGCGACGTAGGCAAAATCACCACCAGGGCGCCATACCACCGAAGTCAAGTCGTGTCCCAAGACCGTGAAGGTCCCGTTGACATACGTGATGCTGTGGTCATAGGTGTCGTAGCGCATGGCCATCCCGTCGTCGCCGACCAAAAGAGCGGTGTTTCCGCGCGGATGCCATGCGATGTCTTGAACGGTCGAATTCCGACCGGTGACGAGTTCAACATCCATGGCCCTGTTGCCGGCATCCTCCGCAGAGAGGAGGCGTGCATAGCCGTTCAGTCCCCCAACAAGAACATCCATGCCGTCAGGAGAGACCGCCCCCACGGTGATGCCCATATCGCTCTCACCCAAGGCACCGGCATCCTCCAGATCGATTCGGGTGAGGAGATCGGCTGAAGCGAGCGGGAGGAGAAGGACCGCCACAAGCCCGAGGGACCACCATGCCTTCCTTCCCATGGCTGAGCGACCGACGCTTGCATGAAAACATCTCCCATGGATTGGCCACGAACAAGCGGTTCGGACGGTGGTCTTATGAGACGCTGACCGTTGCGCAACACATGGAGCGATTTGCCGTTAAGCGTGGTCTGATTAAATCAATGGGCGGAAATGCCGGTCTTGCCAAATTGGCCACTTCATACTTCGAAAACATCAACGTCGATGCCGATGGCGTGTTCACCGGCTCGTACGGACTCCTGACACGTGTGCGTGGGTCCTACGACGACAAAGGCAAACTTGCTGTGGATGTTGTCCAGATGAAAGGCGGCGATCTTGCCGAGTTCCTCGACAGTGAGGAGGGACCCTCCAAAGCCATGGAGTCCCGCAAGCGTTGGTCAAGTTTCCTTGACGAAGCAACGGGCTACAACGCCAAGCAACGCGGCGATAAAGCCAAGGAAGAGGCAAAGAAATTCTCGAAGGCCAAATCCGCCATCAAGATGGCTCACAAATCCATGGAACTGATGAAGAACCTGGACCAGAGCACCATCGACCAAGCCCACGAAATCATTGAAAAACTCGAAACGATGATCGAGGCTGGCGACCCACCTTCCGAAACCCAAGTCAAAAAACTCGACAAGCTGTTCTGAGGTGATGGAATGGCCACCAAGCAAGACATTCCCGCCTTGCTTGCCTCGAAAGAGGCGTTTGCATCACTCACAGAGGCCAATAAAAACCGCCTCAATTTGATGGTCGCCAATGTGGAAGAAGTCGTCGGCGTGGAGCACCTCATGGACGCTTTGCAAAACGGCACCTCCCACGGCGGGGATGGCGTGCTTCGCTGTTATGTGGGGTTTGAACCGAGCGGCAAGGCGCACATCGGCTGGAAGGTCCTGGCGCTTCAACTGCGCAGAATGCTTGACGCCAACGCCAACGTCATGGTTTTCTTGGCCGATTGGCATGCTTGGGTGAACGACAAGTTCAACGGCGACATGGAGGCCATCAAAACGACCGGCGTCTACATGCAAGAGACGTTCCGAGCGCTCCTCGACCATCCCCCAGAAGGCACTGGCGCAGGTGAATTGCAGTTCAAATGGGCTTCAGAGTTGATGGAATCCAGCGAGTACTGGGCCAGAGTGCTGCGATGCTCAAAGGGCGCAACATTGGCGATGGTGAGGAAGACATTCACCATCATGGGCCGGGATGAGGCATCTTCGGACCACGACCTCTCGAAATTTTACTACCCTGCCATGCAGGCTGCAGACATTTTTGAGATGGACATTGACATCGCCATCGGCGGCATGGACCAACGCAAGGCCCACATGTTCATGCGCGACATCGCATCAAAATACGGTTGGCAAAAGGCAACGTGCCTGCATACGGCCATCATTTCATCGCTCAAGGCCTCGGGCTCGAGGATGGAATCCTTTGACCACAAGATGTCAAAATCGGATCCGAGTGGTGCACTGCTTCTGCACGACACCCCCGCACAACTCCTCAAGAAAATGAAGAAAGCCTACATTTCGCCCGATGACCCTCAATCTCCGGTGTATGAACTGGCCGAACATATCGTGCTTCCCGAGAACGGTGCCATCCACGTCACTCCCAATCCAAAGTTTGGCGAACCGAGCACATGGACGAGCCTCGATGACTTTCGAACCGCCGTGATGGACGGCACGCTTCACCCCTTTGATGCAAAAATGGGGGTTGCTGATGGTTTAGCCAAAGGCCTTGAGGGCTTGGCGGCGCACTTTGAGGCTCATCCGGACACGCTTGAGAAGGTGACAGCCCTCATCAACGGCTGATATCATCCTCAATGTTCAGTTCTTCAACACTCAAGATGTCGATGGACAGCAGACGTCGGGTATCCTTTGCGAAGGTCCGATCAGGAACGGGTTGGACACGCACAATGCCGTTCACGCGAACATAGGTTGACGGCCGGAGTTGGTCGACGAGGTCGTCGGCAAGCGTACCCAGGATTTGATTTCGCGTGGAGCAATTGATCAGATGGTGTTCGCTGTTGTAGGTGATTTGGCTCATGCTAATATCTTGAACATCCTCGTATTTGCAGTCCTCAACAACCAGTGTGAAATCGCTATTTGGTCGGATGAAACTTCGTGGAATGTCCGTGGTATTGTAGCCCTCCATCGCTTGTTGCAAGCAAGATCGACAGAGGTACGGGCTCTCGCGCTCCCTCGCTCGTCGTTGAGGTACCTCGACCCGTGTTTCACAATCCGTGCACTCGTAGACGGCGAGTTTGAGCCAGCCGTAAGGGTGAGAGACCTCGTTGATTTTGACATCAAGGCAGACCAGCCCGTTTCGGTCGCGCATCCTCAACTCATCCACCCGGTTGAGGTAGTTCTTCGAAAGTCCGACCACGCGCAACACAGGTCGAGTGAGGATGTTGTGCTGGTCAAATTGTTCTCGCATGATTTGACTTCCCAATTCAAGGGCACGGGTCGGATTTTCATGGAAGAAACGTCGAAGCGTCTCCTTTTTGTCAATGAGTGCGTGTTCGATGTGAAACCCATGGACGCTTTCGTCCATGCCTTCGAGGCGAGCGATGTCTTTTTGGTAATGCTCGACGATGAGTTCTCTCCATTCGCGAAGCACGGATTGTGCATCAGGGTCAACATCGACTTTTCTCGGTGGGGACATGGAGTTCCCCCCTGGCTGAGACGGTTCATAATACTACCCTGCAGGCCCAAAATTTCAGCCTTTGAGATGCGCCATACGGGGGCGTGGCAAGGTTCATGAATGGACTCCGGCTGGGTTTGAGCAAGAATTGGAGTTGATTCCCATGTCCAACATTATCGTCCTCGTCAAACAAGTTCCAGACACCAACGCCAAGATTGTGGTGAACGGCGACCGTGTTGACCTCTCATCGGTCAAAATGGTCATGAGTCCCTACGACGAATTTGCCGTTGAGACCGCCCTTCAGCACCGAGAGGCCAACGGCGGAGAGGTCACCGCCCTGACGGTTGGAGGGGCAGGAGCGGAAAAAATTCTGAAAGACGCCAAGGCCATTGGCGTGGACCATATCGTTCGCATCGATGCCGCTGAAGACATGGATTCCAATGCGCTTCAAACGCTCATCGCACAAGCCATCAGCGACCTCGATGGCGGGGTTGTCTACTGTGGAAAATCAGCAGCTGACACGGGAGCAGGTTCCACGGGCCCTGGCGTCGCCGAACGCTTGGGCTGGGCCTCCGTATCCAACATCATCGGCGCCAGTTTCGACGGCGGCCTTTCGGTGACCGCACCAAGCGGTGGCGGCAACGCGAAAGTGAGCGTACCCCTCCCCGCTGTGATCTCGTGCGACAAAGGGAATTTAAAAGTTCGAAAACCAAACGTCAAAGGCATCATGCAAGCCAAGCGAGCAAGCGTAGACGTTCGTTCTATAGACGCTCCTGCATCATCTGTTTCCATCGTCGCTCACGCCCTCCCACCAGCGAAACCCGCCGGGAAGAGTTACGAAGGTGGAGCCGCCGCAGCAGAGGTGGCAAAACTGCTTCGTGATGAAGCCAACGTCCTATGAGGTGAAGACATGACACAAACCATCGTTATCGCAGAAATGAGCAACAACACCGTCCACCCCAGCACCGCTGAACTCGTCAGCGCTGCCATTGCCCTGGGCGGAGAACCCACCATCGTCGTGCCCTGCACGGAAGCCGGTCAAGCCGACGGCGCCGCCGGCATGGGA
Source organism: Candidatus Poseidonia sp. (assembly GCA_965661285.1). Classification (GTDB taxonomy): domain Archaea; phylum Thermoplasmatota; class Poseidoniia; order Poseidoniales; family Poseidoniaceae; genus Poseidonia. Next base: position 25,712 of record CBFIDD010000003.1, read on the forward strand.
GCCGCAAGCATTCTGGCAGCGAAATCCGCCGCCTTCACACACTACGACGCCAGCGGCTGGGCAGCGGCCCTCGACGCCGTCGCTCCGCAAGGTACCGTCATTACCGGTGCCAGCCCTCAATCGAAAGACTTGGCTGCAAGGCTGGCCGCTCGGCGCAACCTCTCCGTGGTCCAGGATGCGGTGGCCATTGAAGGCAGCAACATCACCTCGCCCGTCTACAGCGGAAAGGCCATGCAAACCGTCTCAGCAACCGGCCCAGTGGTCGTTTCGGTGCGCTCCAACGTCTTCTCACCCGCACAGGGCGGAGCAGCGGATGTCAGCGTGGTCGATACCGACGGTGATGTGGCCACCTCCGTTCAAGAATTCATGGCGCGTGCATCCGAGCGACTGGACGTGGCTGAAGCCAACATCATCATTTCCGGAGGACGTGGAATGGGTTCACCCGACAATTTCTCGCACCTCGAGGCCATTGCCGACACCATCGGTGCCGCTGTTGGCGCCTCTCGTGCGGCTGTTGACACCTGGGAGGCCATTCCGCACTCCATGCAAGTTGGGCAAACCGGCAAGACGGTGAACCCCAATCTCTACATCGCTGTTGGCATATCCGGTGCCATCCAGCACTTGGCAGGCATGCGCTCCTCGAAGTACATCGTCGCCATTAACAAAGACGCAGATGCTCCGATTTTCCAACACGCAGATTATGGCATCGTGGCGACTTGGGAAGACGCCCTCCCGGTTCTCCACGAGAGCCTGAAAGGCATGATGGGATGATCAGGCGTATTTGCCGAAACCGTACGAACCGCCTTCTCCAGCCGGCTCGCCGACAAAGGGGTTCGTCCTTTTTTCATGCCCGATGGTGGTCAACGGACCGTGCCCCGGATGGACGACGGTCGTCTCCTCCAGAGGCCACAGTTGGGTGTGAATCGAGCGAGCCAAGAGATCAAAGTCACCACCGGAATTGGCAATATCGGTGCGCCCCACGGAGCCTGCAAACAAGGTATCACCGACAAACACATGATCGGGACCGCCGTTGACCGGGAGCAACAAACAGCAGCCGCCGAGCGTGTGGCCGGGCGTGTGCAGCACACGGAGTTCAATGCTCCCAAATTGATACGCCTCACCTGCCGTGAGGGCTTGGTCAGCGACAGCAGGCTCGGGCAATTGAAGCCCGTAGCGTCGGCCCGAGGCTTGAGCCAATGTTTGCAAAAAGGTGTCATCGGGATGTAGAAACCATTCCACGTTGAAATGTTCTCGAAGAACGGGAATGAAGCCGCTGTGGTCAAAATGTGCGTGGGTGTTGACAAGCGCCACGACCTTTCTTGCGGGCAGTTGGAGTTCTTCAGCCATGGTACGTGATTCCGGACCCGTTGTCCAGTTTGGCCCGGGGCCTTCGTAGCCCTCGATCCAATCGATGATGCGTTGCGGTTCATCACCGCCATCGATGATGATGGTATCTCCGTTACTCCGGTCCGTGACCACGGAGCACCTCATCTGGAGCGGTCCGACGAAAAAATGCTCAATCCATGGTTCCGTCAAGGCCATGGTCATCGCAAGAAGGACTCCTTCATGAGGTTGAGCCATCCAGCACATGAACGACCAGTGCATCCGTCGTCCATGAGCCCTCACGGTCCACCACCCGCAATTCAAACACATGGCGACCGACAGGGAGACGGAGCTTGAGTTGAGCCGTGGTCGAGAGTTCTTGCCCACGCTCATCGTACCACGACCATTGAACAATTTGGTCATGGGGGTCGTAGGAACCCCGTCCATCGAGCAGGACAACGCACGTACCGTCGCTGTCAGCCTCGTGCCGTTGATCATCGCCTGCTATGGCTCGAGGAGGATGGATTTCATCAACTGCAGAAGAGAGCGCATCAAGGAGGATGCCGGTTTCCTCAACCCCCAAGGCTTCGGTGGTGTTGAGGGCCTCGAACAACGCTTCCTCGCTGAGAGGGTCGTCGCGGTGAGGCGAACCATGCTCACCCTCCTCCATGGCCGCCAGCAACGTGCCGGCTGATTGAGATAGAGTCGAAGCGGTCTCGTAGGATGCTCGCTCCTCATCTGTGAGATGCATCAACACATCATCGTCTGAATCCCCATAGAGTTCTTCGGCCGTCAGGGATGTGGCTGAGGAACCCTCTTGAAACCAACCCGGTAACTCAGCAGCGTCCGTCTCCCAGGGTGCCTTGTTGAGGTCGATGCAGCCAATGGGTTCGGGTTCGGTGTAGTCGTTTTGATCGTCGCCTGCGAACAGGATGACCTGGCGTTCGGGGTGGACACACATCATCTGCGGCATTCCCCGGTGTTCCACCTTCCAGACATCCCCATCGGTGACCCCTTGAATGTAAAACCAGGAACTCGCGACCACGCTGGCTTGGTGTTCAAAGCACCGAAATACGGGATGACCGGTGGCGAGTAACTCGTCAAGTCGACCGTCTTCGTACAGCAAATCGACCGTCCCGTCATCAAACCCCAGGACGGCCCCGAGGGTGGCTTCCGATGATGTGAGTAAACGCTTACGTAAGTCCCTGCGTTGCACCAAATTGGGCCCATCCCACAATTCAAATTCAATCGCTTCCTCTTCACCGGCCACCATAGCATGACCTTCTCTGGTCAAGAAAAAGGAGCCTTCTCTCGTTACACCCATCCCCGTGATACGCTCGCCGTGTTGACCTCGCTGTGGTCGATGCCATTGCACTCCGGACTCGTCGAGAGCAACAACCGAGCCGTCCTGTTGTGCAACATAGATGCGATGATTTGAGACCACCAATTGGAGGACATCCCCCAAACCAAAGCGCTTGGTAAGGTTCTGTTCAGGCCGTTCAAATTGGATGAGATGGACCGTCCCCATGCCGCTGATCACGGCGAGTTTCAACCCCATTGGACTACAAGATTGGACGCCACCGTCCACCTCTTGGGTTTCGAGGTGCGCACCCTCAGCGTCATAAAATGAAAGACTCCCAATGTCATCACCAACGACCAAGTGGTTTCGGTGAAACTGAAGAAAACTCACGTCGTAGGCGGCGGAAAACGTGGCCACGATGCGAAGTCCAGTGTCCTCAAACCGTCCGATAGTGACCGTTTTGTTCACTTCTGCCCAGGCCACCAAGTCCTCCTCCGGATGGAGGGAAAGGTGCTTGACTTTGGCTTCGGGATTCACCAGAGCGTGGACGTGCCGCGTCAAGACCATGGGTTGTGGTGGCACGAGGTATAGAAAAGCACTCGCTTGAACTGCTCGCGGACTTCAAGCATCGTCATCGTTGTGAAGGTCGATAACAGCATCGTCAAGATGGGCACCCTGTTTTGCCCCATCGTTTCGAGCGTCCTCGAGTTTCTGAAGGTAAGCTTGTCCGATATCACCGGTGATGTATTCGCCGTTAAAGCAACTGGAATCGAATTGGTTGACGACCGAAGAGGGTTGCTGGGTGACCTCAATTAAATCCTCAAGGGTTTGGTAGAACAAGCGGTCGCTCCCAATCGTGGCGTTGATCTCCTCAATGCTTCGTCCATTGGCAATGAATTCCTTGACGGCCGGCATGTCAATGCCGTAAACGTTGGGGTGGCGGACTGGAGGGGCAGCCGATGCAAAGTAGACTTTCGCCGCACCCACATCACGGGCCATTTCGATGATCTGGGCGCTGGTCGTTCCACGGACGATGGAATCGTCCACCAACAAGACATTTTTTCCGCGGAACTCATGCTCGATGGCGTTGAGTTTTCGACGAACAGATTTCTCCCTCAAGGCTTGTCCAGGCATGATGAACGTTCGACCAACATACCGGTTTTTCACGAAACCCTCCCTGTAGGGTAAATTGAGAGCCTTTGCCATTTGCAAGGCAGCAATACGGCCCGAGTCCGGGATGGGAATGACGACATCGATGTCATGGTCGGCCCATGTTTCAAGAAGGCGTTCTGCCAAGCGTTGGCCTTGATTGAGACGGGACTGATATACCGACATACCGTCGATAACGGAATCGGGGCGGGCAAAGTAAACGTGTTCGAAAATACACGGAGAATAGCTGGCGGCAGGGGTGCATTGACGGGTGAAGATGTGGCCTGATGAACTGATGAAAATGGCTTCTCCTGGAGCGACATCCCGAATGATTTCAAAGCCTAGAGCGGAAATAGCAACGCTCTCACTGGCCACGATATACTCCGTTTGCCCATCGATTTCACGCTGACCGTAGATCAGTGGCCTGATACCGTTCGGGTCCCGGAAGGCAAGGACGCCGTATCCTGAAATCACCGAAACGCAAGCGTACCCTCCGCGTACCCGCCCGTTCACGGCCGAGACCGCGCCAAAGATGGTCTCGATGTTGATATGGGCCTCTCCGTCAATTTGGAGTGCGGTAGAGCGCTCGACCAACTCCACGGCGAGGGCGTTGAGCAGAAGTTCGGAATCGCTTGTGGTGTTGATGTGGCGCATGCACTCGTTGCGAAGGTACCGTTCAAGCTCCTCCGCGTTGGTTAGGTTCCCGTTGTGTGCCAAGGCGATACCGTAGGGGGAATTGACGTAAAATGGCTGAGCCTCTGCACTTGAGGAAGAACCGGCTGTTGGATAACGCACGTGGCCGATTCCAACATTTCCCTCGAGGCGGAGCATGTGACGCTTGAAGAAAACATCGGAAACCAGGCCGTTGGATTTCCTTAGGCGGAAGTTTCCGTTCATATCGGTCAAAATCCCCGCAGCGTCCTGACCTCGATGCTGCAGCACCGTGAGGCCATCATAGAGCAATTGGTTCACGTGGGAGCCAGTTTGGCCAACAATTCCCAAAATGCCGCACATGCGTTCGCCTCAATCCAACCAAAACGAGGTTGCTTCTTATCGTTGCGATAGGAATGTTCAGGCCTTTGGGCGGTGGGTCTTCTTGGACCAGTTGTACTTTCGAATCCTCGAAGTTTCTCCGTATCCACACGATGCACAGACCTTTTTCTGCTTGTGGTACGCATTGCGACCGCAGCGTCGACATCGAATGTGGGTAGTCTTTTGTCGCTTACCCATGGACGGTGTACCTTTGGACATGCGCTCACCCGAACGACTTAGCCACCGACCACCCCCTTATGAAATCAACGGCATGGGCTTTGGGCAGTTTCACTCCTCTTCAAATTGAATTGAACGAGGTGGGGTGTTCATCAAACTCGCAAATAATGCACCCGCGGTCACCATCACCGCAAGGCCAAGACCGAGAACGGTGGTGCCCAAACGAATGAGGTTTGAGAGAATTTGCGCTCGAACAGAGCCGTTGTCCTCCATCAATAACTCGCCACGAGACAAGAAAAAGACGGTCAAGGCGACACCAAGAAGCACACTGAGAACCATGCCAAGGAGAGGGGCAATGGGGCGTTTACGGGCATCGCCGTAAACGAATAAGGTCAACAGCAGAATAAAGGAAACAAACGTGAATGAGGTGAGCATGGCATTGGTGAAACGAACAAGGGCCCCTTCGCTCGAGGCAACCGATGCGAACCACACCACCAGGACGACCGATGCAACAGGAAGAACAGCGGACACGCCCAGCCGAGTGAGCGACCGGAGCGGGGAGGTGTCACTCATCGTCATCCCCCCCTCCGATGTTCTTGGCGATGATGCGGCCGGCTTGATTCAGTTGGTCTCCACTCGGGGGGTCAAGGCGTTGTGGCGATGGTTGCTGGATTTCGTAGAACGCCAGAACGAGAGCGAACAGAAGAACGGCAACAGCCGCTCCTACGACCACGCCGAAGATGTCTGCAGCAGCGAGAAGGAGTTCGCTTGAGAACCGCTGGTCGTCGACGTTCGGGCCGTCGTAAAAGGCGCCGAGCAGCATGAGAATCGCTGAAAAGATCGCAGCGACGAGCATCAACCGCTGTTCTCGTTGGCGCTCCTCGCCGACCAAGCCTACGATGGTGTAGCTCGCTGAAGCGCAGGCAAGGACGCCCAGCAGCATGGTGGGCCAAAAAATGTACCAGTACCGGTTGACCTCGCCGGGATAGGTTGGTGTCAAGACCCACCAGTGCATGGCCTCAAGCCACACCACGCCCAGCACGACCATAGCGACGCCAACGTTTCGGTCGGTTTTGCTCAAGCGGCCTACCGGGACATGGCCAGAAAAGGCGATCTGGTACAGGCCAACGCCGAGCAGGACGGCCGGTCCAACAAGACTTCCGAGCAAGTGGCCAAAGGCGCTGGAAGGTGAGAAAGGCAACGTCCAAGGCGTGAGCATCAACGAAAGCAGACCCAACGCGAGAAGGAAGAGCCCCGCTCGACGCTGCCATTGAACCTTGGAGAAAAATGACGCCATGGCACCCACGACAACGAACAGCCCCGCGAGCCAGAAGAAAACGAAGGCTTGCGTCGCTTCTTCCATGGCGTGTGCTGGTCGCAGAGATTTATAGAGAATCCCACTCATAGAGGAGCAGCCCTCCGATTCCACCAAAACCGATGGCGGAGGGCATAAATACCCCCCCTCTGTGGGCTGAACGCTTAGGTGTTCACATGGTGAAGCGACCCCGTCAAGTTATGCGATACAGCCCGTCTGCTGGAAAGCACACCCTCCACACCGTGGAGCGTGTCAAGAAGCGACGTGCTTCCGAACTCCGCTGGGGTCAGCGACGCTTCCGCCGTGTTATGGCTGGATACCGTGGTTTCCCACGTCCCAAGCCCGATGGCCGTGAAAAGCCAACCAAGCGAGTGAACATTCTCTACCGGTGCACAGAAACCGGAAAAGCCCACTACGCACCTTGCAAGCGTGCAAAGAAATTCGAGCTTGTTGACCGATGAGGCGAATCACATGACCAACCATTTTCTTAGAGTAAGTTGCCGCGACTGCGGAAGCGAATCCATTATCTTTTCACGCGCCACGACATCCATTGCTTGCGGTGTTTGCAGCGCAACCTTGACCAAACCGGCGGGCGGCAAAGCCGACCTCGTTGGCTGCACTGTTGTGGAAGCCCTGAACTGAGGAGGCTGAGCCTCCATGTCAAATCAAGACGGTGCCACCCCCGAGGAAGGGGAATTGGTGGTCGCCACCATCACCACTGTCAAACAGAACGGCGCCTATGTTCTCCTCGACGAGTACGAGGGCATTGAAGGGTTCATCTTCATTGGTGAAATCGCCTCGGGCTGGGTCAAGAACATCCGAGGATTCGTCCGAGAAGGCCAGCGCGTGATCTGCAAAGTCATGCGAACCCGTCGAGACGGAACCTCACTGGAACTCTCCCTGAAATCAGTCTCCGAAGAGCGACGTCGAGACCGCCTCCAGGAATGGAAAAACGAACAACGCGCCGCACAATTGATCAAAGTTCTCGGCGAGAAAGTCGGATGGGATGAGGAACAAATCGCCGAACAATCGATTGAACTCGCCGATGCCTTCGGTGGCCTTTACGCCGCCTTTGAGGAAGCAGCCATGCAGGAAGGTGCACTGCAAAACGCTGGATTTGAAGGCGACTGGTTGGCTGCATTCATTGAACTCGCCGTGGAAAACATCATTCCGCCCTTCGTCGAAGTACGGGGCATTCTCACGCTCTCAATCAACGTCACCGACGGCGTCTCCGTGATTCGCTCGGCCCTGCAGGCCGCCGAATCCCTCTCCGATGAAGAGCAAGAAATCGAGGTCAAGTGTTTCTACGACGGTGCACCATCCTATCGGCTTGAGTTGCGAGCACCCGATTTCAAAGTCGCTGAAACGATGTGGGAGCAAGCAACAACAGCGGTGATCGACCACATGACTGCCGCAGGTGGAGAAGCCACCGCACAACGAGCGTGAGCCCATGGCCAAGCAACGCATGCAACAATGCCTCTCGTGTGGGGCCTTCTCACTCAACACGACCTGCCCGCTCTGTGGAGAGCGAGCTCAGGCCGCAGCGCCGTTGAAGTGGTCACCTGAAGACCATCGGGCTGCACTCCGTCGAAAGATGAACGGTGTGGAGGACGCCGCATGGCCTGCTCAACTCGCCACGTTGCCAAGCCTTGAGGAGATGAAGGCTCAATCCCCCGGTGAAGAAGAGTGAAACGCCCGACCGGAGATGCACCTCAAATCAAGTGCAACCTGAGTCCGAGCATCTCAAACATTATACTGCGTGTTGCGTGGATTGTTAGTTCATGACCATGCGAATCGAGTGGCGAGGAAGTGCCACAGAACTTCCGCAGGGCTCAACGGCACTCGTGGCTTTTCCCGGCGTGGGCAACATTGGCAAGACCGCGGTTGATTCTGTTTGTGAACTCCATGAATCCGTTGAACTGTTGCGCCTTCACCCTGTTGGCCTCCCGCCACATGCACAACTGGACGATGACGGATTGCTCGCCCCGCCTCACCTGAGCATTCACCACATTCACACGCCAACGGGGAAATCGCTGATCACCCTGACCGGAAAGACGCAGCCGACCGAACCCAGCCAGCAGTCCATACTGGCAGCGGAATTGATGGCGTTTTTCCAAGAACAAGGGATTTCAACCGTTCTCGTGCTCGCTGGAATGTTTGATAAACCCGAGAACAAGGAGACCTTCGCCGTGGCAAGTTCAACCTCCTTCCGCATCGACATGGAATCCATGGGCGTTGATGTTCGCCGAGATAAACCAAAATCCGGAGCCATTGGCATGCCAGCCCTGCTGGCCTCTACGGGCCCGCTGTACGGCATCAACTCAGCGTGCATCATCGCCACCAGCGTGGGCTCAAGTGCCGACATCATGGGTTCACAACGCATGCTTGAACACCTTGAGCGGTGGTTTGAATTTGGATTGACCGTTCCAACCGATGGTGGAGAATGGTTGCGAGAAAAACTCGAAGCCATTGCACCAGCCGTGAAAGAGGACCTTGTGAAGGAAATGACCGCATCCCATGATGCGTTCTATATGTGAGAGAGCGCCGAGAGAGGGATTTGAACCCCCGCGTCCAAGGGACAGTGGATTTCGAATCCACCGCAATACCGGGCTATGCGACCTCGGCTCTGCCCCCCGGCTCTTGCGCCACCGTCATAAGCATGATGTTTGGTCGGGATGTCATGGAGGTTCACTTCCACGGCAGGGATGTCGACACCAAGGTGGAGGTGGAACCAGGCTGTACGGTGCGCCAAGCGCTGGAACAAGCCAACGTCTTACCGTCGATGGTGATCGTGAGCTACGAGGGGACGGTCCTTCCCCATTCAACGCCGCTCCAGCAAAGCGTGGAGCTCCTGGTGACCACGATCTCCTCAGGCGGCTGAACGCTCAACGCGTTCGATGATCTGCAACCGAGAATTTCTCGTGTAGTCACAGCGAATTTCCGAGGCCCAAGCGTCCAATCCGACGTTGGCAACCACAACAACATCACCAACTTCCAGCATGGCGTATTGGGAATTCCAGTCGTCGGCCCAACCTTCCACCTTGCAAGCACCGGTGTGGTCCATCAACATGAGGCCCTTTCTCGACCACGCTTTCCCGTTTTTCCCGACGCCCGATTTTTCATAGGTGTAGACCACCGTGCCGCCCACATTGTATTTGGCCTGATAATCAAACAAGTCAAAGGATTCCACATCGGGGTCCTCATCTGCCTCCAATCGAGAAAACGGGTCCATTTTCAGCACGATTTCACCCTTCCAGTTGATGGTGAAAATGGCATCTTTGAGCAACACCTTCGCCCCCTTCATGGCGGGTACGGCGACCGTCGGCTCACCATCAGAGGCTGAGGTCGCCACGACTTGGATATGCGCTTTGTTGACGCCCTGTTTCAAGGTCATTTTCAATGGTATGTTATCCTTTACATAGCCTACTGAGAACAATTCTCCACGCACCGTCGCCCGAGGATTCAGTGCACCAATTTCGTGAACGGTCGTCTCTTGGTTGAATCCCGGAAGTTGCACCTTTCCGGGGAGACGTTCGTCGTCGGTGCCGTCTCCACCCGGGCAAACCGCACGCCAGTCACACGAATCACATCGTGATACAGAAGGTGCCTCAGCGGGCACACCCCCAGGAGAAAACCCTCGCATCGCACTGGGTGTTGGAGGACAATCGAGCAGTTGCGGTGCGTTTTCCTTGAGTTCCTCCCAGAGCGTTTTCATCTCTGTTTCAATCGCTTCCATCTCCTCAACGGTTGGCACGGCGACCGACTTGATGCTCGGGTGGCCGAGGTACCAAATTTCGAGACCACCCACCGATTCTTGGCGCTGGTGCGTCATGTACCAAAGCATGGCATACATCTGCAATTGTTTAACATAGTCTCCAGAACGGTCGTTCGCCCCCAGGCTGGCTTTGAGGTCAACGATGACGGGTGTGCCCGACCACCGGTACACAAGGTCGTACTCCCCTTGGAACCAGTGTTCCGGGTGTATGGCGTTCATGGTAAATTTTGGTGCGCTGGGATCGACGAACCACGGTCGGGCGAGTTCCCAAGCCTCCGTCCACGAGACGTGACCTTCTCCTGCGAGTGGATGGCCGCCTGAGAACGATTCGTGAGGGAAGCCATCGGGTGCCGGCCACGTTGGCCGTTCGCCTCTTCGCCACGCATCTTTGCTTTGGCCGCCGTCCGCTTGGAAGCAACGCTCCACCTCATCCAAATGGAAGCGAAGTGCACTTTCGACCATGTGCATGCAGCGCTCTTGGTCAACCTCGCTCCAATCACCTGCTTTTCGTTCGTCCTTTTCCCACTCGAGGCGCATACGTTCCAAAGCCGGAGGAAGATGAACTCGGCACCGCTCAAGCGCCCATGCCTCGAGGTCGGACTTCGATTGGGGTACTTCCGTCGGGAACAATGGCATCAAGCCCATGGAGGGCCAAACGTATTCGCCTTGCGGGAGTGGCGTGCCGTCCTCAGCATACGGCGAGGTGCCAATGGTGTACTCGCCAGCGTTGGCGAGAAGAAAACCAGGTGATTCCCGAAGGACATGGCAAACGGCTTCTTCCACCGCTCTTCCGACAAAGAGAACGGGTATCTGAGGCATCTTGAACCGGTAGACTTTCTGGTAATACCAGAGGCGAGGGCAAGCCGTGTAGGTGTTTGCTTGGCTTGCTGAAATCCGGTTGTATGGCCCGACCGTGTCCTCCTCGCTGTTGGCCATGTGAACCGGCATGTCACAAGGACACCCTCCACTCTTTTTCAAGCCTCAGTGCGGTGATGGTGCTCAACGCGTACCGAAGGTTTCCATTCGGGTCTTCCGGTTGTCAATGCGAAGTTGGAGCAAGCCTGAGCGCCAGCCGAGCTCAACCCCCGTCATCGCAACACCGTCGCCGGGACGCAAGGAAAGAAGCCGCTGGTTGATGCTCGAGCCAAAGGCCACAACCTCTGCGACATGATGGCCGTCCCACAACATGAGGGCGAGCATGGTCCAAGGTTTTCCATCGATACGGGTGCCCGACCTTTGACGAATACCAAGGACATGGCCTTTCACATTGGCACGAGTTCGAAGCAAACCAAGGCGGGTTATCGGTGGCAAATCTTCCTCGCTCACCTCGCCTTCACTGTGCAAAACGGTGTTGGTATCAACGTAGAGACGCGGTTGGTCTCGCCAAACCCCCGGAAGTGCGTCCACGAGAACGATCTCACGTTCCATATGCTCGTGAAGTTGAGAAAACGCACCCGGTTCACTCTCTTCCACGGTGATATGTTGCTGACCAACGACCAAGACAGCACCCAAAACTGGCTCGGAAAAATGATTGGGCATTGGACCCCATGCACCGGTTAAGCGACCTCGCACGGTCACCCGACCTTGCACGTCACCCAAATGTGAATACGGGGCGTTCATGCGCACCTCTGACAGAGAAGTGATCCACGCGAGGTGGTCCGGTACCGACCAATGGCCGTCCTCTGAGCGAGCCACGGCACACCAACCGCAACCTGCTGCGTCGCCTCCACATGCTTCCGACGGGGCGACCGGGAAGGCCTTGACGCCCTTCTCAACTTCTTGCATCGAACGGTGATGCTCGTGGAATTGGTTGGACAACATCGGCATCTCATCCTTCGTAGGTGCATCGTACACCACGCGATGGGCGCCGTCCAGGTACCAACCCTCCATGCCGTCCGCGGTTTGACCCGCTTGGGTTTCATGCCACAGCCACGCGTAGAACCGGAGTTGATGTTCAAGGGAGGAGGCAAACGCTGAGCCGGGCGAACCTGATTTGATGTCCACAATCCGAACACGACCGTCCCACCGCAGCACCATATCCAGTTCACCCGAGGCCCAACCTTCAGGGTGATAGAGTCGCTGAGGCTGATGAACGCGCGGGTCCTTGAACCACGGCCGGGCACATTCCCACGCTTCGTGCCAAGTGATGGGGTCGTCGGGAGAAGACCATACCGGGGAGGTATCCGAAGCCCAGGCACGCTTTTCAACATCCCTCACCTTGTCGGGGAGTGGGAAAACCGGTACAGTGCCAAGCGCAGGTTCCGGGACATCAAAGGGTTGACCCCCTGACCGACGAAGGGAAAGATGAGGCCCGCCCTCTGCGTTGAAACAGGCTTCAACCTCTTCAAAAAACAGGGTTAAGCCGCCTTCAAGCCGTGCTTCGAGGGCCGCAGGTTCCACCTTGTCCCATGCGTCTTCGCTCGTTTTCCACAAGACCTCGTCCCACATCGTTTGGCCGGTCGTGTACGCTCTGCGAGCCGCTTCGGGCACATGACCAAGCGCCCATGCTTTCAAATCCGCAACCGATGAAACCGCAGGGGGATGCATCATCAAGAGTTCACACAGAGTGTCTTCGAGCACGACACCCAGGATTTGCGAGGGTCGTGTTGGACCCTGAAGGCCAATCTGGTAGCTAAACAACCACTGCTTGGGACATCGCAGAAACGTGGTGAGCGAACTGGCGGAAATCCTGCCTCGGCTGCGACCGAGCGGGCCTCCACGTGGAGGGAGACCTACAGGCATCATATTCCCCCCTTCATCGAGGGCCTGGATGAAAAGGCATCATGCATCGTACGAATAGTAGTCACCACTGCTGCGTTGTTCCCGGTCTTTCCTACTGGCGTTCTTGTTGATACGAGGTCGGCGAGAGTCGTGGTCTCTTCGGAAGGTGACGTCAACCCCGGCCAAGAAGCGATTCATTCCCTCTCGCAGGTTGTACGGTCCCGTGGCCCGACCTTCCACCCCACCTTCACCCTCAAAAACAAGAAGGGAATCCGATACGATATCGATGAAATAGACGTCGTGGTCGATGACAAAGGCCGATTTTTCATTTGCTTCCATCGTCCTCCGGATGGCTTTGGCGGCCTCCATTCGAGCGTTTGCATCAAGGTGGGCAGAGGGTTCGTCGAGAAGATAGAGATCGGCATCTCGGCCTAAGCAGAGCGCGATTGAGACCGCTTGGCGCTCACCGCCAGAGAGTTTCTTGATACGCTTCGGGAGAAGTTGGTCAACGCCCAAGGCCTTGATGACATTGACATTGAACTCACCGCTTCGCCATCGTGGGCCGAGTTCACTGTCCAACCAGAGTTGAACAGAGCCGTTGATATCGACATCGATGTGTTGGGGCTTGTAGGAAATCGTAGCGTCGGCGGTCACCCATCCTTCGTCATACTCGTGCTCGCCTGCGAGAATTTTGATCATCGTCGATTTCCCGGTTCCGTTGGAGCCAACGACGCCGACGACTTCTGACCGGTGAACGGCGCCATCACCTGATGTGAGTTTAAACTCACCAAGTTGTTTTTCCAAGCCCCCCCAACTCACGATAGGGGTGCCAATTTCGGCTGAACGGTCGCGGTGACGCAGGAACTTGATGGGCTTGTCACGAATACGCACATTCTCTTCGGGAAGGAAACCATCGAGATAGGTGTTGATGGCTTGACGTGTTGAGCGGGCGGGGGTAAAGATGCCGAAAGCACCCTTCTTTCCATACACGATGTGAACCAAGTCGGCCAGAACATCCAGGACGGCAAGGTCGTGCTCGATGACGATGACTCGCTTGGTTTCGGCCAGTTCTTGGATGATCCGGACAATGCGCATGCGCTCATGGATGTCGAGATAGGAGGAGGGTTCGTCGAAGAAGTACACGTCGACGTCACGAAGAATCGTCGCACAAATCGCCATGCGCTGCAATTCACCGCCGGAGAGTTGCTGTACGGTTCGCTGAAGCAGATGGTCGATGCCCAAGGAGCGCGTGGTCTCCTCCAGCAGCCCGCGCTCATCCACTTTACGCAGCAGGTCGTGGACAGTTCCGTTCACCCGCTTGGGGAGTTTGTCAACATTCTGAGGTTTGAGGGCCACTCGAACATTCCCTTTTTGCAGAGCGAGGAAAAAGTCCCGGAGTTCACCCTTTGGAAGGGACGCAATAACTGATTCCCAGTCCGGCTCTTGGTCCAGCCAATCTCCCAAGTTCGGCGTCATGCGGCCTGAGAGCGCACTGATGGCAGTGGATTTCCCCATCCCGTTGGGCCCAAGGATGCCGACGACGCTCTCTTTGGAGGGTGTTGGCAAGCGAAACAATCGGAAGCCGTTCATCGAATATCGGTGAATCATATCGGTTTCGAGTTCACTGGGAAGGTTTTCGATGATCAGGGCATCGTGTGGACACTTGTTGATGCAAATTCCACATCCGATGCACAGGCTTTCCGAGATGTGCGGTTTGCCGGTGTTTTCATCCATGATGATGCATTCTTGACCGTTGCGAACGGGGGGGCAGTAGACCTGGCATTCATCGTTGCACTTCTTCGGTTGACAGTTGTCTTCCTTCAGAACCGCAACACGCATTCCGTCACCCAACCTGTCCTCTCGTCTGTTCTATTTTGTTTCACCTGCCATTCCCGGATTAAAACCGGAAAAAGGCAATCCAGCGATTCCAGCTCAAATGAGGCCCTTCAGGTGCTCATGCCCACGTATGAGGCGAATGGTGCAGGGCGTTGGGAATTTCATGCTCGCCTTGCGGAGTGCGTCTCGTGCCGTGAGGTAATTCTCGGCATTCACTTGAAGCGACATGATGCGCTGGCCTCGCTTCACACGAGCGGCTGTACCAACGTTCTTGCCGAAAGCGCAACGCATGCCTTGCGAGACACGGTCAGCACCTGCGCCTGTGGCTTGCTTGTTCTCTCGCAGAACGTGGTGAGGGAAGGTGTGGACACGAAGGGCGTAGCCTTGTGCTCCGGCTGCGTTTCGGATGGTGGAGTTGGAGACAACACGCCCGGCTTCCAGCGCCGTGTGGCGAATTTGTACATCGTTGTCCGAACGGAGTTCAAGGACAACTTGGAACTGTCCCGTCTCCGCCGCACGTCGGTTTCCGACGTGAAATTGCATGATACGGTTGTTCGGCACACCACCGATGTACTTACGTCGGGTGTAGGCTGGGCCTTTCAAACGGCGGTACATTACAGCGGGTTTGCGTGCCATAGGTCTGCCTCCAAGCAACCTTGCGACCGATGCTCCCTTTATGATATCTCCGCACCGCGTCCAACCGCCAGCCTGACGAAACCGACATCGTGGAAAGCAAAGTCTTCATGTGGCGGCCTCCGCAGCATGGACCATGGCTGGAGGGTGGCGCCGACTGCTCGAGGAGGAATCCGAGTATCAGTGGCTTACACTGGGCCTGTTCGCCGTTTTCGTGTTGTTTGGAGCCTTTGCCATTGACGCCACGGAGCACTTTGTTGGCGACAGCATCACGAAGGTTACAGCCCAGCACGAAGGCGGTCTTGTCCTTGACATCGAATACCACGAAGGTAATGCGTCGTACACCTCGCTGGTTTACGCTCCCGGTGCGGGCTACCACCTGTTCACCGAACATGTTGATGACGGCACGGCAAGCGAGATTTACAGCCCAGTGAACACTGATTTGGGAGACCAAGTGAACTTTCTGAAGACCATGCCAGACGGTGAAATCCTTTTCTCTGTCAGTCCAAATCAGCTCATCGGCCTCCAAGGCAACACGATGGTGACCTACGACTACGGTTCCTCACAGGACACCTTCACTGTTTTCGATGTTGCTGAGCAAGGGAACGAACAGTCAAACCATCGTTTGTTGCTTACACAGGAGGGCAGCATAAATTCCTTCCGAGGCGTGGTCGGGATGATACCAACCGCACCCATGTCCGTTTCATCAGGCGTTCAGTGGCATCATGTTGAAGCCCATTCAGAAGGGCTCTGGGTTGGCCTGGGCACCCACATCAGCACCTCCGGTGCCGACGGTTCGAGTCCAGCAACCCCCGAACCTCGACCTGTCCTCGGCTGGATTGCATGGGACGGAAGCGAGGAGACCCCCGTTCTACGCAACGTTCAGATGTTTGCTTCGGGCATCTTCCACTCCTTTGCTTCCTCTGGTTCGGATTTGATCGTGGGCGGTACCGTGGAAAGTTTGGTCATATCATCAAGCGAGGACATCCAAACCCTAAGCGCACCCTCCGCCGTTGTTGTCAACGATGAGGAGGGGACGACATGGTTCATTGGCGGGCTTGGCTCGACCACCATCTCAACCTTCAGCGAGGGCGTGTTTGAAACGCATCAACTCAGCCGCCCGATTCCAGTCGAGGTCTCGGATGCTGGTGCTCAAGATGAGTACATCCACGTGCACGGTGCTGACGCCAACGGCTTGCCCATCCAATGGTCAATCGACACCACAGCGGATGGTTCTATAGAGAGCGGCCGTGGGTTCCTCAACCTTCTGTTCTTGATCGCCGGAGGCATCCTCCTGAGCATGATGGTCGTGCACGTCGTGGATCAATGGCGTGCTGTGTCATAAGTCGATGACGAACACCCACAAACCTTGGCCGTCAAGCGTTCTTGAAGGAACCTTCATGTGCCCTCGTCGGCCTTTACAAACTCCAGCGTAAGCCATGGAGCGTGCAAGCATGTCCAAACGAGGAATGATGGACCAGTTCTTTGACATCAAAGAACAACATCCAGACACCGTCCTCTTCTTCCGAATGGGCGATTTCTACGAACTCTTTCACGAAGACGCCGAAATCGCTGCTGAGGTGCTCGGTCTTTCGCTGACGTCGAGGGATAAAAACGCAGAACAGCCCATCCCCATGGCAGGCTTTCCTTGGCACGGCTTGGAAGACCATCTACGCACCATGCTTCGAGCGGGTTACAAAGTGACGGTCGCCGAGCAGGAGGAAGAATTACGACCCGGTGCGAAGTTATTGGAACGGGTCGTCACGAGGGTTTACACGCCCGGCAGCCTCTACGAAGAGGGCTTGTTGGAGGGCGACGAGCAAGCGCTCTTGGCTGCGGTCGTCATGGGCCCTCAACAACTGGGCCTGGCCGTTCTGGATGCCTCAACCGGCAAAGCATGGGCGAGTTCGCACGAGGGTGCTGACCGCTTCACTCGCCTCCAAGACGACCTTCTACGGTGGCAACCAAGCGAGCTGGTCGTTTCTCCAAAAGATGCTGAGAACGAGCACCTCGTTCACCTGTTCCCCCAACTTGACGGCACCATGGTGAGTCAACACCAACTCAGCCAATCCAAGCGAGAGGAGCGACTTCGAACCATGCTTGACGTCGCCGACCTCGGCCACCTTGACCTTGACCACGCCCCGCTCGCCATCTCGGCAACCGGCCTCGCCGCAGATTACCTCGCAACGGTTCATCTCCGTCAAGACGTCCCTCTCCAAGACGTCGAGGTGATAGAAGAACAAGGCCACCTTCTGTTGGACCAAACCACACTGCGGAACCTGGAATTGACGTCGACGTTGGCAGGGGAGTACGACGGGAGTCTGCTTTCAACACTCAACCGTTGCCGAACGGCGATGGGCCGGCGTCTGTTGAAAACGTGGCTCCTCCAACCGCTCTCGAACATGGACGCCATTCAAACCCGCCACCAAGCCGTGGCCACCTTAACCCGCTCAGCCCGGCGCTTGGATGGGATGCGAACCTCCCTCCAGGGCATCAGAGACATGGAACGCCTCGCCACCCAACTCGCCTACCAGCGAAGCAACGCCAGAGACCTCGTTGCCACCGCTCATGCGCTTGAGCGCATGCCCGCCATCGTTCAATGGTGCAAGGATAGCGGGGATGCGCTCCTCATGCATTTGTCCGATGGGCTTGAACAACTCAATGAGATGATGCAGACCATTCAAAACACGCTTGCTGACCACCCTCCGCTTGGACTGCGCGACGGCGGACTCCTGCGCAGTGGGGTCGACGAGGAGGTTGACCGACTCCGCGCCGTGACCTCCGAAGGGAAGGCCTGGTTCTCCAATCTTGAACAACAGCTGAGGGAATCCTTGGGCATACCATCGCTGAAAGTCAAGAACAATCGCCAAGTTGGCTGGTACATCGAGGTCACGCAAACCCACATCGAAAAGGTTCCATCGACATGGCGAAGAAAGCAACAACTCACCAACGGGTCCCGATACACCACCGAAGAGTTGGTTGAACGCGACGACCTCTTGCTCACCGCCGATTCCAAACTCAAAGAACTCGAGTATCGACGTTTCCTCGAATTGCGAACCTATTGTGGAACACAAGCGGCCACCCTGGCTGAAATTGCCCGTCGTGTGGCGGCCATCGATATCCTCCAGTGCTTTGCGTCGGTCAGCAGGGAGCGCCAGTGGACCAAACCCGATATCACGGACAAACATGTGATTCAACTTGAGGGGGCCCGCCACCCAGTTCTTGAGACCCAATCAGGATTCGTCCCCAACGACGTCGCCATGAATGCGAAGCGGAGTTTCCTGCTCATCACCGGCCCAAACATGGGCGGTAAATCCACCTACCTTCGGACGGTGGCGTTGGTCACGGTTTTGGCACAGGCGGGATGTTTTGTTCCCGCAAAGCAAGCCAAGATTGGGCTGGTTGACCGCATATTCACCCGCGTCGGAGCCAGCGACGACCTAAAGAGGGGCCGTTCGACGTTCATGATGGAGATGATCGAGGTTGCTCACATTCTCAAGCGAGCCAGTGAGCGGTCGCTGGTCTTGTTGGATGAAATCGGACGAGGAACGTCAACCTTTGACGGCCTTTCCATCGCATGGTCGGTCACCGAAGACATCTGCTCCAGGATTGGCGCTCGGACCCTCTTTGCCACCCACTACCACCAACTCATTGGATTGGAGGGCGAGGTCAACGGTCTGTGCAACGTCCACGTTCAGGTGGCTCAAGTTGATGGCAATCTCCGTTTCCTTCATTCGGTTGCCGACGGCCCGTGCGACGAATCCTACGGCGTCCAGGTGGCTGCGTTGGCAGGTCTACCAAGGAGCGTGGTGGAACGGGCGAGTGACCTTCTCGCCTTCCTCGAACAACAAGCCGGAGGCGCCAAGGCAGGCGAACACGGTGCACCGCAATCCCGTGATGCAGGCCAAGCAAGTCTCATGGGCTATTTTGCCGCCGCCGCCATGAAGACCTCAGCACCTTCGCCACCCGCCATACCAGCACACGTGGAACGAACGATGAACCGCCTCCAAAGCACCAACGTTGACGAACTCAGCCCGCGTCAAGCCCTTGACGTCCTCTACGCGCTTCAACAAGAACTGGAGGACGGTGCATGAAACCGAGGAAAATCAAGCAATTGGACGATGCGACCATCGGTTTCATCGCCGCAGGCGAAGTGGTTGAACGCCCGGCTCAAGTGGTCAAGGAACTGATTGAAAACAGCCTCGATGCGGGTTCAACCTCCATCTTGATCACCGTTGAGCGAGGTGGATTTGACCGCGTTGCGGTTGAAGACAACGGAAGCGGCATCGGCGAAGCGGACCTGCCCCTCGCCCTCGACCGGCACGCAACGTCAAAATTGAGCACGAAAGACGACCTCGCTTCGATTGTATCGCTTGGGTTCCGAGGTGAAGCCCTGGCAAGTATCGGCATGGTCTCTCGTCTTCGCATCGCCAGCAGACCAAGGGGTGAACAAGGAGCCAGTATCGTCATGGAGGATGGTGTCAAATCCGCGCCCCAACCGTTCGGTATGGCAGAGGGGACCGTTATTTCTGTCGAGCACCTCTTCCAAAACACACCCGCCCGTCTCGCTTTTCAGCGCCGCCCGGAGACAGAAACGGCTCGCATTGTTGACGTCGTGGTCGACCATGCACTGGCCCATCCATCCTGCGGCTTCCACTTGAAAACCGAACGAAGATCGCTCCTCAACGTCCCGGCCACGGAAAACATGCTCGATCGCCTTTATGACATCATGGGAGCACAAGCCACCGAACTGGTTGAACTCAAGTTGCCTCCTGAGGATGAAGATGCACCTGGAAGCGAACGCTGGAGCGGCTACATCAGCACGCCCGACATCACACGAGGAAAAGGCGATGATATTCACGTTCTCATCAACAACCGCCCGGTTGGTGCGGGCCCGTTCCTCCAAGCCATCCGTCGGGGCTACAAAACCCGGCTGATGCAGGGGCGACACCCGCTTGCGGTCGTGAACCTCCAGTGCCCGCCCGGCGAGGTTGATGTCAACGTCCACCCGACCAAACGGGAGGTGCGTTTACGGCATTCATGGCGCGTGCTGGAACGACTGGAACGAGCCATTGCCTACACGCTGGAAGCCGTTCCGACCGAACCCGACGCCACGGGAGAGATTCCCGGTCTCCAAGGGCTCGCAGGTACGAAGCAGGCAAAGCCAGTAGAAACTTACTTCTCAGGAGACGCAGCGGAACCTCGCCCCGACACCTCCATTGCATCGGCTGCAGGGATGACAGAAACACTCGATGGAGCGCCAACGCCTGCACCCGCGGCACCACCGGCCTGGGCCGTCGCAGCGGGCCGACAGTTGAACCTCGTTGGGCAAGAAGCCGCAGAAAAAAACGAGCCGCTGAGAGAACGCCCCGTTTCAGCCTCGCCGCTTGGCCAAGGCGTTCTTCCGAACATGCCTGAAGCACCCGTCGCCGCGCCGCTGTCCTCTGCTGAGCGTGATTTGCATCGACACGCAGGAAAAGGCCTCACCTCCAGTCCAAGCGATGAAGCGCCGCTTGAGGGTGTGTTGAACGACCTTCCGCACATGGAACCGTTGGCCCAATTTGCTGACTCGTACATTCTGGTTCAAGCAGAAGACGAGCTTCTTCTCATCGACCAACACGCGCTTCATGAACGCGTACGATACGAACGATTGCGCCACAGCGGACAAGCATGGGAAGCCCAACGTCGACTTACACCTCTTCCACTTTACCTCGATCCAAGGCAGTCAGCCCTGGTCGATGCCCACCACGAACGACTGCAGGAACTTGGTTTCCATCTTTCAAGCGACCAAGGCGCTTGGTTGCTGGATGCCTCACCTCAACTCCTCGGCGGAGATGAAATCAAGCAGTTCTTGCTCGACCTGCTCCAAGACCTTGCCTTGGATGGCGGGCCGCTTGAAACCATTGAATCGAAAAAAGACCATATTGCGTTCATGAAGGCCTGTCGTGGGTCCGTCAAGGCGAACGAATCGCTTTCCCTCCCCGAAATGCGGCGATTGCTCGACGATATGCGACGCATCCAAAATCCATGGGCGTGTGTCCACGGCCGGCCAACCTCCTTGCGCATCTCCATCGACAGCTTGGACCATCACTTTGGCCGCCACGGCTAACCTACCACGGTTGGTGCAGGATGGAATCAATGGAAACGCCGGCATCTCTCCAACGTTGAACCGCCTCAGGGTCGGCGACTTCGTGCAGATCTGCGCCTTCGATCAACACGACATCGCTGCACCCCATGGCAAGGACAAGCGCCGTCATTTGCATTCGATGGTCGCCATATGTTTGCACAATACCTTCGGGTTGGACAATGGATTGGCCACCCTCCACGGACAAGACGCCGTTTTCAAATGTGGATTGGAGGCCAAATTGAGCGAGCAAAGCTGCGGTGCCGTGCGTTCGGTCTGTTTCCTTGTAAGCTGCATGCGATGCCCCGATGATGCGGCCACCGCCTTCCAAAGCCAGCAGCGCCGCCAAGGGCGTGATGAGGTCGTTAGCATGCTGAAGATTGACCTCGATGGGCTCGCCTGAGTCACGAGTGGAAATCGATTGCTCATCAATGGAGAGGCCAAGGGAAGGGGCGAGGGTGAGAAGCACATCGTTTCCTAGCCCATCTTCGGCGGATGGAAGGCCGTTGAGCGTGATGGGAGCACCCGTGACCTTTGCGGCCAAACTGGCGAAGGAGAGCATCGATGCATCAAGCGGTATCTCAACGCTGCTTTCAGGAACGACGGGCGTCCAGGGCTTGAGCGTGTTCGTTTCCACGCTGTGAGAAGAACCCGTCCGCCGACAGAGGGTTTTCGTCAGTTCACTGTGCCTCAAGGAGACCCCCTCACCTTGAGTGTGAAGGAGAAGCGGATGCGGCAGGGCAGGAGCGGCCAAATGCCAAGCCGTCACGGGCTGGCTTGAACTTGAGATATCGATGGTCAACCCGTCCTGTGGGACCCATGGACCCTCGACCAAGAGCGGTAGACCCTCAACACCCGTTCCAAAAGACACGCTCACGCCCAAGTCCTTCAAGGCTTGAATCATGATATCGTGATTCCTTGAACGCAGCGATGCATCCCCGTCCAACATGACCGGGACATCAAATCGGGCGCAAAGCGCCATTAAAATGCGCAAGGCCGTCCCCGAATTTCCGGCATGAAGAACACTGATCGGCGGCTTCAAGCCGTGAGCACCGACGCCGTGCACCTTCCACGCAACGCTGCCTGTTCCAGGTTGGTCGTCATCGTTGGTGGAGACCTCCAGCATGTTCCCGTCGGCGTCCAAATCCGTGATGACAACACCCATTTGGCCCAAACATCGACGCATGGAAACGATGTCCTGGCCAGCATTCACAAGCCCACGAAGTACGACTTCCCGCTCGGATTGAGCGGCAAGGGCAAGCCAACGAATGGCGTGGCTTTTCGATGGCGATAGATTCCAAGTCAACTTTTCTATAGACGTATTTGGCGTGATTTTGAGCGCGGGAACAAGACTTCCCATACCGTCCTTGACCTTGGGCGACCACCGCTTCACCCAAGCCTTGCCCATGGTATTGGCTGCCGCCAGCCCGTCAAGAACCCTTGCAATACAGATTCAAGAACCTTGGAGACGTGCGTGATTCATGGCCCTCAAGGACGCCCTCCAACGTCCCCTCAAGGACCTCAGGATTTCGGTCACTGACCGGTGCAATTTCCGATGCACCTACTGCATGCCTCGTGAGCACTTCGGCACGGACCACGAATTCCTTCCCCGTGAACAACTGCTCACCTACGAAGAAATCACCTTTGTAGCCAAAGCCCTCAAGTCATGCGGACTGCAGAAGATTCGGCTCACTGGAGGTGAGCCTCTGCTGCGAAAAGACATCACTCAGCTGGTGTCCATGCTCAGAGAAGTAGGTGAGAACATCGACCTCGCGATGACCACCAATGGCGCCCTGCTTGCGAGCAACGCCAAAGGGCTTTACGAGGCCGGACTCAAGCGCATCACGGTCAGCCTTGATGCGGTGGAAACCGGGACCTTCAAAGCGATGGCGGACACGGACCGCGTTGACCCCGCTACCATCCTCGAAGGCATTGATGAAGCCCTTCGCGTCGGCCTCAGCGTGAAGGTGAACGCCGTGGTTCGCAAAGGGGTGAATGAGGACCAAATCATTCCGTTGGCTCGCACCTGTTTTGAGCGAGACATTCCCCTTCGGTTCATCGAGTACATGGACGTGGGAAACACCAACGCGTGGCGATTGGACGAGGTTGTTACCGGTGCAGAACTCCGCCAGTTGATCGAGGCGGAATTTGGACCCCTCAAGCCCGAAGCACCCAAGGAACGAAGCGAGGTTGCACGTCGCTATCGGCTTGAATCCGGGTATGCCTTTGGCTTCATTGAATCGGTATCCAAGCCGTTTTGCGGCGACTGTTCTCGAGCACGGTTGTCCGCAAACGGTTCCCTCTACACCTGCTTGTTTTCCTCAAGCGGCCACGACCTCAAGAGCATGCTGCGTTTTGGCGCCAGTCAGGACGACCTCAGCGAGGCGATTCGGACGATTTGGGAGCGGCGCAACGACCGCTATTCCATGGACAGGAGCGAAGGGGTGCAGCGTGACAGCAAAGTTGAGATGTCCTTCATCGGAGGATGATGTTCACAACATGGCCGGCAGGGCGACGTCAACGATCAGCGCACTCGAGGTTTGCTCAACGAGTCGGAAACGCCAGGTTCCGTCGTCTGCACCAATGGTTTGGGAATCGATGACGAAGTAGTCGCCCTGGGTGACGGAATATCCTGCGTCGCGATCGTGGAAGGAAATGTTGGTTCCAATCACGCCGTAGACATCGGCGTCAGAGACCTGTCCCCGGATGGGAAGGGACTCCGTGATGTTGGCGGGTAGCAAATCGAATTGAAGGCGAGCAGGGTCAATGGATTGGTCAAGGCTGGTGATTCGAACAACGTGGAACCCGTTGTCCAGCGCCCGGACGCTTACGCTTGCCTGCGGTGCTGATTTCTCAACCGTGGTCAACGCACCTTGCATCAAAACGAACACCATGCTGGAGAGCATCACGGTGATGGCGAGCAGCAGGACGGTAGCGATGACGGGGCTGACCGCTTCCTCCTCACGTCGGACTTGCCCTCGCATGCCATTACCACGGCGTCAAATCACTTGAACACACCGATGAAAGGAAGACTGAGGCTGCCCGTTTTGGACGGCTCAAAACAACCAAAGCGGTTTCTCGCACTCCATCGCTCGTTTGATGCCCCCGATGGGGCCGAGACAGCGCAAAATCAGTTCCGTCAACACATCCCCTCGCATGAAGGCATAACCCATGTTTTTGCTTCGCAGTGAGTTCTTCAAGGCTGGACCCATCGACGCACGGACTTTGGACTCGTAGGAGGAAAGGGCCGTGTTGTTTCTCATATGGTCTACGATGGATTCGGCAGCAAAGCACCCTGAGATGATGGCTTGACTGATCCCGCCTCCGTTGCTGGGCATGACCAGGCCCGCAGCGTCCCCGACGGCGAGCGTCGTACCATCAACCATCTGCTTGACCGGTCCACCCATGGGAATCCAGCCGCCACCAAACGACACAATCTCGAGGTTGAGGTCCGCACAAAAACGTTCCAAATGCCCCTTGAGGTCGCCCTTCAATTTGCCAGCGCGGACGCCCAAACCGACGTTAGCAAACCCCGGTCCCTTGGGGATGATCCAAGCATACCCCGAGGGCGCAACCGAGCCGAGAAAGACATCGAAGGTTTCGGGCACGTCACCTTTGACCTGTGCGTACACGGTGGGAACTTGGTCCTCCGGGCGAAAGGCAGGGTCTTGACCGTGCTTCAATCGACCCACATGAGCTAAACTACCAGAGGCGTCGATGAGGTAGTCACACGTAAATCGCCCCTCATTTGTAACCAACAACTCACGATTGGCCTTTCGCTGCTGCTGAATGCGCTTCAGCATCGTTGCCGTGCGCACTTCTGCTCCCGCCCGAACCGCTTTGTCGGCGAGGTAACCGTCAAATTGGAGGCGATGTCCGGCGAACGCATCGAGTGCAAAATGAAACGATTTTCCCGAAGGGAGGAACACACGCATGTTGTCAAGCCGGTGGAGACGAAGGCGTTCTGGGAAATCGAAGTAGGTCCTCAGCCATTCGTGGTCTTCGAGGTGTTTGAAGGTGCCAATCACCTCCCCCCAATTCGGGATACATTCCCCGCACTGCGCTGGATTGCCAACGATGGACCGCCGTTCCAAAACGAGGACGTCCACGCCCTCTTCAGCGAGACGTTGAGCCGCAGCACTTCCAGCAGGACCTGCACCGATGACGATGACTTGACGGTGCTCGATATCGCTCACAGCCATGCGAACACCTCAAGCGTGCCGATCTTTGACGATGTTTGTGATGAGGAGCATGAGTTCCTTGGCTTCACTGTCGGGGAAGTGGTTCAATTCCGCTTGTGCCCGCTCAAGGTGTGTTTGAACGAGAATTTCAGCATACTCCATACTGTCGGAGCGGTCCAACAGCGACATCAACTCTTGGAAATGGTCATCTGAGAAATCCTCAATGATTTGTGAGAGTCGTTGCCTATGCTGACCGTGCGAAAGGGTCAGTGCATGAATGAGGGGCAGCGTCATCTTCCCTTCGTAAACATCAGCTCCTCGTGGTTTGCCCATCCGTTCATCACCTCGCAGGTCAAGGAGGTCGTCCACGAGTTGGAAAGCAATCCCGAGTTCCATTCCAAAGCGTTCGAGCGCTTGGGCTTGCTCATCGTCCAACCCTGCAACCAAACCCGCAGCATAGCACCCGGAGGCGAACGGCCCTGCCGTTTTTCCTCGAACGATGGAAAGGTAGTCCTCCGGCGAGGTGGCGAGGTTCAAAACATGGTCGAGTTGATGGAATTCGGAAACGGCAATGTCGGCACAGCATCGGGCGATGATGGAGACGATTTGAGCAGAATAGCGCCCACCAAGTGCGAAGCCGTGAACAAATAACCAGTCACCGGCAATGACGGCTTTGGCTTGACCAGCCTGCGCATGGATGGTGGGGATGCCACGTCGTTGCTTCGCATCATCGTTGATGTCATCGTGAACGAGGGTTGCCGTGTGGATGAGTTCGAAGGCCAAGGCGAGGGGAAGAACATCTTGTTGGTCTTTGCCGCCTGCAAGTTGGTATGCCAGCAAAAACAAAATCGGGCGGAGACGTTTTCCGCCAGCATTCAAGACGCGTCCAGCCTCAAGGGCGACTTCGCCTGCACCGGCTTCAATCTCGTTTTGAATGAGGGCGTGGAGGGCGTCGTTCACCTCGTCACGCATGGATTCGAGTGCCGATTGAAGCACCTCAAGACTGCTGGCCACGCTTACCCTACGAGGGTGGGCTTCTTAACCGGTCGTCCACGCCCATGATATGTGAGGGGCGACCCTTACCGAGGTGAAATGATGGAAAACAGTGAGTATCTCGTGATTCTCACCACGCCCTCAAGAAACGACGGCGTTCGCCTCCAAATCGAGCGAACCGTCGGAACGCACGGCAAGAACAGGGACCTTCGCCTCAAGCAGCTTCCTCACATGGAAACCGCGATTCAAACCCTGCGTGATGGAACCGGCGACATCGTTGCGATGAGCGCCTTTGACTGGGAACACCACGATGTTGAGGGATTGGCCATTGCTGGAGTGCTGCCCAGAAAAGAGCCAACATGGGTCTTGGTGGCGGACGACAAACCCGAATACCTCAAACAGGGCGCTCGGGTGATATGTGAGCATGAACTCCTGCGACGGCAAATGCGCCGAATGCGCCCTGACATCGTCCTTGAAACCAGAGAGGAAATGGCAGAGAGAATCGGCGCAACTGCAGCGATGCAGGACCTCGACGAGGAGGATATTTGGCCGTGGATGGAGGAACAGCGTATCCTCGGTCTCATCGACGGTTTCATTGTCCCACGAGCCATTCACGCAGGACACCGGATGAAAGGCCGGCGCCACACCTTGGGATTGCAACGGGACCAAACCGAAAGTAACCGTGAGCGCTTCATCCCTCCTCCCCTTCACGGGTTTACCCTCCTTGTCTCGCGGCAGGGCTTCCCGAAAAACAGCGTTGTGGACATGCTGGACCCGAGTGCTGAACTGGCTTACCGCCTTGAAAAGGCTCTGCTCGAAAGCCTGGAACCTTCCTTACGCCCGATCGTCGGCGTCTTCATTGAACAGCGCAAAATTTCCACATTTTTGAAGAAGGCAACGCAAGAAGGTGACGAGGTGCTGCTGACGTCGCTGGTTGACCCCAACAAGAAAAGAGGGGTATTCAAGAGCGGCCCACGAGTTGAAATGCTCATTGAAACGCTGAATCAGAGCGGTACGGTCACCGCTGCCTGTGAGCGCCTTGTACAACCCGAGAACAGCCACTTGGGGATGGTGAACCTTCTGAAGGAATTCATGGACCTTCTCGCCGTCATGACCACCGACCACGAAGCCACCAAACGCAACATTCGCGGCATGCCGCCCTCGTTCATGGATGAACGTCCAAAATTGATGGACTTGGACGAGTAGACAAGCACCCCGCAAGCGGCAACACCTGTCAGAACACGCCTCCTTGGCATGATTGGACAGCGAAGACATATATGCTTTCAATGCGGCAAAAGCCGTAGAGGTGGGGCGTCAATGGACACATCGGCATTGTTAGGCGAACTCTACCAAGCTCGTTTTGACGACCTCAAAGCCATTGCACAAGGACACGGTGTTGCGAAATCCGGACCGGTTGAATCCCTCCGTGCTCGCCTCATCCAGCACCTCATTTTCCCGGATTGGGATTTCTCCCCTGCTGGACTTCGCAGCATTTCGAACAGCGACCTCGGAGAAATTCTGGGGCTGTTCGGTATCAAAAAATCGGGTTCCATCAAGGCTCGGCGACAACGTCTGCATCTCCACTTGAACCACGACCCGAAATCCCTGGCCGTTGAGCGCCTCGACGACATGACGCGAGATGAACTTCATGCGATGTGCAAGGACCTCGAACTTCCACTTTCGGGCAATAAGCAAACGCTTCTGGCGCGCGTGGCGGGCGTTTTGGCATCCCAAGAAAATGCGTGGGGAAAGGTCAAGAAAAGTCTCCGGCGCCCACGAGGCCCGGTTTCCGTCCCGAACATCAGCACTGTCGCGTCCCAAGCCAACCCCGAACCGGTGGAAGAAACGGTGGCCACCTTTGTGGAAGAGCACGATGAGGGTTGGACCTACGAGGAAGAGGTTGCCCTCAAGGAGGACCTCGCAAACATCGGACACGATGTGTCATCCTCACAGATCGAAGCCGAACTTGCGCAGCAACTTCGACCAGCACAGGTCGATGCTGCAACCGATGTCCCCCCGATGATTCAACACACCAGCGCCAGCGAGACCCACAGTTTGGAGACCGAGACGGCGCTGATGGAACTTCGAGAACGAACCGCAGAGATCCATGCGCTCGCACGTGATTTCTTGATGGTAAGTTCCACCACCAACCAAGAGGATTTGAACGCCTTCATTCAATCCCTGCGGACCCAAGGTTTCGCCACCGACCTCGCTCCGGTGCATCAGGCCGTAGCGCAAATGGTCATGGAGCTTGATTATCGCGTCCAAAACGAAACCCAAGCGGCCACAGCGCTTCCTCAATCCTGGAGCGAGCGGGAAGCCTTGCGCCGCTTTGAAGAAGTAAGGAGTACGCTTCGGGACCGGTTGGAAAACATCCTCGCGCTTCATGCATCCGATGTCGTCAAAGCGAGAATGGCCTTTGAGCAAGAAGGTCGAGACTTGGAACTCGACCTACGCGTACCCAGCGTTTCGGGACGGCTGCACGCGCTCTTCGACCTCCACATCGAAATCGCTGAGTCACAAGCACTTCACGACCCCGTTGTTCAACGTCGCCAGCGAATGATGCGAATCCTCCACCGAGGGGCCGTTCACATGCCTGAGAGCGAACGGATGACCGTTCAGCGATTGGAGCGAAACATCGCTTCGTTTGAGGAACTCGTCCAGACCATCCTTGAATCAGGCGAGGACGGGTTTGATGAGGCCCAACAAGCCCTTGTGATAAGGTTCCTCGAATCCAAAGGCTATGAGGTCAACACGACCCAACTCCGTCCCCGCGTGCTCGCCTGCGCTGGTATTCTTGGAGCCGAACTTGGCTACCTTTCGCCGAGTGAAATTCCACGTATTGCTCCGGGTGTTCTCGTCTCAGAAACGGAGGTTGACGCCATCGTTACCGAATTGAAATCATTGGCTGCGAGTTTCAAACCAACGGTTGAGGGCGAACCTGAAGAGGAGAATGAAGTGGCAGAATCAGTGGCCGATGCTTCGGATAACCTCGCACGAATCCGTGGAAAAATTGACCGTGTTGACGATCTTCTCAACAGGCTCAACGGATGATTCAGTGCTGTTGGGCGTAGAAATTCTGAACCACCGAGGTCACCGTTTGGATGTCGGAGATTCCACGCTGGCACAAATCTTCAATGATGGCTTGTCGCTGAGACACATGTCGTTCAAAGACATCCGGCGTAACGCCGGCAGCGTTGCAAATGGTTTCACGAAGTTTTGAGGGAATGCCCGTCTCCTCGATTTGGTCGGTTGCGGCATTGTACTTCCAAATCGCATTCAGACGGGGTTTATCGCCTTCCATGCCCGCTATCTCTGCCACTTCGGTGATTTTGCGTGCGGTCTTTCCGTTGACGTGAAGGCGGGCTTGGATGATGATGAGGTCGAGTCCACTCAACATGATGGGCGGTACGCTCATCGGTGGGTTGATCATCCGAGTCACCGTTTCTTGGGCGGTGTTGGCGTGCAGGGAACCAAAGGAACCGTCGTGGCCGGTGTTCATGGCAGTGAGCAGTGTAGCGCACTCAGGCCCACGGACTTCACCGACGATGATGCGGTCGGGTCGCATACGAAGGCTGGATTTCAGGCAGTCGTTCATGTCAACTTCTGGCGTGCCGTCCGGGCGCTCTCTTCGTGTTTCCATTCGGAGCCAATGGTCATGGTACACCTGCAATTCTGCGGTGTCTTCAACCGTCAACAAACGACGCGACCATGGAATGTACATTCCAAGGCAATTCAAGGTGGTGGTTTTACCAGAACCCGTGCCGCCAGCGATGACAAAGTTTGCTGGACGGCTGTCAAGACCCTCAATCCAAACCCACATCATGGCGGCCAGGCGTGAATTCACCGTGCCAAAGTTCACGAGGTCAATTATCGTGAGCGGGTCTTCCTTGAATTTACGAATGGTCAGCGTTGGCCCGTCTGGAGAGACCGGAGGAATGGTCCCGTTGACACGAGAACCGTCTGGCAGGCGGCCGTCGAAAATGGGAACAAGGCCCGGGCCATCACCCAGTGGAACGTTGGTGAAGGAAGCGATGTTCTTCGCAATCTGAAGTCCCGATTCATCGTCAATCCAGATGTTGGTTCTGCACATGCCGTGATTGCGGTGAGCAACTTTGACACATTGCGTGCCTCCATTGTACATCACTTCTTCAAGCGAATCGTCCTCAAATAAGGCAGCAAGGTCGCCGTAAGGGTTCGCTTGAATGTCGCCATCGACGTGATAGATGGGAGAGGGGTGATTGGCTTCTGTGTAGATGGTTACTCGTCCGTATTGTTCCAAGATTTGTTCTGACATGTCTTCAACCTCCAACGGCTTTCACGGCGCCCAAGTACAACCCCATGGAAATGGTCATCCACAAGGGAAGCCACCACAAGGTGTCTTTGAGACGACCCATCATTCGCCCGGATACACCCACGCCAACGGCGGACGCTGCAGCGAAAAAGAGACTGAAGGTTTGGTTGAAACCGGTGATTTGGAAGCCTTTGCTGGCAGGAGCGAACAGACCGACGATAAAGGCGATAAGAACAGGTAAGCCGACGCTCACAAAGATGACGATGAGCATGCCTCGTCCAGAAAGTTCGCTTTCTCGCTGATTCATCAAGTCGTTCAAACGCTCGTAATCTCGACTGAGGTCGCTCAAGATGTCGCGAAGGCTCGAATCCTGTTGAATCGCCGTTTCAATCAACATCATGACGCGCTGAACTTGGCTGGAGCGGGTCTTGGCTGCGAACGCAGAAAGGCTTGCCTCAAAGGAGGACGCATGGGCTTCTTTCAGGGTTTCAGCAAGCAGGGTTGCAAGCAAACCATCGTTGGATTCCGACTGTTCCATCATCGCCTCCTGGAGACCTCGTCCTGCCCCGACCGAATCGGACAGGGCCTCAAGGAAGGTCGGAAGGGCGTTTTCAATCGCACGGCGGCGGCGACGTTCCAACATGGGCGGGATGCCACCTCCGACACCGGCGATGGCGATAACGGCCAAAAAGAGGAGAAGGGGCGACTCGTTGAACGACTCCAGGAATCCAAAGATCATCAGAACACCTCACAATCCAGGGTCTTTCGTGTGCGCCTTAAGACCGATGAGCGCCATGCCAACAAGGGTGAGGAGCAAGCCCATGTTCACCACGCTGTTGATGACCGATGAATCCGGGAGCGACATGAAGGCGCCGAGGTCACCGGACATCAGTTGAGGGACCAAACCCACAATAGCGAGGATAATGGGGCCAATCATCCCTATAGAAAGGAGCGTCTCGGGCACGCCGCCAAGGTCTTCGATGTATTTTTCCACTTCTTCGGACCTGTCTTCTTCCATCCTTGCGCCCTGTTTTTTGAGGGTTTCAACGAGGTCGGTGTTTTGGGTGACGTTGGTGTAGAGGGTGTTGAGAAGGCGCTTGTAGCCTGCGGATTGGGCGGTCTTCATCATGCTCTTCAGCTCTTTGTCAAGACCGCCGCCGGTGCCTTTGCGCAACCGTTTCATCATCGAGGAAAAGTCGTCTGAGATGATACCGTAGCCGCCGCGTCCGATGGTGTGGAGGGCGGCTTCCAGCCCAACACCCGATGACATCAGCACATCCATGGTGCGAATCACATAGAGGAGTTCTCTCTTTTCCTCGAGTTCACGCACGCCATGCACCCCTTCAAATCACGTCTTCGAGCAACTCAAAATGGAATCCTTCGTTGGCGCTGTCGTATTCCATCACCGCGAAAATCACCTTCACATCTCGTTCTTCAAAGGGGTCGTGGATGTAGGGCTGTCCCGTGCGGAACATGGCCACGATTCGCTTGTATTCGTCGATGCTCAATTCTCCACGCACGGTGTACAATGTCGATTCTGAGCCTTCGTCATGCAAGTCATCGCCTTCTTGTCCACGAATAACCGTACGGGTGAGACGACGCGTCATACGAACTTTGATGTCGGCATTTGCAATTCGAACCCAGTCAGAGCTTGATGTTCCTGTCGCCGGGCGAATAAAGAAATCCATTCCAGCCATGTTTGACCCCTGTTCACCCCACAGCGTGAGAAGAACTTGAATGTGTTGGATGAGGATTATTCATTTGTAGCAAGTCGGAACCAACCAAACCGAGGCTCGTCTAGCGTGCCACCATCGAGCATCTCCTCGAGTTTTGCCTCGGCCACCTCTCGGACGAAGCCACGTGCAACAGCATTTTTGAGGAGCGTGTCAAAGGTTACCCCCTCTCCTTGGTCCAAATGCCCGATGGCTTGGAGGAGGAACGCCTGGACATCTTGACCGCTCGCTTGGTCATCCTCGGAACCCTCCGGCAGGGACATCACGGGCGGTGCTGTCGTTGCTGCCTCAATACGGCCCTCGGCGATGTCGAGCGCCTGCATCAGGTTGAGTTTGAAGGGTTCGAGATCGATTTCACCGTAGTGGTTTCGAGCGGAGAGCAAACTGACCGGGAGGTCGGCTTTTCCGTAGGCGTCGAGGGTGGGTTCAACCTCGAGAGAAGCCGTAAACTGGCTCATGCGGGTCATCGTGGCTTCACAGGCATCGAGCAGCCAATTGGCGTAGACCTCTCGGCTGACCACACAGGCTTCTTCAGGCCGCAACGACGTGTAGACGGCTCCCTCATCGGTTTGATACCATCGTGTTTTCGAGGTCATCATCACGAGAAGAGGCTCGCCATCGTTGAGGCGGTCTGTCCACTGATGGGCCAGTTCCTGCATCATCTCAGAGTTGTATTCGCCAATCGAAAAATAATGAAGACCGGTCGGGTCTCGGAGTTGCCCCTGGTAGAGTGAGGACCCGTTGCTGGTTTCGCGCAATTCCAATCGCTCAAGGAGGCCAGCGGCGACGATGCGGTTGACCTTTGCCCCGAGTTTCGTGATCACAAAGGACGGGTCGTATTCACCCGAGCCCTTCTCGTTGAGGGTGGCGCTTCCAAACTCAGAGGCGAGTAAGAGATGAGCCGGCTGGCGTGAGATTCGTGCTCGCTCCATCAGGCCCACCCCCACTGCATTCGCAATTCAGAGGCACGCATTTGCGCATCGTGTTCCTGGATTTCAAAGCCGTCCGCCAGCACCATAGCGCCTTGGTCGTCAACGATGCTGCGACCGGTAACGCTGACCTGTCGTCCGAGCAATCGTTCTCGGACAAATTGTACGAAGCCAACATCGCCAAGTTCCTCAACTTTGGCTTTCATGTCGTCCTGACTCATTGCGAGGGCGGCGAGTGTGGCGTCCTTGTTCACCAGAACAGCAGCGGTTACGCCGTCTTCGTCCATCACGGTTCGCAGGCGAATGTCCTCGTTCCCTTCGTTGGCACCGTGGTCAAAACACGCACCGTCTCGAAGGACACGCCGGCATTCAGTGCATCGAAGAATGAAACCAGAGTCCTCTCGCACACTCACAAGCATGCCGCCGGTTTTCATGCCAACACGACTGGGCCCTGCCACGACTTCGGTCAATGGGACCTCAACAGCGTGATTGGTGAGGTCCATGTTTTCATCCCAAGGGGGTGAATCGAGCAGCGTGATTTGGTCTGCCTTGTCCACGGTGATATCGGGGATGCCTTGCCAAGCTCGCACCCGTGCGCCTTTGATTTCCATCGTCACGGGTAAATCACTTTCCTCGAAGGGAAGCGTATCCCAGATGCTGATTCGGCATCGGCCTGTCGGGTCCGCTATTTGACCCGACCAGAGAAATTTCTCCTCACCGTCACGTTCAAACGTTCGCTTCATAATTTCTGTGATTTGCACCACGGCATCAACATCGCGAGACCCGTCTCGCAAGCCAGAAATGGTGGTCTTCGTACGTTGGGCCAAGGTCTCGAGGTCGGCAAAATTGGTATCGTGAAACACCTCAATCCGTGTCGTTCGACCGAAGTTCAGTTCAGGCGTATCGCGGAAACTCCGTACTTGGGCGCCGTCGATTTTCAGCAACGTGCCCACTTCGTGATCAAAGGGTTCCCAGGAGAGGAAACCGATCGTTCCGGTATCATCGGCGATCCGCCCGCGAACGACGTCAATGGAACCAGAGCCGTCCTTCCTGTGAATTTGGTCTGGACGAGATGCCAGCACTCGGCCAACCACGCAGATGTAGCCTTCATTGGGAATGGCGCCGATATCAACCGGGTCGTTGGAGGACACCTGCGTTGCAACGCCTTCCTTCAGGACGACGATGCGCGTGGATTGATTGATGTTCAGCGACATTTTTCCGTTGTACTCATTCACGCTCGCACCTTCGATGCGAACGATGCTCCCCGATGTCAGATTGGCATGGGGCCCCCAGTCTTTGTAGTCCCAACGGGTGCGCTGGCCGTTTTCTTCCCAGGGATTGTCTTCGAGCATACCGAAGGCGATTTGTTTCTCTTCGCCTCGAATCATCTGGTCTCGAATGTTGTGAGTGACGATGGCCACCTCGATCTCAACATCACGGTCGCTTCCCGAAAGCTCCGAGAGACTGGCGACTTTCTTGGTCGCTCGGGTTTGACCTGCGCCTCCGCTCGGCGCGGGCGTGGTGCCGCTTTGGAAACGGCGTAGGACAGAGCGCATGGCGTCTTGTGGTGGGATGTAGAACTCTTGTTCGTACTTCGCGAAGGCTTCTGCAATCTCCTCAGCATCGGCATCAGGGCATTCTTTCTGAACGGCCTCGACATAGTCGGCATATTTGCCTTCAGACATGATATCGTCCTCCGACAGGCGTTGTTGTTCGGGGCCTGTGCGGAGAACAGGCGGCGGGCTTTCGTGCGGGTTGGTTAAGATTGGACACTCCCTTGACCTCCATGGGACATCTTACCAATGACGACAGGACATAAAGAATCCCGTGCAGATTCTTGACCTTCATGCGGGGTTGATTCGCAACCCGTCCATCAACAGGACATCGGGAAGATGCATGCTACCGGACGAATAGGAGCCTTGGCGACGAACGTCCTTGCCCAGCACAACCGTACCGTTCAGGGCTTTGGCCAAATTGCCCGACAGCCCTGCCTGCTTCAAAGAACCCACCACTTCGCCGTTCTCAACCTTGAGAATGGCGCTGGTCGTAACCGAAAAATCACCGCTTGTGGGATTGGCTGTGTGCGCACCCATGACGCTGTTGACAACATAGCCATCGCCCATCTGCTCAAGCAACTGCTCCCACGACCGACCCGCTTCAGAACTGGTCAGGAACAATTCCGTGCATCCGGTCGAAGGAGGCGATTGATGGCCACCTGTGTTGGCCGAACCCGTTGATGCCGCAGCCTCTGTTCGTCCTTCGGCGACCTGCTGCGC
Source organism: Candidatus Poseidonia sp. (assembly GCA_965661285.1). Taxonomy (GTDB): domain Archaea; phylum Thermoplasmatota; class Poseidoniia; order Poseidoniales; family Poseidoniaceae; genus Poseidonia. The sequence goes on from CBFIDD010000003.1 coordinate 61,503, forward strand.
TGCATCACGAGTGGACCAGAGCATGTTGGTCAGGCGCCCGTTTTCAACCAAGGTTTGCCGACGACGTGGCACACCCTCAGCGTCTCGTGAGCCCGACGACATGCCACCATCCAGCAGGCCGTCATCGACGAGCGTCAAGGCCGGATTGATGACCCGTTGACCGAGCCGCTCGGCCCAGAACGATTCCTTCCGAACCATCTTCTCCCCGGACATGGCAGGGGGGACGACCATGGAAAACAACGGCGAAAATCCTTCACTGGTCAACAACACTGGCGTCTCCACAGCTTGGCTTTCAACTGCAAGTGGGTTTTGAGTTACTTGAGCCCAGTGGACCGCTCGCCCGATACAATCGGGAAGTTCTGGGAGTTGTTGTCTGCTCGATTGACCCTGATAGGAACTCGTGAGTTCACCATCAACATCCAGCGCCACCTGCAAGCCAATGCCGTGGGAAGTGGTCATGCCGGAAGAGAGAATTCCCTCGCTGGTCATGAGGCATCCTGCCGTGGCGGAGACGCCCACGCCGCCTCCCGTGACGGTCGCACGGTCATCGAGCGATTTGACATGGGAAAGAACGCCATCTGCCTGTTCAAGCAAATCTTCGGGGCTCAAGTCGAGTATGGAGGCGTCCATTCGCCCCCCAACGTCCTTTGCTGGCTGTTCGCTCGGAAGGACGAAACCTTCGATCGAGGGTGATTTTTTCGCAATAGCAACCGCTTGTTCCACTGCGCGCTCTGCTCCAGATACATCGACCAAGTGGGCGAAACCAAACCGACCACCGTCAACAACGCGAACGCCAAAACCCCCTTCGCCACCGCCAGCGGCCATGGTGATTTTTCCCGCTTCAATGTCAAGCTGGTGGCCGTAGGATTGGAACCCGATGAGGTCCCACTGTTCCACGCCGCTCTTTTCGCAAGCCGCTGCAATCACCTTTGCGTTGGCAAGAAGCCGGTCTTCTGCACCGTCAGGAAGCATCTCAACCCACCAACGCTTCACGAATTCGCATAACAGGACCGCCATCACCGACAGGTACGGTTTGTCCCTTTCCACAAAATCCGGGTGATGCAAGCGAGGCATCTCGGGTCAAACCGTCGACGTTCTTCAGAATTTCAAGCGTAAGTCCACTGACACTCACGTCTTTGAGCGGGCGTGTAAGTTCTCCATGTTCGATGAGCCAGGCTTCTTGGGCAGCAAATTGGAACGAACCACGCCCGGTGTCGACCTGTCCACCTCGGGTGCCGCAAGCATAGACACCGTACTGAATGTCTTCCATCAACTCGTCCAAGTCTGCGTGCGTACCGCCCTGAATCATGGTGTTGCTCATGCGAACCAACGGATGATGAAGGCCGTCTTGGGCTCGTGCTCCCCCGTTGGGTTGAACGCCAAAATGATGTGCTGTTTCTCGATGATTGAGGTACTCGGTCAAAACACCGTTCTTGATGAGAACCTTTTCTCGCGTGTTCACGCCTTCGTCATCAACGGGATAGGCGCCATAGCCCCCCATCATGGTGGGGTCGTCAACCACGGTCACGATCTCATTTCCGATTTTCTCACCGAGTTTTCCATCAAGGCATGAGTCGCCTGCTGCGACCAAATCGGCCTCGCATGGATGACCGAGCGCCTCGTGAATGTACACGCCGGTCAGGTCTTTGTCTGCAATGAGAGGGAGTTTGCCCGAAGGGGCTCGCTCGGCTTTGAGCAAACGCAACGCTGCCCGTTGCGCCTCTTCGCCGAGTCCAACCAAATCGGCCGCCTGAATGATTTCAAGTCCACCCTGACCACCGTGTCGAGTGCGATAAGAGACGACTTCACCGTCCCTTCGAGCCGTCACCATCGCATTCACGAGCGAGCGCTGGAACGACCAAACACGGTCCATACCTTCGGTGGTCATCAACTCGGTATGGATGTGCTCATCGCTCCACCCTGTTCGTACCGAAACGATATCGTCATGTCCACTTGCACCGTGATACATCTCGTTCATTAATGCGATTTTTTGGTCGAGGTCGGTCTCCCTCACGTCCAAGGTTGAACGCCAGTGTGTTTCGTCCTCAAGGATGGGAACCTCCGCCAGTCCGATGGGTTGTTCCTTGGGAGATCGGCGTTTGGCCACGGCCTTCGCCAGTCGAGTGGTGGATTCGATTTGGTCGGGAAGAGAGGCCAAGTCGGTTGTTGAGTGCACGCCCCAGGCCCCATCGGCAAGCACGCGAAGCGTCATACCGAGTTCCTGGCCGGGGATGGCTCGCTCCAAGGCACCGTCCCGCATGGCAACCGATGACTCGGTCAACGCGACGACGCGTACTTCAGCGTAGGTTGCGCCGTGAGTCTGCGCAGAATCCAGAGCCTTTCGCACCTTTTCTTGGTCCAAATAGCGACCTGCACTCGGCCAATGCCCCTCGTTTTGCTTTGAAGCCATCACCATGACCAAACCAAGCGGCGAGAGCCTTTCAACCCTCCCATCAGCGGTGAGACGAACTCTGGTCGTCCGCCATCAAAATATGAGCGACAACGGCTTCAGGTGCACGCTTCTCAGACCACCCTGCTGCATCGATGCCGAGGCGTTCCGCCCCCTCTATAGAAAAGTTTGCTGCGATGTTTTCTTCAGACCAACCCAAGCCGTTCAAAAGGCGCATCAATGAGGTTTCAAAATCATTGAAAGCCAAAGCCTTGGGTTGCTGATGACCCAGGTCGTTTTCTACGCCATCCGCCTCAGGCAGGTACACGACCCATGCTGTGGGTTGACCCTCTTGCAAACCGGCACGGCTGAACGCCTCCGAGATGTGGTGCGTACCTGCGACGTATCTCAGGAATTCTGCATCAATGCTCCGAGCGACCATTCGCCCCCTGAGCGCATTCCTCGTGGCCTGTATCCAAGCGGTCCAAAGTTGCTCGTCGCCCATGACCGCATGGCCGCCCAACAACACCCAGCGGTGAGAGGGGCGTTGCTTGAGAAAGGCATCGATATTGGATTGCGGGGAGCCGTTTTCGACACGAACGCCTCGGCAGGGAAAGGCAGGAAAACCCATCAAATCATCCCAGAACGACCTTGGATTTCAATCATCCTCACCGCGCTCGCCCGCCAACGGTGCGTCATCGTCTCGTGGAGCCGGGCTTGCTTTCTTGGCTGGAGTCCGCTTGAGTACGCGCGTGATCTCAACGTGAATCTTGTCGAGCAAAACCGGCCCCCACCCTCGTTTTGACAGCAGAGCATCACGGTTCTTTCTCGACATGTTGAGGACATCGTTTGGTTCTCGCATCCCCAACGCCGCCAGTTCGCGAGCTCGCTGACGACCCACGTGTCGGATGTTCACAAGTTGAAGCAAGTCGGCTTTACAGCCGTGGCGAACTCGCTGTTGAAGGGTGCTTAATTGTTGAACCAAGGAAGCGACGACAGGGAGGTGTTCCTCAGCAAAGACGTCGTCGGTCAGGAGGACATGTTGCGCGCCCGCCAACAACCATCCCATGAGGTCCACACGGTGATGCACATCGCCCGGAGAGACGTTGAGGGTGTCCTCAAGTTGGCGCAAGGTCGTCTCTTCCATCCACTCTTCGACCATCCATGCAGACTTGATGTTGCTCAACAGGGCCTCGGCATAACCCGGTTCAATGAGCAGTTCATCCTCGGTCGCATTCGCCTTGAGCCATGTGGGTGAATTGACCTCCATGTCGGCAGACTTGGCCCAGAGGGAGACGAAATCGGGCGTGGCCACGGCCAAGTGCAACAATCCGAAGTCCGTGAGCGGCGCATCTTTTCGCACTGCCCGGCGTACAGCCCGACGGAGTCCACGGCGCAGAATAGACGCCGAAAGGGGGTCGAGGTAGAGTTGTGTGACCCGTTCACCCATCGGGGTTGCTTCGTAGCGCATGTTTGGCCCGTCTTCTGCAGCGGGTTGGGCCCAACCGCCCGTGGAGGCGAGGGAGGTGGCTTTGGAGAACCCGATGGAGGGTGCGCCGTGGGCGCTTGATGGGCGCTTGGAGGGGGTCGGCTGGAGACCGCTTGGTGTCCACGATACGCCGTCGGTGGTTCGAGCGCTGGAGGCCCAGACGGGAACGGTGTCATCCCATGCTTCGTCATCGTCGACGGCGCGGTCCGCCCAATGCGAAGCGTAGTGTTCATCCAAACCGCATTTCCTGACGAAGCGCTCCTCAACCAGCCAGTCCAACATCGTGGTCAAGCGTTCTCGCAACTGAGATGGCGGCAGGGAGGCACCGAGAAATGTGGAGGAGAAGAAATGGTCAATCGTGCCCTTGTGAACCAGCCCGCCGGTGGCGATGCTGGCCAAAAGGTGCATGCGCAGGGCCGGCTCCGAGGCCAACTTTGAGGAAATGTCTTCGATGGGGCCGAAGAAATACCGGTCGGCGACAGCATCAGCAACCTCCCATCCATCGGTGCCTTTGCAGTAAACCCATGCCTCCCCTTTGGTGTCGTATTTCGGTCGACCGGCCCGCCCGAGCATTTGTCGCACCTCCATAACCGGCAGGGGACGGCTCATGCCGTCGCCCCAGCGTTTCAAGTCCCTGACCAGCACGCGGCGAGCAGGGAGGTTCACACCAGCAGCAAGTGTTGGCGTGGCGGTGAGGGCGACCAGTAAACCCGATTTGAACGCAGATTCGACGTCCTTTCGTTGAGCGTTGGTCAACCCTGCGTGGTGGAACCCCACGCCCGAAGAAAGACACGAAGACAATTGTTCGGCAAGGTTGGATTGGCTCCGCCCGGTTAACTTCTCTGCCAGTGCCTTGAGTTTATCCAGCCGCTCCGGATTCTCCTTGACAAGGCGTTTTCGCACCCGCTTTGCCAAATTTTTCGCCTCGGATTGAGCACTCCGCCGAGTACCAACGAACAACAACACCTGCGCCTCTTGGTCCAACCCATCGCTGACCACGCTCCACACAGGATGGCTCTTCAGGCCCTCAAGGTCGCGCGGTGGGCTGAGAGGTTCGGTTTTGCCGTCTTCACTGGGGGATTGTATTTTTCTTGGCTCGACATGAAAGTCATGGAAGGTGGCATACTCCAACGCCACGGGTCGCCAATCCGACTGAATCAATTCAGCATCAAGCCACTGCGCCAATTTGGGGGAGTTTCCAACCGTTGCCGACAAGGCGATGATTTGCGCATCCGGTTTGATGTGCCGAAGTCTCGTGAGGTTGATCTCGAGCGTCGGGCCGCGGGTAGCATCGTTCATCAGATGGAATTCATCCGCCACGACACAACAGAGATCTGAAACAAGTTCGGCACGATGACGCAACAATGAATCCAATTTCTCGGACGTGCACACGAGAATGTTGCACTCATCGATGTTTTTCGCCTCGGCCGTTGCGTCACCAATGCCGAGACCAACCGAGAGCCCGCAGGCCGAAGCAATCGCTTTCAGGTCCTCGTATTTCTCCATCGCCAACGCCTTGAGGGGGACGATGTAGACGGCTTTTGAGCGGTCGTGGCCTTCCGAGAGTCGTTTCAACATTCCCATGTAAGCCAGCAAGGATTTCCCCGACGCTGTCGGTATCGCCACCAAGGTGTTCCGTCCACTCAAAATGCTCGGTATCGCCTCGGCTTGTGGAGGGTGGAGGCGCTCAATGCCCCATTCATCGTTGAGAAACGTGAGGAACGGAGTTGGAAGGTCAAGGCTTGAAACGGCCCGATTGTCCACCTCCATACCGCTTCATATTGGGCAGCGGTTCAAAAGGACAACGCCCTCGTTTGGTTGCCGACACCTACAAGTTCCACCGGTGAATGGTCGGGTCATGAGCGACGAGCGAGATGCCATGGTCGAAGAACGACTTTCGGTCTTTGATGACGAGCCTGACCTCAACGACTGGGTTGAGGTGATGTGTGGTGCAGCCATGGTTGTGCTCGGCATTTTTCATCTGGTCGAGCCAGGCAACCTCGTCGACCCCGACATCATGCGCTGGTTCGCAGCGGCCGTTGTCGCAGCAGGGGCAGTGTGGGCTGGGCACGGCCTCAAGGACATGGGTGTAAAGGAAGTTCGCCGCTCCATCGCCGTACTGGACATGGTCAACAACGACCAAGGCGTCGACACCGGTTTGATTCGCGACGTCCTCCTCAACCAAGAGGCGTACAGAGAATTCCTCGTTCATGCTTACGAATCGGCTTGGGAAGACGGCGTCATCACCGAAGCGGAATTGAAGGAGTTGAAATCGTTCCAAGAAGCTCTTGGTATCAGCGATGAGGAGGCAGCCGACCTCAACGTGAAGGCCGCCATCAAATCCGCCGCTGCTGACGGTAAAATCACCGATGAAGAAGCAAAATCCATCGAAAGGGCCGCCAAGGCTGCAAAGATGACCGAAGAAGAAACGGCGGAAGCTGTCAACAAAGAATTGGACAAGGCTTGATCAGTCCCATACCGTTCTGCTGTTCGTCCCGTATCCTTGGGCCATCTGCTGCGCTTTTGACTTGCGTTGAACTTCCATCCAGGTGGCGACCAGACCAAGAGCGAGACCGCCCAACATGAGCGTCCCACCGTAGGGCAAGAGGCCTGAGGCGCTCTCTAGGCCCCAAGACGATGCAGGAATGTCGCCGGCGTCAAAGCCATCGGAAGGGATGAACAGCACATCGAGCAGATCCAAATCGCAGTCACACAGCGAAATGGAGATGCGTTCCGGGAAGAGTGAGGCCTGGAGGCGAACCCAATCATCGGCATCGATGTTCGCTGGACGCGTGGCCCAAGCAGGGGCGGCAAAAGACCCGGTTGCAGGAGCAGAGACCATTTCCGTGTTGAGGTGAATGACCGACGAGGCCGGTTGTTCATCGACCACCAACATGGCCTCAAGCATGAGTAAATCGAGCAGAAGTGAACGTCCTGCAAGCAGAATGAAGCGCACGGTTTGGCTCTCCAGCATACCCTCTTGCGTTTGTTGGGTTTGGCCTTTGGCGACTTGGCCAAAAATCGCCTTATCGAGGCGCAGCGATTCCAATTCGGGCACCACCAGTTGCCATCGTCCGTCATCGAGGGGGATGGCTTTCTCAATGTCCAACTTCATCTTCAAACGCTCGCCTTCCAACATGCCCCACGTCGCTCCTGTGTGGGTGTAGAGGGTCTGCTCTGGAACACCTTCGGCCGAGACATCCCAAAGTTGCTGAAGTCGCATCTCCACCAGGGTCTCGAGTGTGATTTCATCTTGGTGTTGCACCTCATCGGCGATCGCCCACATCGGATGCAGTATCCCTCCGACCAACAACATCAACACACCGGGCACGAAGAGACCATAGCGAACAAAGTAGGCGGTCGTTGGGCGCATGGCGACGACCAAAAACAACAGCAGCATCATGACGGAGACAATGAGCATACCGACGCCGTGGTCGTCCAGTTTTTCGTAGCGGTCCATATCACCAACAAAGGCGGCGCCTTGTGGGTAGAAACTTGCAGAAGCAAAACCGCTTGGGTCGGTGGGTCCGAGCCCCTCGTAACCGAAGACACCTGTCCAGGAGTAGGACTGAATCTTGTCGGGGGAGCCGTGCATACAGAGGGTGTAATCACCGGTGGGAAGGGCTCGCCAACGGTAGGTTATTTTCAGCGATTCACCGTCGTCGTCGACCACAACGTCTGGAGAGGGAGAAAGACGCCCTGCTGCGGTGATGAGGTCCGGTACAGGGTGCGGTTGTTCAATCTCAATGGGAACCAAATCCCACTCTACCAGGAGGCGAAGGACTTCATGAGTTTCAACCTCAAAGGCCCAACAATCATGGTCAGCACCGACCAAAGCGCCACGGTGAATGTCTTCGAAAACCGTCTCCACGGGTTGGGCGGCAGAAGAGGGTTCATCCAAGTCAGCACGTGCTGCATCGATGGACCACGGAACATCGAGTTTGAGGAAGGAAGCGCCCCGCATGTTAAGCGACCAGGTCCCGGGTCGGTCGAGCGTGACGGAGAAGAAGAGACGAACCGGGTCATCCTCCCACAACACACGGCCTTCGTTGAGATTCAGGGGCTCGTCTTCGAGCTCGTAGTTTGAGGCGGCGAGTTCAGGAAGGCTGCTGGCCTCGAAGGACCATTCGTTGACGTTTTGGCCAAGCACCAGACGCACCTCGACCGCCGGTCGAAACAGGCTGCCTGCTTCGGTTTGGTGTTTGAAGTCCAGTTGGAAGGATTTCATGGTCTCTGGGAGCAGGGCGATGTGATTCTGAGCAGGATCCATCTCAAATTCAAAGGTCAACACCTCGGGTTGAACCACATTGGCAAAGGTCTGCCCTGAAACTTCTTCCTCACCGATTGGCGTCGGTGTGAGGACACAGTCGTTATCGGCCCGGCAAGACAGAAACATATCGCCGTTCGCTTCGGTGAGGTCGGCTGAGACGGGCACAGCGGGATGAAGCAGCAAGGCGAGAAAGGAAGCGAGCAGAACCAACGACCTGCCCTTGGACCGCGAGCCGTTCATCATCAAATCCAACCAACATGATGGAGTATTTCATTCAATGTCCTGTGCGGGCACATCCTCAAGCACCGTTCGACAGGAGCGGCAAAGGTAGCGACCTCCACCTCGCCGCTGACGAGGGAATCGAAGGTCGCAGGTCTTGCAAACCCAATGCCACTTGGCCCTCATCAGACGCTGTTCGTGCGTAAACGCCTTCCCTCGTACGGCTCCGATGGCATCAGGCCAATGGGCCTCCATGGCTCGAAACGATGCATCGTGCGCACGGTGGCCTAAGACATGGAGAAACTCGTGGAAGAGGACAAACGCTGCGTAATCGTGCCATGCTGCATCGAGCAAAGCAGGGTGAAGGTCGACGACGTCAACCGACAGGCTTCCGCTCGGCATGCGATTCCAACGCGTCACGCCATGACGCTGTGTAGCGTTTGAGCGGAGCACCCCCAGCGGCACATCGGCCAGTGATGAAAGGTCGACCGATTCGAGGAACGGCAAGGCTTGCATTGTTTCGAGAACCTCCTTGCGAAGGTCGCTGAGCAACGCAACTTGTTGGCTGCTGGGCTTCACCAACGCCATCCCTCACGACCAGCGATGGTAGGCAGGGTGGCCCTCTTTGACGGCGACAAAGAGGCCACTGCCGGTGGCGCACACTTTCCCTTCAGCCTCAAGCGTGAGGCTGACCGAGACCCTGTCCTCAAGCACCTCAGTGCTCTGGCTGATGACGGTAAGCGTGGCGCCAAGTGGGGTCGGGCGACGAAGTTGAACGTCGTACTTTGCGGTAACCGTGCAGGGTGGTTCGCTCAAGCCCTGCGCGTCCATGAGCGCAACGGCTGCCGTCCAGTTTCCATGACAATCGAGCAGGGTACCGATAATGCCACCGTTCACCATCCCGGGGAAGGCTTGGTGGTGGTCTTCTGGCGTGTATTCCATACGCAGGCCACCGTCAATGCGGTAGGAATTGATGCGCAGGCCTTTTTCGTTCGCTGGCCCACAGCCAAAACAAATCGACGAGGGGGCATACATGCGCTGAACGCCTTCTTCCATACCCTTCGGTGGGGGGACAGATTGATGATTCTTCCCTCATCTCTCCTGCGGAGTGTTGATGTTGGTCACCCACGTGGAAAGAACATGGCCGGGAAGAGGAAGAAAACGGTTCGCAAGGTTCGGGTTGCTCACGAACTTCCAAAACGCCGTAGAATGGCGATTGAAGAGGCCATGGAAGCCCACAAAACCGAAGATCGTCCAGAGTGGGACCGCGTCTCTCATTGGGGCGACATCCGCTTTAATCGGAAACGGATCAAACCCGGCACCCTACGAACCGTTCACCTCCCGCTCTTGAACGTCAGTCTCGGGGACGAGTGGCCGATTCCGGTCACCATCATCCACGGTGCTCGGCCAGGGCCGTGCATCACCGTCATCGGTGGCATCCACGGGGACGAGTTGACCGGACCCTCTGCCTGCACGCATTTGCTGAGCAATGCGTTTACCGACGAAGGCAAACCGCTTGACCCAACGAGCTTGGCGGGGACGTTGCGGATTGTTCCCGTCGTGAACCTCCCCGGCTATCGCATGAAATCGAGGTATTTTCCGGATGGACGGGACCTCAACCGACAATTTCCGGGGAATCCAGGCGGGTCCACCACCCGGCGTGTCGCCAATCAGGTCTGGACCCATCTGGTCGAGGGAAGTGACGCCATCATCGACTTGCACAGCGCCGCAAAAGGGCGACGAAACATGCCCCAGGTTCGCGTCGACATGACCCATACAAGTTCGTTCTTACTTGCGAAATCCTTCGGCATCGAAATCCTCCTCGACTCCATACCGCCAAAGGGTACATTGAGGAGAACGGCGAACAGAGCCGACATCCCTGTCATCACCTACGAAGGGGGAAGCGCCGATACACTTGGGGACCAATCGGTGAAGGTGGCCGTTCACGGTGTGATGAACGTCCTGCGTTCCATGCGCATGGTTCCCGGCAACCCACAGCGGCCGAGATTTCGTATCATGGCCAGCGGTTCAACCTGGCTGCGTGCAGGTGAAGGCGGTCTGCTCGATATGTTTGTCCGAGCGGGGAGCATCATGCGAGAAGGCGAGGTGGTCGCGACCATCTCCGATCCGGCGACGCCGGGCATGACCGTCGACATCGTCGCTCCGGAAGACGGGCTGATCATCGGTGCAGCCACCAATCCCTTCACCGCAGCCGGCATGCCGGTGGGTCATTTCTTACCGATCTCCAAACACTTCCGATTGCTGGAGGAGCAAATCGACGAAAAAGGCCACTTCATCGTGAACGGCAGCCTTGAGGAGCGGGTTTGGCGAGAAGAACACGAAGTCTCTGAAGTCTCCCTTGATGGCGAATGGAGCGGCGGCACCGTCGACTCGGAATGGGTCAGTTCGAAATCCCAGAGCGAGGAAAAGGATTTCGAGGAAGAAGCAGCCTGATCAAGAAGCGCTGAACGAGGCCACAGCGGCATGAATTTCCTCATCGAGCATGTTTCGCTTTTGGCTCTTGGCCACCTCAAAGAGATGGGCGACGAGGTCGTCTTCGGCCTCAATGCCCTGTTGCTCCAACCACCAAATGATGTTGGAACGGCCGGACATGTGGCCGATACGAATCACTTGCTTCAATCCGAAATCTCCGGCAGGAACGCCCGAATAAACACGGTCTGCAAGCCAATCGTCGCCTTTTCGCATGGCTTTGATGACGGCTGAGGCGTGCACGCCTGTCCCCGTTTCGAAAGCGTCTTCTCCAAAGACCGGGTAGTTTCGGGGAAGGGGAACTTCGATGTATTCGTTCGCTTTTTGCATGTAGGTGTCGAGCAGCGTGAGGTCGTTGTCAATGACACCCATGAGTTTGAGGTTCACGAGCGTTTGGTCGAGCGGTGCGTTCCCTGCTCGCTCGCCGACGCCCAAAGCGGTGCCGTGAATGACGTCAGCACCTGCTTCAACAGCGGCGATGTTGTTGGCCACACCCAAACCACGGTCCTGATGGCCGTGCCAGTTGACCTCAATCTCTCGGCGCTGGAAACCTGAATCCTTGATGACTTCTTCGTCGATGAAGGCGAGGAGTTTCTTCACACCGTTGGGCGTCACGTGACCACAGGTGTCGCAAACACAAAGCCGGCGGACGCCAAGTTCCATGGCTCGTTGATAGATCATCTTCACATCTTCAGGGTTGGAACGGGTGGTGTCTTCGGTGACAAACATAACGGGAACATCGTTCTCCACCGCATACGAAACGGCTTTTTCCATGGTGGTCATCAATTTCTCCATCGTCCAACCTTCGGTGTACTGACGAATCGGGCTGGTGCCGAGGAATGCCGAGGCTTGGATTTCCATTTCGTGTTTTGCTTGCATCTCCACCAGTGGTTCGATATCACCCATCAAGGTTCGAACAGCCGCCCCAGGGCGAATGGCATAGTCGTTTTCTCGAATGTGCGAGAGCATGGCATCGATGTGCGAGCGATGGAATGGCCCGGCTCCCGGCAGACCGAGGTCAACCTTTTGGAGGCCAAGTTGCTCCATGTAGCTGAGCAGTTCGATTTTCTGTTCGATGGTAGGATTGCGAGCGCTGGGGCTTTGCAAGCCGTCCCTGAGCGTTTCGTCATCAAACCAAACCCCGTGTGGGTGGTTGGATGCATTGCGCTTGAAGTCGTACTCCACCGTGTTCCAATCGTAAATCAAAGAGCGCTCGTCCATCAATCTCACCGCTGGGAGGAAGGTCCCCAGCAAGCGGGAGAAGTTGCCTTCCCGTTTGAATGCGTCGCTCATCTCACCTTGGGCTGAAGAAAGCCCGTGCCGCCTTGAAAAGCATCACTCTTCTTCACCAAGGGCGGTTTCGCCCTCCACATCCTCATCATCGATATCCAACAGCGAGGCAGGAACGCTAGACGAGAAGATGATCTCATCGGTAAATCCGCCTTTCACTTTGTCACGGAGTTCCATCACACGTGTGCCACGAGTGGATTTACCGCTGGTCTCCTTGGTTTGGGAAACTCGGATGCGAATCATCATGCCCGACTTGGTCAACAGGAAGAGGTGGTCGTTGATGTCGGGGATGGTACGTACGCTGATGATGGAGTCGTTGTGCTCCTCGTCCAGTTTCATGGTTCGGACGCCCTTCGCACCTGGTTTGGTGCGTCGATAGCCGTCGGTCACCATCTTCACAGCGCCGTCTTCGTCCACCTTCACTTGGCCTTGAGCATCCGTATCCTGAATCTTCACGGCGGTACCGAGGCGGCTGCGTTTGGCCATACCGTATTTTGAGATGGTAAGGATATGCTCATCTGCGCTAAGCATCGCCACCATGCCGGCGACAACGCCCCCACCGGAGCCTTTTCTATCGGCTACTTTGATCCCGTAAATGCCACCGGAAACTCGGCCAGAAGCTCGAATATCACCGCAATTGAACCGTGAGGCGTAGCCCGTGGTGGAAATCATCACGATATCGTGGTCATTGGTCGCCGAACGGACGTTGACCAACGAATCGCCTTCGAGTTTGAAGCGGAGCGCGTATTTTCCGTTCCGGTTGATGCGAACATATTCGGAAAGGGCTGTTTTCTTGATGAGGCCGAGCCGGGTGGCGAAGAGAAGGTAGTGGTCTTCTGGGGCCTCCAGCAAATCACGAGAAACAGGGAGAATGCTGACGATGTTTTCGTCTTCTCGCAAGCTCTCGAGCAGGTTTCGGATGTGGCTCCCCCTTGACTGGCGACTTCCCAACGGCGTTTCCCAAGCTTTGAGCCCGTAAACACGACCCTGGTCGGTAAAGATGAGCAAGCGGTCCTTACTGAAACACGCCGTGATGAGTTGAGGCGTGTCTTCGGTCTTGGTCGTGACGCCTTTGAGGCCACGACCGCCACGGTTCTGTGTCCGGAAGGTCTCCACCGGTGTGTGGCGAACGTAGTTGTCCTCGCTGAGCGTGATGACAATCGCTCGCTCTTCGATGAGGTCCTCCCGGTCCATCGAAAGCGGCATATGGTCGATGAAGGAACGGCGTTCATCGCCGTGTCGGTCGACCACCTCGGCCAGTTCTTCTTTCAAAATCGTCAAACGGCGAGGCCGTGATCCGAGAATATCCTCGAGGTCGGCGATGACGAGTTTCAGTTCCTCGTGCTCGTCTTGGACCTTGTTGACGTCCAAACGGCTCAGCTGATAGAGGCGACGCTCGGCGATCGCCTTGGCCTGCGCTTCGCTGAAGTCAAAGGGCGAAATGCCCGCCATGGTTTCATCGCCTCGGAGAACGGATTCAAACTGGTCTCGGCTTGCACTTGCTTTACCTACCGCCACGACGTCATCAATGCGGTCTTGTGCCTTGACCAGCCCCTCAAGGATGTGCGCACGTGCTTCGGCCTTCTTCAAGTCGAACGCAGCCCTTCGCTCCACGACCGATTCTCGGTGCGAAACATAGGTGTGGATCATGGTGGAGAGGTTGAGCAACACCGGACGACCGTCCAGGATGCCCATCATGTTGGCCGAATAGGATTCTTGGAGCCGACTTGATTTGAACAGTTGGTTGAGAACGGCATGAGGGTCGGCATTGTTTTTCACTTCAATGACGACTCGAATCCCTTCTTTGGAGGACTCGTCTCGAATATCCCGGATGCCGATGACGACTTCTTTGTTCACGAGGTCGGCAATTTGAACCAGCATGTCGGCTTTCTTGACCTGATAGGGAATCTCATGCACAACAATTCGTTTCCCCTTCTCGTCGTCAAAGACATCACATTTGGCACGAACGTGGAACCGGCCCTTGCCCGTTGCGTACATATCGACGATACCATCGATGCCGTGAATGGAAGCGCCTGTTGGGAAATCAGGGCCTTTTACGTGCTGCATGTACTCTTCTATAGCGATGTTCGGTTTCCCTTCCGCTCCGGTTTCGAGGATGGTATCGACGTGTAGGTTGACGGCACCTGCGACTTCAGTGAGGTTGTGCGGAGGGATTCGGGTGGCCATTCCAACAGCAATACCGTCGCTGCCGTTGAGCAACAGATTGGGTAGGCGTGCAGGGAGGACCGAGGGTTCTTCTTCCGAGTCATCGAAATTCGGCTGGAAATCGACGGTGCTCTTGTTGATGTCCTCCAGCATGTGTTTTGCAATGCGGTCAAGGCGACTTTCCGTGTAACGCATCGCAGCCGGCGGGTCGCCGTCAATGGAGCCAAAGTTTCCCTGGCCGTCCACGAGGGGGTAGCGAAGCGAAAATTCCTGCGCCATTCGGACCATGGTGTCGTAGATCGACTGGTCGCCATGCGGGTGGTATTTCCCCATCACTTCACCGACCGAACGAGCGGACTTGCTGAACTTCTTGTCGGAGGTATGGCCGCCTTCGAACATACCGTAGAGCACGCGCCTGTGCACGGGCTTGAGGCCGTCCCTTGCGTCTGGCAGGGCACGTCCGATGATCACGGACATGGCGTAGTTGATGTAGGAATTTTTCATCTCGGTGTTCAATGAGTGGTTCAGGATAATTTCTCCCGGGCCAGCGTCGCCTTCGTCTTGGGTTGGTGTGTCGTCATCAGATGTCAAGGTTGGTCACCTCCTTTGCGTGTCGCTCAATAAAGGCGCGACGGTCGGGGACGTCCTCCCCCATGAGCGTTGCAAACATGCGGTCGGTTTCTTCCGCTTCTTTCACCGTGACCTTCAGCATGGTACGAGTTTCGGGATTCATGGTGGTCTCCCAGAGCTGGTCTGGGTTCATTTCACCGAGACCTTTGTAGCGCTGGACACCAATTTTCGCTGCCGGGTTGTCGCCTCGTAATTCTTCGATGATGGCGTCTCGCTCATCGTCGCTAAAGGCGTAGCGATTGATCTTCCCTTTGCTGAGTTGATAGAGCGGCGGTTGTGCGATGTAAACATGGCCTTTCTCAATGGCTGGTCGCATGAATCGCCACAAGAAGGTCAGCATCAAGGTACGGATGTGAGCGCCGTCAACGTCAGCGTCCGTCATGATGATGAGTTTGTTGTAGCGCAACTTTTCTGTTTTGAACGCACCTTCATCGTCCCCATTGTTGCCCACGCCAGCGCCAAACGCACGAATCATGGTTTGAATTTCGTTGTTCTGGAAGACCTTCGCGACGTTGTGCATCTGTCGCTCAACGTTGAGAATCTTTCCACGCAGTGGCAAAATGGCCTGTGTGCGGCGGTCTCGGCCGGTCTTTGCAGAACCGCCTGCGGAATCACCCTCGACGAGGTAGATTTCGCATTCTTCGGGGTTTCGTGACTGGCAGTCGGCGAGTTTTCCGGGCAAGCCGCCACCTTCGAGAACACCTTTTCTGCGCGTCAAATCCCGTGCTTTACGGGCAGCCTCTCGCGCCTTGGAAGCCAACACGGCCTTGTCCACGATGAGTTTTCCAACCGACGGGTTTTCCTCAAAGAACTCGTTCAGTTTCTCATACACCACGGTCTGAACGATGCCTGCCACTTCACTGCTCACCAGTTTGTCTTTTGTCTGTGAGGAAAAGGACGGGTCGGGGTGCTTGACGCTCACGATGGCGACGAGCCCTTCTCGAACGTCATCGCCGGAAAGGCCTTCGTTCTTCAGCAAATTTTTCTTCTTCGCATAGCCGTTAACACAACTTGTGAGGGCACCACGCAAGCCAGACAGATGCGTTCCTCCATCTTTGTTTCGAATGATGTTGGTGTAGCACTGGATGCTCTCACTGAAGGCATCTGACCATTGCAAGGCCAATTCGACACTCACGGGCCCCTTTTCGATATCTTTCTCACCTGCGATTAAAATCGGGTCGGGATGGAGGGTTTCTCGGCGCTCGTTGAGTTGTTTGACGAACTCGGAGATGCCCCCTTCGTAGTGGTGTTCAACCTGATGGACCTCTTCTGTGCGCTCATCGGTTATGACGATGCGTAGACCTGCGTTGAGGAACGAGGTCTCCTTGAGGCGGCTGTCGATTTGGTCGAAATCAAATTCAACGATGTTGGTGAAAATGCCCAGGTCGGGCTTGAAGGTGATGATCGTCCCCGTGTCGTCGCACGTCCCTACAGCCTCCAGGTCCGAAACTCGAACTCCCGCCTCAAAGCGTTGCTTGTACACCGTGCCGTCGCGATGAATTTCGACTTCCATCCATTCAGAAACGGCGTTGACGGCCGAAACACCGACGCCGTGCAATCCGCCGCTCACTTTGTAGGAGCTGTTGTCGAATTTGCCACCGGCATGGAGTTTGGTCATGATGACTTCGGCCGCCGAAATACCAAATTCTTCGTGCTGGTCGACGGGGATGCCTCGCCCGTAATCTCGAACGGAAAGCGAATGGTCCGGGTGAAGAACGACTTCAACCGTGTCGTTGAAGCCAGCCAAATGCTCGTCGACGGAGTTGTCTACGACTTCCCAGATGCAGTGGTGGAGGGCAGAGCCATCGTGAGGGTCGCCGAGGTACATCCCGGGGCGTTTTCGAACGGCTTCAAGCCCTTCAAGGACTTGAATGCTACCAGCATCATAATCATCGCTCACGATATCACCAAATTGGGTTGAAAAACGAGGTGCTGCGGCTCAAATATGAACGCGTAGTTTCCCGTTTCCCTCCCTCAAAGATTACTGCTCGTTACGGGGTATAAAGGTACCCCATTTCGACCCTGAAAAACGATGTATTGCGCACCATTTTACCACCTCCAAAACGAGCGATTTGGAAACAGAAAATCCGGGAAGAGGAGTGGCCGCCGTAATGGTGTGAAAAACGACCGTCTTGGGCAACAAAAGCGTTGCCTACCGATGCGTGAGCGTTAAGAAGAGGTCGCAAATGGAAGGTTCATGGCTGACCCAAAAGTGTGCGTTTCCCTCGAAGGCACGACCGTGAAAGAGATGGCAGATGAAGCAGCCCGAGCAAACCTCGCCGGTGCGGATTTTGTGGAGGTTCGCTTTGACCGCTTGTTCATCAAGCGACCCGAAGCCGAAGAGGTCGAAGACGAGAACGGCGAAGTCAAACACATCATGCCCCCCGAGAACGAATGGCCCGAACGCGAGATGGGAAGCATCAACGTGGAGGAATCCATTCAAGATCTCAAGGAGAGCATCCCCCTTCCCGTCATCTTCACCGTTCGACCCAAAGACGAGGGCGGATTCTATCCCGGCGAAGAAAGCGATCGCATCGCCATCCTTGAGAAAGCCATCGCCTCAGGCGTCCATTCGGTGGACCTTGAACTCTCCATTGAGGAGGGTGCTCGAGCAACGCTTGTTGAGACAGCCACGTCCGAGAACATCAGGGTCATTTCCTCCATCCACAACACCTCAACCACTCCAAGTGCCGAGGAATTGGTCAACATGGTGAACGAGCACGCCAAGGAAGGTGAAATTTTCAAGTTCTGCGGGACGGTTAACGACCACCAGGACGCCCTCCAAATCGTTGAAGCCAGCTACGACTTGAAGACCTCCAAGCACGCCTTCTCCATGATGGCCCTCGGAAATGGCGGAGACTGGGCTCGACTTCACGCTCCCGTCTTGGGGCAGTCGCTGGTCTATGCGACCATGCGCTCAGAATTCAAACTCTCCAACAAAGGGCTCGTGAACATTCGCGACCTCAAGAACGCCTGGACGCTCATGGAGTATTGACCTACTCTTCGGATGTTGCTTCCTGTTCGAGGAAGGGGACCGGCGTTTGCTTCTGCGGTGTTGATTCACCCAATCCTGCTTGCATGTATCGCTTGTTGAGCACCACCGGCACAACAACCAGAGCCGCGAGAAGAACGAAGAGAGAGAGGGGCACCGTCCACGGTGGCAAAAGGGCGGTTCGCTCCACGGGAATCACGGTGATGTCGGCGACGAGGACGCCGTTTGTAGGTCCGGCGTCGCCGTCGTTGGTGTTGTCCCAAGCGTCGATGACCAAATAGAAATCCTGCCATTCCGTACCGCCGAAAAGTGAACTGTACACCTCGGGCCCGTCCATCGCAACCGAAAAGGTCGCTTGCTGAGTGGTTTCGTACTGGTGGACATCTCGGTAGGTTTGCCATCCGAGCGGATTAAAGCTCCTCCATTCGGGTGGGATATCGCTGAGCAGTTCGGAATCACCCCCTGCAATATCCCAATCCTGCCACCGCCACCCACCGTGCATCATGCGGTAGACCTCTACGTAGGAATTGTATTGCGATGTGGTCATGAGGTACACGTCCCCTTGAGCCGGAACCGTCTGGTTGTCAACCAGTTCGTAGAGCGACACACAGAACGTGGTTCGATGTGAACTCGAAAGATTGAACCTCAGCATCCCGGAACTGTCGTTTCCAATCTGCATCGAGGTGTATTGCCCCGTCGTCAACGGGTCAAGCGAGGGAAGGGGCCATATTGGCGAGTACATCCATGGCTCCTCGGGGTGAAGTTGCGGGTCCCAATCATCGCCGTACTCGGCTTGCGGCTTGCCCGCTCCACGATCGTCATCATCATCTTCTTCGTAATACATGTCACCGTAGAAAAAAAGACTGCCCGAGTTCGAGAACGGTACGAGAGCGAGGCGCTGAGCCGTGGTGTTCCAGTCCGGAGAGACGACCTCCCCCTCACACGCAGACGCAGCTTGCGCCGGTTGAATTGAGCCGAGCGATGATGAAAACAAAGCAAAAATGAGCAAAAACAAGACCGTTTTGCTACCAACTCGCATGCTATCGCCAAACAGATGTTATTGCCGTCGGTTTTAGGACATTGCCTCAGCGACGTCGAAGTGGACGCACATAACCACTGCCATCGCTTCGACGTTCCTCCTTGGAGAGAATCTTTGGGGCAGGCGGGGGCATGTGGTGGTCCATGCCAAGTAAACCGCCTTGTGTTTCAACATGCTCGATGTCCGTGTAGGTTTCTGCTGCCTCTTTTGCATCCTCCTCAACCGAGGATGGCTCACGCATGACCAGCCAACCCAGAACGAGGGCTACCACGATGAGTGCGATGAACGTCGCCAACTCCGAGCCTGCATCGGCGAGCCAAGACTTCCATTCTTCGGCACTGAAGTCCGATAGGGACGGCGGCCCTTCAGGCTCGGGAACGACTTCTACGTCGGCTGTGAGCGTGTCGCACTGACCCATGCCATCGCACACCTCGACAAGGACGGTGTAGAATCCTGTGACCTCCCAGGTGTTGATGGTTCGGACCGAGGAACCTGCGACCGGGTACAACCAGTCGTTCGCAGGGTTGCCGTCTTCATCAGCATCCGTTTCGATGTCAAAGTCCCAGCGGACACTGTAATCCGTTGAAATCCGCTCATCTCGCTCGGTGATGGAGCCGTCATCAACGTCGAGGTCGCGGTAAATATCCATCTCTTTACCGGCTTCCTCATCAAAAACATCGGCATCAAATGAAATTGAAGAGCCGACGTAGATGTTCTCCGGCACGTAAATCTCGCGGGCCTCCGGGGGGTGGTCAACGATGACCGTGAAGGTCTCTCTGGAGACATCCCCGGTACCAAAACCGTCCCGAACGGTGAGGGAGACCTCGTAGGTTCCCGGCAAGGTGTAGGCGTGCCATGGTGTTGCTTCGTGAACCAGTGGCGTTGCGTCGCCAAAGTCCCAGGTGTACTGAACCAAACCGTTCCAATCGGGAGATTCAATCTCGAAGGGGACGTACTTTCCTTCGAACTGCCGGTCGCCATCGCGGGTACCGGCCGAGTCGAAATACAGCATTCGTTGAGGCGCAGTGACCACAGCCCCATCTTCGGTGAAGGTGTGGGACCAGCCATCAGGTACAGAGCCATCGGGGAAGACCGAAGACGTGGTGATGGGTTCGCCGTCGAGATAGCCATCAAGAATGCGCACCTGAATGATCGGGAGCGGATTTGAAATCCGAACCGTCATGGTCCGAGGGAAACTTTCCATGCCGTCCTTGTCGGTCACGATGAGCGTGACCGTGTGAACGCCGGGCGTGGTGAAAGTGTGGGTAGCTTGGGGGCGGTCCCCGAACGTACCGTCTGAAAAGGTCCAATTCCAAACCTCGATGTCTGTGGAATCGCCGACCGTGCCGTCGGGGTCCATGCTGTCAAGACCGTCAAAGACATAGGCGGTATCGACTTCTCCGTCTTCTTGCCTGAAATCAATTTCTCGAGAACCTGTAGCGGAGAGCGTTCGAACATCAAAGGTCGCCACTGGCATTTGGTTCAGGACCACAACGGTCAACACGGCCGTTGCTTGACTGCCATCGTCGTCGGTGACCGTCAACGAGACCGTTTTGTTGCCAGGAACATCCCAGGCGACGATGGGGTTGACAGCGCTGCTGGTGATCGCAGAAAAATCATCGTTGCGAGTGGGTGTGCCGGTTCCGACACGAACACCGTCTGGGAAGGACCAAGCGTGGGTCAAAATTTCTCCGTCGTCGTCAACAAAAACATCGGGCAGCACCAAACTCGTATACGTCATGGTGGTCATGGTTTCGGAATACACCTGGATAGGAACGCGGTTGTTGATGGTGACCTGGATGGTTTTCACACCGGCGTTGATGCCATCCGACACCGTCAAGCTCAGGTTAAACACGGCGCTCTCACCGTTGATGTCGTTCCATTCGTGTTGTTCTGCGTACGCACCCTGGCCTCCGCTGGAGGTGCCGTCACCCCAATTCCATTGGAAATTCAGGTATTCCGTGGGAACATTGTCCACCGTACGTCCTGCGGAGAAAAGAATACGCTGACCGGTCAAGAGGGAAATGTTGTCCTCAATCACCACGTTGTTCACGGTGATGACGGGGAGGGGTTCGGTGATGTCGCTCACGTTGATGGGGTGAATCTGCGTTTCCGACCATGTTCCGCCTCGGTCTTGGACCCGTAGCGTTGCATTGTAGGCGCCGACTTCGGTGTAGGGACGCAGGGGTGATTTGAGGTTTGAAGAGGCGTTGTCGCCAAACACCCAAGCATACGCAGTGGGCGAGTCAAGGTAGGGCAGGCTGTTGTTGGAGAGGGAGAGGCCCCACGCGTCAAAACCAGCCCCTTGGAACTGAATGTTTTCCCACGTCTGAACATCGCTCAGCGATACGCTTCCGTTGGCCACGGGTTTCATGTTGTTGAGCATCTGCGGCGAGGTTTGCAGCGTGTCCACAATCTCACCCAGCATGTCCTTCATGACCATCTCAAAGGCGTACTGGTCGCCCAGTGGCGCCGTGAAGTAAACCTGACCATCGACCGAAACACCGCCGCCTGCTGCAACACGGTCGGTGATGGTATCAACGAGTTCGCCGCTGCTGTCACGGACCTTGATTTCAACATCCAAATCCTCGAAGAAGGCGTTTGAAAGCACGCCGTAATTGATGGCGACGGTGTCTTCCATTCCATCACCATCACGGTCCGATAACACGGTGTTGTTGAGCGAAAGCGTGGCGGGAGAGGTAATGCGGGCTGCCTCGATGTCGACGGTTCCTTCCGGGTAAGAAGGACCGCAGGAGGTGTAGTCGCAATCCGCCACGGTCGAGGCGTACCAAGTGATGACCCAAACCTCGTCGGTCAGATTACCAAAGCCAGGAACAAGTCCCGTGGCGACGTTGTTAGCGAAATTGAGGTCGGTGACGCTCCACAGCCCATCGGAAATCGCCTTGGTGACGATGACGCCGTCAAATTGGCTCTTATCAGCGGTGAGGCGGAGGGTCAGTGGCGCCGGCGAAGCACTGCCGGGCGTGAACTTGAACGAACGCATGCCCCAGCCTTCAAGCGTATTGCCCGTTGACGACCAAGGCGTTGACCAGTCACTGTTGATGTCGGTCGGCTGAGCACGACAAAAGGCGCCGCCGGTGCACACCGGATTGAGATCAAGGTTCGGATAGCCGTAAATTCCCTGGTCGGAATCAAGGGTCGCTGCGATACTGAAGTTCGCAAAGGCTTCGTTCATGGTCCTTCCAAGAAGGCCGACCTGCCCGCTTTGAGGCGAGAGAAGCAGGTTCTCAACGCCTCGACCACCCGTGGCCGAATCCTGGACGAGTTGCCGAACTGCAGGGCCTCCACCGAGATGTTCAGCGAGGTACATGGTGAACATGTAGCCTGCCCCGTAATCGGCGATGCGCTGGTTCCACCAGCGCACCGATTGTTCCGGTGCTCCGGTCCATGCATTGACGTGCCCCGTCAAGGTGGAATCTGCGCCGAAGCAGAGGTAAATGGCAACGTCAGCATTTCCCTCATCGATCCACAGATTCTCATAAGGGTCCAAGGCGTTGTGCAGAAGGTGTTCCAACTCGTGTGCCAAGATTGAGCGACCCCAAGAGAGCGTGATGTCGGCGTAGTCAACGAAGACCGCTTCTCGGGAGGACGAAAAGGAAGGGGCAAAGTAGCCACCCGTGTTGTATGCGCCGTCGATGTCGTAGATCACGATTTGAACCTGGCAGTTGTTGTCAATGTCGGGGGGAGCAAGTCCTCGTCCGTCTTGGTAGTCCTTTCCGTAGTACGTGGTCATCGTGGGGTAAATGGTGGAGTCCCACGTGCTTGCGAGGTTGTTGAGCACCGTTGAAGAGAGCGTTCGCCCGCTTTGGACGATGAAGGCAACCGTGTTGGTCGTTTTGGCGACGTAAGCCGAAATTGAACCGCCCGAAATGGGGACGGTCAAGGTGTCGCCGACCGAGTGGGGCGTGCATGCGCGCCCCGAGGAGCGAGCCAGAGACGGTTCAACCACCATGTCGTCAACACCAGGTCGGCCGGCGTCAATCCATGCTTGTCGCATGAATTGTGTGGCGGAAACAACCGGCTCTTCCTCGTGAATAAACAAATACTCACTCCCATCACCAGGGTTGAATTCATCAAGATCTCCAATGATGGTACCCCCTGCATTGTAGGCGGGAGCGGAACCCGCTTCTTCACCCGATGTTGCTGCAACGGAAAGCAACAACGGGGCGGTGCTCGAGAAGAGCATCAAGAGCATGAAAAGAATGGCTGGACTGGTGCGTCGTTCCGACATAAAAACCACTGAACAGAATCGTAGGACTGATTCCCAAGTCTACGAGATGAAAGGAGGTATTTAAGAGTCCGTGGTTGAGGCGTCATCATGCATCAAGCAATCGGGTCGAAAAGCACCCGCTTCGCAGCCGTTCTCACGGTCGTCGTGTTGATGTGCGCAACCACGGTGGTTCAAGGAACGCCCTCATCCGGAAGTGGCTATCATCAAGCCGATCGTTGCGCCGCCATCGAAAACCTGCAATTTGACGGCGACGCCGCCAACGCCTCGGTTCAATGGCAAGTTGACCTTGGCCCTCGCCTCCCAGGAAGCGACGTTTCTGAGACGTTCCGAGACACCATCACCACCAACCTGACGGCTTTGGGATACGAAGTTACCCAAAAAGAGCATCAACGCTACGACATGAACTTGACCAACCTGTTTGCGACCTGGAGCCCCGAGGGCGACTCCATGGGGCAACTCGTTCTCTCCGCCCACTACGACTCAAGGAACATTGCCGACCAAGACACCAACGAAAGCAACCGTACGCTCCCTGTTCCGGGAGCAAACGACGCCGCCAGTGGCGTCGCCGTGTTGCTTGAACTTGCCAAACACATTCCTTCGATGGGTCTGAACCACGATGTGGTTCTGTTCTTCAACGATGCAGAGGACCAAGACCAAGCTTACACGCTCGGTGCTGAAGCATGGGCAGAGAATTTGACAGCAGAGGAGATTGCCTCCACACACGCCTTTGTCCTTTTGGACATGGTCGGCGACGCTGACCTGCAGCTGCACAACGTGCTGCCTGGAAACGACTCGCTCAAAGGACGGGTGGTCGAACTCGCAGGCGACCTCGGCATGGTGAACGGAACGACCGGTTGCGATGGTGAGGCAGGACAAGACATCCTCCAATACGACACCCTTGTCGGGGTGCTGGACGACCATGTTCACGCCCACGAGCTCGGTATCCCGAGCATCGACATCATGGACACGTCGTACGGGGAGCCCAAACCCTACACTTTCGGGAGTTACTGGCATACGATGGCAGACACGCCCGACAAAGTGAGCGCAGAATCTCTGAGCGCCGTTGGGAGATTGGTCGAACTCGGACTGCGAACCCATGCTTTTGTTGACATCGCACAAGACAACAACAGCGAGGAGGAAACACCGAGGGATCCCACACCGGAAGAGGCCGATGATGAGGACGAACAACAGGGGTCGAAGACCCTTGCCTTGCTTGCAGCATTGGGCCTCATTGCCATCCTCGGACTGATCTTCATGGTTGAATGGAAGGGAAAACCCTGATGAGGGTACGCGGTTGTTGAGCAAAGAGGTATTATCCGCGCACGCCGTCGCCGCAACAGGAGGGCACCCATGGAAACCGATCGTGAACAGCGTATGGAAGCCCTACGAGCACGGGTCAAAGCCAAAAAAGAGGCTGCGCTGGTGGGCGAGCCAGAACAAGAACTCGTGGTGAGCACCGCCGACATCGAAAACCCGAGATCCGAGGCCGAGGACGAGTGGTACGCCATGATCGACCGGGACGCAGACCGGTGGCGAAACCTTGCAGCAGCCCTCATTTTCATCGGCAGTATTCTGGGCATGATGAGCGGCGCATTGATTCTACAAGGCAACCCGTCTGAACTGCTCAACACCTCGTTTTTCGCGGAAAGCGACACCGTGGACATCTCCGGTACAGCGCTCGAAGATGTTGAAGGGAACGGCGTTGAAAACGTCTCGGTGGAACTGCTGGATGCCGATTCAAAAGCGGTGCTTCAGTCCACCAGCACGGACACCTTTGGCTACTTTTCAATGACGAATGTGCAACAAGAACTTCACATCATCGTCTTCTCAAAAGAGGGCTACACAACGGTGGAGAGGACGTTTGTCCCCGACAATGTTGGCCTTGACCCCGTGACCATGAAACCGGGCAACGGCACGCGAGAAGAGAGCGATGAACAATCCATTTCTGGCTGGACGTTGGACAACGCTGTTGGTTTGTCAACCGCCATTGGGCTGTTGACGATGATCACGGCGCTGCTCGGGGTGCAGTCCGCGGTTGAAATTCGTAGAGGAAAGCACTACCGCCGAAGCCAGTACCTTGCAACGGGAGCCCTCTTCAGTCGTGGTCTCATCATCGTTGGACCAGCGTTGATTCTCTTTGGTATGATCGTCAACCTCTTTGCCAAAGAGGACTTTGAAGACCAGAGAGAGGATTGAGCATGTACTTGATTTCTGTCGAGGGGGGTGACGGGTCAGGAAAGGGCGAAGCAGCCCGAATCCTGGGCGAGTTGCTCGGTGAGTTTCCGTTTCCCGAGGTCATCATGACCCACGAGCCCCGGCGACACAGCGAATTGGGAAAATTGGCCCTTCAGTCTGTTAAACTCGGAAATAAAACCCCCCTCGAAGAGGCGGGGTTGTTTGCTGCTGACAGGCTTGACCACTCCCACACGTTCATTCGGCCCCACCTCGCCAAAGGAGCCGTGGTGATTTCAGACAGAAACATCCACTCCTCACTCATCTACCAGGGCGTTGTTGGTGATATGGGGCTGGAGAAGGTCGCCAGCATGAACGCAGCAGCCATGATTCCCGACCTCGTCTTCTGGATTGATTGCGACCCAAAAAAAGCCATGAAGCGAATCAAATCCGGCACCTTGCGGATGACCAGCCAAAAGCAAGAATATTTCGAAACACAAGAAATTCAAACCACCATTCGCCAGGGCTTCCACGACTTGTTCGGAGCGTCGGGCACGGTCCCACCGCCCTTCAACCAGTGTCACGTTGTTGGACCCATCATGAACGAGGGCGGGCTGGATGAATTGAAGACGAAACTTCGTGCAGAACTTCGACGGTTCTTCAACAAAAAGCAGCTCCCAATTAACGTTGACAGGGACGAGGTTGACCGCAATTTACTCAACGCCTTGGTCCACGATGTCAAAAAACAACGCCGGCTTCCCGGAGCGCCACAGGAAAAGACAGCGATTCACATCGGCTGGTTGGGCGGAAAGTCCCCCGCTCAGTGGATGACGGAAGCCGAAGAAAACTGGCCGGCTTCTTCAGCACGGGACCACGATGTTCCCGCCTCACCGCTCGCTCACTCGTGCTGGTCTGTTCTTGGAACACTCTCGCTCATGGTCGGGTCAAGCGAAGTGCCGCGCCTCCATTCAGCACTGGGGCCCGTTCGTATGGTGACCCAACGTCATACGCAGCGCCTCATCAAGTGGCTGCTCGCTGAACACTGGGTGCATAAACAACAAAATCACACCCCGTTCAGCGATGCCCAACTCTTCAAACTCCGAGAAGAACGGGTCGGATTCGCTCGGCTCACCCTCGCCATGTGGCCACTGCGAACACAACTGGCATCCTGGCGGCGGGCCAACAAAGACAAAGCATGGACGGAAGCCTTGGAAGACCTGTTTCACGTCGAGGAAGGGCGAAGTCTTTCAGCAGCGTTGACCAAAGCCGTTCACGATATCAACCAGCGCCTCACGATTCTCACCAGCGGCCACGAGGGTTGCCCTTTACCCGAAACTGCACGGGAACTGTGCGCATGGTGGGCGCTTCAGCCTCCAAATCATTCCGTTTCCTGATCGGTGGTGCGAACCAAGGTAAACGACGCATTTCCGGGCAAAAGAACCTGCCCAGCACCCACGAAGGCTTCGGCTCGTGCAGAGAACATGGCGCACATCAAGATACCAAGACCAAGACCGAAGGGGATGCCCGTCAACACTCGCTTGATGTTGGTGGATTCGTAAGCGGTCAGCAGTTGGAGAAAGCCGTCGAAAATAAGCGGAAGACACAACAGCATGCCGCATGCCAACCAGAGCAACGTCCGTCGGTTATTGGCATACACGCCATCCAACATCCTCTCAGGCAGCAACGACAGGCAGGTATCGCGAACAGTCCAACGGTTCCAACCTCGCCTCGTGAAGACCACACCGCCCAAAAAGAGACCGAAGAAAATCCCGACATCACGGGTGCAGACAGGAAGTTGGTTGTTGTTTACTTCCCAGGAACGTTCGTGTTTTTGATGACAGTTGACGTCACCGAACGCGTAGATGAAGGCGGCATAGGGATTCACCTCGTTCCAAGAAAATACAGCGTGGGTGTGATTGCCTTCGCCATCGTGTTCATGGGGGAAGTTGTTTTGATTCCCATTCGAGCCGAAACCCTCCTCATCTCGAAAATCAACGGCGTTTGCTCGACCCTCCATCGGCCCGACGGTCCCGGCTTCGAGGGTCAATGGAGCAAGAAAAAAGGAGATGAGGAAAAAAGCAGAGACGCCCAACACCCATTTGCCAACCTTGGACTCCCGATTTCGGTCGAGAAGGCCGTTGCGCTCCATGATGCAAACACTTCTCCAAACCTTTTGATTCTTTTTATGGCCAACCAAGCCTTCAATGCCTCAAGCCGTCTGAAGCACCATCATGGCCGACGATGAGCGCCCTCGCATCGGCCTCAAAACCGGTTTTCAAGCCGGGGCGTTCATCGGCCTCTTCCTCGGCTTTTCACTGGCGGTCGTCTCGGCGTTAACGCAACCGGACGAATTGAGCCAGCTGGTCCAGTTGATGTGCATCACGCCCGTAGCATGCGCCATGTTGTTGGGACCGTTTCTCGGATGGCGACGAGCACCGCATGTTTCCAACGAAGACCCGATCGAGGCCTTGCGAGCATTGCTCAAACCTTTCAACGAAGGACAAGGGAAATGGCGCGTGCTCAGTCATGTTCGCAGCGACGGACGAACCGTGCGCATTGACTTGCACAACTCCACCCAACCGTTGACCATCGTGGCCGCCACCCTGGACCTGACCGAGGAGCACCCCATTCGCTACATCGTCGGCAGGGGTGAGTCGAGGAGCAGAGAGCCGGAACTTCGAGGAAGCGTCCTTGCCTATATCGAACAGCACGTCGCCCTAAACCGTCGCCGCCGAACCGCCTCGAGCATCGAGGTGCTCCCTCCTTCCATCATCGAGCATATGGAAGCCACCCATCGCATGCACCGTCGCTTGTTCTATCTCCTGCCCATCATCCTGTTCTTCGCTTGGCTCGAGATGCGATGAAGCCAACGCAACAGGCTATGAGGGAGGGAAGCGTCCCAGCATCATGGCCAACGACGTCGGGCGAGCCATGGCCCGCCTCAAACACCGGGACATCCGTACGCGCCGGAGAGCCGTACGGACCCTGTTTGAACAGGATGACCCAAGCGTTCTCGACGCCTTCAAGCCCCTGCTTGACGATGAGGACAGTTGGTTTGTGTCCAAAGCGCTTGATGCCTACAGAATGTGGGCCGTGCACGCAGGCCAGGACGCTGCAGCCACGTTGCTTGAGCATCGCTCGCTTGAGGTACGAAGAGCTGGCGCAAATCTGCTCTCACCGTTGGGCGAAGCCGGCAAATCACTTGCCCTTGAAGCGCTCAACGACGATGATGGTGTCGTGCAAAAAAAGGCTGCTCGTGCCTTGTTGTTGTTCGATGATGGGGAGATTGCACAACGGTTGATGACCCACACGAACGATGCTGTACGCCTGATTGGTGTCAAGCACCCCGGGCTTGGAAAGGCACAACTGAAAACGGCATTGAAGGACCCTCACGAAGGCATCCGCTCCGCCGCTCTTGGTGTGGTGCTCCAAACCAACCTTGAGGTTGAACTGGAAACCATGGTCCCTTTTCTCAAAGCCAACCTCGAAACGGTTGCTATCCTCGCATGGGTGGCACAGCACGCACCCAAACGCCTTGCCGAATTTACGCCTTATCTTCAACGTCAACACCTCAAATCCTTGAGCGATCATCTCCGTCAACACGTCAAAAGCAGCGATGACGCATTTCTGTCCAGTCTCCTGGAATCGGGCATGCTTGAGCCGGTGGCTCGTTGGGTGCTTCGCCAGGGTGCATCCGAGGACCCCCTCCGCTGGAAACTCATCAACGACGGCCGTTTGGACATCATTGAACGCTCGAAATTGCTTGAACGCCTCATTGGTCGGGCCCATGAACCACAGATCATCGAACAGGCCAATGCCTTGCTGGCATCAACCGAGGAAGAACTCCTGAAGGTGGCGTGCGAGAACCTATCAACCGCCGCATCCGAAGTTTCATCATGAGCGAGCAAGCCTCAGGACTCTGCTTCTTTGCCGACGCGACGTTAGGCACCAAACACCACCTACAAGCGGGCTTGCGCCTTGAAGGGCCGTTCACGTCCAACAGGCTCGTTTTCCGCTTCCCACGGTGGGTACCCGGCTCTTACTTTCTCAGAGAACCCATCCAGCACATGTTCGACTTCGAGGCAACCGACGAGCAAGGACGAACGCTGAATTGGAAGCGAGTGGGCGTTGACGGCATCTCCGTATCGCTTCGCAAAGGCAGCAGCACGGTGTCCATCAATTACACCTTGCTGGCCAAGGAATTGTCGGTGCGCTCCAACCACCTTGATGCCACGCACCTTCACCTGATGCCTCCCTTCACATGGTTTTGGCCAGAACGTGGCATTGAGCAGGAACGCTTGAACATGGCCCATAGCGTTGAACTTGTGGCGCCAGCATCTTGGACGCCAGCCACGCAATTGACGTTGGTGAAGGAGGCGAAGGATGGACCAAACCGAAGGTGGTCCTTTACCGCCAGCGACAGGGATATGCTGCTGGACAGCATCATGGAGGTGAACCCCAACAAAGCCATCACCCACGATATTGACGGGCGTACGCACCACTTCAAGTGGTGGGACAGTGGAGGCCATCACCCCAACCCCGGCCGGGTTCAATCCTTTGTAGAGGACATGGAAAAAATCGCCAAAGAGCATCACGCCCTCTTTGGAGTTCCCGATTGGCCCGATTACACGACGGTCTTGCACCTCACGGACACCGGCCGGGGTGGCCTCGAACACATGAATTCGCAAACCTCGATGATGCCAAGGGCATGTTTATTCCCCGATCATGAAGACGAATACCGCGACCTTATCAGCCTGTTTTCCCACGAGTACCTTCACCAGTGGAACGTGAAGCGGTTGCGCCCGAAATGCTTCCTTGATTACGACCTTCAGAGCGAGGTTCACACCGACCTCTTGTGGTGGTTTGAAGGTGGAACGTCCTGGTTGGGTGATATGATGTGCGTGCGCTCCGGTGCATGGTCGGAAAAGGATTGGCGACTTGATTTTGAACGCAAAATGAAACGCCACACTACGGGAAACGGCATGCACCGAGAATCGCTGGCTGAATCCAGCCATGATGCGTGGATACACCTCTATAGAAGCGGACCCTACACAAGGGAAAGCCAAATCTCCTACTACCTTGAGGGCGAATTGGCCATGTTGTGCCTTGATGCTGAATTGCGCCGTCGAAACAACAACACCTTCGGGGCCTGCGATTTGATGGTCGAACTTGTTCAACGCTTTTCGATTGACGCCGAAGAGGCCGAGGAGATCGGCGTGGACTACAACGACATTCGAGCCACCCTCAAGAGCTGCCCAGGCGGTGCATCGATGGGGCCGTTCCTCGACCGCCTCGTTCGCCAACGCGCGCTTCCCAACGTGCAACGCGCCCTGTCGTCCTTCCGGCTCAAACTCGTGCCCCACGCCAGCGATAAAGAAGGAAAGGCATGGCTGGGCGTGAATCTTCGAGAAAGCGCTGGAAGGGTGCTCATCACCACCTACCATGCTGGTTCACCCCTCCGTGAATGCACGCAAGTCGGCGATGAACTGGTGGCTGTTGACGGGGTTCGTATCAAATCCTCCAACCACCTCAAGAAACTCATTGGCGGAAGAACCGGCGATACCGTGACCGTGGAAATCGTTCACGAAGGCATCCTTGCCAACATTGAGATCTCCTTGCCTGCATCACCCCAGCACGGCGTTACGCTCAGCGGGAAGGGGAATGCGAAGTGGCGGGCGTGGATCACAACCCGCCAGGCGAACTGAAATCGCCCAGCGTCTGCAGGGTTTCCAAGGCCACGAAAATCGGAGGCATGTCCTCTTTGACGATATGACGGCTGGTCTTTGGCGGGAAGCAATCTCCTGAAAGTGCCATGTCGATGACCTCGCGCTTCGTGAGTGAATCACGCCCACAACCAGGCCATACGTCCAATTCAACCAGCTCGTTCTCCAAATAATCAACGCACAGCGCAGGGACACGCTTGAGGTTGAGCAAGGCTCCAATGGAATGGCGATGGTGGCCATCAAGAATCGTGCCGGTTTGTTTGTCGACGAGCAAAGGTTTGGTGTAGCCACCCCAACGCTTCGTCATTTCGAGCAGCTTGTCGCGGTTCCTCACCTTGATCTCTTCGTGAGGCTTCAACCACGCCATAGGAACGAGGACGACATCTTCTTCACTCCACGACATTGGCCTTCGGAGCCACCCTTGTCACATAATGCTTTTTCACAGTCTGCCCAATAGAGCGGAAAGAGGGGAGGCATGGTGGGAAGTCCGACGCTAACCCGAGGCTTACCTGCCGACCTCGAAGGAGAGCCGTGTCCCCCCCAACTGGTACGGTGGCTTGCAACCCTCCCCGGCGAGCTCCTTTCCATCCTCGAAACCATCGCCACACAGGGCGAGGGAGCCTGGCTGGTTGGTGGTTGTGTCCGAGATGCTTGGCTGGGGACGCCTTCAACCGACATCGACATCTGCACAACATGTCCACCCGACAAGATGATGACCGTTTTCGGGGATCGAGCCATTCCGACAGGCATTGACTTTGGGACGGTCACCATCAAAGGTGGAGACGGGCATTTTGAAGTCACAACCTTACGTACAGAATCGCTCTACAGAGACGGACGACGACCAGAGCGCGTGGAATGGGGCCGGTCGCTCAAGGAAGATTTGAGCCGACGAGACTTCACCTTCAACAGCATGGCTGTTGATGTTGCTCGCCAGCGGCTCTATGACCCCCATGGTGGATTGAAGGACCTCCGCAACAAAACCGTACGAGCCGTTGGTGATGCGGGTCTACGATGCGAGGAAGATGCACTTCGTATCTTGCGAGCCTATCGGTTCATGCGACGAGACGACGGCCCGCTCTGGACGCTCGAACCTTCCCTCCACAGCGCCATCATCAAACACAGCGCTCGATTGAACATGGTGGCCATCGAACGCCGCTGGATGGAACTGAAGAAAATGGTGAACGCCCCACGCCCTGGCGAAGTGCTCAATCGAATGCAGGACGACGGTGTCTTGCGATTTTGCTTCACCCGGCTGGCCGTGCTGAATGCGACGTTGTTTCGTCTTGTTGACCAACACGCCCTTCAATCGCTCGCATTGCACCAACGGCTGGCCTTCTTGATGTGCGAACATGACACAAAGGAGGTCATCGCCCAACTGCGCGAGTTGCGCACATCGAATGAACTGCAGCGAGCCACGGCTTCCTTTCATGAACAATTGGGACATTTACCCGAGGCCCGAAGCGGGCCGCTTCGAGTGTTCAATTATGTGCTTGGACCCGCCGCAAAGCAGCATCTTTACGCCCACCAGGTCATGGCTGAAGAAAACATCAACCTTCACACCGGACTTCGGGCGACAAGCGAGGCTGTGAGTGAAGTGGTGAAGGCATGGTCAAAACTCGGGCCGACACCGGACAAGGCAACGTGCTTGGTTGACGGCCACTGGATCATGGCCAGAACCGGCGCGACCGAAGGCATGCGCTTGGGGCGACTAAAACAGTGGCTTCATCGTATCCAAATCGAAGAGAACCTCACTACGGTGGGGGAAATGGAAGTCGCCTTGAGCAAACTCCCGTTTGAACACGGTGATGTAGAGGGCTGGCCAAGGCCCGTATTCCCATGAAAACCGGCATCAATTTGATGACGGTGGACGGGCTGGTAGATTCATGGCGGCCATCCAACTTCCCGAAGAAGCCGTGTTCAACCGACGAGTTGAAGCCATTTCAAATCGCATCGAAGGCATCACCAACAGCAACACCATGGCTGGTTTGCTGAACTCCAATTTCAAAAAGTGGCTCTCCAATTCGGCGATGTCCCCCGTGAAACTGACCGAAGAACTCGATACCAACGCCGACCAGCGCATTTCAGGCGAAGAATTTGCGACATTGCTCGGAAAAATGACGGGAGAGCGCCCCCCTGAATGGGTGGTTGAAATCGTCTTCTCATTTGTCGAGGCCGACCCGAACGACGGCATCCCCATCAACGACTGGATGGCGTTTCTCGCGGCGAGTGGTCTGGACATGCCCGAGGAATTGTTCGAGAAGAAAATTGAGGTCACGGGCAGCATCGCCATCCTTGACGAGGTGATCCTTGCAAGTCAGCCGTTCTCGGTGACCGTTTCCTTCAACACTGATGTTGTAGCGTATGAATTTAACGTCGTTGATGCCAACACGGGCAAGGCTCTAGACGAGATATTGACCCCAAATGCGGCCATGGACCGTCCCGATTTTGATGAATTCACGCTTGAAATCGACGAGCCTGCCGAGTATCTCGCCGAGCTCAAGCACCTTGGTGTCCGCTTGGACAGGCAAATGTTCACGATTTTACCGCTCCCTTCTCCTCAGAAGGAGGTTCATGAAGAACATCGTGAAGAGCCTGAACACGACATGCCCGAAGAAAACACCGATTCGCATGCCACGGTCGATGTTGATGACGGATTCCATGGCTTTGTCGCCACGATTGAAACGGCAAAACTTCGCAGCGACGCCCAAGCCATCATCGCCGATGCACCGGCTTACTCCGTCAAGGCAACCATCACTGCGGTCTCGCGAACCTTGATTGGAGAAGGCGTGTATCGAAACGGCTTCACCGCGCACTGCACCGAAGACAGCGGCGCCAACTTCCGAGTCATGCTCAAGCCAACAGAAGATGCACCACAACCCGGTGGGCGATTTGAGCAAAGCGTGGCGGTGCACGATTGGGACGTGGCCCTCAGGCAACTCATCTGTCGTGAGTTGTGAGGCGTTCACTTCAGAGCTCGGGCAATAACGATGCGCTGCACTTCTTGTGTACCCTCGTAAATCTGTGTAATCTTAGCATCCCTGAAGAATCGCTCCACGGGGAATTCCTTGGTATAGCCGTAGCCACCGAGCACCTGAATGGCTCGTTCAGAGACCCACATGGCGGTATCACCGGCAAACAATTTGGCCATGCTGGCCTCTTTGGAATGACGGGGTCCGTCGGCGTGGTAGTGCTGCTCTTTGGTCCAGGCCGCTTTGTAGACCAAGAGGCGAGCTGCCTCAATTTGGGTCGCCATGTCAGCGAGGTAGGCCATAATCATCTGATGGTAGGCGATCGGTTTCCCGAAAGCCTCGCGCTCGTGTGCGTATTGCAAAGCGGACTCGTACGCCCCCTGGGCGATGCCCAAGGCTTGGGCAGCAATGCCAATGCGGCTGTTGTCAAGGGCGTTCATGGCAATCGGGAACCCGTTGCCGACGCCCTTGATGGCGTTTTCAATCGGCACTTTGCAGTTGTTGAGCACCAAGGTGCAGGTGTCTGACGAGCGAATACCCAACTTGTCCTCTTTCTTTCCGACAGAGAACCCTTCGTAGGCAGCATCAACGATGAACGCCGTGGTACCGCCGTGCTTCTTCGTCCCGTAATCGGGGTGGTCGACATCTTTGGCGAACAGAACGATGATTTGCGCTTGAGCGCCGTTGGTAACCCACATCTTTTCCCCATTGAGGATGTAATGCTTGCCGTCGTCAGAGAGTTTGGCTTTGCATGACATGGCAGCAGCGTCGGTTCCCGCCCCAGCTTCAGAAAGTGAGTAGGCGCCTACTTCGCCTGCTGCGAGGCGCGGGAGGAAGGTTTCTTTCTGGTGGTCGTCGCCGTGAAGCGCGATGGTCATGGAACAGAGACCAACATGCACACAGTACATGACGGCGAAAGAGGGGTCAACACGCGCCAGTTCCTCGATGATGATGGCCTCAGAAACATCGTCGATGGGTGAGCCGCCATACGCTTCGGGAATGGTGATGCCGTGAAGGCCGTATTCGAGAAAGGCCTGCCACTCTTCGGAGGGTGGAATTTGGTTCTGGTCTCGATGTTCGACCGTGGGTGCCAGCACCGTTTCAGCGAAGTCTCTTACCAGTTCTCGAATCATCTGTTGTTCGTCGGTTTCGCCGAAGTTCATGCCCTCACCACCCTTGCCAACATGAGGAGTTTCTTAACCCGTTTGATTCGGAAAAATTACATTTTTTCCCTCAGTCTTCATATACCACCTGTGGAAGCCGCGTTATGAGGCAGCAAAGATGGATGACGACATCATTGAATTTGTGATTGCACAAGACCGAAAATATTCGATGGACCACCTCTGGTTTCAACAGAAAGACCAGAAGCTCATGATCGGCGTGAGTGAATTCCTCCGCGTTGAAATCGGTGATGTGCTCCGTGTGATTTTGCCGCAGGCTGAGACGGAAATTGACGAAGGAGGTAGCCTCTTCTCCATCTGGACGGCCGAGGAAAAAGTCTCCCTGACCTCTCCCTTCTCCGGCATCATCTCCGACGTGAACGGCGAAGTGGAGATCAACCCCGACTTGGTCAACGATTCGGCATACAACGACGGCTGGATCATCCTGCTCGAACCCCACGAGTTGCAGTTGAACCCCGACGACAAGCAACTGCTCGAGAACCTGATGGAGCACAACGAGTACGTCGAGTTCCTCGCCGAGTTGTAAAACGAAGCCAGCGCACGACCCCTTCGTCCCTAAGGATGATGAACTCACATCTCAACCGACGGCCATGAGCGATGCCATGGACCAACTCAAGGCGAGTTTACAGAACGCTCCAGTCATTTGGAAAGGCGATTATCCCTACTTCATTCATCCCGTGACCGATGGCGTCCCACGAATGGACCCCCGCGTTCTTCACGCCATCACAGAACTCGCCGTCGAGCGCATTGATTGGGACAACATCGACGTGATTCTTGGTATCGAAGCGATGGGACTCCCGCTGACCGCACCGCTGAGCATGGCGACCGGCATTCCACTGGTCATCGCGCGAAAACGCTCTTACGGCCTTGATGGTGAAGTGGAAATCGATCAGTCCACCGGCTACTCAAAGGGTGCGATGTACCTCAACGACTTGCATGAAGGTGAACGCATCGCCATCGTTGACGATGTCCTCTCAACGGGCGGCACGCTTGAAGCGGTCATCGAAGGCGTCAGCCGGTCGGGAGCAAAGGTTACTGAAATCATGGCTGTTGTCGAAAAAGGTGAGGGATTGGCGCACCTGCAAAACCTCCATCCAGACATTCGAATCCAATCCCTGGTTCGCTTGACCATGGACGGCGATACCATCGTCTTGCTGGATTGACACTCCTCGATGAGTTTCCCAACCTTTCCCCGGAGGCTGAAAGACCGATGGCAACTTCGGGAACGTGTTAAGATGTGCAGGTCTCGTAGCCGTTGTTGGAAGATTTTGAACAATTCTTTATTACACAAAAGCCTAGGGTTTTGTTGTGAACTTTGACATCGTTACGAACATTACCCAACAGGTGTGCCAAACCGATGTTGAAAACATCCGAGAAGTGTACCTCGAAGCCATTTGCGTTCTCGCCGAAGCCTCAACTTCCTTTATCCTCAAACTCGACGGCGACGAAGCAAAGGTTGTCCGCTCAACCCTTCCGAGCCTGCTTCACGTGTCGCTGAAGAGCGACACCATTCGTCTGGAAAACGAATCCTTTTGCTTGAATGAAGACGAGTTATTGGCGTGGTCAGCCCTTCCACCGGTCGGAGATGGACGCCTCAAATCGATCATCCTGCGCCGGTTCACGGTCGGCTCGGAGAGTTATGTCGCATGTGCGGCTTCATCTCAAACCGATGCCTTCACACAAGATGCATGCGAACAGTTCAACTGGACAGCGCCGCTTGGCGCCCACACCATCCGCTTGATTCGAAATTCTGCAAAAAATGAGTTGGAGAAGCGAGCGCTCATGAAGGAAATGGATGCGCTCAAACAAGAATTGGCCGGTGCCCAAACCGCAGCAGACCAACTTGAGGGGGCAAACGCCCAACTCTCCAATGCGCTGCTTGAGGTCTCCAGCGCCAAGGCCCAATCGAAAGCCCTTCTCCTCACGGTGGGCATCGGTATCATCCTCTTTGCCATCTCGGAATTCCGAATTGAGCCCTGGCTGGAAGCATCAGGCGCTTCTCCTTCGACCTTGGTTTACCAAAAAGTGCTCATCCTCGGGGGTTTGGTACCCATACAAGTGGTCGTGGAACGCTTCATCTCCTCAAAGGTAAATTCCAATGCTTCCGCGATTCGAATCGGTATGTACGAAGAAGCACTCGGTGTACTTCTCGAAGACGGAGCGCTCACCGAGAAAGAAATACGGTGGCTCGAACTCTACCGTCGTCAACAAGGTATCCTGCGCGAGGAAGCACAAGCAGTTGAAGCCCGTTTACGGATGACCATGCTCAAAAAGAAGCGGGAAAACTTACAAAAAACGCCGGCCATTGCCACTGCATAGAGGGCGTGAGAACGATGAAGCAACGCAAGATCAGCAATCCAGTCCTGCTATCAGCTACCCTGTTTCTCTTGACCCTCCTGCCAACCGTATCCGCCGCGGGTGGCTCAACCTTCGAAAACGGTGATGCCATGAGCGCCCTTGAACGGGTGACGTACATCTCGTTCGTTGCCATCAGCCTGATGTTCATCGCTGCTGCGTTCTTCTTGTTCATGGAACGTAACGACGTCGCTCGGCGCCACCGCCCTGCTATCGGTATCGGCGTGATGATCGTCGGTATTGCCGGATTCCAGTATGCGCTGATGCAGGATGTTTACATCGCTGATGGCTCCATACCCACCGACTTTCGGTACGCAGACTGGCTTACGACGGTTCCGCTGATGGCCGTCACCTTTGCTCTCCTTGCTGGTCGTGAGTCGTTCACGAACCACCGCTTGTTCAGCCTGCCCGGCATGTCGGTGCCCGGCATCATCATCGTTGGCTCGTTGTTCATGATGATCGGCGGCTACATCGGCCAAGTAGAACTTGACCAAGCGCTCGCTGATGGCGTTGACCCCTCCGGGACACACTGGTTTTTCTTCGCTCAGGGAATGGTCGGCTACCTGACCGTCTTCCTCATCGTCGGCACCCCGTTTACGGGTTCTTACGGTATTGACGACACCAAAATCGCCGACGAATCCATTCGCCAAACCATGGGTCGGCTCCGACGTCTTGTCTTGTTTGGATGGCTCATCTATCCGGCGGGATACGTCATCGGCGCCCTCGAATTGGGGGGAGCGGGTGGAGCCGCCGCCATGATGTTGGTCTACAACCTCGCGGACCTCGTCAACAAACTGGCCTTTGTCATCATCGTGCTCGTGGGCGCACGAGCCACCGAGGAAGCGCAAGCTGCCTACAGTTCCACCTTCACCTACGCACCAACAGCGACCAAGAGCGAGCGAGAAGAAGAAGAGGAACACCGAGACAGCCTGCGTGAACTGGCCGCTCTCGCTTCTGAGCTCGTCGATGAAGAGATCAGCGGTGAACTTTGAGAGGACGGGAAGCCATCGCTCTCTTCTTCTTCGGAATGGGTGGCTTCATGAGGGAGGGGCGCCGCCATCGGTTTGAGGGGAAGCATGGACCTTGACCGCCACGACTTTGAATTGGACGAGTTGATGGAGCGCATCCGTGCCAACGACAACCGTCTGATTGCGCTTCAAGTGCCTGAAGGCCTCAAGATGCAGGCCCTCGAGATGATGGACACCATCGAAACCGAAACCAGCGCCCAAGTGGTTTTGGCCGCCGACCCTTGCTACGGTGCCTGCGACCTCGTTCACGACAAGATGCAACTCATGGGCGTGGAACTGGTGGCGCACATGGGCCATTCCCAGATGAACATCGATTCCGGCATGCCCACGCAATTCATCAACGTCACCTACGACGGCGACCCTGAACTCAAACCCGTCCTTCCGTGGCTAGAACAGCACCGGGCCATGGCCCAAGCACGCCTTGCTGAGCAAGGGCAGTCCACCGAGTTGAGCGAAGAAGAAGCACAGGAGAAATTCATGGATGCCGTGGGACGCATGGCACCGCTGACCAATACCAAACTTGGTCTGGTTGGCTCCATTCAACACCTGCATCTTCTGCCTGACTTCCACGACCGATTGGAAAAGGCCGGCTTCGACGTCACCATCCCCATCGGCGGCGCTCGACTCTCCTTCCCGGGCCAGGTGCTTGGCTGCAATTATTCCGGAGACGACGCCTCCATCGGCCACTATCTCTTCCTTGGAAGTGGGGATTTTCACCCCATCGGCCTTGTGCTGCACACCGGCAAGCCGCTGGCCATGCTCGACCCCTACACCGGCGAGGCCGAGGAAATGTCCTTGCAGCGCATTGAGCGTATCCTGCGTCAGCGCTTCGGCCTCATCATGAGCGTCCAAGATGCTAACTCCTTTGGCATTCTGATCGGCGAAAAGCCAGGACAAATGCGACGGACCCTTGCGCTGCGCATGAAGCGCATGCTCGCCAAGCACGGCAAGAAAGGCTACCTGCTCGCCCTTGAGCATGTCGGACCCGAACTCATCGACTTCTATCCCGTTGATGCCTTCGTCAACACAGCCTGCCCCCGAATTGCCATCGATGATGCCGTCAAGTACCGCAAGCCGCTCATCACGCCGTTTGAACTTGAAGTGGCCCTCGGTGAGAAGCAGTGGGAGACCGGCTACCAGTTCGATGAAATCCCCTGAATCGCAGATGCACAGGCGACAAAAAGCGAACGGCACGCCCGTTTGGAGACCACATCTTTTAGAACGGTTGACATCAGCATTCTCTTGATATGGTGGACTATCTCGACCGAATCGGCGCTGGGCTCATCATCGCCCATCCAGAACGGTTGGATTTTGACTTCGTTCCCGAAGAACTGGTGGGAAGAGAGGACGTTCAACGTGAACTGGCCTCCAAATTCTCCAACGTGGCTTCCCCCGAAGGTGCGGCCAGGGCTGTCATCACCGGCCCGGTGGGCAGTGGAAAAACCGTGCTCGCCAAGACGTTCTGCAGGGACCTTCAGCGCCACCTTTCGGGAAAACGTGAACTGAAAGTTGCGCACATCAACTGTCGAAACGCCTCCACCAGCATGCGGGTCGCCCAACGCATCCTCCACCAGTTTGACCCCGGCCATCCCGACCGTGGCCTTTCACTTGGTGAGATGCTCCTCAGCCTTCGCAAAATGCTTCGACGTACATCCACGCACCTCATCGTCGTGTTGGACGAAGTGGACCACATGCTGCGTCGTTCTGGTGATGAGCTGCTGTATCAACTGCTTCGGATTGACGAAGACCAGGACGGCACGGGAACGCTATCGTTGATGCTCATCAGTCAAGAACAGGTACTCGACGTGCTCGAAACGGCCGTGCTGTCAAAGTTTGGCCAGTCCAATCATCTACGCATTAAGCCCTACACCGTTGACGGATTGGAAGCCATCGCTCGCCAGCGGGCAGAAATGGCACTGGTCCCGGGAACATGGAGCGATGCCACCGTGCGCTTGCTGGCAGAGCGAGCGGCTGCCAGCGGTGATGCGCGGCGAGTGATTGAGTACCTCAGCAGCGCAGCAGAACGTTGTGAATTCCGTCAAGACGGGCACACCGAGCAGGTCATCACCGTTGAGGACATTCACGCCATGAGCGACACCGTAGCGGTTGACACCAAATCACGTCTCGAAGTGGTGGACGACCTCCCCGCTCAAGGCATGCTGATTTTGCTCGCCATGTGCAGGCGCCTTCGAACCGAAGAAAGCGTGACGATGGGCGACGTTGAACGCCTCTACGCCGTGGTTTGCGAGGAGTACCAACAGAAGCCAAAAAGTCACACAACGCTTTGGAAATACGTCAAACAAATCGAACGAGAGGGTGTGATCAGCACTCGCGTGGCCACCGTGCCGGGCGGACGAGGACGTACGACCCACCTGAGCATGCCCCACTTTCTTCCAGCCGACATCGCAAGCAGGTTGGAATTGCTCTTGCCCAAGCAACTTCAGCGTCGCTGAGGCCTGCACGTGAGACGATGGGGCTAAATACGGGTCACGAGTCGGACAAATCCCGAGAGGTGCTCCTATGGCAGAATTCATTGCAGTGGTCAACGACACGGACCCAAAGAACGGCGGAAAATC
Organism: Candidatus Poseidonia sp.; assembly: GCA_965661285.1. Classification (GTDB taxonomy): domain Archaea; phylum Thermoplasmatota; class Poseidoniia; order Poseidoniales; family Poseidoniaceae; genus Poseidonia. The sequence goes on from CBFIDD010000003.1 coordinate 102,733, forward strand.
CTACGCCTTGAAAATCACCGGAAACAACCACGCCCAAATGCTCGGAAAGCGAATTGGCGATGTTGTGGACGGTCTCTTCGTTGGCGAGGGCGACAAAACCCTCTCCGGCTACAAACTCGAAATCACGGGCGGCTCCGACAAAACCGGAACCCCCATGCGCCGAGATCTCGAAGGCGGCAACCGACAGTCCATCCTCGTGACCCAGTCGACCGGGTACAAGGGCGAAGTCATCGTCAACAAGAAGAAGGGCGGCGAACAGAAGCGCTTCCGATACAAGCCAGACGGTCTGCGTAAGCGACGAAACTTCCGTGGAAACACGGTGACCCAAGACACCCGTCAAATCAACCTCCGAGTGGTTGAATCTGGAAAGAAACCGCTCGCCACCATCCTCGGCGCTGAGGGCGAGGAAGCATCGGAGTGAACCCGAGAGGGTAATCGAGGAACATAAGGAGAGGGAAGCATGGCACGAAAGCTTCCCGCTCAACCCGAGGTGAACATCGGTTTGGTCGGTCACGTCGACCACGGAAAAACCACCTTGACTCAAGCCTTGTCCGGTGTTTGGACCGATACCCATTCCGAGGAACGAAAGCGAGGCATCTCCATCAAACTCGGCTATGCGGACACGGCCTTCTACAAGGACGACAAAGGGCAATACTACGCCACGGGCAAACGTCCTGGAGGTGGCGACGACGTCGAGGATGAACTCGAGCGCGTGGTCTCCTTTGTCGATGCTCCCGGCCACGAGACGCTGATGGCCATCATGATCACCGGCGCGTCCATCATGGACGGCGCCATGCTGATGGTGGCAGCCAACGAAACGTGCCCGCAGCCCCAAACCCGAGAACATCTCATGGCACTGGAGATTGCAGGGATTGAAAACATCGTCATCGTCCAGAACAAAATTGACCTGGTATCAAAGGAACGAGCGATGGAGTCCCACGCTGAGATCAAAGCCTTCCTCAAAGGAACGATTGCACAAGACGCACCCATCATTCCGGTTTCGGCACATCATGACGTGAACCTTGACGTGTTGATCGAGGCCATTGAAGCCACCATTCCTACGCCTGACCGCTCGAAGGACAAGCGCTCCATCATGCATGTCGCACGCTCGTTTGACATCAACAGGCCGGGCACTCGACCGGCCAAACTGCGAGGCGGCGTGATCGGTGGCAGCATTGTTGAAGGCGAGTTTGCCGAAGGCGACGAGATCGTCATCGGACCCGGTCGGAAAATCGAGAAAGGAAACAAATCGACTTGGGAGCCGATTGAGGCCGTGGTGAGCAGCATGCAGGGCGGAGGCCTCAGCCTTGACAAGATGCACGCAGGCGGCCTCTGTGGAATGGCCACCTTCCTCGACCCCTCCATCACAACCTCCGACAACCTCTCGGGCCAAGTTGTGGCTCGCAAAGGCGACCTCCCAGAGGTCCACAGCAGCGTCTCCATCAGCGTCAACCTGATGTCGCACATGGCGGCAGGTGATGGCGAAGCAGCGGAGAAGATTCAACCGCTGCGCAACAACGAGATGCTCATGCTCAACGTGGCAACCGCCACCTCCGTGGGCACGACCCGCAACGCCGAGAAGACGAGAACTGACCTTGAGTTGCGTCTTCCAATCTGTGCTGATAAAGGTCAGCGCATCTCACTCTCCCGCCGAATCGGTTCCCGTTGGCGACTGATTGGCTACGGCACCATCGAGTGAGGGTCAACGATGCAGCACGTGCTCATCGATGCGTGCGGATGGGTCGCTTGCATCGATGCGAAGATCAACATCCAATCCGACATGGAGGCACTGCTGGGTCCGTGCACCTGGGTCTTGCTTCCAAGCGTGGAGGCTGAACTCCAACGCCTTGCGGACCAGCGCCCACGAGCAAAACCACTCTTGCTGAACCTCCTCAACAGCAGAGCGCTGCATTACGGGGACGAGAAAAGTCAACACGCGGATGACGCCATCTTCGCCTGCGCAGCATCAAACGATTGGGTGACGCTCACGGTGGACACCGAACTCAAGCGCCGCCTGTACGAAGCCAACCTTCGTGTGCTCGAGGTTCGTCAAAACAACCACCTCCATCTCGTAGATTCGCTATAGAAACAATCACGGAAGCGTGAAGAGGACATCATCACCGTGGCCGTCGAGCCAACCGATTTTGACACCGGCGTCAATCCAAGCATGGGCGTAATTGATGGCCCCAAACGCTCGGACGAGGTCGCCAGTGGTGAGGAAATGTTGGGCATCAGATGCGTAATCGTCAGCCATTCGCATCATTGTAGCCAAGTGCTTGCCCTCCGGGCTATCGACGTCCACCAGCGTGGTCGCTTTGGCCCTTGCGCGACGGGTGATGTCAAGGTAAGACTCCACGCGGGCCACGGTAAGGGTGTGGTGCTCTTCGCTCATTCCCCACCCTCCTTTTGGCGTCCAAGCAACCGACGTGCGTCCTCTGTTCGTCCAAGGGCTTCGTAGAGTTCAATGGCCAGTGACAACTTCCCAAGGTCTTCCGCTTCTTGAGCCCGAAGGAACATCTGTCGACGCTCCTCCCAATTACGAGCCATGGCGGCCTCCGCTGCCGCTTTGTAGCGCCCCTCTCGTTCGGCATCGGCCAAATGAGGAGCGGTCCAACGACGAACCAGACCGTCCCGAGTCGCTGTGGCCATCGCGTCAGGGGTACACAACACGAGCAGGTCGCCGAGGTCCATCCCTTGCGTCAGTGGTTTTTCCTCATCTTCGCCTTGTTGTTCGGTCATGGAAAGAAGATGGCCCTCGATACCCAAGACCCACCAGCCTTCGCCTGTGCGTACCGCACTCATCGGCTCGACGCTCTCGTATTCCAATCGGTTGATGGCGTCCCAACCGAAGGGATGCGGGATGCCTTCCCACAATCCGCCATCGCTGCTTTGCAAGAGCAGACGGCCGTCGGTCAACGACGAACACCAACTCCAGGAGCGCTCTTCGAGCTGGCGCTTGCGGTCATCCCCGGTTAAGCGGCCGCACCAAAGGTGGCCCTCAGGGTCCTGCCAGAGGAGGTGTTCCCGGTCAAGCCATCCGATGAGACGGCGAACAGGTCCGCTTTCCACGCGTCGAATCCCCCGACCGTGTTGCGAAAACAAATGGATTTCACCATGACGGCCGGCAAGGGCCCATCCCCCACCGGGACGTGGGCGCAAATCGCTGAACCCACCCGGTGTGCTACGACCTTCGTGGACCATGGTGCCATCACCGGTGTTGATCAAATAGAATCCGTGTGCTGCCAGCACACCCACCGTGCCTTGAGATGCTCGGGCAGCGTGAACCTTGAACGGCACATCCACGGCCCAACGGGTTGAACCGTCCGCTTCAAGCAGTTGCAGCCGCAGCCCTGAACTGACCAGCAATCCGCCTTCAACCGCCGCAAGGGCGGCAATTCGGCCTTCGGCCTGCCACGACCATGCCACGTTCCACGTCATTGGACATCACCAACCTCAAGCGCGCCCCAAGCAATTAATTGCGCTCGAGCAGCCTGTGTGAGTGAAAACTTGCGACTTCTTCCAACCTGGCGTGCCTGAAGAATTCCACTCCTGAGAAGTCGATTGCTGATCTGAGAAAGTCGTGCCCTCTTGATGCCCAAATGGTCGAGCATCGATGCGTCTGAAGGAGAATAATCCCGTTCTTGAGCGATGGCCACAACATAAGCGTCAGTGGAGTTGAGTGAATTCAAGACGGCGGGATTCAGTGGATGGACTTCCTTTGGCCCTAAGCGCTGGCGAAACCGTTCCTCAAAAAAAGCGAGAAGGCCCTCGTGTGCTTCTCCGCCCCCCGATGGTTGTACAAGCGCCAAAAGGGCTTGGAGGGTGTTGAGCGCATCGGCGTTTGACGATGGAGCAGACACCGGTTCGGGTGCAGGGAGGTCGCTTGAATCATCGATGATGTTCTCCAAGGTTACCGAAAAGGGAGGATCAACCATCCCGATTTCATCGTGGAGCATAACCGCAGATTCCTCTTCTGGCACAGGCTCATCGGGCAACGCTGGGAGCACCGATTCAGCGACATAATACTCATTCCCCTCAAAGGCAGCGATGAGTTGCTGATCGCCCTTATCGCTTTTTGACTGCATCTCCTTCACCGCCTCATTGGTCGCCTTACCCCGGTCAGCAATCCTGCTAAACATACCAGAGGAGGGCCTGACGGCATCGGCATCGATGATGGGTGAGGCAAGTGGACTCTCTTGGATGGGCTCGTCGCGGCCCTTCTCTTCGTCCAACCAACCGATGTTGAGCTCAAAACTTGAGGAGGGAGCCTTTTGTGAAGGCCCTGCATCTCCGCCCTTCTTGGATGGAAGAGGAGGACGTTGGTCCCAAGGCATGGAGGCGTCGATCACATCAGTGGACGGTCCAGGCTCAGGGGGCGTTTCTGATGCGATTTCGTCCGTCTCAAAAGGAAGCGGTGGGAGGCTCTCCTCCCCCACCGTTGCTTCATGGTTGTTTCCCGTCATGATTTGGTGCAGTGAATCGGGCTCGTCTCGCGGCAAAATCTTCGCCGATGTATCAGCATAATTGACTTCAAAGCCGTCTGGGTTTTGCATGCGAATCCCGTCCACCACGTCACGAAGTTTTGTGATGACATGTGCCGGAAAACCCTCGCACTCATCGAGAATCCGGACCGCATCCTGCAGTGAAAATTCGCTGTCCATCACGCCAACGGACGCCAAACGCTGGCGGACCAAGGCGAGCACGTCGTTGGCGGTGAACGGTGTCATGCGTTGGACTTCAAATCCCTCAATGACCGTTTGCGGGAGGTGATGCCGTTCCTTGACGTCGCAAACCAGGACCAACAGGGCGTTCAGACGTTCGAGGGAAGAATGTGCATCACGCAGAGCCACCTCAAGGACAGAAAGGTCGCTTGCGGGGACGTCGATGACGATCATGGGGAGCTTGTTGGGGTGACTGTACATCTCGTTCACAAGGTCGTTCACCAACTCCGTTCGGTTGTTTGGGGGCTCGCCACCAATCATTTGCCGATAGCACATGCTGAGAAGCGCACGCGCCGGGGACTGCGCAGGCAGGTGGTCGATGGTTGCAGAAGCCCCCGCATACGGCATCAAGCATCGGGCCAGCGAGGTGCGTCCCGAACCAAGCGGGCCGAGCAACATGACTTTTCTGGCCGTGCCGAGTTGCAGGTAGGCCTTCAGTCGGGTAAACATCTCCGTCCGCCCAACGAGTTTTCCGGATTCTCCGGACTCAAGCGGACGGATTGAAAACGGGTTGACATTCAAGGCCGGTAAGCCGTAAGCGTACGTTTCTCGAGACATGGATGTCAAACGATGTTCTGGTATATCATGTTTCAGCGAAGCAAGCAGGCGGAGAGACTCGTTACGAAGCGTTAATTCCTCTGCCAGAGCGCTTTTTTGCCCCTAAATAACGCATCATTAACGCAACATTAACGCGTTAACCAAACCGTTAATCCCGTTAACCTGCATCGAACACCCACACCGCTGTAGCGATTGTTTGAAGGAACCCAGCCCCCACCCTTCACACGGGAAGCACCATGCCGGTCGAGAACAGTCGCGTGAAAGGATTGTACAAACGCAGCGTGGAAGAGCGACGAAACCTCGTTGCTGCTGCAGCCAACCTGACCGATGAGCACATCACGGCCCTTTCGCAGCACGGCGAATTGGACGAAACCGCAGCTGACCGCATGATTGAGAACGTCATCGGGACCATGTCGCTTCCTGTTGGCGTGGCCACCAACTTCGTCATCGACGGGAAGCACTACCTCATCCCGTTTTGCCTTGAAGAATCCAGCGTGGTGGCCGCCGCCTCCAACATGGCGAAGCGCTGCTTAACGAACGGCGGATTCACCACGCAAAACGATGAACCCATCATGATTGGTCAAATACAACTTCTGGGCGTTGAAGGCCTTGATGAGGCACAGCAAGCCATCCTCGGAGCGAAAGAAGACTTGATGGCCTTTTGTAACGATGTCCCTTCACGAATGATCGCCTTGGGCGGTGGGTGCAAAGATATCGAGGTTCGCCAGTTGGCGACATCTCTGGGCGAGATGCTCATCGTTCATCTTCTCGTTGACTGCAGAGACGCCATGGGCGCCAACGCCGTGAACACCATGGCAGAACGCGTCGCACCTCGATTGGAAGCCTTGACCGGAGGACGAGCACACCTGCGCATCCTTTCCAACCTCGCTGGGCACCGACTGGCACGGGTACGCGCTACGTTCACGCCCGAAGAAATGGCGTCGGATGGAACACGGGATGACGGCCTCGCCGTGATTCAGGGCATCATCGAAGCCCACACCTTTGCCGTTGAGGACCCGTTTCGGGCCACCACCCACAACAAGGGCATCATGAACGCCATCAGCAGCGTTGCCCTTGCGTGCGGCCAGGACTGGCGAGCCATTGAAGCGGGCTGCCATGCATGGACCACCATCGCCGATACCCGCTATACTTCGATGTCCTCTTGGGAACAAGATGAGGACGGGAACCTCATTGGGAGCATGTCGCTTCCCATGGCCGTGGGCATCGTAGGCGGGGCGTCAAAAGTTCATCCCGCTGCCCAAGCCAATCTGGCCATCTTAGGCGTGGAATCTGCCCAGGAACTCGCAGGCATCATGCTCTGCGCAGGCCTCGCCCAAAACTTAGGGGCGCTTCGTGCACTTTCCACCAAGGGCATCCAAGCGGGTCATATGAAATTGCACGCCAAGAACATGGCTGTTAGCGCCGGTGCAGTGGGTGATGAAGTGGAAGCGTTGGCTGCTCGGCTCCAAGCCCACGAGGGACATCGCTCGCAAAGTTTGGTCGAGCAGTGGCTGGAAGAGATGCGAAAGGCTTGACCTCATTCTTCTTGAACGGGAAGCGATGACTGCACGGTCCCCGCATCTTCAGTTTCTTCACGCAGGATTTCATTCCGGTCTCCCAATTCGTCGAGGAGACCGCTGGACTGGACCTGTTCTCTGAACCAGGCCTTGACTTTCTTGCGGTCGGTGTGCGGACAGCCGAAGGCTTCCGAGAAACGCCGGGTCGTCGCTAAACGTCGGGTGTTCCCGTCCTTTCGACGGTCGATCATGCCGTGCTGGGCAAGTTCACGCACGTAATCGTAGGCTTTCTGACCAAGCAGCTCAACAAGACGAGATTGGGGCATGGGCTGGTGATAGGCGATGAGCGCCGCCGCTTTGAGCAGTTTTGGGGGCATGTCGGTCTTTGTCTCCTTCGGCAGATGAACGGCGATGCTCGGCTTGACTTCCAAGGCCCATCGATCTCCTACCTCTGCCAGTTGAAGCGCCCCACCTTTTCTCCGCTTGAGCGTGGCTTGCAGCGAGCCAAGACAGTCGAGCATCTCATCTTCGTCATAGCCCAGCACCGTGGAGAGTTCCTCGACGGACATGGATTTCCCCGAACTGAACAACGTGGCTTCGATGAGAGATTCCAAGGGTAATTCAGCCATGTAACTCTCTCCTTACTCCACCAACCAATCGTGATGTTCCAGCCGATCTGACGTGGCGTCCTCTGTCTCGACTTCGACGGTTTCGTCGCCGGCAGATGCCTCTTGTCCCTTGGCCTCGTGTTCTGCCTTTGCTTCCATGCGCGCTCGGCGGCGGGCCTCGCGTTCTTCGGCCAGTCGGGCTCGTTCCGCAATGGCTTCCATCCTGTGCTCGGACCCGGTGGTCTCGCCGCCCAGAGCCTCGGCATCTTCTGCCATAAGGGCCTCAACCGCTTCGAGAACGTCCTCGAAGACCGAGAGATTCGGCCAGAGGTCCTCGATCATGATGTTTTCAACGGCTTCGCCATCCTGAGAGATGCTCGCCATCCGTCGGTGCGTCAAGAAGAGACCGGCGATAAATGAAGCCACGAAGGCTTCGCTTTGCGGGTCCTCGAGCGCTTCGCCGAACGTCTCTTTGAGCACAGGTTTGAGTTTTGCAATGACGTCGACCAGAGGAACGATGGCGGAACCGGCCTCGGCACAGGTGGATTTTAGGGCCACCCAACATCGTTGGATATCGCCTTCAAGGTCTTCGTTGTGCATTCGCCCGCCGACGTTTTCGAGGTACTCACTCAATTCACGCTCATGCTCGATACGATTGATTTCACGCTGTTTGAGCGCTTCTGCATCGTCGGCAGCGTCTTTGAACGCAGAGAGCAATTCCGCCAGGGTCACCGGCCGGCCCTCATCGCGACGAACACGTTCATCGAAGAGGGTTGACAGCACGTCATCTGCGTCGCCGTCCAAAACGGATTGTGTGAAGAAAAACGCCTCGTCGTCGTATTCGGATTCCCAACCAAAACCACCGTCGTCAATCCAGACCTCTTCCTCAACGGGCTGAATTTTGTCAAAAAGGACCGCCGACTGGTGATGGAGGACCTCCCAAGAGAGTCGAATGAGGCGTCCACAAGCAGGAAGATCGAGGTTTTCACCCTCCTTCACACGCTCGGCAAAGACGTTGAGGAACGCGGAGAGGTCAACATCCCAAGGGTTGAATTCCTCATCACGAACCAATGAGAGGACCAGCGCGACCGACCGGTCAAAGGGGTCGTGGAGGCTCTGGTGTTCCGCCTCTTCGGTTGCAGCGATGGTGGCGATACGCAAACCAAATTCCTCAGCATCCTCTCGCTCCTCACCTTGTCCGAGGAGTTGGTCGATGATTTCCTGCTGGAGGAACCACCGGTCGAGCATGCTTTGTTGTTCAGCCATGAAATCACCTCACTGTTCACCGGATTCGATCGTTGCTTCAGATTCATCGGCTGTATCGGTTTCCAACGACTTCGCTTCGGCGACCTTCGAGGCCAGCTCGGCTCGTTCGTTGATGTCCTCGGTCAGGTCTTGCGTCCGCTCCATCAAAGCGCCCAGCGGGGCATCTTCTGCCTCGTCTTCATGCATGTGGGGCAACAACCCCCCCAGGCTCTTGGGCACCGAAAGCTCTTCGGGAACGGTTGGCATGTCTTCGGCTGCGGCCACGGCGTCCATGATGCGGGACTCGTTCTTGGCAGCGTCTTTCTGCGCTTCTTTGAGGGCCGCCTCACCAAGCGCGATGGCACGCTCACGATCAAAGTCAAGAATGCGGCGACTGCAACCGTCTCCGCCGTGGGTAATGCCGATGTGATGGTCGGCGAGTTTGAGAGAGACCTTGCGCAGGGTGACCATGATGAATTGCGCTCGCTTGCTGCGCTTACGACACATCTTCGCAATGCGTTCGGCATTGTAAGCATCGAGGTTTTGGTCCACTTCATCGAAGTAATAGAACGGGCTTGGGTCATAATCTTGGATAGCGAAAATGAGGGCGAGTGCCGCCATGGATTGTTCGCCTCCGGAGAGTTGCTGACGGCTCACCTTCGAGGACTTGCCTCGGGGCTGAGCCCACAATTCCAGACCGCCCTTGAACGGTTCATCGGGGTTCTCGAGGAAGAGTTCACCTCGACCGCCGTCCGAGAGTTCGTGGTAGGATTTCTTGAAGTTCTCATTGACCTTCTCAAGCACGTTGACAAGGCGTTCCTTTCGTTGTGATTCGAGCTGTTCGGTAACATCGATCAAGTCCTTGCGTCGAGCTTGGAGGGTGGCGAATTCATCCTTCATCAAGTCAAGACGTGCTTCGCATTCATCGTATTGCTGAATGGCCATCATGTTGACATTGCCGAAGTTCTCCATCTTGCGCTGCAGGCCTCGGAGTTGTCGCTCCAACTCTCCGACATTCTTCAGGTCGTCTGGGAGGTCATCCAAGGAAAGGTCTGCTTCAATGAGTTCCTGCGCCATCAACTGAACTTCAGCCTCCTTTTCACTGATGGTTCGCATCAATTCATCGGCCAGCCGGCGATGGTTCTGCGCTTGGTTGAGGCGCTCCTCGTTTCGCACTCGCAACGTGGCTCGCTGGTCGGTCAGTTCTTGCCGTTCTTGCTCAAGCCCTTGATTCTCTTCCAAGTACACGGCTTGCTCGTCTTTTTTGGCCTTCAGAGCCACCCTGTCGGTGGCCAATGTGGCTTCAAGTTCGTCAACCCGAACCAAACGGGCTTCTTTGTTCTCGTGAAGCACATCCAAGCGTTGCTTGGTCTCGTCCACCCTTCGTTGAAGGACGGTTTGATGGCTTGTTCCGCTGGCGATGGTCTCCTCTGCCTTTTCCTTGGCGCCGTTCGCTTTCACGCGCAGCAGGTTGGCATCGTGCATGCGTTCGCGAAGGTGCTCGGGGCTGGCGGCTTCCAATGCGGCCTTGGCGGCTTCATGTGCTTCTCGAGCCCCGGCAACGACGCGGTCAGCCGCATCGAGCGCTCGAAGAGCATCTTGGGCGCTTATACGGACCTCGTCCAGTTTTTCCTCCAAACCGGTGACGACATTTCCTGCTTTGGTATGGGCTTGGCCCACCTGCTTCTTTTCCGCCTTCAGTTCTCTGAGTTCGGTCGCGTACGTGTCGTCCACCATGGCGTTGATTTTGTTGCGGATGTGTTGCTGGGCGTTACGTGCCTCCCGGAGGGCTTCGGTGACCGTCGTCTCCATGAGTTGGTATTTCTCAACCTCTGCTGCGTGCTTTTCGACCTCAGTGGCGCCCTGAATGCGCCCGCCGAAAGCGATGCTCATCTTTCGCTTCGCACCGCCGACCATCGCCCCACCTGATTCGACAACGTCACCTCGCAGCGTCACAAATCGGGTACCTCCCATGTAGCGACGAGCGACGTTCATGCTCTCAACGATGAGCGTGTTGCGAAGCACAAATCGAACGGCCACATCGATACGAGGGTCATAATCCAACATTTCGTGGGCAAATCCAAGCACGCCATCTTTTCTCGCCGTCATGACGGTTTTTCCACCCGCACGTGAGCTAGCGAGTTTGTTCAGCGGCAGGAACGTGGCACGCCCCGCACGGTTTTCGGCCAGCCAACGAATGGCATTGGCAGCATCCTGGTCGGTCTCCACCACCACGGAGGCCATCCCAGCGCCGATGGCGGTGGCGAGGGCGGTCTCGTGGGCGTGATCTTTGGGTGCACAAAGTTCGGCCACCGTCCCGATGATGCCCTGGAGTTGTTGGTTATCTCGGGCGCCAAGGACAGCGCTTGCGCCACCGGCCAGGCCCTTTGCGCCGGATTTTCGTTCCATTTCCGATTTGGCCAGCGAAAGTGCACGCTCGGCTTCTCGAAGTTTGATTTCGATTCGCGTTCGGTCCTCAGCGAGTTGCGATTCAGAGCGCTGCGCTTCCGTCAACTGGCGTGCCAGCGATTCACGGTTGTATTCGGGGGCATTCTCGGCCATTTCTTGCAGCCGAATGTCCAACTCCCCAAGAGCGAGACGGATCTCCTCGCGCTCGGATTGGGCTTTCGCCAGTTGCTCGCCGACCAAGTCGGCCTCGACAGCGAGTTTGTCGACCTCTGTTTGCGCTTCTTGACGCTGCTGTTCGTGATGCTCGACGATTTCTTCTGCCGTGGTCAAGGCTTCGGTGAGGTGTTGGTTTTGTTCACCCGCCGTGGCCAACGCCTCGCGAATGCGCTGTTCTTCATCCTGCGCTTCTTGAAGTTCCAACATCGCCCCAGCAAGGGCTTCGTTTGCGGATTGGAGGTTGGTGATGAACGCGTCAAGTTCCTCGGTTGCCTCCTCCAGTTGTTCTGCGACGGCTTGGGCTTCTTCCTCCTCTTCTTCCTCTTCACGAGCCGCTTCTAAAAGTCGGTCGTTGTTGAGTTCAATCGCCACCTGCAAGGCTTGGATAGCTTGACCCAATTCCGACGTTTCGCCGCCAGTCAGGAGGTTGATCTCTTTCTGAATTTCAGCGATTTTATCGTCGAGTTCCAGCAACGTCTTCTCCGTCGCCTTGTGGTCGTCAAGAAGGTCTTGGCTCTCGTCGAGGTACTTCTGTCGTTGTTCGACATGGAACTTCAGTTCGTTCTTCATGGTCGCATAGCGAGATTGCAGGAGCATGGCGTTGGTCACGTGAATGGCATCGCTCACCTCTTTGGCTTGTTGGGCAACATGACGTTCTTTGGCCAGCGTTGAAAGGCGCTCAAGTTGTTCTTTTTCGAGCAACCCAATGCGGTCAAGATAATTCTCCACCATGTCCTTTTGCTTGTTGGCCTTTCGGATTTCGTCATCGTAGGAGGTCACCCCCGCGACGTTGTCGAGGACCTTGCGTCGCTCGTTCGCCGTCATTTTCGCAAGACTGGTGACGTCGCCCTGAAGCACGATGTTGTACCCGTCAGGGCGAGCGTTCGCCGCGCCGAGGAGGCGGTGAAACACTTTCTGAGAACTTTCCTCGCCGTTGAGTTTGTACGTCGTCACGGGGTTGTTTGAGGCAGTCAAACGAACGCTTCGCGACATACGAATTTCTTCTTTGTCAAGGGGAAGACGACGGCGCCCGTTGCTCATCACTGGGTTGGCGAACACCAAGGTGACCGAACACTGGCGCGCTGGTTTGGAATTCTTCCCACCGTTGAAGATGAGATCCTTTGAATTTTGAGCGCGAATCACGCGATTCGATTTCGGTCCGAGAACGAATTGAATCGCATCACCGCAGTTGGATTTACCCGAGCCGTTTGGCCCGGTGATGGCGGTGAAACCGCGGTCCAGCGGGACGGTAACCTCGCCCTTGAACGATTTGAAATTCAGCACCTCAAGTGATTTCAGATACATCCCTATCCCTCATGTGATGGAAGTTTCACTCCATCACTTTCTTACCACCGGTACTTTACGGGTTTTAAACAATACGAAGAACCGAGGCTCAGTGCCTCGGTTTTCAGCAGTCTTCGTTCGCCGCCGGAGCGAGGTCAAAACACACCGTTTTGATTGCACTTTTTACAGCCCGCGCCTTGACAATACGGGCAGGTGGCCATCACGAGCAAGTTGTTGCGTCGCCTGCTCATCGCAAGGTCCTTATCGGACTGCAAAAATCGAGAGCGCTCAACACGTTCCAGGCTGCGCTTGTTGTGCTTTTCAGAGGTGAAGAACGACGAGCGGAACGCACCGGCCTTTTCCCGGCGGCGCTCAAGCTTATCCCGGGTCTGTGCCACGGCCTCAGCCTCCCAATACTTTGGACCTCGAATCAGGATAACGCCAAACACGGCAAAGAGGATTTGCACGACCCACGGTTGTACCGGAAACGGAAACAACGTGGCCAGTCCTTCTGAACTGGCGGAGGTTGGGAGCAGCGCTAAGCGGTCCAAGACCGCCAAGGTACAGAGAACGGAGCCCATGATGAATCCGACCTTTCGTAGACGTCGAGCCCAACTTTTGTTTTGAGGAAGTTCAAAACCACAGACAAAGAGGAAAAGCCCTTCCATGAGCATCAGCACGTCGGCCCCGGACCACTGGCCTACTTCGCCAAGACAATACGATGTGCCGGTGTCCCGAAGTTCCTGTTCAACAATGTCAAACGAACAGCTTGGCTCAAACATCAACAACGCATCCAGTTTGTAGCCCTCTGCACCGTCGATGAAATAGGGAGCAACGCTGCCGAATTGAACGTTCACGAAGACAAACAACAGCATCGTCAAGCCCAGCAGCGTGAGGATTTTCCTGATTGGCAAACGGAACACGCTTGGACCTCGTCTTTTCCAGACCGCCCTGCTAGATAGTGATTACGAGAACCGCATCGTCAAATCGAGCCATCACGGTCAAGAAGGGGAAGCCAGAGCATAAGGCGAGGGAGGAGCACGCAATGGCCCACATCGCCATCATCGGTAGCGGCATTGCCGGCTTGTTCGCTGCCTCAAAATTGGCTGAGGCCGGCCACGAAGTTTCGGTCATCACCAAGAAACGGCCGAAGGATTCCTCGACCAACTGGGCGCAGGGCGGCATCGCCGCCATCTTGGACAAGACCAATCACGAGGACATGGAGGCGCATGTCCAAGACACCTTGCGTTCGGGCGATGGTGCGTGCGACGAAGCGGTGGTTCGGTCCATCATCGGCGAAGCGGGCGACCGTATTCGTGATCTGATTCAAATCGGCGTTGAATTTGAAAAAACGTCAGACGGTTCGTTCTCCTTTATTCGAGAAGGCGGCCATTCAAGCAAACGAATCTTGCATGCAAAAGACGCAACGGGCAAGGAGATCGAACGCGCACTCACCGCCTTCGCACGACAACATCCCCACATCACGCTCAGACCCAACACCCTTGCCATTGACCTCATTCAACGCCAACACGGACATCCAGAATTGGGCGTAGCCGGTGCGTGGTGTCTCGACCAAGAAACACAACAAGTTGTGAACATTGAAGCGGATGCCGTGGTTCTCGCGACCGGCGGCGTTGGGCGACTATGGAAAGAAACCACCAACCCCGACGTCGCCACTGGAGACGGTTTAGCGATGGCCTATAGAACAGGAGCATGCGTTGATAATTTGGCCTATATCCAATTCCACCCCACCGCCTTGTCCACGCCAGCAACCCGCCCGTTTCTCATCTCCGAAGCTGTTCGCGGCGTGGGTGCAGTCTTGCTCGATGAGCAGGGCCTTGCGCGTTGGACCCAAGCCTGTGAGGATGCAAAAGCCCAGGGAGACCAACCTCCCGAACCGCATGGCTTCTCCTTCACACTCACGTACACACCTGAGGGGTCGATGGCCACCCGGGACATCGTTGCCCGGGCGATTGACCAGGAGATGAAGCGGCAGGGCGCCACGCATGTCTATCTCATCACGTCTCATCTGAACGGCAACCTTGAGGAAAAATTCCCAACCATCGCCCATCGCCTGGCGAAAGAGGGATTGAAACTCGGCGTGGACCCGATACCGGTTGTCCCTGCTGCTCATTACATGGTTGGCGGCGTGCGGGTCGACGATATCGGTCGTGCCTTTGCTCGCAACGTCGATGCCGTGATGCCTCACCTCTACGCCATCGGTGAGGTGGCAAGCACCGGCATGCATGGAGCCAATCGACTGGCCTCAAACAGTTTGCTTGAAGCAGTGGTATATGCAAATCGCGTGGCGCAGCATCTCATTCAACATCCTCCGTCGTCCTATGTCGGGACGCAGCCAGCTTGGCGAGCCGACGGCCTAGCGGCGTTGAAGGAACACGGACCCGTCATTCACGACCGCACCAGTTTGGTAAGAACGATGTCCGATGAAGTGGGCATCGTCCGTTCCAATCAACGGCTCAAACGTGCGAAACGGCGCCTCGATCTGTTGAACAGCGAGGTGGACATGATGTGGCGGTCCTCGTTACCAACACGAGATATTGTAGAGTTGAGGAACCTGTGTCTGATCGGCCAATTGGTCGTTCAGGATGCCCTTGCACAAACAGAAAACAGAGGCCTGCACTACAACGTTGATCTGATCTAAGGGTGGCATGCACGCACCAGAGAAGCCAACATCTGGTTCACGGGAGCAGCCAGACCGTGATGCTCGGCCCGCTCAACCACCGCTTGATTCAGGGACTCGATTTCGGTGAGACGGCCTGCTTTTACGTCCTGAAGCATGCTGCAGGTGTTGTCCTGTGTCTGTTCAAGAACGGTCTTGAGCCGCTGCTCAAACGCATGCTCGTCAGGAATGTGAACACGTTCCATAAGCGCCACGGCAGCGGCCTCACGGTACACCATCATGCACGCAGCGAACAGGTCAGGTTGGAGCAGTTCACCGTTTTTCAGCCCCCCTAAGGCGGCCAACGGGTTGATGGCCAAATTCAGCATCACCTTGTTCCAAATCAAAGCGACAGGGTCCGCCTCGACCGAAGCGTTCAACGCTGCTTCATTCAGAAAGTCAACGATTTCTTCAACGCGATTGGCTGAGGGGCCGAGGGGTGTGGATGCGAGAGCGATGCCGCCAAAGCCCGCCCAGAACGTGGGACGGTTCGATTGGGTGAACGCTCCGTGCGTTGTGCTGGCAGCCAGGACACGTTCAGGGCCGAGAACACGGGACAAGCTCTCGACATGGCCCAAGCCATTTGAGAGAGTAAACACCACACCGCTTGGTTTCAGGAACGACATGGCTTGTTGTGCCAAATGGGGCATGGCATGAGATTTTCCAGCCAAAATAACGAGATCAGAATTTTGCATGAGTTCGGGTTCGCACGGGAGCTCCTCACAGGAAAACAGAAATCGTTCCGCACCAAATTCAAGGTCGCGATGGCCTTCAACACTGAGCCCTTCGAGCATCAAACGAGCGCCTCGCTCTCCACGGACATGGAGATGAACGCTGGCAGGCGTTGTTGCGAGGCTGCTGGCGATGATACTGCCGACCGAACCAACGCCCAAAACAGAGACTCGCATGCCATCACCTCACTGATAACTCGACAGGTGCAGTACAATGGAGCCCGCTTCGTAGGTCAACCACATGGTCGCCAAGGGTGCATTTGGTGGTGTCAGTGAGAAGGTGGTGTCGCCTGGGCCCAGTGGCAGACCGTCCCAATCATGGCTCCAATCCTCACCAAAACTCCCGCCACGGTCAAGGCGGAATGGAATGGTGGTGTTGGTCGGGTTGTGAAGCGTGAACGTCGTCATCCCGGTGTTGAGCAACGTGCCGTTGGTTGAAACAGCCCAAGGGCTGGTCCAAAACCGAGAGGTCGAATTCATCCATGAAACGAGCAATTCCGGCCCCTCCACGACGTCAAACGAAAGGTCCGGGTAGGGGTTGAACGGATCCCTGCAGAGCGAAACATTGGCACCATCCGGCATCAGCACCGTCATGTTCTGCGTTGCTTGAAGCGCGGGGAGTTTGGCTGAAGAGCGGAGGACCATGTCCCAAACCCACGGCCCGGATTCAGGCCGAACAGGTGTGCTAAGGCTGGCGTCGAGTGGACATTGCTCTGCGTCCATCAGGAGGTTCCCTTCGCCTTCAAACAGTGCGCCCCAGCCGTTCTCCCCGTCTGCGGAGATGGTCCAGCCTTCAGCTGGAACATGAGCGATGAGGGCGCGTCGTTCTGGCAACAGCGGCGTGAAGGTGTGGTTGTTGAGATGGAGCGTGGCCATGGACGGGTCAAACACCAACGGGTCCAAACCTTCCAAGCAGAACTGTGAGGGTACCTCGGAGAGGTTCACGTCCATGGTTGAAGCACCGGGAATGTTCACGAGTTGGGTTTGCATGCCCTCAAGTGGTGCTGCACCGGTGCGAATGACCAGCGAGGTTGAATTCATCAGCGATCCGTTCAAATCAACACACCGATGAATGTAGGCGCCCGAGGAGACATCGTACCACGTTGCAGAGGGAACGACTTCCAATGAAGGGCGTACGTGAACGGGAACGGCTTCATATTCGCCGTTCATCGAGACCACATAACTGAGGTTGGCCATGGTGGGCTGGTCTTCACCTGTCCACGTGAGATTCATCCAGAAGTAAGCCGTTCGCTTGGGAAGGAGATCGGAGCCGCAGCCACGCTCGTCCACCGTGTAGGTGTCTTCCCCGTCGCAATCCCAATCAATGCTCCAACCTTGACCGGGATGCTCGAGGTACGCCGATACGGCAAACGGTTTTTCCAGTGCCGAAGGGTTGGTTACCCTGACCTCCGTCGTTGAACGCCACGTTCCATCCTCCTGAAGAACGGCGTGTTCAGGTGAAACGAGTTGATGCTTCAAATCATCATCCCACCCCGTTTCGTGAAGCACGGGCTGGCCCGCAGGGAGAAGAAGCGTGAACACCAACAGCAAGAGCAAGCCCATTCTCCCGTGTTCTCGTTCACTCAATCGGGTGGTCTCGTCAAGAATCAGTGGAATTCTCAGGTCGTTGCCGAAGAAGAACAACAAGGGCAACAACAAAGCAAAGACGAGGTACCAGAGTGAGAATTGTTCGAAGACACCGAACACATAGGCGGTGAACAGAGCGAGGACCAAGATCAAACTCTGCGTGCTTGAACTTCGAGCATCGAGTAGACCCATTCGGGCGATGAGGATCCGGCCACCCGGAAAGGTAGGCACAGGAAGAACCGAAATCCACGCAAAGAGCATCAACATGCCACCGACATGCACCCATGGATGAGCCCACAGGAGACGGACAAAGGCGTCGGAGTGGATGAAACTGTCCGCGATGAGGGAGATGAAGAGTGGGGGAGATGAAACGAGAGGCATCGTAGACGAAACGAGGTATTCTGGTGTCAACCAAAGGCCTGCAAGCATGAAAACAACACCTGCACCCCCCAGCACGAGCGGCACGCTCAGCGCCGTGTAACCGAGGGATGCTCGGTCCGGCCAAGGGCGTGCATCCATTCTCGGCATGGTCGGCAACAACAAGACCCCAAACGGCCACACCAACCATGAGGAAGGGAAGAGCCCCAAGGCGTACAGTGCGATGGT
This sequence comes from Candidatus Poseidonia sp., assembly GCA_965661285.1. Taxonomy (GTDB): domain Archaea; phylum Thermoplasmatota; class Poseidoniia; order Poseidoniales; family Poseidoniaceae; genus Poseidonia. The sequence continues at coordinate 120,895 of CBFIDD010000003.1, forward strand.
AAAGTCAGGAATGGGAAGAAGGTGGCCACTGCGCACACCGAAGCGGGAGGCGACCCTGCGCTGAAGGCTGGAAGCAAGAAAAATGACGAGCATGGCTGGCAACGTGTAACCGACCAGAGCATCCAACAACGATGAGGCGTGGAACCAGCCACCTGATGGACGGGCGCCGGACATCCAAAGGTCGCCCGCCAGCGTGAGGGTGAGGAAGGAGAGGGCCCAAAACAACACGACGGTGTTCAAACGAGGGAATTGTCGTTCAGGCGCAGGAAAAACGGTGACGACCCAATCCTCATCCTTCGTCAATTTGCCCATCCAGCCCAAACGTGCCAAGTGGAGATTGCATGCTTTGAGGTCCTCATGGACATCTTCGCCTCGAGCAGCCACGGCCCATGAAGGCCAGCGCCCGCCGTTTTTTCGTAGGACGCCGAAATAGGATTCTAGCACAGTACCGAGCAATTCGTGTTGCGACCAGGCTTTCTTGTGGTGGGCAAGACCGGGAAGAGGAGCATTGGAATCATCGGACATGTTCAACCCCCCTTATCCGGCTGTGTTGGCCCTCCTCCATGAATCCCTCGTTAGGGCGCAGAGGAAGAATCACTTGTTCTTGAATCGCTTTAGACGGAAGGTTTCTTCACGTTCCATTTCTTCAAGTCGGAGTTGAATGAAGACCTTGGCCTCCTCAAGTTCTGGAATCACCTTGAACTCGAGAGCGTTGACACGTCGCTTGGTCGCTTCAATTTCGGCCAGGAGACGCTTCAAAGTGGCTTCCATTTCCGAGGCTTTGACGATCTTTTCAATGAGTTCGCTGAATGAGTCGCTCGCTTCGTCGATGTAGGGTGAAGATCCGATGAAACCGATGCCTCGCTCCGCAAAGGTGGATTTCAGGTTGCTTCCGCTCACGCTTGGAACGACCACACCCATGATGTTGCGGCGCTCAACTTCGACCTCTGGGTGCGCTGAATTGGCGATGGCTGCGGCACGAACGGCCAGACCACCTTCGATGGCGTTAGCCAAGTCAATTCGGGTCTTTGCCAGCCGATAGGCGGCGGTGAGGTCTCGCTTCGCTTCGATCATCTCAGAGAGCAAGGTGCGGAATTCGTGGAACAAGCCGTCCCGCTTCATCTTCAACAATTTGTACCCGTTCTTGGTCTGCTTGATGCGACCTTTCAATTTGATGAGTTCGCTTCGGGTTGGTTTGATGTCCAATGCCATGCTCACTCACCTCCTTGTTTCTCGGTCGCTCTGTTCAAGCTCGGTTTTCTGGGTGGTACTTCTTGATGAGTTCTTCGTCAAGACGAACAAGGTACTTGGTGTCGATGCTGGCCATCAATTCCCAGCAGAGGTCAAGTGTTTCGTCAATGGTTCGGTCCTCATCGCGGGACTGGCGAAGGAACTTGTCCTCAAACACACCCGAGAAATCCAGCAGTTGCTTATCACGCTCGTTGAGGGCGTCTTCACCGACGATGGCCACCAAACCACGGAGTTCACGTCCTTGGGCGTAAGCAGCGTACATTTGGTCGCTGACCTTCTTGTGGTCGTCTCGGGTCGTCTTCTCACCGATACAGGAACCCATCAGTCGAGACAGGGATGGCAAGACGTTGATGGGCGGATAGATACCTTGCTGGTGAAGTTCACGGCTGATAACGATCTGACCTTCGGTGATGTATCCGGAAAGGTCGGGAATCGGGTGCGTGATGTCATCACCGGGCATGGTCAGAATCGGGAATTGGGTGATGGAACCTTTCTTCCCTTTCACGATACCTGCACGCTCGTAGAGCATGGCCAAGTCGGTGTACATGTATCCGGGATAACCACGTCGTCCAGGGACCTCTTCACGAGCAGCACCGATTTGGCGAAGTGCATCGCAATAGTTGGTCATGTCCGTGTAAATCACGAGAACGTGGTAGTCTTTCTCAAAGGCAAGATATTCTGCAGCGGTCAGTGCCAGACGTGGCGTAATGATACGCTCGACGGCAGGGTCGTCAGCGAGGTTGACAAACAATACAGCGTTCTCAAGTGCACCCGTGCGCTCCAGGTCGGAACGGAAGAAGTTGTATTCTTCAGCGGTGATACCCATGGCGCAGAACACCACGATGAACTCTTCATCCGAGTCCTTGAGTTTCGCCTGTCGGGCAATTTGCAGGGCGATGTCGTTGTGGGGCAGACCCGATGCGGAAAAGATCGGGAGTTTCTGTCCACGCACAAGCGTCGTACAGCAGTCGATGGCGGAGATACCCGTCTGGATAAAGTCGTGGGGCGACTGTCGGCTGTACGGGTTGATGGCCGCACCGATGATGTCGGCCTTTTCCTCGGCGACGATTTCGGGACCGCCGTCTCGGGGTCGACCAGCACCGTCGAGGATGCGTCCGACGAGGTCAGTGCTCACGGGGAGTTTGAACACGTCGCCCATGAAGGTGACACCGGTTTCTCGGTTGATTTTGGCCGTGCCTTCAAACACCTGAACGATGACGAGGTCATCAGAGGTGTCAAGCACTTGTCCGTTCTTGATTTCACCGTTTGAGAGGCGAAGGGTAACAATTTCACCAAACGCAACGGGCTCGGTTTTGTTCAAAAAGACCAGCGGGCCTTTCACGTCGGTAATGGTTCGGTATTCTTTTCCAGTCATGTTCATCCTCTCCTCAGTTGGCCTCCACAGCGTTGGCGATTTCTTCGTTCATCTGCTTGACCAAGTCTTCAATGCGGTCAATGTAGCCTGTTTCGAACCGACCACGCATCAGGTTTGAGCGGGCAGGAACGTTGACGACATCGTTGAGCAAGGCTCCGTTAGCCATGGCAGTCTTGGCGGCGTCTTGGAAGGACAGGATGGCCTTGGCCATTTCGTACTGCAATTTGATGTCGCAGTAGGCATCAACGGGGTCAAAGCCGTTCTGCTGAAGGAAGAATTCTCGGATCATACGTGCGACTTCCAACGTCAACTGCTGGTCGACGGGCAGGGCGTCAGAACCGACCAGCTGGACGATTTCTTGCAGTTCGGCTTCAATTTGCAACAGACCGCTGATCTGCGTTCGAATTTCAGGGAAGTCCTGGGCGATGTTGTCTCGGAACCACTGGTCGAGGCTCTGTGGGTAGAGCGAATAGGAGTTCAGCCAGTTGATGGCAGGGAAGTGGCGTTGTCGAGCCAAACCGGCATCGAGGCCCCAGAACACCTTCACGATACGGAGGGTACCTTGGGAAACCGGTTCGGAGATGTCACCACCGGGCGGCGACACAGCACCGATAACGGTGACGGACCCGTCTTCGCCGTTGAGCGTCTCAACACGTCCGGCTCGTTCGTAGAATTCTGCGATTCTGGACGAGAGGTAGGCTGGATAACCTTCCTCACCGGGCATTTCTTCCAAACGGGACGAAATTTCACGCATGGCTTCTGCCCAGCGAGAGGTTGAGTCGGCCATGAGGGCCACGTCGTAGCCCATGTCTCGGAAATACTCGGCGATGGTGATACCGGTGTACACCGATGCCTCACGAGCAGCCACAGGCATGTTGGAGGTGTTGGCGATCATGACCGTTCGGTTCATGAGCGGCTTTCCGGTGTTGGGGTCGATCAAGTGAGGGAACTCATCCAACACTTCGGTCATCTCGTTGCCTCGCTCCCCGCAGCCGATGTAAACGACGAGTTGAGCGTCGGAGTACTTGGCCAGAGATTGCTGCGTGACCGTCTTTCCGGACCCGAAGGGACCGGGAATACCGGCAGCACCGCCCTTGGCGAGCGGGAACAGGAAGTCGAGGATGCGCATGCCGGTGACCAGAGGCGTGTCTGGAGCGTACTTCTGCGTGAAGGGGCGAGGGGTTCGGACCGGCCACTTCTGCATCATCTGCAACTCGCTGCCGTCCTCAAGGACACAGACGGTTTGGGTCACGTTGAAGTCACCGGATTCGATGGACTTCACCTTGCCGCCTTTACCGGGCGGGACCATGATCTTGTGAACAATGGTCTCGGTTTCTTGGACGTGGCCGATGACTTGGCCGCTGACCACGTCATCGCCCTTGGCGACTTGTGGCTCAAACGTCCAGGTCTTCTCCATGTCAAAGGCATCAGCGTCGACACCACGGGTGATGAAGACACCCATGACTTCCTCAAGGGTGGCAAGAGGACGCTGGATACCGTCGTAAATTTGTGTCAGGAGACCGGGTCCGAGAGAAACCGAGAGGGTCTCTTCGGTGTTCAACACGGGCTCACCGGGGCGAATACCCGAGGTGTCTTCGTACACCTGAATGACGGCTTTTTCACCGTGCAGCTCAATCACTTCGCCCATCAAACCTTCATGTCCGACACGCACAACGTCATACATTGCGGCGTTCATGCCTGTAGCGGTTACGACAGGTCCCGAAATTCGGTAAATCACTCCTTCATTGCTCATTTTTTCTTCCTCCTGTTTTTGGTTGGAACATCATTTCCAAAGATCGACTCCTATGGCCTTGCGAATGGTATCCCGCAAGGTGGTGTCTTCCTCCGTACCGATACCGAGAACGGTTGGGGAGACGGATGCCGACAACTGGTCTTTCAACCGGTCGGGCAACGTGGCCATCACAGCGGAGTCGACCACCATGATACCAACGGATTTGTTGTTGAGTAGGGAGCGAAGCGTGGAATGCAATTCCTCGTCGCCATCTGGATTGTAGAGACTTGACAGCCCAGCGAGCTGGAAGCCAAGGGTGAACGCAGGAGAGCCGACAATTGCAATCTCCATCATAAATCACCTCAGAGTAAGTGCGCCTCAAGCACGGCAGCGGACAAGCCTGCGAGGCGTCCGCGAACGATCAAACGAAGGTCAGAGACCTCCTGCACCTTCATCGCGATGTAGTAGATGATGGGAAGTGCAGATACGGGATGGAGGTAGCTCATCCGTTGCATCATGCTGTGCTCACGTGCATTCATCCAGGTGACAACCGAGTCAAGACTGCGAGAAGTTTCGGCTTCTTCCAAGACCGTTTCAAAGGATGCAAAATCGAACTTGTTGGCGCTGCGCAGCAAATCCAACATGGCGTTTCGCCCTCCGGTCGCAATCGCTGAAAAGGCACGCTTGGGAACGAGTCGCCCTCCTGGAATGAGGAGCGACACGAGCCGTTCGTTATCGATGCCCACCGCACTCGCCTCTAGGATGTTGACGATGTTTTTGTGGTCGACTTCCGCAGCAAAGAGTTGGCGAAGGAAACGAGCAGGAGCTCCTTTGGCTTGGCCAAGTGCCTTGAGTGAGGCGGCGTAGTAGTGCCGGTCAAGGGAATCCTCATAGTCGGCAAGAGAACCGTCTTCCGGGACCTTTGCGAGGGACGAACCGAACGCCTTCCGGCGCATGAGGTTCGCTGCAGTCTTCATGTCATCACTCGTCTCGACAACCTTTAGCCACGGCGTGTTCACATCGTTAATCTCTGGAAGAATGCTGTTTCCAACCTCTTCCACCGAGACCTCGTTGTGAATCGCCCGAAACACCGCTTTGGCGTTTTGATACTCAAATCGAGACGTGTAAATTTCAATCAGCGGTCGAATGGACTTGTTGGTCATGTTGACCAGTTTCGTCAATTCGGACTCCAAGTTGTGGGTAAGGGCTGCTTCAACGAGGTCTCCACCCGTCAGTTTTCCTGCGTAGAGGTCAATCTCTGTGCGGTAGCCAAGGTCAGCGACAGCGACCGTGAGTTGGTCCACGGATTGATTGATCAGTTGACGTAGTCGCGCTCGGTCTGCCAACTTCTGTCGTCGTGCCTTGGCACGTGAGACGACATAAGGGGTGTTTCCGAGCATCATTCTATCGCCTTCCTCATCCAAACAGGGTTTCGTTCACGGCAGCGAGTTGGTCAGACCAAGCACGCTCAAGCATGTTGTCAAATCGCATGTCAAAGGAAACAGAGCCGTCGGCGGCTTCCAAAACAAAGCCACCAAGACCTTCCACACTCTCGCCGACTTTACGCTCACCGGCCTCTTTCGAGATGGCGGCGCGGTCAACTTCGACGGGCAGAATCACAAATTTGCCTTTGCCCAGTTTCTTTGACGCTGCAAGCATGGTCTTCAGAAGGGCGGCTCGTCCTTTCATGCCGGGGTCGGCGATGTGGTTTCGGGCCGTTTCGTAGGTCGCATCGAGCACCTTGCGGCGAGCGATCAACACGTCTTTTTGATTGGACTGTCGGGCGCTGGCCACGGTTTCTCGTGCGATTTGTGCTGCTTCTTTTTCAGCACGCTGCTGGGCCTCGTCGCGCATGGCGTTCACCTTTGCTTCGGCTTCAGCAATCAGTTGCTTGGCTTCTGCCTTGGCCTCGGCAATCAGCGCCTTGGCGTCGCTTTCAGCAGCAGCGGCAATGTCGTTGGCAAGTGTTTCTAGGGTCATGGTATCGTCTCCTTGGTTCAAATCGATGTGGGCGGGGCCCACACGGGTCAACCGTTCTTCCTCACTGGAGGAAAAGCGGAAGCGCACCGAGAATCACAATGGATTCTGGGAGAGCGGTAAAGATGAGACCGTATCCGAATTTGCTACCGTCTTCAGCGATCATGCCGATGGCAGCGCTGCCGATGGCGGCTTGGGAGAAACCTGCACCGATGGCGGCAAGGCCAAGGGCAAGTCCGACACCAACGTCGCCGGTCATTCCGTCAGTGGCACCGGAGTCCGTCGTGTCTTCTGCCGCAGCGACACCTTGGGCGACCAAGGCGACGGTGAGCAGAACGATCAGGGTGCGCAGGCTTGTTTTCAGGGTATTCTTGTTCATTTTTCTACCTCCAGTTTGTTGTCCGTGGGACTATGCTTGCCCCTCCGTATGGAGGGTGCGACCGCCAATCGGTGTAAAAACCCGACCGGAGCCGTCGTAGAACTTGCCCATCCATTCCACGAAGTGGAGACGGGCAGCGTGGATGCTCGGCGAGAGCAATCCAAGAGCGAGAGCAAAGGCTTGAATGAAGACGAAGAGAACCAGACCGAGGACGATGGAGACGACGCCGCCACCGGACCACATCAGGTCCCATCCCATTGAAATTGAAACTTCTGCGATTTTCACGCCGGCCACACCGACGCCCATCACACGGAGGTAGGAGAGCGTGTTGGCGAGGAGGCCGAAGGTCTCGATGGGACCCATGATGATGCCGCCCGCCCAGCCGAACTTCTCGTAAATGGCCAGACCGATGATGAGGCAGCCAACGCCAAGGAGCATGGCTGCAGCGTACGGCGTTAATTCAAGCACACTCTGGTCGGAGGTGAGGAAGCCATAGATGTGGAGGGTGCCAGCCACGAGGATGATCATCCAGCTGCCTTTTTCGAAGAAAGCGGCCAAGAAACCGTGGGCACGAGCCACGTTGATGAAGCCGAGAATGAAGCCGAACATCAGGTGAGCGATGCCCAAGTACACCGAGAGCAAAACGTACTCCGTAATGGAGCTCGTTGCTCGGTGGAACGGAATGTGCGTGTAGTCCATTCGCAGCGTATCGGTGATGAACGCAGGGAAGTGGATGTTGTTGTATGTCCAGTCATAAAATGCTGCGAGAGGCGATGCGTCTCCCATCTGTCCGGTGTTGTCCCATACGAAACCAAAGCCTTCTGCAAACAAAAAGCCCCAAATCATGCACCAAATGCCCATCCACTTGAGGATGGTGACGCCGTTTTTGGCCACGGGGTCGGCTGCGAACGGAAGCGTGCCCATCCACGTACCCAAGAGGAAGATAAGGAAACCATAGCCGAAGTCACCCAGTATGAGTCCGTAGATCATGGGGAAGGTCATCATCAAGAAGAAGGTCGGGTCGAACGTCCCGTAGGCAGGGCGGCCGACCAAGCCGACAAGGAGCTCGAACGGCCGGGAGACGGTTCCGTTTTCCAAGGCGACGGGAGGCGTTGGCTCATCGTGGTGGTCATCGTGGTCGTCGTGATGGTGATGGTCGTCCACAAAGGTTTCAATTTCGATGTGCGAAGCCTTAGACTTCAGCGCTGATCGGACGCTCTCAGCCTTGCTGGACGGCACCCAAGCATCAAGCGCAAAGGCTTGGCCAGAGACCGCAAGTTGGGTCGGTGCCGTGTGAATCTCGTCTTCTTTTGTGAGGTATTCGTGGATGGCCAGGATGTTTCGCCCGTTGTTGCGAGCCCATCGTTGAGCGTCCTCGGACGCCGAGAACATGGTGCCTTCGACCTTGCTTCGCTTCGCCAGGAGGGATTTGAGTGCTTCATCGGGCGTTCCCCCCATGTTCGGGATTTGAACGGGCTTTCCACCGAGTTCGCCCAGAGCCATCTGAACTTCAGCGCCGTCCGATGGCAGGCAGGCAACAGCAACAATACCTGGCGCTGCAGCGAGTTCGACATTCTGTGCGAGCGACCCGAACACCGTGCGGGCCTTGCTGGACTTCTTGGTCTCGGCCACGTAGACTTCAACACGGCTCGAGCCTGCGAGGAGGTCGAGGTCCATGTTGAGAGGAGCAAGGCGGCGCAGCAAGTGAATTTGCTCGTCAAGAACGGCCAATTCAGCTTCGGAATCTCGGTGCGTGTCGAGGAGGTCGAGCCCCTTTTGGAGTTCATCGGCGAAGGAGCCCTCGAGCAGTTCCTTGACACGGCGAAGAGGAACGGGGCCATCGGTGTTCACGGGATTGAAGGCCGAAATGGCTGCTCGAACCTTGGCCAGCAAGGAACTGATGCGGTTGGCCTCCTCGGAGGTGCTCGCATGGCCGACATTGACGCCGTCTTCGAAGTTGGTGTAGGACTCGATGTGGACGCATCCCAACTCGGTGCAGGTCCGAAGCACGTCCGCCATACGGTCAACAGGTGCTGCGACCGTAAGACGAGACATGGCGACCGTGTCAAACATGGTATCGCCTCATTGGGATGAAAGTGCGTCGATGACGAGTTGGACAGCGGCGTCCTGGTTGCTGGCGGAGTTGGATTCAATGCTGCTCACATCTCCAGCCCCTTTGGCTTTGACTTGGTCGGCTTCCCCTTGGGCATTGGCCCGGGCATCATCAAGGATTTTCTGCGTCATGGCGACGGTTTCATCAGCTGCGTCTTGAACCATTTCAGAGGCCTTTCGACGGGCGTCTGCCAAGATTTTCGAGGCTTCTTCTTGGGCTTCGGAAAGACGCTTTTCTGCGTCTCGTTCCGCTGTTTTGATGCTTCGAAGGACCTCAGACATACCCATGAAGAACACCTAGTGATTTTCGCACTGGAAGGGGGTTTAAGAGTCTAACGGGATGCTTGCTTGGGCTTCCTTTTCGGGCTTGGTGCCACGGAAGCGACTGGCCATGCCAAAAGGATACAGAAGACGCCCTTGCACGTTTTGAAATCCAACGTTTTTCATCATGGCACGGTAGTATCCGTTGGTCCCGTAATGTGTGTAACTGCGGGCGAGTCCTTTCCAGGGGTGATCTTTCTCGCCGGTGATGATACGGGCCAAGACTTGAACCACGCTGTTCATCCAGAGGTAGCCGAAGAAACCGTGCAATTTGTTGGCCTTTCCAGCGTCGCAAATGACCAAGCGCCCGCCAGGTTTCAACACCCGATAAATCTCACGAAGACCTTGTTCTTTGTCTTTGAAGTCGCGGAACGAGAACAGACAAAACACCATGTCGAAGGCATCATCTGGCAGAGGAATATCTTCAGCGATGGCTTCGACATAGGTCGCAGGACCCTCACCCCGCTTGGCGCGGGCACCGTCAACCCGAGGCTGAGCCGTTGCCAGCATCTCTGGCGATGGGTCGAGACATGTCAACTCCATACCGACCAAATCCTCTGCGAAGGAACCTGGACCGCAGCCGACCTCGAGGACCTTCATTCCGGGTTTGGCGTGGTTTCTGATGTTCCTTCTCCAGCGCTTATCCTGTCCGAACGTCATCCATTTGTTGACGCGGTCGTAGTTGGGGATGGTCGCCTCAAGTTGTCCCTCGAGTTCCTCCCATGCATCAGCGTCAATGCCGGACGGGTCGTATCCTCCGGTGGCAGCGCGCTTCCCCATGGAGGGTTGCGCACGCCCGACCGTTTTGGACATGTCGTTTGCGCCACAGCGCACATCAAGCGATACGTTCCACGGTTTCTGGCGTAATGCCTTCTTCGGGTGTAACACGGAAGACGAGGATCTTCAGATTCTCCGGAGCGTTGCGGAATTTTGAGACGATCATTGAGTTCTCAAAGTCCGTACCGATGGTTCGAACCTTGAACGAGAGCACCATGTCGGCGATGGAGGACAATTCTTGTTTCACGACCGGGTCAAGACCGTCGGTCGAAACCGAGATCATCAACAGACCTCGCACCATTTGGGCGTGTGCTTGAAGCATACGGACCATGGAGATGACCCGAGCAGGGTCCTCACGCTGGAGAAAGAAATCGAGGTTGTCAACGACAGCCCGGAAGTATGGGCCAAGGCCCATGATTTCGTTGGTGACTTCGGTCAGGTAATCCTGGCTGCTGTCATCCACAAATCGGGTCTGCGCCAATCGTTGAATGTCGGCAAGTTGGAATCCCTCAAGGCGATACCTGCTTGCAAGAAGATCACGCTCCAAAACGTTCGCATTGTATTCCTCGCCGATGGTTCGGACATTGATATCAAGCGGCCAGCCGTATTTCTTGAAGATTCGAATAATCTCCTGCTGCCCTTCGTCGGTCGCGATGTAGAGCGTGTTTTCGGGCTCCTCGGCCGGCGAGGTGAATTGTTTGGCGAACAGCTCGCTGCCCGAACCTGTTTCGGTGAAGGCGATCATCGTGAAACCACGAGGGACACCGCCGCGCATTTCGTTGTCGAACTTCGGAACACCAAACGAGCCAACGCTGCCAAAAAACTCCTCGTCCTCTGGGTCAAATGTCATCTTTCTTGCCATGCATCATCACCTCAGAGCAGGACCACCTGGCCACGATCGATCAAATCGGTGCAATATGTGTCGAGATTCGCAAGGACCAGCGGAGGCGTTTGGTCGGGGACATTGAGCATCACCGAAAGCACCTCGCGTTGACGGAACGTGTTGATGAAGGTGTGAAGATACTCTGCGAGCATCCGGTCGTCGTTGTAAATAGCGAGCGCATTGACGCTGTCGAGGAAGACGAAGTTGCGTGCGTTGCTGACCGTTCGCAGCGTGTAGAGGCTGCGCAACAAAATACTCTCGAGCATGATGGGGCTGTCGATGAAGGTGATGTTCGAATAGGGCACATCGGTTCCACCAAGCACACCTGATGACACCAAATCGAGGAAATGAATGCCCGAGACATCCACACCGATGGACTCGAAGGCCTGAATGATTTCCACTGCGCCCCGGCTCGCCGAAATGTACACGCCGCCCATCTCAAACATCTGCATAAGAGGAATCATGGTGCTTGCGGTAACAGCAAAGGAATTACTCGCACTCATTCGGACCTGAACAGAACTCCCCAAGGAGACCTGCGTCAGTTGCTCTGCGATTTGCTGGTCAAGTTCGAACATGTTCACTGCCCCCATCTGGATGTCGTATCGGCTGATGCGCCCCATTTGAGCATCGGAATGAGCATGACGCCCAATGGCGTCAGTTCAATGGCGTGTTTTGCCCGACTGTGAGACGTCCCTCGCATCTTGACCACCTGCAAAAATCGGAGAAGGTGACCCATCCGTTCGGAGTCACCCATGACGATGATGCCGTCAGCGATGGCTTCTTCAACACCAAACGAGGACCAGTGGGCGTTTTCGGTCGCCGAGGTGATCTCCGAGATGAGGATGGTCGTGCAACCAAGCGTAGCCAATTTTTTACCCAGCGTGAACAAGAAATCACGAATCAGTTGCTCAGACTTAATTTTGTAACACAGGGTGGTCACCGAATCGATCACCAGGCGCGTTACACCGATGGTGTTGACAATGTCGACAATTGATTTGATGAGGGCGTGAACGTCGTCAAGGTCAAACGATGCTTTCTCAAGACCCAACCAAGAATAAAGAACGTCCATGTCAAAGACGTTGATGAGGCCAGAATCCACCATGTTCATGTCAAAAAAGGCATACTGGCGGATGTTTTCAAGCAATTTCACAGAGGGTTCGGTCGCCGTAAAATGGGCGCAAGCCTCGCCTGCAAGGGCGCCACGAACCAAGAATTCCATTGCGAGCGTGGTTTTCCCAGAACCGCACGTTCCAGCAGCCAGCACGGTCGAGCCGTACGGAATGCCGCCGCGCAAAATCTCATCCAGTCCATGGATGCCCGTCACGCATCGGTCTCGGGTGTAAACGCTCGTCGGTTGCATGGGGAACATACCGAAGGAACAGGCTTGGGTTGATGAAGTGTGCGGAAAGCACGAGACAGTCCCTTCCCGATTCAAGCGGTGTGTTCCCCTGGACTCGGTTCGTCCTCCAAGGACCACGAGGTGGCGGCGAAACGGTCCTCTCCGTCCCAAATGAGCGTCTGCCCCGTGACCATGAACAGCTGGGTGTCGCCTCCCCACTCAACACGCACCACATCGGAGGGTGTAATTTCATCCAGTTGCGTGTAGCGTAGGCTCAGCATCCCTCGCCCGTTGGCCAAACCGTCGAGTTGACCCACACCGAGAAAGCCCAGAGAGCCCAGGTCGATGACGTGCGTGGCGTTTCCAACATCCTGTGAAGAAGCGTCGCCGGTGAACAGGGAGAGCGATTGGCCGGAAAGGACGCCGGACTGCAGCAACACATTGCTGGATGAGGAACCGGAGGTGTGGTTGAACGACCACCCCTTCAAGGCGACAGCAAAGTCGTTTGGGTTTTCCACTTCAATCCACTCCGGTCCGCTTGACGAAGGACGAGCCATCACTTCGGTGATATGGAGCACGTTGCTTTTCCGACCGCCGTCGTGCACTTCCAAAATTACTCGAATCAATTCTCCGTCTTGTTGGAAGGAGCGGTACGCCGTGGACGAGGAAGGCGCCGTGCCGCGTTGTGTTCCACCTTCAAATAAGGCGAGGGAGGTGCGGTTTTCTTGCGTGCTCTGAGCGACCACGATGGTCAAGTGAAGACTCATGTCGGCATCAAGGCCAAGCCCAGCAGCCATGCCGTCCTCCGTCACGTTGTGAAGGGCATTCACTCGGTCCATATCCAATCGTTGGTCAACAACCAACCCCGGTTGGACCCTGCCCTCATGAAGGGCTTCAGCGGACACCGTGTGCCAATTCGCTGAGGCATTGCTGTAATCCAATCCGTCCGAATAGGGTACGAACCAACCCTCTCCCGACGTCAGCCGATCAAGCCCCAAGGAGGCCGCACGGTCGAGCCGGTCGACGGCGGGATCGTTGGAACCCATTTGGAGTTGGGCGAGGGAGAGGAACGCCGTGAGAATCATGAGGAAGAGCGTGAAGGCGGAGAGGAACTCGATCACGGCCGTGAGGGCGCCTTCTTCCCGTTCACGATGAAGGGAACTTCGGCGCATGCACTGACCACGCCTGCACAATTCATGAGGTTGCCGCATGAAACAGCGGCCCGCTCCCCAACTGCTCTTCCCCTGCCAACTCCCAAACCCGGGAGAAACACTCGGAGAAGGGCCATGGGAAGCGATGAGTCTTTGAATCACGGATGGAAGGACATTATGATGACCGAGCGAAAGCAACGCGAGATTTCCCACCGCAGAACCAGCCTTGGTTTCGTGTTCATGCTGTTGTTATCCACGCTTGGCGTTCTCTCGACCGTACCCACCTCAAGCGCCAACTTGACCGGCTCACTAAGCGTTTCGAGCAGCTCATCCCCTCTACCAGATGCGTGGTATTCATCCTTTGAGAGCATCGGTTTTGAAGCCCAGGTCACCAACAATTACGCAAGTCCTTCGGGAGCCTCCCGCACCCTGATGTGGTACGCCTGCGAGGGGAACATTTCGGTTGCATCGTGCAAATCCGTGTATGAGGCAACGGGTCAGTTCAATTTAGGTGATATCCAAGGTCAATCCACAACGTCGGTAACCTCACCGGCATTGTGGATTCCTGGCCAAGGCGCTGAAGGCATTTTCACCATCGTTTTCAGCTTCAATCAAAACGACCAATCTCCAGCCGATGACCAGTACCGATTTAACATAAACATCACCAATGACTTTGTTGACATCATCGCCGACACTGGCCACAACCCACTGGAACACCTGCAGAACCTTGCCGTCTACGATGGTGAAAGCGTCTTGAACACCGGAACGGAATATGTCTTCAAAGCCAAAGGCCAGTCCACGCTGTGCGGGCTGTGCGCATTCTCAGGCGAGTTTGGTTGGCAGTTGTGGGACGCAAACGAAGCCATGATGCTCAAGGAAGCCTACACCACGGTCTCCAACCTACCCGCCTGGGGCGGTTATGACCCATACAACATCAACCTCCCTGCGTTCAGCCACGCACAAGAGGGTCGTTATGTCCTAAGGTTTGGGCTGTTCAGCAGCACCGGGAACCCGTACGGTGATCTTAACCCGGGCAACAACTTGGCCACGTTCGACATCGTGCTCAACGATAACATTGATCTCAAAATAGTGGATGTGTTCCCGAGCCACAACCCTGAATCGACGCAATTCTACTACGGCTCTGAAAGGGTTGTCGCCTCCTTTGCCAACCTCGGAAACATGTCTGTGGAAAACATCACGGTTTCTTACGATGTTTACGACGGGCAATTCACGCTTGAAGTCGAGGACAGTTGTGACATCAACGTTCTGCATCCAGGAGAAACCGTGGACTGTAAATTCAACATGACGACGACCGGAAGTGATCGATTGATTCGCATTCAAATGCCCACCATCTACCAAAACGGAGAGGACGTACGAATGGGCGACAACCTCTACACGCTTGATGTTGATGTGCAAGTGGGTGCCATCAATCCAACGATCCAGACGAACGCAGTTGACAACCTGTACCTCACCAGCGATGATGTTGAACTGGTGGGCCGTTTCAGCACGATTGCTTCCCAACCGCTCAACTACACCTGGCGAGAAGGTTTCTACATTTGGGGCTACGGCCAGGTATTGAACCGAACTGGAGAGGCGTTCGGACTTGGACACCACAATCTGACTTTGATAGTCTCCGACCCGTGGGGCGAAACCGAAGTCGCCTACGTAGAATTTGATGTTTTGAATTCGATCAATCTCACATTGGATCCGTTCTTCACGGGCGTCGCCATTACCGAGGAAGAGGCAGGTTTCACGCATGACATCTTTCTCCCCCAACTTGGCAAAAATTACGGCATCGGGGGAGGTGATTCCCCTCTCATGCTGATCTCTGTCGATGTGCAGGCACTCACAGCAGAGGACCCGGGGCTACGTATGCTGGACTTGAATCTGAATTTGTCAGCCATTCTTCCAGATAACATTGACCTGACCACCGTCGACCTCCGCTACCTCCCCACAACCGAGAGCGTGACGTGGGAATTCCTCGATGGCGTGGACAGCTACACCTTTGGACCGGACTCAGAGCGTGTCGAGATTTCAATGACCAAAGACGGTGTTATCATGCTCATCGGCGTGCTTCCGACCACCAACGTCACGGCCGAGGATGTTGCGTGGACACAACTTAGGGACGGCCAGATTCAACTGGATTGGACGCCTGCTGGCGACATCAACAACCCCTACGTGGGCGGATGGAACATCTACAAGATAGCAGGCATTACTGGCACGACGGTCTTCCCCGAAACGGCTGGCGGCGTGAACGAGAACATCTGGGAGGAATTGACCCTTGACAGTCTTGTCACCACGTTGCCCCTCACCGACCAGACATGGCTTGACCCCGACCGCTTGGAAACTGGCATTTGTGCCTCCTATGCCATCATTCCCATCGATCGCGAGGGCAACGCGAACCTCCAAATGGCCAACATCACCCGTGTGGACGGAGTAGCAGGCCAGCTGTGCGGCGACGCCATTCCGCCCTCGACGTCCTTGGTTGACCTCACCCACACCTGGACGTTTACCAACAGCACCGACTGCTATGAACAAGAGCAGGATTGGTCCGTCTGCTACGCGGTCGACCTTTCGTGGACGTGGCCCCCCCACGAGGCACAAGGCAACGTGACATGGAACCTCTACCGTATTGAAATGCGACCCGACAATGTCGACCTGCGATTTATTGAACCGATTCTCGAAGGCATCGAAGGTGTACCTGGCGAAACGGGAAGACTCACGCAAACCGGACTTGAACGCAACGGCGTGCAACCCTACCGCACCTACTACTACGTCTTCACACCCATCGATAGCGTCGGCAATGAATTGGTGACTGCCGATTACCCCTCCGAAAACATCGAGCGTGTCCACATCGACGACGATTGGTGGTCCTACAACCAACACCTCATCCCACCCGAGCCCGAGCCGCCCGAGCCACCCTTGGGTATTGACTGGCTTCAGGATTTAAACGATGCCATGCAGGTCTCGGAATTCCAAACGGCTGGTTATGTCCTCTTGGCGACCATTGTCCTCAACTTCCTTCTGCTTCCGCTCCTTCTCAAACAACGCAAGCGACTCAAGCGAATCCTTGACGCCAGAAAGCGCAACAGCGCCGCTGCAATGAACGAGTTTGACGACTTCTTCGAGTGATTGGCGCGGCAGGGGAGATTCGAACTCCCGAGGTGAGACACCACTGGATTAGCAATCCAGCGCAATGGCCAGGCTATGCGACTGCCGCTCGCATCTCGCCCACCTGCGGTCTTCTCATGAAGATGACGGTGCTCGATGGCGGGCTGTTCACCAGCACAATCGTATCACAGCGGGCCCATGAAGCCGAGCCATGAAGGCGGGATGAATGAGATGATGACCAGCGAGAGGAACATCCACCCGAGGTAGAACAGACTCCTGAAGAAGGATTTGGCTGCCTTCGGCATACGGCCGTTTTCATCAAACGGTTCGTTCGGGTCAATCGCCCACACGGAAGCAGCGTACCACAGCGTGAAGCCGCCCGAGACAAAGGCCCACAGCAACGGGAGACCGGATTCCGGCCAAAAGCAAGGCACAGAACCCAACATCAACAGCAACACGCAGTAGACTTTGGATTGGAGTACGGTGTGTTCAGCACCCTTGACTTCGTTGAGCATCGGGATGTTCACCTTGCCGTATTCTCCAGACCTGTACAAGGCCAAGGCCCAGAAATGAGGCGGGGTCCAAAGGAAGATGAGGAAAAACAGCATCCACGGCACAGGGGAGCCAAGGTCAAGCATGTTGGCGTTGGCGATGGAATCACCGGCGGCCGCCGCCCAGCCGATGAGCGGGGGTGTGGAACCAGCAATGCCCCCGATCACGATGTTTTGGGGCGTACGGCGCTTGAGCCACATGGAGTAGACGAGCACGTAAAACAAAACGGAAAAGGCCGACCAAAAAGCAGCTTTTACGCTGACCAGGAGGAACAACGCAGAGCCCAACACTGCGATGGTCGAGCCGAACAACAGCGCAAAGCGTGGTGTAGCGTGCCCCAGCGGGATGGGGCGGTTCATGGTCCGTCGCATGTGGGGGTCAATATCCGCATCGTACCACATGTTGATGGCGTTCGAACCGCCGGCGGAGAGGGTTCCACCCACGACGGTAATGAGCATGGCACGAACGGTATCGCCCCATGTGCGCTCAATGTCCATGACATCGTATCGGGCAAAGGTGTCGTGGACGAGAATGGCGCAGATGGCGGTAATTTGCAACAACACGATAACGCGTAATTTCATCAGTTGGGTCATCACCTTCAGCAGGCCCGGATACCCCGAAGAAGAAGCATCGGCCAGCGCACTCATTCAGCCTCACCCGAACCGATGATATCGCTGGGGTGATGGCGACTAAACCGCATCGCAAACATGAGGAAAACAGCTGAGAGGAAAGCGCCGACACCCACCACCAAATGCAGGAGAGAAAGCCACTCCGGGAAATCACCAACCTTGGCAAACACGATGTATGAACCGCCGACCATCACATTGAGCAGCCAAACACCGGTCGTCATTTCTGCAAATCGAACGAGTTCGGCACTTCCGGGTGCTTGTTGTGAGGACATGCGGAGGTTGCTGACGCCCAACACCAGCACCAAACCGACCAGCAATGCGCCGAATCGATGAATCATCTGGATGAACACACCCGGGCCGTCCAGTGAAGGCAAGATGGAACCCTGACATTTTGGCCACCCATCGGGAAATCCAACCGAGCAACTCTGGTTGTATTGACCACCTGCCGAGGATGAAACCCACGCCCCCAAGACAAGGAGTAAACCCACAGCAGCCGTCATGGAATGGATACGTCTTGAGTGGGCATCAACGAATGATCTTGGTGCGTCGAGAAAGGACCAGTCGGCTCCTTCCGTGATTCTCATGGACATGTACTGCCACAGCAAGCCGGCCGTGAAGATACAAGCCAACGAGAGGTGAAGGGCAACGGTCCAATCGGCGTTATCGTAGCGTACGGTGATGTAGCCTGCTGTGGCCTGAACGAGCAGCAGAACTGCAGAGAATTGGGACGCCCGTTCAACCGGTACGCCGTACCGGTCGCGCCGGCGACGAGTGAAGAACACGTTGAGTACGATGGGGACGGCGATAACCCCCACGAGCATGCGATGGAACCATTCAACGAAGATCTGGAATACGGTGTACCGATGGTCTTCTCCTCTGGAATCGATTTGGTCGGGATTGGCTTCCCAGTAGGCTGCCTGCTCGGCTTCAGAGACGGCAAAATGCCAGGTGCCGAAGCAGGTTGGCCATTCGGGGCACGATTCCCCGGCATCGTTGATGCGGATGGAGCCACCCACGATGACGATAAGCAAAGCCATCACGGCCAGAATCATCGGAAGAGTGGATGGACGGCGCCACCACGATTGTTCCATGAACAACGGTGAGAGCAGACCCCTTTTGAACAAATGCCTCCACCCCCATGCATGGCATCCACACCTTGGCCGGCCGTCGTGCTGTTGCTCTTGGTGATCAATACGGGCGTTGTATCGGCCAACCAAAACGAAACAACCGAGGAAGAAGGGCGTTTGTTGGATGTCCGAACGTTCACACATGCGTGCTTTGAAAACGCCTCGTGCGAGCCATCACAACCAACTCACCTCGTTGAATATTTCAGTGCTGATTGGTGCGAACCCTGCGTCCAGGTTGGCGAGCAGTTGGACAACCTCAGCGACGAGAAGGTCGTCGTGTTACAGCACCATGCCTCGCCACAAGACGCCACGTTTCTTTCAGCTTCCAAACTGAAATACGACCAAGAGTTCAGGCTCCTGTTTTATCCCTCCGTGGTGGTAAATGGAAAGCACTTGCTGACCGGAAGCCGCCAAGCCTTGGACCTTGAGAGCGTGATGGAGAACAACACACCCAGGTGGGACGGACTTGAGTCCTTGATGGTCGAGAATCAAACCATGACGTGGAATGCATCACATGAAGGGACGGTTTCTGTTTGGCTCCTCGCCCCGACGCCCCATCAGACATCAGGAAAAATCCACCATGCCGTAGCTTACGAACGCCTCGAGGTGGACGCCGGGGCGGGTACGTTGACCATCGATTCGGACCAACTTCGAGCGAACACCTCGTTCGTTGTGTTGCTTGAGGAGCCCGGTCGACGAACATTGAGCGTAGCCTCCCTCGCTCCTACAGGCCCGGTGGACATCAGCGAGGGAGGAGAGGTTTCGACCTCCCCCGGCACGGGTTGGTTCGACCGAGAGATGGCCATGATGGTCGGCTTGGTGCTGGTTCTTGCCTTGGCCCCTGCTTTTATCATTCATCGCGAACTCATGACCGGCGCCCAACCGCAAAAGCATCCTATTGAAGACGGCAATGAGTGAGTTAGGTTCAAAAAGAGTTGCCATGTGGCTCGCATGCGAATCTCTCGCAGTTGATGACTTATGGTGAAGCCAGCACGCCAACACACCCGCTTTGAACGCGCTCGAATCATTGGTGCCCGTGCACTCCAAATCGGGATGGGCGCACCGCTCTACGCCACCGAAGAAGTCCTCCGTGACCAATTCAAGGACGAACTCGTCTCCCTCTACGGTCTTGAAGAAGCAAGCATCCGCTTCGTCCTCGACCCGTTGAAAATCGCGCTTTACGAGTACGAGAACCACCTGATTCCCATTGACGTTGACCCTCACGAGTGAGTCAAGTCGCTGGTAAACCCGTAGAATTCAGCGTTGGCCAAACCAGGCAGCGCCTCGCGCTTGACCAGAAGCGTGCGAACCGCCCACAAATCAACAAACACTCGGTATTTCGTCGTGGCGTCCAAATAATCCACGCCGCTTGAGCCACCGGTGCCCATTCGCCGACCGATCATCCGCTCAACCATCCGGGCGTGATGCGTTCTGAAAAGCAGCATTGACTGCTCCAGTTCAACAAAACTGTCCACCAGACGGCGGGGCCAGGAAAGCAAAGGCAACTCCCGGTACGATTCGATGAACAAAAGACCCGCACGACTTCGTATGGGTTCCCCGTCATCGAGGAGGAAACGCTCGGCACCGGCGATACCCGCCTCAATGCGTGGGCGGATGGTCGCTTCATCGCCATGACCGATGGCGACCATGTGAGCGATGACCTCCTCGCCATGGGCCCGCATGGCATCGAGGTGATGGTCAACATACGCTCGTACCGTCGATGCATCGTCTTCTGACCCGGGTGATGAGCCGTGAATGGGCGTTCTTGCCAACCAAGCGTTGAGCACGTCGTTGAGGGAGGGCTCCGATGCCGTAGCCTCAACGTCGGCAAGGGCTTGTGTTGGAACCTTACCCTGTTGAGCGAGTTGTTTCATGTGGTTGAGCGGGTCCATGCCGCCGACCCGCTGATCGTTCTCCAAGCCCAGCAACACCTCGAGTTCACGCATTTGCCACGATTCAAACCCTGAAGAGGTCCCCAGCCTGTCCCGAAACGCCAGAAAATCCTGTGGAGAGAGGGTTTCCATGACCTTCCACTGGTCGGCAAGGAGGCGGAAAATCTCACTCACGCGCTCAAGATGGTGAACCACTTTCGGAATGGTCGCTTCTTCAATGCGCACTTGATTCATCAATTGGCGGGCCTCTTTGAGTTCACGAAGAATCAGTTTGAACCACAGTTCAAACGTTTGATGGACGATAATAAAATGAAGCTCATCGTTGGACGGGGGCGGCGTGTAGCCCTCCGGGCCGTCCTGTAAAGCCAGCAATTCTTCGAGGCGAAGGTATCCCCCGTAGGTGATACGAGCGGCTGGAGCGTCGGTTGCCATACCGTTTCCATGTCGAACAACCCCATGAATCCTTCACCCGCAAGGCGGTCCAACGCCTCGTTTCTCGGCAGCGATTCGGGTGTGGAAGAAACCGAGCCAGAGGGCGCATCTACATTCTTCACTGACATAATACTCATAGAGCGATTACGAAACCCCTCCATATGGGCGTACCACTCTCTACGGTGCAGGAATGGCTTCAGGGCTATGACAAAGAAGCCATCACCGTCGGCGTTGTGGCCTCTCACTCCTCGCTTCAAATCCTCCACGGTGCACGACAAGAAGGCTTTCGCACCCTCGGGATTGCTGTGGGAGAGAACCGGCGTCGCTTCTACAAGGCCTTCCCGGGAGCCGAGCCCGATGAATGGTTGATGCTGGACGATTACCGTGAAATGCTCGACCACGCCGAGTGGTTCCGCGAAAAGAACGTCATCATCGTCCCTCACGGCTCGCTGGTGGAGTATCTTGGAGCCAACAATTTCAGAAATCTCGAAGTTCCAACCTTCGGCAACAGAAACATCCTGCACTGGGAGAGCAGCCGTGCGCTTCAACGCCAGTGGCTTGAGGACGGTGGCTGCACGATGCCAAAGGTGGTGGAAGACCCGCACAACATCGACGGCCCCGTCATTGTCAAATATGCTGGAGCAAAAGGCGGACGAGGGTACTTTATCGCTCGAGACTACCGTGATTTCCGACGCAACGTGGACATTGAGGAGGAATTTACCATCCAAGAATACGTGCTCGGGTGCCGATATTACCTGCATTTCTTCTTCGACCCCACGGCGGAGGATGGATTCCAAGTCCAGGGCCGCGGCGCCCACGCCGGCAAAAACCTTGGTCGACTGGAACTCCTCTCCATGGACCGGCGCGATGAGAGCAACGTTGACGAATTCTACAAACTGGGTTCGCTGCGCGACCTTCGTGAAATGTCCCTTGAACCGTCCTTCGTGGTGACCGGCAACCAACCCGTTGTCATCAGGGAATCCCTTCTCCCGCGTGCCTTCGAAATGGCCGAAGGCACCGTGGCCGCCTCCTACGAGCTTGAAGAGGGCTCTCGGGGCATGCTCGGTCCGTTTTGCTTAGAGACCATCGTCACGGACAAATTGGAATTCAAGGTGTTTGAGATCAGCGCTCGAATCGTCGCAGGATCAAACCCCTTCGTCGGCGGTTCACCTTACTCTGACATCAACGAGCCGTTCATGTCGACCGGGCGTCGAATTGCACGTTCCATTCGCAAAGCGCTGGACGCTGATCGCCTCGACGACATCATTTCGTGAACTCAATCTTCGCTCAATGCGTCAAGATCGGGGGCACCGGGCAGGTCTGCCATATTATCGTGACCATCGGGTTCTTGCTCCCCATCCTCAATGGCTTCAGGAGCCTCGGATTCATCTGAGGGCGCTTCAGAGGAAGGCGATTCAATGGCTGCAGAGGTCGCTTTGATCTCAGCCTCAAGTTCGGCCCTTCGAGCCTCGCGCTCCTCGGCAGATGGCAGGTCAAATTCTGCGACCAGCATGATGGGGTCACCGCTGGAGAGTTCACCGTTGTATTCCAAGGGTTCACCGCCGGGGTTGACGATGACTTGGAACTTCGTTGGGTCCTTACTCCTGCGCTTTTGGTGCTTTTTGTAGTGGTGGACGTAGACCTGATACTTTCCTGAGGGAGCCTTGCCTTCCTCCCAGAAGACGTTCTCGACCGGTTTCCGGGTTTCGGCTCGAACGTTGGCATCAACGTCAAGTTCGCCACCACAGGCGGATTTCTTGTTGCCACCGTGAATGCGCTCGCCAGATGGACAAACAACATGCAGGTCCAAATCGTTGTAGTTGTTCCACATCAGTGAGATTTGAACGTCCGACGACTGGGCTCCCTCGCGCTCGAGGCGAGCCTTGAGTTCGGACATGGCTCGCTGAGCCGCCTCTTTGGACTCGAGGACCTCCTGTTCTCGTGCAGCCTCAATTTCGGCAAGGCGTTCGGCCTCGGCCGCTTCAAGTTCAGCTTGCCGATTCTCCTCGGCCTCTGAAATTGCAGCCTCGGCCTCGGGGACATCCATTCCAGCAGCACGCAGCTCTTCTTCCAACGCCCTTCGGCGAGCGGCCCGTTCTTCGGGGGATGGCAGGTTGAATTCTGCGACGAGCATGATGGGGTCGCCCATCGAAAGCTCGCCGTTGTATTCGCGAGGATCACCGCCCTCATTAATGATCACCTGGAATTTGGTCGGGTCTTTGCTACGGCGCTTCTTGTGCTTCTTGTAGTAGTGGACATAGACCTGATACCTGCCTGCAGGTGCTTTTCCATCTTCCCAAAACACGTTTTCCACAGGCTTTCGGGTTTCGGCCCGAACGTTGGCGTCAACATCGAGTTCACCGCCACACGCTGAAATTTTGTTACCACCGTGAATCCGTTCGCCAGAAGGACACACAACATGGAGGTCAAGGTCGTTGTAGTTGTTCCACATCAAAGAGATCTGCACGTCCGAAGATTGTGCACCTTCTCGTTCAAGGCGAGCACGAAGTTCGGACATGGCTCGCTGAGCCGCTTCTCTGGACTCCAACTTCTCCTGTTCACGCGCCGCCTCAATTTCTGCAAGGCGTTGCTCTTCCGCATCAGCGAGTTCGGCTTGTCGCGCTGCCTCTCGTTCGGCAGCGAGCCGAGCTTCTTCTGCATCGCGTTCCGCAGCTCGCTGGGCCGCCTCTTCCTCTTCGCGTCGGCGGGCTTCTTCGAGTTCAGAACGGTGTTGTTCTTCCTGAAGTTCCCGTTGGCGACGGGCTTCTTCCTCAGCGCTGGCTTGTTCCTGGCGACGACGGTTGAACCGTTCCTCTGCAAGTTGCCGGTCACCCTGATTTTGCTGTCGCAGGAGGTCTTGAATGGTGGCGAGCTTTCGGTCAAGGTTTTTTTTGGCTTTTCCGAAGCCCATGCCCGATTGCTGTTGCAACAATCCTTCAGCGCTCATCCCGCTCTGAAGGTTGACTTGGGCTTCCCGGCGCATGACGATGAACATCAAGCCGAGCATGAATGCGCCTCCCAGTGCAATGGTGAGGACATAATCGGCCAATTCCATGACATCCCCATGACAAACTACCTCTTGAAACATCCGTTTGGGTATTCACACCCTGTTATCATCACCAAAGAGCATAACAAGGTGAAAGAAGAGCGAAGACCATGAGAGAGGTCTCCGCAGCGTGGGACAGGGAGGCGCTCGCCAACACCGACCTCTCACTGCTCGACGGGGTCGTTCAGCGGCTCTCATTTCTGGGGAATCTTCTCATCACCCCGGAAGGCGTTCGCCAAATCATCCTCCCGGAATACAGAGACGGGAAATCCCGAGCGGACCTCGAAGCCATCCCGTACATCACGGTGGAGCAGGTGCTCAACGAGCGAGAAGGAGGGGCGCTGGTCGTGTGGAACACGCATGCACTGGTGTGTTTGGCCTCAACCACAGAGAACATCTACATCACACTCCCCACGGAGTATGAAAACGGCACGCTGACCCTCACTTTCCGTGGGATACCGCAAGCCATTTCCTCCTTTGTCAAATTGAGCAAGATTGTTTTGCCTCCAGCTCAAATCCGCGTGCGGGACATCAGAGAAGACGGCCATGCCCTCATCGATGTCTTGACCCAACGGCAACATGAGTGCTACGCGCTGGCCATTGAGCACGGCTACTACAAGGAGCCCAGAGCCATCACCATCCAAGCGCTCGCCGACCTTTTGGGCATCGCGCGCTCGACCTTCCAAGAGCACTTACAAACGGCTGAAGTCGAGGTGCTCAACTGGGCTGGAACCCAGTTGTGAGGAAGGTTTTCGCCATACAAACCTTTGATGAAGACGGCGCTCTCCGACACGCATGGACAAGGCACAGCGCCTGGCGGCACTTCTGCCCAATGGGAGAGGGGTCTGGATCCCCATCGACCACGGTGCTTCTGATTACCCCAACCCCGGCCTTGAGAACGTTGAAGGCCTGATTCTGTCCCTCATCGACGCAGGCGTGAATGCCATCGTAGCGCAAAAAGGGTTGGTCACCAAATACGCCCACCTGTGCGAAGGCACATCAACGGCCATGGTGATTCACTACTCCGTCTCAACACGACACGCCGGACCTCAAGCGAACAACAAGGTCATCGTCGGTCATGCGGATGAAACCCTTCCAAGAGGCGGTATTGGCGTCTCAAGCCAGGTGAACATGGGGAGCGAGCATGAGCCCCAAATGATTGAACGCATGGGAGAATTGAATCGCCAAGCCTTCCATGCAGACCTCCCTGCGTTCGGGATGGTTTACGCTCGCGGGCCGAATCTCAACCATCAGTCCAACGACGAAACACAATCCCAAGCCCACGCCGTGAGGTTGGCCTTCGAGTTGGGTTGTGACGCAGCGAAATGCGTCTGGACCGGCGATGAATCCTCTTTTTCACAGGTCGCCAAGAGTGCACCGATTCCGCTACTTATGGCCGGTGGACCCTCCACCGGTGATTCAACGGCCGTCCTCACGATGGTTGAATCCGCCCTCAAGGCCGGGGCGAGCGGCGTGTGCATGGGTCGGCAGGTGTTCGCACATCCTGACCCCGGAGCGATGGCTAAGGCGCTGGTGCTGATGGTCCACGAAGGCCATTCCGCCACAGCGGCCATGAACGCCTGTGGTTTGTGAGTTGGTGGCATGGAAATTTGGCTACGCACGAACGAAAGAGAAGTCACCTCCTCCGCCGAAGGTGTAGACCGAATATTTTCCAAACAAACATCAGACCAATCTCTTCGTTCAGAGAACGGCGTGCTCTACGCCGGCGAGGACATCATCGGCGCCCACGTCTTCATCAGCGACGGAACAACGCAACATGCCGGCATCGCTCATCTTGGCACAGTTGACTGGATCATGGTTGAATGTGAAACATGGTCGATGATTCCACTGGAGAATTTAATCGCCCATCGTAGCGGAAGCCACACCAAAATCGCTGCCGTGATTCGAACACCGCTAGAGGCACAAGGGGCCGGTTTTGCTTTGGAGCAGGGCGTTGATGCGCTCGTGGTTTCCCAGGATGCTTCCCTGCTGGATGCAGCGTTTAGCGTGAAGGCACAACGCCTTGAGCAAACAGCACCTTTGGAAGCGATTCAATCTACGAAAACCGACCAACTCAACCTTACTCCTTTCGAGATTGCATCGGTTGAGGAAGCTGGGCTTGGCGACCGTTACTGTTTGGATTTCCTTACACGTTTCCGCGAGCACGAAGGCTTGCTGGTGGGCTCAAGCGCTCAAGCGCTGTTTTTGGTCCACAGCGAAACCATCCCGTCCACCTTCGTTCCCACCCGGCCCTTTCGAGTGAACGCAGGTGCGCCACACGCGTATGTGATGATGGCCGACGGCACGACAAAATACATGACCGAGCTTGAGGCAGGAAACGAGCTTCTTGCGGTTGATGTCACCGGAGCAACCCGACCTGTTGTCCTCGGCCGCATCAAGATTGAACAGCGCCCAATGTTGAAAATTGTCGGAAAAGCGAAGAAAAAAGGCGAACAAAACGATAATACATCACATGTTTTCATGCAGCAAGCAGAAACCGTTCGCCTTCTATCCGATGAGCCAAACGCCGTGTCAGTCACCGACCTTTCCTCGACCAAGATCGTGCTCGGATGGGTCGGTCATGCTGCCCGGCACGTTGGCTTGCCGGTCCAAGGGGGCATTGAAGAAAGGTGATGACATGGCCGTCCTAGGTAAAGGAAATGCACATGGCGCATGCAGTTTGCTTCATGCCGCTGCGCTCGGCTACGGTGCCGGCATTGCATTGGACCTTCCGGTGACGGTTCGCCTTCTCGACCGGCCAAGCAAGCGAGAAGTCAGAGACGATGACGGCGTTTTGGAAGCCCTTCTTACGGCTTGGATGGACGCGGGCCATCCGCTTCCAGAAGGTTTTGAGCGCGAGGACCTTCATTGGGGTGTCAATTCAAAAATTCCAAAAAAGCAAGGGCTGAAATCTTCGGCTGCGACCTGCATCGCTGCACTCCGAGCGCTTTGTTCCGCCACCGACACGACACTTCAGCCCCTCGAGATGGTTAGCCTCGCCGCAGAGGCCCAAACCTCAGCAGGCGTCTCGCTCACCGGCTCAATCGACGATGCGTGGGCCTGCATGACGCCCGGGTGGAAACTTGTGGATGTTCAGGCCCCCATCGCTGAGGGTGTGCTCATGGACCAACCGGGACTGTCTGAAGAAGACTGGACGGTGTTGCTGGTGCTTCGAGGCCCTCGGTCCCAGCAACCGACACTGGAGGATTTTGCGTCCCAGGTGACGGCGTTCCAACAGGCTCTGGTGGCTCTTCAGGAAAACAACCCATTGGTGGCCATGACGTGGAACGGACGCGGGACGGTCGCAGCACTTCGGGACGCCGAAGGAAGAAAAATGGCAAATGATTCCTTCATGAACAGCGCTCGAGCCGCCGGAGTCTCCGGTTCCGGACCGGCCCTCGTGATCGTCGTTCCAGCCCAACAAACACCAACAATTGAGCGGATAAAATCGTGGTACAGCACACGGTTTCCCGACGCAAAGATTGTCGAAACAACCTTCTTATCAACCGAAATTGAAGACGAACTTGAGTGAACACCTTCTAAAAGGGCCGCTTGGTGGTCATCTTGTTGAATCATGCAGATGCGTCTCGGTGAGGCTTTGCGTATAACCCTGCGAGGTTCAAGCCACGGCCCCTTTGTCGGTGCACTTGTGGAGGGCATGCCAAGTGGCATCGCGGTGGATGAGAACCAAGTCCAAGAGGCCATGGCGTTACGAAAAACCGGAGGAACCTACAGCAGCAAACGGAAGGAAACCGACCGTGTTGAGTGGAGAACAGGTGTGGCAGACGGCATCACCACCGGTGAAACCATTGAGGTTCACATCGCCAATAACGATGTCCGCTCATCAGACTACAGTTTTCTTCCCGACCACCCCCGGCCGGGGCACCAAGACATGGTGATGATGAAGCGAACAAAAGGAGAAGCCGATCTTCGGGGAGGGGGCACGTCAAGCGCTCGAATGACGGCCCCCTTGGTGGCCGTCGCCGCCGTTCTTCGCCCGTGGCTCTCCGCTCGAGGCGTGACCGTTGAAGCCCATCTCGGTGCGATTGGAGGTGTTGAAGCCGCCCCCATGGACACCTGCCCTGAGCGATGGGCTGACGAAACGTGCAGGGCCCTCCGTTGCAGAGACCCCGCCGCTGCTGGCTTGATGGCGGCGTTGGTGGAACGCACCCGCAAGGAACGAGATTCCATCGGGTCAAGGGTTGACCTGCAAGTTCATGGCTTGCCACTCGGCCTTGGCGAGCCGTGGTTTGACGGTCTTGAACCCGCCTTGGCACGGGCGATGATGGCGATTCCCGCTGCGCGCGGTGTGGAGATCGGCCACGGTTTTAGCGTACAGACCATGCGAGGAAGCGAACACAACAGCCCGTGGGGTGGTACCTCGGAGAACCCGATGCTCCAGGGCGAACGTCCTGATGGTGCTCTGGCAGGGTTGTCAACCGGTGCTCCCGTCCATCTGAGGGTGGCCTTCAAACCTCCATCGAGCATTCCACAAGTCCAGCACACCCTCAATCTCAAGACCAACCAGCAGGAACCGCTGGTTGTGAAGGGCCGACACGACCCTGTGCTCGGACCGAGAGCCGTTGCCGTGGTGGAAGCGATGGCCATCCTGGTCATCGGGGACCTGGTAATTCGAGGGGGTTTTGATGATGAATGAACTCCCTGTGATTCACAAGTTTGGAGGTTCCTGTCTGCGCGACAGTTCTGACTTGGAACACATTGCCGACATCATTGCAAAAGCCAACCAACCGGTCGTTTTGGTCGTTTCAGCGCTCTGGGGAACCACCGACCGCTTGATGCGAGCGGCTCAAGAGCCTCGCTACGCAGGTCGTTTGGTCAATGACCTGGCCAGCCATCACCTACGATTTTCACCTACACTCATCGAATCCCCGCTTTACGAGGTCTTCCAGCGCGTCCTCGACGGTATTGAGGAGGCCTTGACGGCGTTGGCAACGGACCGTGAAGATCGTCGGGCCTACAACCAATTGCTCGCCTCAGGCGAACGCCTCTCCGCTCTGGTCATCGCCCATGCCTTGTCCATTCGGGGCTTTGATGCTCACCCACTCGGTTCAGAAGACATCGGGCTCCAACTCGATGGCGAAGGAACAGCGACGCAGGTCGACCTCCTCGCGTCACAAAAAAACCTCGACCGCGACGCCTTTCACGGCGTTCCTGTGGTCACCGGATGGTTTGGTGAGGGGACCGATGGCAACATCGCTTTGCTCGGTCGAGGTGGAAGCGACCACTCCGCGACCGCCCTTGCAGCGCTTCTTCACGCCCAACGGGTCGTTTTGTGGAAGGACGTCCTGGGCATCTATCCCGTCAACCCTCGTTGGGGTGTGCAATCCGCACCCATCCCCTACCTCGGCTACGCAGAGGCGATTGAATTTTCGAATGCCGACGCCACGATTCTCCACCCCGCAACGGTTGAGCCCGTGTATGAGATGGGGATACCTATCGAAATTCGCCACTTGGCACGATACAAAGAGAACGGCCTGAAAACCGTCATCGGACCCGACATTGAAGCCGATCCCAACATCAAGGGCATCGCCTGTATCCCCAGAGTGGCCTGCGTCAATGTGGAGGTGCGCTACGCCCAAGATGCTGCCCTTGAGCTCAGCGACCTGCTTCAAGAGTTGAACGAAGCGAACATCCGAATTTGCTCATTTGAGACCACGAATGCACAGTGGCGGTTTGTGTTTCCACAACATGAGGTCTCTCGTGGGGTTCAGATCATCAAAAAACGTTGCAAGGCAGTGAATTACGAATATTTTGCTGCCATGCTTTCCTTTATTGGTTGCAGGGACATGGGGTACTTCAAAGAAAAACTCGCTGACCACGACGGCATCAGTGAGAGCCACCTCTACCAGTCAGCCACCTCAATCCACATGCTTTCAAACAGGACGGACATCTCAAGGATGCTCGATGAAATGATGGCCATCGTTTCACAAAACGACGATTGAATCAGTCGGCTTGTC
Organism: Candidatus Poseidonia sp.; assembly: GCA_965661285.1. GTDB lineage: Archaea > Thermoplasmatota > Poseidoniia > Poseidoniales > Poseidoniaceae > Poseidonia. Next base: position 150,959 of record CBFIDD010000003.1, read on the forward strand.
GCTCTCGGAAGCGCTGAAGGTGGGTTGGAAGGTTAAGTCCGAACAAGATGCCGACGGTGATGAACACAAACATCGTACCCAGGGCCACACCGTAGACCGATGTCAACTCAACGGATTCTCGCATCCGGTTGGCGGTATCGCCCGAAAAGATGCCAACAATCCACGGAAGGATGGTGTTGGCCGACAGCACGAACCACGCCAAGAGCGTGGCGAGAACGGGGTTGATGATCAGTGAGCGATGGTATTTGGAAACGATCTTCTTTGGATTCATGACGTAGACTTCGTTGGTGCGAATGCTTGTGTCAAGCATGGAATAGCGAATAACACCGTTGCTCAACTCGAAATACATGATGAGCAGTACGGCGTAAACCACGACGAGGACAGAGAGCATGGTCGGATTGTCCTGAAGGTTGAACAGGTTGTTGGACAGCGAAGTGGTCGATGAGGCGAATCGCAGGATAGCCAAGATGAACAAGAGATTGCTGCCCAAAGACAAGCGAGCATCACGCTTGAACGTGCCCATGAAACCGAGGACTGTAGCCGCTGCGATGATGGTTAACTGCATGATGTTCGCCAAACCGAGACTACCGGTGAGGATGTACCAAACAGTTCCCTGCGGGGGCGAGATGATGTAGGTAAGGAAGGCCAGGGCCACCAAAATTCCATACACGGCATTCTGCAAGTTTTGCACCATCTTGTCAGGTGGCAAGAACTTCATTTTCGGGACGAGCGGTCCACCCAGCAGGCTTTCGATGAACGTCGGAATCTCCACTGTTGGAATCGCATCCTTGGGGATATCGCTACCCGCACCGACTTGACCTGCAGCCTTCTTTCGTGAAGGGGCGGACGAGCGAACGGTCTTCCCGTCGTAGAGGTGGGAGGTATCGGCTGATGGTCGATTGATGGCCATGACTTCACCTCAGAATCCTCGTGCTCCTGCCAGAGCGGTGGAGAGCAGCATATCGGGCTCCCAATCCATGATGTTCACACCGAGTCCACGAAGTTCGCCGATGAGGACGTCCCGTTCGGTCTTCATCACTTCGTATCCGGTTCGGTCGATGCGCTTGGCATCAAACTCGAATTCGAGCGATGAGGGTGAAAGCACGGTAACATCGAAATCACGCGCTCGGAAATCCCGAAGCGCATTGACGATGGTTGGGTCGTCTTCCAAGTTCGAGAGGAAGATGATTGGGCTTCCCTTGTTGATGTGAGGCAGAATGCGATTCACGACCACCTGAAGCGGGATGTTGCCGCGGGCAACTGCCCCGGCCAACTTGGTCAAGATGACGTAGAGTTGCTTCTTTCCTGTGTCTCGGTCAACGCTGACGACCTCATCACCATAGACGATGACACCCACCGAGTCCCGACGGCCAAGGAAATACTTGGCAAGCGATGCGGCAGCCCGGGTGGAATACACCAACGCGTTTCGAGAGACGGGGCCGGTTTCAGCGACAGCACGTGAATCAACAATGATGATCACGTCCGACACGGCATCTCGCTCACGCTCGTTCACCATCAACTTGCCAGAGCGAGCGTACGCCGACCAGTTGATGGCACGGAACGAATCGCCTTCGAAGTACTCACGAAGCGAGTAGAACTCCGAACCAGGACCTGGCTGGCGAATGTTGACGGCACCTGTGAAGATCTTCGGAACGCGAGATTTCACGAAGGTTTCCTTGAGGTCCTCCATCTTGGGGAACACAAGGAAGTCGTTGTAAACGTGCAGTTCCTTTTCCTTGTGGAACAAGCCGAACGCGTCTTGAATACGGACGGTGACAGGTCCAAGGCTGTAAAATCCACGCAGCGGACACTCAACGGTGTATTCGATGAACGTCTCACGACGTGGACCCAATTCCATGAGGATGTAATTGGCACCTTCTTTGATTCGCATCACTTCCGGAACACGATCTCGCACTTCCAGGATCTTGGGAAGTGACGAGGTGTTTTGCATTCGCAATGTCACGTTTAATTCTCCGTCCTCAAACATGCGAGCACTGGACAGCTTTCGCATAGCGACGACATTGCCCAAGGCAACGCCTTCCTCACCACTCCATTCTTCTGCACGACGACCGCTCGATGCAACATCCGCATGGTTCCCAATGAGTGCAGCCCATGTTAGGAACACGAAGATAACCACGGCAATCGTGACGAGTTGGGTGTTTCGGAGCGTCAAGCCAAGCAAGTACATGGCAACAGCTAGGCTGCCAAGCATGGCTGACTTGCGACTCCACATGTTTGATTCACCTCAGAGTGTTTCGCTACCGGTTTCAAACCGTTGGCACAGGGACTTCGCGGAGAATGGACTGAATGACCTCTCCGGCTTCGAGACCCTTGATTTGGTGCTCTGGTTTCAAAATGATACGGTGGGCGATGGCGAGTTCTGCGATGGCCTTGACGTCGTCTGGAGTGACGAAGTCGCGACCTCGCAAAGCAGCGGCGGCTCGGGAGGTCTTCAACAAAGCCTGGGAACCACGAGGCGAAGCGCCGACGAGAACACGTGGGTCCTCACGGGTGCGGGAAACGACTTCGACCATGTACATGCGCAGGGCTGGGTCGACGTAGACGTCTTCACAGGCTTGTTGCATGGCGATCACACGAGCGGGGTCGGTGATGACATCGACATCGACGGCGTCCTTTCCGCGGCTGATACGGCGGGCGAGGATTTCGTCTTCGTCTGCACGGTCGGGGTAGCCGACGGACATCTTGAACATGAAACGGTCAAGTTGTGCTTCGGGCAGTGGGTAGGTGCCTTCCTGCTCGACCGGGTTTTGGGTGGCCATAACAATGAACGGTGCTGGCAACTTGTGGGTCACCGTACCGATGGTCACCTGCTTCTCCTGCATAGCCTCAAGCAGTGCAGCTTGGGTCTTGGGAGGTGCACGGTTGATCTCGTCAGCGAGGAGGAGATTGCAGAACAACGGACCGGGCTTGAACGTAAATTCGCCCTTCTTGGCGTCGTAAATGTTGGTACCGGTGATATCAGCAGGGAGCAAGTCAGGCGTGAACTGAACACGCTTGAAATCACAACCCAGGGCGTCAGCGAAGGTGTTGGTCATCAACGTCTTGGCCAGACCGGGGTAATCTTCGAAGAGAAGGTTCCCGTTGGACAGGATGTTGATCAGCACGTTGTCGATGACGTGTGACTTACCGATAATGACCTTCTGGACTTCGGCTGAAATCGCTTGAGCGATTGCACCGACGGCCTTGAGGCGCTCTCGGACTTCTGGGGTACTCTGGTGCTTCGGCTGGGCCGGAGCGGCCGGTGCTGCAGGTGCAACAGGTGCGGCGGGTGCGGCAGGTGCCGCTGGTGCGGCAGGTGCTGCAGGGGCCACTGGTGCTGCTGGCGCTGCAGGTACAGGCGCGGGCGGGGCTGCTGGGGGGGTTGGGGGTTGCATTTTTTATCCTCCTTGTTTCAATTTCCCCAACGACGTATCTGAGGAATCAACTCCCTCAGTTCTTCGTTGGAGTAGACACGGTTCGAACTCACCAGTTCGACCAATCGGGGTTCGCGGACCATTTGCATGACCTCGGCGGGGGACTTGCGCGCAAATTCATCACGCGTCAGGTCGTTGAAGTTGCGAACCTTGGCCAAAAAGGCCTCTCGGGTTCGCCGCTGGTATTGAGAGGGGTCCAACTTTGTGGGACGCTCTCTGAAACGAGTAAGGTCAAAGACGTGCCGCCAGTTCTCTTTCTCTGGGACCACCATGATGGCGATGGCCAGTAGCGCAAAGAGGTTGAGGATAATGAGCCACTTGAGCACACCATCGCTGGTCAACAGAACGATGGCGCCCATGGCTTCGGTAAACGGCATGGAAAGGCTGCCCGAGACGTGTCGGCTCTCGTCAAAGACGATGTTGAACGAGCCGGTGTTTCGTGCGATGGTTGCCGAGAGTTCGGTGTTGTCAAACTCCATCATGTCGTTGATGAGGGCGGTGAAGAATGCCTCGTTGCCCCGCCAGGTCGTGTCGCCAAGTCCTGCGTTGAGTCCCTCGGAGTCGGTGTCCCAGCACATATGGCCAAACTGAATGTACAACTCGGATTCGCATTGCTGCTTTCCGGTTTCCTCGGCGAAGTCTTGGTCCCAAAGGTGGTTGGCCAACACCGAGTGGTCGGAAACAAACACGATGCTTCCCGTGGCGCTGATTTCACCCATGTCGCCGCCTAGATCGAGCGAACGCTGGTCGAGAACGGTTTGATCGGGGTAGTCAATTCGAATGATCAAACCGGTTTCTCCCTCACCCAGTGTGGGGTTGGATTCGCCCTTCCCTGCATCGATTTCAGCAGAGGTTGAAGCTGCAGCGAGAACATGGATGGCTCGGCCTTCATCGGCTTGCTCATCGAGCACCTGAATAGCCGTGGGACGGTGAAAGAGCACCGGAATTCTGCAATTCTCAACGTTTTCTTGGTTCACGTCGTCTTCGCTGCAGGGTACCGATTTCTCATCACCCATGGTGCTGATATCACGGGTGACGCTGGCCACCGACCAGAGTTTCTTGGTATCGGGGCTAATACGCTCTCCGTTGTCGTTGGTGACCTCGTAGTAGCGGCCTGTGCTGATGTCGTCTCGGACCGGGGCGTCAAAGTACTTCACACCAAATTCTTCGGCCACCAGTTGGGCATTGGTTGAGTTTGATGCGAGGATGACCTTGCCGGCTCGCTCGGTCACAAAGTCGTGGATGGCAGCTGCTTCTGCGGCATCAAAGGGCTTCTCAGGTGCGGCGATAACGAGCATGGTGCGGTGTGGGTTCTGCCAGTCGTTGACCAACATGGGCGTGGACATGGTGTTGGCCACAGTGAAATCTTCGAGACTGTCTCGCATCAACGTCAACTGCTGCTCGTCGTATTCAGAGCCGTTTTCATAGGGGGAAAAGACCGTCGTTTTCCCGGCAGAGACGATGGCGATGACAGCTGTGGAAAGGACAACGGAAACCAGCAGACCAATCATGAGCCATGCTTCAAGGCTCAGATTGCTTTTTTCGGCTTCTGCCATACTACTTCCCCGATTCCTGTGACAAAATGCACAGATTTACATCCTTCGGAGACACATTCCACACATAATAGTTGCTCAACGATGGGCATGACTATCGGTTGAATGTTGAGATTCAGTCAAACAAAACCAACGCTCAAAAATGCCGCCAAAAACCGAAAAATTACACTTTTCCCAACCGGGCTTCAAACACGTCGCCAGCGGGCGACAAGAAGAGCAAGCAGCACGACCATCACAACATCGTAGAGCGAAACCCAAGGCAGCGAGGAGGCATCTGGACGTGCGGGTTCATCCTCGTCATCCTCAACCTCGCTGGTCGTTTCTTCGACCGAAGGAGCGACGACGTTCACATCGATGGTGCTTGAGCGCTGAGATTTATCCCCTTCGGATTCGATGGCGATGGACACCTCACAGGTGCGTTCTTGATGGCTCGTACTCGCCTCCAATCGAAGCGTGAACTGCACGGCATTCTCGCCGTTGGCGTTGGTCACCTGAACCACCGTGTTCTCGAGTTGGTCAAGGCCCGCCACGGAGAGGTGGGGGCAACTGCGAATGCTTGCTTCGCCCATCGTGATGGCGTCTTGGGTGTTGCCGAGATTGCTGACCTCGAGCGTGAAATCAACCCAAGAACCCGAGAACAAGGTATCGGAGGGCTCGATGAGGTTTGGAATCAAGCGGTACATCCGGGGCACCGTCACATCGGCCGCAACTTCCTGAGAACGAAGCGTTGAATCGCCCACCTTTTCTTCGCCAAGAACGGTGAACTCAATGCTTGAAGATGGGGAAAACGAACGAACGGTTTGAGCGTCTTCTCCGCTGATGCTGATGGTGAACGTGTCGTTTGTGTTTCCTGCGACCTCGATGTCTTCGGGGCCGTCAAAGGAAAACGGACTGTCCTCATCATAATCGTAAGAGAGCGCCAAATTGAGGGCAGCAGGGCCTTCGTTGGATACATAGACGACCAACTCACCCGTCAAATCCCAATCCTCTTCCAAATCGACGAGGTATTTCGGGTCAACATCGGTCACCCAACCCATCTCCCATGACGGGCCTTGCATGTCCTGCGCATGTGTTGTGGGAAAGCCCATGAAGAACAAGAGGGCTACAAGAAGCGTGACTTTTGCCTTCAACTCATCACCTCAATTAAGTATGCCGCGAAGGGCGCGCTTGGTCAGTGTCTTCACCATCGCTCGACGGTATCGAGGAGGGAGCGCAGTATTGTTGACCGGTTTGACCGATTTTTGTACGATTTTGGCCAGCGTAAGCGGTTCAAGCTCTCCCGATGCGAGGTGTTCCTCAACCTGTTCGTTGTGCAGACGAGGAATGGATTCAAGCGCCGTGCTGGCAACCAGCAATGTCGAAGCATCTCCAGGAACCCATGAGGCAGCAACACCCGCCTCCGGGAAATCCCATGAGTCGCGAACGCGGAGTTTCTGGTAGCACCCTTTGCGTTGGGCCGCTTGGTCAGGAAGCACCACCTTCAGAAGGAATTCGCCGGTTTTGAGAACGTTTTTCTTCATGCCATCCAACTCGTAAAACTCTGAGAGCGGCATCGTCCGCTCGCCTTCGGGTCCAATGAGCACAACGGAGGCCCCAAGGACCATGAAATTGGGCGCCATATCGCCTTGGTAGGTGGCCACACAAAGCGTGTTCTGGTTGGGAATGACACGGCAATCCGCACCCGTTCCGCAGTCTGCTTTGTGACACCAATCAATGGATCTGCGCCAGTCCTCGCTCTGGTTGTACCAGAAGCATCGCGTATCAAGGCAGAGGTTGCCCCCTACGGTTGCGCTCTTACGAATCAAAGAAGAAGCCACTTTGGAGGCGGCTTGAACCAGCAACGGGTGGACATCGTTCTCCGATGTGAGGGATGAAAGGGGGACCATGCAGCCCAACTCGTGAGGCGTCAGAACATGGGCCTCCTCGATGCCCGCCAATGAGATGACGTGGGGTTTTGGATTGATGCGCCACTTGTAGTTGGGCAGCACATCCGTACCTCCAGCAACCCAGTCAAACGATTCCCCGTTGGCCATGATGGAGGCAGCGAGGTCAACGGCTTGTTCAACCGATGTTGGATGATGAAGTTCGAACGGAGGCATCAGCATCAATCATCACCTCCCATATGTCGCTGTTCTTTTTTCAGCCAGGCTCGCCCTGCAAACCCGAGTTCGGCCAACTGTTCCGGCAAGGGCTCATCGGCTTCTCGCCATCCATCCACCTGTTCGGCCAGAGGGCGGTCGGGGTCAAAACCAAACAAAACGCCGTTGACATACGCCGAGGTGTCTTCGCTTCGCTGGCGCAAGCGGTCCCGCTCCCGGTGTTCATCGCTGCGCGAGACGAGGACCTTTTGCAGTGGACCGTGCTTGAGGCGAGGAGGCGCAATCGCCTCTTCATCTTCCAAACCGTGCTGTTTGAGGTGCTTCTGAATGCCCGCATAGACCACATCGGGGGTGAGCGGCAGGTCTCGCAATCGGATACCGATAGCGTCGTAGACGGCGTTCACCACAGCAGGCAAAATGGGCAGGAGTGGACCTTCACCCGCTTCTTTCGCACCAAACGGCCCTTCTGGGTCGCTTGATTCCACGATGATGGCCTCAACATTCGGCATTTCGTGAACGCTTGGGATCTTGTATTCGAGGAGGTTGGCGTTTTGGAGATGACCGGTGCGACCGTAGACCATCTTCTCGGTCAAGACTTGACCCAGGCCCATGTGGCACGACCCGATGATTTGCCCCTTCACCGCAAGCGGATTGAGCGCCTTACCACAATCGTGGGCCGCCCAAACATTGGTGCAGGAGACCAAACCGGTTTCCACATCGACATCCACCTCAGCGACATAAGCCGAAAAGGAATAGGCGGGAGCAAGACCTGCGGCTGCACCTTTGTGAACGCCACCCATGGGCGGGGAGCGGTACGCCCCCCGGGCGATGAGCGCACCGGTATCGGCTTGCGCTTTGTGAAGAGCCTCAAGGTACGACACACCGATGGCAGGGTCGTGCTTGTAGTAGATACGACGGTCGTTGAGGACCAGAACGTTTGGATGGTAGCCCAGAATTTCCCATGCAGCCTTGAGCAGCTGGTCTCGAATGCCAATGGCAGCACGGATGGCAGCGTTGGCATTCATGAAGGTGACGCGACTGGAATAGGAACCGAGGTCAACGGGACTCGTGTCGCTTTCGTGGCTGCGAACATGAATCAGTTCAATGGGGAGAGCGAGTACCTCTGCGACCACCTGAGCCACGGCCGTGGTGGAGCCTTGACCAATATCGGCAGCGCCGGTGTGGACCGTCACACCGCCGTCCATGTCAACTTGAATGTGAACCGTGGCGTGTGGGAAGTTCTTGGGGTCCCAGTGGATTGGGAGCCCGGAACCGGAGATGAAGAAACCACAGCCGATACCGATGCCCTTTCCGAGCGGGAGTTGGCGGAATTTGCTGTCCCACTGTGAACCCTCTCGAACCCGTTCAAGCGCCTCACGCATGCCGTTTGAGGTGATACGGAAGCCGCTGATGGTCCGGCTGTGAGGGGGCAGCAGATTGGCAAGGCGAAGGTCGATGGGGTCGACGTTCATGGATTCGGCCATCTCGTCAAGGCCCACTTCAACAGCGCATCGCGTGTTGACGGCCCCGTGGCCTCGCATGGCACCGGAGGCTGGTTTGTTGGTCCAAACCCTTGCACCCGTGTAGTGGAAGGAGCCCAACTCGTACGGTGCTGTTGCGAGAACGCCGTTGTAGTACGAAGTGACGTGTCCAAAGGAGGCGAATCCGCCGCCGTCGATCAGCGCATCGATGTCAAATCCAGAGATGCGGCCCTCGTCATCGGCGGTCATCTTCACGTCGATATGACTGGGGTGGCGGCCACGGTTGATCCAATAGACTTCCTCGCGGTCAAACGTGATGCGAACTGGACGCCCTGCTTTTCGCGCCAACAGGGCAGCACACATTTCGTGTGGGAACGGGTCCGATTTACCACCAAATCCACCGCCGACAAAGGTTCGCACGACGTTGATTTGATGCATCGGGACATCCAAGACCGTTGAAAGCGCCCGGTGCGTGTAGTGGGGCACTTGTTGTGGCGTGTAGAGTTGGAGACGCCCGTTCGGGTCCCAATGGGCCACCACCGCATGGGGTTCTGTGAAACCGTGATGAACTCCCATCATGGTCCACGAGCCGTGGGACGAGGCGTGGGGCGTCTTGACCAGCGAGCGGTCGCCAAATTCCTGGAACACGCGCTTTTGCACGTTGGTGCGAGCGAGGTGGTACTTTCCGCGCCAATGAATGGGCTCGTCGTGGTCCTCAAGGCCCTTTTTCGGGTCGAAGACCGGTTCCAACTCTTCCCATTCGATGTCGAACAACGAGAGGGCTTCGATGGCGGTGGCTTCGTCCACAGCAGCCACGCAAGCGACCAAATCTCCGACGTGGCGGACTTTCTCAACCGCCATGGCATGCTCGTCCTTGGTCACGGGAAGCACACCGAATCGGTTGGGTGCGTCCTCACCGGTCGAGACGGCAATGACGCCAGGCAGGGCTTCCACCCGGCTGGTGTCGATGGATTTGATGCGAGCATAGTGGTGCGGTGAACGGAGGATTTTACCAATCAGTTCACCGGGGAGACGAACATCATCGCCATACCACGCCTGTCCGGTGACTTTGGCGTTGGAATCAACCAGCGGTATCGATTTCCCAACCACCGTGCCGGTTCGGTCACGGTCGTGGATGTGGTCGCCAGCAGGTTTGGCCTCTTTTCCACCCACGGTTTCGGGAATGAAGTCCAAATCCCTCGGGCGCATGACGGGTTCGCTCCCGCCGGAACCTGGAGGCGGGAAGACCTGTTTTCCTGCCACCCGCTTCCCGTCCTTGCGCACCTCTGAGGAGGAGGCCCCTGGTTGTTGACGATAGCTTCCCATGGTGATCACTTCGCATGGCCAGGCGGCATCGTGGGCTCTCCTGGACCCGAAGGATGCGGGTCAGGATGGGGATGGCTGGCCGGTTCGCTCGGGGCGACATCGCCACGGTGGATGGCTGCGGCTGCTTCGATGGAATCGATGATTTGTTGGTAGCCCGTGCAACGACAGAGATTGCCTTCAATGGCACAGGCAATTTCTTCTCGCGTCGGGTTGTCGTTTTCGTTGAGCAGGGCCTGAGATGCCACCAAGAATCCCGGGGTGCAGAATCCGCACTGAGAACCTCCGTGCGTGGCGAAACACGTCTGTATGGGTGCAAGATGAGCGCCGTCGGAAAGGCCCTCAACCGTGATGATGTCAGCGCCCTGAACTTGACCTGCGAGGGTGAGGCACGAGAGTTTTGGCACTCCGTCGATCATCACGGTGCAGCATCCACAGGTGCCCAAGTCACATCCACGCTTGACGCCGAGGGTGCCGACCTTATCGCGGAGCACATCGAGGAGGACGGCATTGCTCGGTGCGAGGACTTCATGAGGCCGACCGTTGACGGTTGCTGACCACCGTTTGCCCTCCGGCGCAGGAATCATCGAAACGTGCTCTTCACCCACCATGGTCGCCCCTGTTTGGCCGTAGGCCATTGACTCTTTGATGATTGGGGGGCTGTGGCCTCTTATTCTTCCTCAGACGATGTACCGATGAGGTCGTTTTCTGCATATTCGATGGCGTTGCGAAGAACCAGCCCGTGATAGACGCGAATGTTGCGCTGTTTGACTGCATCATTGACCTCCGTCTCGATTTTTCTCAACACATCGGAGTCCTCCGCCTCCTCAATTTCTTGAAGCAGACGGTTGAACTCACGTCGCCGAGCAAAGAAAACGGCGAAGTAAACGGGCACCAAAAGCAACGGAATAACCAATTCTTCAAACACGATTTCGCTGACAAAGGAAAGCGAAAATTCTGAATAATCGGAATCGTACTCAAAACTGAACGAACCGGGTCCAAGGCCACCGGTGTAGAAGATGCCGGTATTGGCACCAAAATACATGGTAAACGGCGTTTCGTCCTCGTCAAAGATATCCGAACCCCGGTCGATTTCGATGTAGTCGGGCCAGCCGTCGTTGTCGTTGTCCGGGTCGAGGACATCCGGGATGGTGTCCTGGTCGGCGTCGGGTGGGGTGGAGTCCGGATTGTACGGGTCATAGAGAACGGTACCCGAGGAGGCCGAACGCTCCATTTCGTTGCGAATGCCATCACCGTCGGCATCGTCGTCGTATTCGTCGGGCAGGAAATCCCCGTCAATGTCGGAACATCCTATCAGCCGAATCTTGCTCTTTCCGTAGATGTTCGGGCAGTTATCACTGAGCGAATGAAGGCCTTGGTCAGCATAGCCATCGCCATCGGTATCGGACCAAATCATCCCGTCCTCGGGCCAAACATCAACCTCGTCCAGCGAACCGTCGCCGTCCATGTCCGGGTCGGCAACATCGCCAAGACCGTCACCGTCGAGATCGCGATGCTCAGAAGCGTTGTCGGGAAAAGCATCGGCCCCCATGCTTTCGTTCCATCCCTCATCAGGGTCCGACCATCCGTCGCCGTCCGAGTCGAGGCACCCCTGCCGATCCTCGGTCGATGAGCCGGCAACGCACGGTGCACCTTGATCCTCCTGTGCTGAAACAGGCATCAGAAGGCAGATGGCGAGCAGCATGGTGAAGGCGAGGCATCGTTCACCCATGCCTACTCCACCCAGCGTGCACTAATGGCTTTTTTTCAACAAAAGGTCGGCGGGCAACCATGCTGTTGAGGTGACATTCCATCCAAGGTTTGAAAAAGAAACCCGCCGTATTTTACCATATGCAAAAGTTCACCGTGATGTTGACGCTCATGCTTCTTCTTTTCCCGCTTACGGGTTGCACGGCTGACGAGGAGACCGAACGCCAAGCCTTCCCTTCCTTTTCTGCCGTAGCCGACGACAACCAAACCTACGACAATGCGCGAATGGCCGGAAGTGCCTTCATCGTTGTGTTTTCTGCGGAATGGTGCAACAGCCCCTGTCACACCACGATGCACGCAATTTGGGATGCAAAAGCCGGACTCCCCGTTCTGGTCATGTCCACCGACCCCGCAGAAAACGCAGGGAGCATGACACTGAGCGATTGGCATGCTTCGGCCAACGCACACGACGACGAGGAGGGCGATACAGGCGTCGACCTCACAACGTATGCGTTCATGAAGGGCAGTGAGGTGGCGGCCGAACTCGATATCACACGGCCCGGTTCGCTGGCGTTCGTTAACGGAGAGGGTGAAATCACCTATCTTCACGAAGGTCGTTTGGACGACATTGCAGAGATCCTCGCAAAGTGGAACGAAGCCAATGGAACGGCTTGAACGAATCACTCCACCAGTTTGGCGTCGTCAACGACGGCTGCAATATCAGCGTCGTTCTTCGTCCAGTCGATGACTTCAACGTGAGCTGAACCCTCAGCCTTGTTGAGAACGATCATCGCCGTAATGAGCAAGAGCACCAGGAGCAGCACGATGCTCGGTGCCACCCATCCGGGGAGGTCGCCAAACAAGCCGTCGTCATCACCGTTTGCAAAGGTCTTCGCATTGGCCGTGTCCATCAGCATCACGTTCACGGAGACGAGGGAAGTGGCAGAATGCCCGCCGCTTTCGTTGGCGGCCAAACCTCGCAGAGAAAGCGTATGGTTCCCTTCCACCTCAATCCCGGGAAGGTGTTCGAGTTGGTGAACGATGGTGGTCAAGTCAAGCGTGGCTTTCTCGTCGCCTTCGTCAAACGTGTGAAGGTTCGCCCAGTCGTCCCTCAGATGGTTGCTGCGCCACTGTACGGTGTCAAGATAGCCGTTGAGGTCAATTTCAATCTCATCGCCTGGCATGAGGTGAATGCGGTCGTCAACGCCAACTTCGGTGGTCACCGTCAACGCAACGGAGGCATCGAGTTGGTAATCGCGCTGAGCGGCCTCCATCACGGCAGCAAGGGCCTCAACATGGCCGTGGCCGTACACGTTGTTTTGACGGTTTTTCGGAATCTGATCCTCCAAACAAGGTTCGTTGGCCAGCATGTAATGACATTCTCGGTAAGTGGCTGTTTCTTGGAGAATGTTTCGAACGTCAAACGGTGAAAGGTCCGGATTGGCCTGCAACATCAAGGCCACCGTTCCGGCCACACCGGGTGTGGCCATGCTCGTGCCGCTGAAGGCCACGTACCCGTCGCCAGAATTGTGCTGTGCGGACATGACGTCCGAGCCAACAAAGGCCACATTCGGTTTGACCCGGCCTTCTTCCGTTGGCCCCTGACTGCTGTACACGGCGATGGCTGTGTTCTTGTCCAGGGCGCCCACCGTGATGACATCCTCTGCGGAACCCGGGGTGCCAATTTGAGCGGAGGCGAAACTGTTTCCGGCAGCGATGAGCATGGTGATACCGGCGCGAACCATCTCGTTGGCGTAGCGGTTCACGCTGTCCTCCTCAGCGGATGTCCATTCAATGGGACCCGGACCGCCCAAACTCATGGAGGCTGCGCGGATGTTGAATTCATAGCGGTGGTCGACCGTCCACTGCATGCCGGCCATGACGGTAGCAAAGCTTCCTGAACCGTCGGCGTCGAGGACTTTCACGCCCACCAAAAACGCCTGAGGCGCCATACCCGGGTGTTCAAAGGTCGGAGCACCCGTCCCCGCTACGGTTCCAGCGCAATGCGTGCCGTGCCCTTGGTCGTCATACGCTTGAATTTCGGTGCCGTTGGTTTTGTCTGGATTGTTGACGGCGTCGTAGAAGGCGATGACCTTCGGGTCCATCGTGCTGTTGTCGTCGTCCAAGTCATCAAGGCCGACGTGGAGACTGTCAATGCCGGTGTCGATGACGGCGACCGTTACACCCGAGCCATCATAGCCGGTTTGCTGCTGAGCGAGATCCACTTCGTGAATGACGGCAGCATCGCCGTTCTGCACCTCAAGCATACCGTCAAGTTCCAGCATGACAACACCCGGAAGGGTGGTCGTTTCGAGGATCATGTTGTGAGGAATACGACCGGCAACAGCATCGATAAGCGGGAGGTTCCACTGGTGGACGTAGCCCACTTCACGCTCAAGCATGGCGATGTCCGACTCGGTGGGGGTGTGGTCGAAATCAACGATGAGCGGGAGGGTGCTGGCCTCGTCAAGGAAAAGAGGGTGGTCGTGGTATTTCTCAACCATGTCCGCAATGTTGTTGCGGTTCTTGTCCATGGAGGTGGTGTGCCACCACGCCTCTTCCGAGGGCGACGGCTCCCCTGCGTGGACCGGCATGGCCAAGGCCAAGACCGGCGTGAGCATCAGGCAAAAACACAGCACACTGAGCAGGGGACGCATCATGGAATTCTCCTCGTATCTCGCCACTCCTCGGCAGGTTTTCAATTCATTGGAGGCTTGTGAGGCCCCGCAGAGACACCACGCTCCACGAGAGAGTCTATTCCTCGGGTGCCGCGGGTATAATATTAAGTGGAGAAGCAGGAGATTCCACCGCGATTCCGATGGCAGCCCCAAAGAGAAGAGCCGCACCTGTACGAGCCAAAGCACAACCCGCTGGAACCCCAGCCCTCTCCGGCGGACTGGTGGCTGGCATGGAAACTCCGCAAGAAAGCATCACCTTGGTACGCCCGAACCAAAATCTCAACCGAGACGATTTGCTGTTGATGAAGCTCTCGCAAATCGTCATGATGGGCATTGGGTTTCTTTCCATTTGGGGAGGCGTTTTCAGTGTCGCCTTTGATGAGGACGCAACGAATCAAAATTTCCTCGTTCTGTTCGTAGGCGGCCTCGCCTCGTTTTTGGTCTCAATCTTTTTGATTGAAGTTCAATCAAAGAAAAATGACTACAGGCTGAAAGACATTCAGAATTATTTCCTCGGTATCGCATTTTTCTTTTCCACCGTCGGCGTGTTGTGGGGAACCCGTTTCATGATGGGGTATGCAACAGGCACGCTCGAGCTTGATTGGTTTGGCTCGCCAGACGCCTACACCGAAGTGGACTGGTCGCCAAACGCCAACGGCATTTACGCACAGACGGTCACGTGTTTGCTGCTCACGTTCGGTCATTTCTTGCTGCTTAAGCGCTACAGTGGCGATACCAGTTTCGGCTGGGGTGTGGCAACCTATGCTCCCATGGCCGTCCTCATCGCCGGGGTTGGCCCTTGGATTCGCTGGTCGGAGAACCTGGTAAGTTGGGAACTTGGCGTCGCTATTGTGCTGATCTCCTTCGTCTCCATGGAGATGGCCCTTCGCTCAAACCGCGCCCTCAATTTTGTCGTGGTGGCGGTTGCAGCCTGTATCGTCCCCATCATCTACGAAGTCCTGAACAGCGAAGCCCCTGATGACGGCATTGGCGGGGCCCTCTCCCTGATGGTCTTCATCATCGCCATGCAGGGCTACTATGCGTCTCGTCAAGACCTGCGCAAGGAAGTCATGGAGCGAGCCTCGGCGGTGCTCATCGGCACCGTCGTTGTCGCTATCGCCCTGGCCCGAACCGAGCCCGATTTCAACCTCATTCTCGGGCCGTTCCGAGCGGGCGATTATCCAGAACTCGCCTCCTATCTCAACATCCCCGTAGCGCTGTGGATTACGGTCCTGTTGGCCTATTTCCCCGCTGTCCTCCAGCAGCGTGTCCCATGGATGCCCGTTGGACTTGCGGTGGCCCTGGCGGTGCTGCCTCCCGAAGCCTCCACGGTCCCTTGGGTGCTGAGCATGGTGATGATTCCCTACATGGTGTTCATCTCAAAGGTCGCACGCCCGTGGGTGGTCAACATCACCATATTGGCCTTCAGCGGTGCTTACCTGCTGACGGATTGGGCGGGCATTGCTGCCGACTTGACCGCCAAGGAAACGTACGGTGGAACCTGGCTCCACGTCTTGCTCCCCGTCTTTATGGTGGCTGTTTCGGAAGCAGGCCGACGAACGGAGAAACTCGAAACGAGCACGAGTCTGGCCTTGCTCGGTGCGGTTGTGCTCTCCAGAGCCGTGCTTGACCCCGAATGGTTCCTGCCCTGGCTCTTGGTGGCCTACATGGCGTTCATGAGCTACAGCATGTTGCTCCAGTACCCTTCTCCGACCGTGAAACAACGAAAGGACATCACCCTTGCACTCATTGTGACATCCCTCACCGTGCTGCTGCTCGCTGCTCTTGATAATCTCAAATTACCGCCCAGTTCAGCCTTTGACAGCATCGTGGACATGGGGATGCGACCGCAGTTCTTTGTGGTCAGCATCGTCCTGTATCTTCTCGCAGCAAAGGCGGCAGGGAAAGAGTTCGATGTTGGTTCCATCTTTTCCTGGTTCGGCCAAGGCAACCAAGACGAACTTGTTTACAACACGGCATCGAATGCGTGGGAAGTTCAGGACATCAGTAAGTTGGACCGCGACGCACTCATCGCATCGGCCGAACTCACCCCGCTTGCGCGATTCAGTTTGCTGTCGTCCTTGGTGATGTTTACCTTCTCCATCAGCGATGTGAACGCCACCACGTGGGCCGACCAGCCCGCTCTTGTGTTGCTCATGGTGATTCCAGTTGGTATGCTGATTCGAGAAGTCCTTGCCATGGACAGCATCAGTTCAGCCACCCGGGCCACGGCCGTGACCCTGCTGGTGCTCATCGCTGCACCGCTGTCAATCTCTCTGGGAGAGAATGTTTGGGGGACATCCGCGGACATTCAAACCTCTAACATCTTGCTTGACGGCATTCTGGTGAGCGCACCCCTCATCGTCAACGCCGTCATTGCGAGGCGAGGACTGGACAAGGGTGAATTGGACAGAAACAGCGACGGAGTGGCCTACATTATGCTGCTTCTTCTTGGGATGCTCGATACGTCCGGGGGCTTGCTCCTGCTGCCCATCCTGCTGTTGGTCACCGCCCGACTCGTTCAGTTCAGGTTCTACCTCCTGCTTTCGTTCACGCCGCTTGCCCTCGTCTTCCTGGGCTCCGGATGGTACTCACACGGCCTGTTCAACGCCTTTTTGGACACCCTGCCAGCGAGTTTCCAAGATTACCTTCTCGACCGGCATGCTGGACCCTTCCCCGCCTTTATTGGATTGCTGGTCGGCACGCAGATGCTCTTCGGGCTGTCCCGCCTCTACACCTCTGATGAAGATGAGCTGGAATCGAGCTTGACGATGTTGTTGATGGCGCTTTGGCTGATCATTTCACTGTTCAGCAGCGTTCCTGATGGCTATTGGCTGCCCACGTTGGCGTGTGTGGTTTTGTTGCCGTATTTCTGGTACACCAACAACAGCCAAACCTTCCCCTACATGCTCGGCGCCCTGTTTGTTTCGCTTTACATTGGATTCTCCCTCAGCGAAACCTTCCAACCCATCACCGAAGCCGACGCCATCGGCTGGAGCGGGATGCTCACGGGCCTCACCGGTAGTGGAATGGGTCTCATGCATCAACGAGGCATCCTGTTTCGGTCCCCACCCGAGACCGATGACGACATCAAACTGGCCGACTCCACCGCCTCGCTCGCCCTCCAACTCGGAGCGCTCGGTTATGTTGGTGGCTACTCGGTGTTCTTTGGCATCGGCCCTGTCATTGGATTGGTCCTGCTCGGGCGGTCTGCGCTCAAGGACGGACGTCCGAACAGCATCATCGCTTTGCCAATTTTGTTGACCTTCAGCATCGTGAACATGTTGGTTCAAGCGGACATCGGAACCGATGACCAACGCCAGACCATCACCGGGTTGACGCTTGCCGTGCAGGGCATCATGCTCACGTTGCTCTCAGCTAGGGACGACATGGTCTACGATTACAAGGCGTTGAAGTGGGACTCGGATGAGTCCTTCTTTGCGTTCATGGACCGCTTGGGCGTGAGCGGTGCATTTTATTCCATCATCGGGTTCTTCATCGCCTTTGACAGTGTTAATCTCGACTCTGTTGCCTACTTGCTGACCACGGTGTATCTGGTCGTCATCGGCATCCAAGGCTTTAGCGACGAGGCCGATGCCCGTTGGCGTCGTGGGATTGGTGGCTACGGTTCGATTCTCACGGCGTTCCTGTTCGCTAACTCCTTGGACAGCGTGTTGTACAGTGCCATCGGCATCGTCATGACCGGTATGGTTGCGCTTGGATTTGGATTCCTGTTCATGCAGAGAATGAACGAAGAAGATGGCATCTATGAAATGAGCGAGGCTCTGCCTCTGCCTCCATCGGATGATGAACCAGAAGACATCCCTGCCATGGTTGACCTTGACGATGCCGTAGAGGAATCCGATGACGACGAGACGATTGATGGGGACGGACCTGTAGACGTCCAAGACGAGGAAGAAGACGCGTTTGATTTCGAGGATTTGGAGGACATCGAAGACGAGGAAGAAGACGACTCCGACATTGAGCTGGTCGATGAACCTGAGGAGGATGAAGCGGTTGAAGAAGTCAAGGAGGTCATCCCCGAACCTGTTGAAAAGAAGGAAACAAAACCAGCCGCTCAAGCAAAACCAAAACCTCAGAAGACCCACAGTGGACTGTTGGACACCGGCGAAGGATTTGCTCTGCGGCTGCCAAAGGACGCGGTTCAAAACATTCTGAGTTCACTCGACCAAACACCCCACGAGGGGTATGTTCCGGTCGTGGCCTTTGGACCGAACGGTCAGATCATGCTGACGTTTGAATCCGAGAACACCAATGCATGAACGACGTGAGCATCGGCGAAGAATCAAGACCCTTCGCCCTTAACGGTCGTGCATGGACAAGCGAGAGCAACGCATGGTTTGGATTGACCTTGAAATGACCGGCCTTGACCTCAGCAAAGAGTCCATCATCGAAATCGCCACCGTCGTGACCGACAGCGAGTTGAACGTGCTCGCCACCGGCCCAAACCTCGCCATCACCGTGGATGAATCCTTGATTGAAGGGATGGACGAATGGAACACGAGGCATCATCATCGCAGCGGACTTGTGGACCGCATTCGCAACGAAGGTGTGAGCGTGCAAGAAGCCGAACAGGCCACCCTTGCGTTCCTCAATCAGTGGGTGGATGAAAACAAAGCGCCGCTGTGTGGCAACAGCGTTTGGAACGACCGCCAATTCCTCGCCAAGGAAATGCCCGAACTGTTGGCGTTCCTTCACTATCGCATGGTCGATGTTTCAACCATCAAAGAACTGAGCAGGCGCTGGTACACGGGTCTGCCACGATTTCCCAAAAAAGGCGCCCATCTGGCCCTTGACGACATTTTGGAATCCATTGAGGAGTTGAAGTACTTCAGGGCGCACGTTTTCGTTGCTCAAGCTTGACGCCACGTCGCCTCAAGAGGGTCAACCCCTTTGTGAAGGGCCATGATTTGAGCCACCACGGCGACGGCGATTTCCTCGGGTGATTGCGCACCGATGTTGAGACCGATGGGGCAGATCACCTGGTCCAGCAGGGGTTGAGGTAACCCTTCATCGCGACATGCTTTCTCAAACGCTTGCCATTTGGAACGGCTGCCGATCACACCGATTCTTGGCGCCCTCGTACCGTCGAGTGAAACCTCAGGTGTGTTCAGCCGGTGAAGCAGACCAAGCAGTCGTTCCTGATCTTCGGCCCAATCGTGCCCGAGGAGAATGACGTCGGAAAACCGCTGAAGTGACGTCGTGGTTTCTTCACTGAGCCAGTCGAGAATGGCAGCCGATGAGCGCTCGACGGCGTGGGGGTATTTATCAGAAGAAACATACGCTTCGCGGGTGTCGTGGACAGAATAACGCCAGCCAAGGCTGTGAAAGGTCGCCGCCAGCGCCTCGCCGCAATGACCGCCCCCCATGATGTGAACGTGTGGCATGGGAATCATCACCTCGATGGCGATCGACACCCGACCGCCGCAAAGAGAATCAAGCGGCGTTACCTCATAGCCCTTCGCACCTTTGTTCAAGCCGAAGTTCAGCACCTCCGCAAAGGGTTGGTTGGCCTCACTGAGGAGACGGCGACATCGCTCGAGCACCTTGTGCTCAAGCCCGGCCCCGCCCACCGTTCCGGTCCAGGATTCTTCATTGGACGACATCGCAAGACGAGCGCCCGTTTTTCCCGGAACACTCCCCGAGGTGTTCAACACCGTGGCCATGACAACCTTGCGTTGCGAAGCGAGTTCGCTCAGGACCCAATGGAGAACGTGAGCGGTCATGGAGGGTCCTCAACGGGTGGCCCTCATATCCCTTCGCTTTGAGAAAAACAAGCGGAAAGATGTGGACCGGTGGACCTCAATTGGTCGACGTCGTCCTGCGCATCAATGTTCATGTGCAACCACGGGGCATCGAAAGCGACACCGGTAAACGATACGATGTCGCGAAGCCGCCGGTCTTGGCCTGCATGACGCACGGCATCCACGGCCTCAGCATCCAACACAACCGGATGCCCTTTTCGCTCCAAGGCCATAGGCGCCGTATTCCCATGATGACGAAGCAAGGTTTGGAGGAGGTCCACATCCCAACACGGACGGTCGACCGGCACCATCACCACGCGCGACAGCGAACTCCCAAAAACCTCCAAGAGGTGATGAAGGCCGAGTTGCAGCGACCCGGTCCGTCCCGCATCCGGATGGGGATTCACCACGATGGAGGCTTCGGGGAGCCGTTGGCGAACATCGGTTTCAATCGCAGCGTTCACCACCACCACCGGCCTGCATCCTGCGCTTCGTAGTCGATGATACGCCCACTCGACCAACGTTTTCCCGTTGACCGATACCAGTGCCTTCGGCCTGCCGAGACGGCGGCTGTGGCCGGCTGCAAGGACCACCGCCGGCACGAGCGTCGTATCCATGAAGCGAAGAATGGACCTCCGTCCTTTGGGTTTACGCCCCTTTGAACTTGATATATACTTGAGCAATCAACACCGCATGGTCGCATGGACACCGCCCGGACACTGGTTAAGCGCCAGCCGTGACGCCTACAAACGTTCCATGGAATTTCTACAGGGCATCGTAACGGGTTCACCGCATATGGAACTCAAAGAGAACGTGCAATCACTCCCAAAAATCACCGTCCAAGGCACATCAAGACGTTGGTACAGCATCAACACGCGAGCGCACTACATTGAGGACTACATCGAAGTTGAAGGCGACTACCGTGAAGTCAAGGAAGTGCATTGGAACATCAGTATCCTCGGCGCCGCATGGAAAACAGACCTCGACCACGAAACGCCGTTTGCGGTTTCACTGTGCATCAATCCCCGGTCCGAATCAAGAGGCTTGCCCGTGGGCGACCAAGTGGCTGCGCTTGCGCTTGCCCTGCGCAACGACAAGACCACGGCAATGCGGATACCGCTGCTCGCTCAGTTCATTGTTTCACCACGGAATGCGCTGCGTGGCGTCTATCAGTTCAGCGAGGAAGGCGTGGTCATGGAAGACGATGTATTCATGGAACCCCCCGATGAATTTGAGATTGAGGACCTCGACGAATACGCTGACATCCCACAGGATTGGCCAGGCGTCGGCGTGTTCGAGCCTTTTGAATTCGAACATTTTGCATCCGAAATTGAAGACCGCCAACTCGACTCCTGGATGGAAAAGCAGGAAGAGCGCGCCTCGCGAAGCAGCAGGTCACCTTGGCATCATGACGAGGATCGAATCTGGGAGATGGAGGACAATCTCCGAAAAGGCCGCCGCTAATCAAAGCCCTTTGGTGATTTCTCGACCGATGATCATCCGCTGAACTTGGGAAGAGCCTTCGTAAATCTGCATGACCTTGGCCCCTCGCATCAAACGAGCAACGGGGTATTCCTCAGAGTAGCCGTAGCCGCCGTAAATTTGCACCGCATCGGTGGCGACCTGCATGGCCATATCGGCAGAGAATCGCTTGGCGTGGGCTGCAGATTCGGTGTTGCGCACCCCTGCGTCGTATTCTGCCGCAGATTTCCAGGTCAGCATTCGTGAAGCCTCGATGTTGGTTTTCATGTCGGCGAGCATGAATTGGATGGCTTGATGTTGATGAAGCGGCTTTCCGAACGTCTGGCGCTCATTGGCGTATTGGAGCGCATGTTCGTAGGCTGCACGAGCAAGACCCGTGGCATGGGCTGCGATGTTGGGTCTGCTCATGTCGAAGGCCTTCATGGCGTTCATCCAACCGCCCGATTCAGAACCACCGATCAAGTGGTCCGCAGGCACCCGAACATCGTCGAAGGAAATTGAGCGCGTGTCCGAGCAGCGTTGCCCCATGTTGGTTTCTTTCTTACCGAGGGAGAAGCCGGGCGTGTCCTTTTCGACCACAAAGCCCGACATGCCGCGATAACCTGCATCGGGGTCGGTCTTGGCCAAGACAAAGAAGAAATCTGCGTGGCCGGCACCGGTGATCCACATCTTCGAGCCGTTGATGACATAGTCATCGCCGTCTTTGATGGCGGTGGTTTTGCAGGCGGCAACGTCCGAGCCTGCGCCCGGTTCGGTGACGGCATAGGAAGCGAGCGCTCCCTCTTCTGCAATTTTTCCCAACCAGTGTTCTTTCTGCTCCTCCGTAGCACCGGTGATGATGGGCGCACTGGCGAGGGCCGTAGCGTAGGCGGCCGTGGCAAATCCAGGGTCGCCCCAAGCCAGTTCTTCGTTAACGAGCACTTCCTCAAAAGAACCGAGTCCAGCGCCACCATAGGCTTCAGGAATGTGGAGGTTCAGCAACCCCATCTCATGAGCGGCTTGGATGGTTTCTTTCGGGTAGTGGGCGGATTCGTCCCAGTGTTCGGCCTTGGGTCGTATTTCGTCTTGGGCAAACTCATGAGCGAGTTCCTTCAACATGGCTTGCATCTCATCGAGTTGGAAGTCCACCATGCTACGGCGAAGCATCGCTCCCTTAAGAGCGATGAGTTTGGCACCTCACCTCTTGATTCACCATCAATTGAAAAGGGCCGGGTCGATTAGAGCACGAGGTAGCCTTGGTGTTCAGCAGCGAGGAACGCCAAGAAAATCAAGTAAATCAGGATGAGCACGACGCCCTCCCATCGCTTGAATTCGTATTCTGAACGCATCATCAAAAGCGCCACGCCCGTGCCGACAAAGGTGGCCGGAATGATGAGGTAGGCCGTCAGGGCAAAGCTCGCTGAGGTGAGTGCAAGCGGGTGGACAACAGCGGCAAAGCCGATGGAGAGGAGCGGGTCGGTGATGTTTGAACCGATGAGCGTGCCGATGGCGACGCCCTGGCTACGCTTGGCTGCGAGGAAGGCGATGGTCAATTCAGGAAGCGACGTGCCAAGGCCGGAAACCGTCGTGCCGATGACAGCGTGTGGAACGTTGAACGCGTAGGCCATGTCGCTGGCGACGTTGACCAGATGGTGGGCAGCAAACAAGGCGAGCAACAAGCCGCTGGTGACCATGAACGCATAGGAAGCGGTGGTGCGTGTGACTTTTCGCTCAACGTGTTCACCTCCACTGAGTTCTTCTTCGAGAATCTCGTCCCTGTGGGATAAGAGCCAGTAGATGTAGGCGATGTACAACGACATCAAAAAGGCCCCCTCGAGACGACTGAGGCCATCGCCCGTGAACAAGAAGAGCGTCAGGAGACCGATGGATGCGAACATGATGAAACCGTCTCGCTTGAGCCATGACGGTCGGACTTTGACGCCACGAAACGCCACCACAACCCCCAGAATTAGGGTGATTTGAACAAGAATGGAACCGAAGATACCACCGATGGCCAAGTCACCGATTTCGGGGTTGTTGGGGATGTCCGCAGCGGCCGTGGAGGTGACCAAGATCTCGGGGAGCGACGTCCCGATGGAAACGATGGTCAGTCCGATGACAACTTCAGGTAAGCCAGCCCGATAGGCCAATCCTTTGGCCCCTTCGATGAACACATCAGCCGATTTGATGAGCAACGCAAGCGCCATAGCGAGCAGCGCAAACGACAACCAATTATTGTTGATGCTTGAGTCCTCAACGACGGTGTGAAGGGCCAAAATACCCAAAAAAAGCGCACCGTTGAGAACCAGCGTGTTACTAAAGACAAATTGGGGAATGCCGCTTTCGTTCGAAGCCGCTTCTTCACCCATGTCGTGCGGTGAGGCATCCACTTCTTGACGGTTACCTCCCAGCGAGAGTGAAGAAGGCGTCTTAGCGATACTTTTCAACTACCGATTGGTGGTTGCAGCGATGCGGAAGGCGTTCGCCGGAGAGTTTCTCGGTACCGCCTTCATGGTCGCCGTTGGATGCGGCAGTGTTGCCCTTGGCGCCAGTCATGTGATGGTCTCGCTCGCCTTCGGCGCCGCCGTGACGGTGGCCATCATCGCCTTCGGCGCCATGAGCGGCGCTCATATCAACCCGGCCGTGAGCATCGCTTTTTGGAGGGACGGACAGTTGGAGGGGAGGCTGCTTCCCACCTACATCCTGGCGCAATGCCTTGGCGGAATAACGGGAGCGCTCCTGGTCAGCGGTGCAGCCCCGACCACGGTCGCCCCTTCCTTGACGCTGGTTGAGGGATTCGGAATTGAAATCGCCATCACGGCCGCCCTCATGGCCAGCATCCTTCTCATCGTTCAGCGCTCTTCTTCAAGGCCCGTCATCGCCGTTTGGGTCGGCGCAACGGTGGCCCTCCTGGCGTTCCTGGCCGGACCCTCCACCGGTGCAAGCATGAATCCTGCCCGCACCCTGGGGCCCAATGTACTCAACAGCATGTGGGCGTCGTTGCCCATTTACCTGGTTTCAACCACGCTCGGTGCCTGGTTTGCTTGCGACATCAAGCATCGGTTCTTTCCCGATTGATCACGCATCAACGGAAGTTCGCAGCATCGCTGCAACGTGCTCCAACGATGGAATGGTGTGGTTTTCGAGCGGTGGAGCAAACGGGACCGGGGTGTCGAGCGCACCAATCACCGTAGGAGCAGATTCCAGTTCGTAGAAGCAATCTTCCATGATCCGTGATTGAACCGTGTGGCCCAGTCCGCCGGCCCACTGGCCCTCTTGGAGAACGACCAAGCGTCCGGTTCGCTGGACAGAAGCAATGCAGGTCTCCGCATCAAACGGAAGCAGGGTGCGCAAGTCGACCACTTCAACCTCGATGTTCTCGTGTGCGAGAAGGTCAGCTGCTTGGAGAGCGATATGAACCATGGCGCCCCACGTCACCAGTGTAATGTCCCGGCCGCCGCGAATGATCTCAGCCTTGCCGAGTTTGTATCGCTCACCCTTTTCGATATGCGTTGTGACGGTCTCGGTGTCAACGCGTTGGTTGATGTTCATGCCCCACCCCGTAAGGCCTCCACGAAGCCCGTACAAGCCGATGTGCTCGAGCATGAGAACGGGGTCGGGCAGTTGGGCGCCCTCCATCAGCAAATCGTAGGCGTCCTGCGGTGTGCCTGGAGCCATCACCACCAGGCCCGGGTCGTTGGCAAACCAGGATTCAATCATGTTCGCATGAAACGGTCCGGAGCGTGTGCGAGCGCCCAATGGAATGCGAACCGTCATCGGGCAGTCGGCACCCCATCGCCAACGCAACATGGCGGCATTGTTGACCAGTGCGTTGAATCCGAGGGCGGCAAAACCGCCGAATTGAATTTCAACCATGGGCTTCATTCCAGAGAGGGCTGCGCCAACACCGGTGTGAACGATCACGGCTTCGCACAAGGGCATGTCGATGAGTTTGTCGGTATGCCCTGCATTTTTCAGCGCCATGTTCATGCCGAATGCCCCGGCGACTTCCATGTCTTCTCCGATGAACACACAGTCCTCTCCATGCATGGTCGCAATGTCGGCCATGGCTTGTTGGATGGCTCGAGCGTAGGTCCATCCGCCTTTCTCGGCATACGACCATGCATGCTCGCCCACCGCCAAAGGAGCGGAGGTGTTGCGAGGTGGTTGCTGGCCTGAAAAGCGCTGCAGATGGTCCTCGTGGGTGTCGGCATCGTGCAATGTTGTGATCCCCTTGGTCACGGTTTCGGGTTCTGGCCACGCCATGGCAAGAAGTTCGGCCCTGGCGGCCTCAACCGCTTCCATCTCTTCTGCCTCCATCGCTTCGAGCAGGGATTCGTCAACACCCATGTCGACCAGCAGTGTCCGATGTGTTGGAATGGGGTCTTTTTGTTCCCAATATTCCAAAAGTTCCCGGTCAACATAGCCTGAGGGGGTTCCGCTTGGATTGCCAAGGTAGAGGTCGTCGTGGTGGTGCGCATGACCACACCCGCGCATGGTTTCGACATGGATAAGGGTCGGACCGCCACCGGCCATGGCAAATTCTCGTGCCACGGCCGTTGAAGCATGCCAGGCCGCGGGGTCGGAGCCGTCGATGGTCCAGGCCGGGAAGCCCATGGCGCCGGCCTTGTCGGCCCATACCTCAACACCGGACTGTTTTGCTGGCGGCGTATCGAGAGCGATTTGGTTGTTCTGAAGGATGTAGGTGATAGGCAAGCCCCGGGCGCCGGCGAGGTTCATGGCTTCCCAAAATTCTCCAGATGAGGAAGCACCTTCTCCGATACAAGCCACGTGGAACCGGTCGAGTGATTGGCGCCAAGCTGCAAAGGCGAGACCGGTCATGGTTGCGCTGGCGATGGGCAGCGGGGCAGTGGGTGGAAGCACGCCCACGTGCCATGCACCCACGTGAAGGTCGCGACCCCCAGCATCGTCCCAACCGCCGTTTTGGTTGGAACCGGCTTTTCCAAGATTCGCAGCCATGACGTCAAGCGGCGTATCGCCCATCGCAAGACCAAGGCCAACATCTCGAATCATCGGAGCGACCAGGTCGCCATCATAACCCTCTCCGGGATGTGCGTCCCGAGGCGCGTCGGGTTGGCGCTTGAGTGCCGTAGCGACCGCCACCACGCCCTCCTGCCATGTGGAACGGAAGCCTTTGCCCCCAAATCGCCCACCGTCTGGCGTCTCGACACCATCGGTGAAGATCTCTTTCAGCGCACCGTCCAAGCATCGTGTTCGGGTCATCAGGCGTTGCCATTCAAGCCGTTGTTCAACGGTGACCGCCATATAATGTGCCAAGCGACGCAGCATCAGTCGCATGTCAACAAGAAAGTGCGTTCGTCGCCGTTCAAGCATGAGCTCCATGCTACGGCGAGGGATGACCTCCCGTTCGAGGTCATCGCCGAGGGTGGATTTCATCTGTTTTTTCAAGCCGCGCTCAAGACCGTCAACGAACCGTGTTGCGAACGTGTTCCACGAAGCCCCTTCAAAGGTTTCAGGCTCGCCGTCCACCAAGTGGTCCCAAACATTAGCGACGAGGAAGAGATGGGCGTCGTGTCGCTGAGCCACAAAGGTGAGGACCTCCGTGCGAGCGGCATCTTTGGGAAGCGGTTGGACAAACATCAGGGGCTGGTCCGCTCGCCAATCTTGGCCAAAGATTTCCGGAAGGTCTCCCTGCGACATGGCCTGTCCCCGACCCTCCCAAGGGATGGGTGGTTTCAATCCTCTTCTTGTCCGATTTGCAGGTGTGCTTCAGCAACCGAATGGATTGATTTTCGTTTCGTGATTTCTTCCTCGTAGCATTCGTGAAGCAATTCCCGGTTGGTCAAGGTCAACACCAGCGCACCAATTGCAGGAAGAGCAAGCCCCCCAAGCGCAAGTGCCCAGGACCCAAACACATCGAACACGGGGCCCACCAACAACGGCCCAACAATGGTGCCAGCAGCCCATGCAGCACCGAAGACGCCGAAGGCAAGCCCGGGGTTACCCTCTCCAAGGGCACGGTTTGTGGCGGTGTCGATCATCGGGAGCATCGGTATTTGTGCGGCGGCGATGAAAAATTGGAACGAGCCCAGGAGCAGAATCATGCCCAAGATGGCCATCTGACCGGACAAGATGTAGCCGACCAAGCCGACGCCCAGAAGCGAGACGACGACGAAGGACCAACCGATGAGCATGTACCTCGTCGGGCCGTTTCGGTCAACCCATCGGCCCCAAACCACCGAGCCGAGCCCCTGCATCAAGACCATGACCAAAAGAACGCCTCCAATGGCCGCCGAAGAGAGACCGAGGGCGTCATCAAGGAAGAGAGGAACACCCGCTTCAAGCGCCCCGGTGGCCAGGGTGGTGATGGCCAACAGCACACCGACTCGAAACAAAATCCGGTCGGTGAAGAACACGCGAATCGACACCGCAGAAGACGTGTGTTCACGCGGTCCACCCACCACTTCCCTGGACGTCCACATCAACGGGCAGACCAACCCCGTCAGCAACGCCAACACGGTGAAGGCTGAAGCCTCGCCCCAGGTGAATAAAACGCCGCCAAGCACCGGTCCGAACAGCCCACCGATGGCTGCCATGCCGAGGAGTTTGCCCGCTTGCTCACCAAATTTCGTCGGCCACAGTTGTGAGGCTGCAGCTAAGCCTGCGGTCATGATGGTGGCGCCGGATGCACCGTGCACCATCCGAGCAAAAGCGAGCAACAGAAACGGTCGGCCCACCCATTCGTTGGTCGCCACCACGTACAGGCCGCTTGACAAGGTCAGGAGCACCAAACTGACGAACACCGTACGGCCTGCGCCAAAGCGGTCGGTGATGCGACCGGTCAGTGGGCCAAAGAGGAGCAACGGGACCGCCCAAAGCGACACTAAAAGGGTGGCCTGGGTGGCGTTGAGGTCAAACTGTGTTTGCCAGGATGGTAAAATGGGGACGATGAACGCATAACCGAGAAAGTTGACGAAAAAGGCCAGCAGAAGCGCCAGAAAGGCTCGCTGGAGTCGTCGCTCCACCTCATGGGCATTCACTCTTCTTCCTCCGTTGCGGGAAGGGCATCAAGCATGTCCGCCGCAAGGGTGCTTGCATCCTCAACTTGGGTGAGCAAGGTCAAATCAGAAAGCGCTCCGGGGCGCTTCAACGCCTCCATCAAGTCCAAGAGAACCTCTGCGGTCAAGCGTGTGAGCGCCAGGGCCTCGGGGTCGATGCCCACCTGCTGGGTTTCTTCGAGCAGGGAGACGTAATCGGGTTCCTCGGAGAGAATACCCTCCATCTCCGCTTCCACTTGACGGGCAATGTCCTGTGCCTGACGTTCGAGAATGTCCTCCATCGAGGAGCGCGGGCCGGATGCAAGGGTTGGTGTTGCCCCCTCACCGAGCGTGGTACCTTTTTTGAGGTCCTTGAAGGAAGGAACGTTGGTCGATGCCTGCTGTTGCGGGGCTTTATCGCCTTGTACGACCGGTTCAGGACCGGGGGGTGGCCCAGAGCCAACCAGCCGGTTGAGAGCCAAACGCACCATCGTCGTCATGACTTCAGCGGAGAGACCGCCCTCGTCCTCGTCGGGGTGGTCCTCGCCCATCTCTTCGCGTATGGAAGCGATGAACGTGTCATCGATGTTTCCACCCTCAACCAAGCGCTGGAGCATCGGAAGGGCCCACTGACTGTCGTTCATCGCCATGCCGACTTCAAAACGCTGACCGCCCAATCCCCCGCCGCCCGAGCCAGCGGAAACATCGGCTGGCGGCGGCACGAATTGCTTGGCAGCGTGTCGCCCGATTTGGCCGATGAGTTGGTTCATGTCAACCGGCTTTCCAATCACCTCTGCCACGCCAGCCAAAGCAGCTGACGAAAGAAATTCCGGGGCGGTGGTGCGAGAGAGGATGACGGTTCGGGTTGCAGAACGAAAGCGCGGTTGGCCGGCCAGGGATTGGCATACGTCCATCACGCTTCCTTGCCCCCATTCGCCCTCCAACAAGAGAACATCGGGAAGGACAGCACCCGCCGTCGCTTCGGTTTGGGCAAGCGTGCTCAGCCGGGTCACTTCGTACCCCTCACGCTCGAAGGTGTTGGCCAGAAGGTTGCGTCGACCTTCGTTTTCGTCGGCGATGATGATGCTTGGCGTCCTCGTCCCCTCCGTGGTGAAAGGAGGGACTCAGCGCCTTTGAATCTCACCCCGAGCGGGTCCACCATTGGCGGTGTTTTGGTCGACCAAGCGAGGGTGCGCGTGCGTGGGCGTTCACTCTACGTCGCTCGGCACTGCGGCCGCCCAACCCATGATGCCGCCGTCAAGGTTGTACAGGTGGTCGGCCTTCCAACCCGCTTGAATCAAGGTCATGGCCGCCAGTTGAGAGCGCATGCCGCTCTTGCAATGGATGAGAATATCGGTTTTTTTGGGAAGCCGCTCAAGAACGGACAACACGTCGGTGTGGGGCACGTGGACGTCACAGCTCTTGGCGCGTAACTCTGCATATTCTGCATCCGAACGAACATCAAGGATGAACGGCGCCCAACCGTTTTCTCGCCGGTCAAGGAAATCTGCAACGGAGACATGGTGAAACATTACTTCGGCTGAGGGGGCCTCGGATTTTTGTTCTTGCGGCGCTCTTTCGACGGCTGTAGAGACCGTGCACCATGCTTCTTCGCTCAACATGGCGGCTGCGTTGGAGAGGTCAACCACCGGCTCCCGGTCATTATCGGCGCTGAAATTGAGCGTGTCGAAGGCCATGGATTGTGCGTCATACAGCAGCAGTTTTCCGCTAAGGGAGACCGGCATATCGGTCAGGAGTTTGATGGCCTCGGTGGCCTGGAGCAGACCGATCACACCGGGAAGCACACCGAACACACCCGCCTCGGCGCAGGTCGGGACGGCTTCGGGTGGCGGAGGGTCGGGGAACAAATCTCGATAACACGGACCGCCGTTGTGGTTGAACAGCGAGACTTGGCCCTCGAAGCGAAACACGGAACCGTAGACCCACGGAAGACCGAGCAAAGAGCACGCATCGTCGATGAGGTAGCGGGTGGGAAGGTTATCGGTGCCGTCGATAACGAGGTCCCAACCCTCCATGATGTCCATGGCGTTGTTGGGATTGAGACGCTCGTGGAACACCTCAACGCTCACGTTCGGGTCCAGAGCGTGGAGGCGCGCCTTCGCAGAAGCCACCTTGGGTTGACCGACATCGGGCGTGGCGTGCAAGATTTGACGCTGAAGATTGCTCACATCAACGGTGTCGTTGTCCACCAACCCCAAACGACCGACCCCTGCGGCGGCCAGATACAACGCTGCGGGGGAGCCCAGTCCACCCGCCCCGATGATCAGGACACTCGCTTGATTCAACTTCCGCTGGCCTTCAACCCCAACATTGGGCAGGCTGATATGACGAGCATGCCGTGTGACATCAACCATGCACCGGCCAAACCGCCGGTCCTCATCAAGGAAACGGCTTCAATGGACGTTCTCTTCAAGCCACTTTTCAACGTCCATGGCCGCAGAACACCCCATCCCAGCGGCGGTGATGGCCTGCTTGTAGCGCGTGTCAACCACGTCGCCCGCTGCAAAGACACCGGGAACCGAGGTCATCGTGTGCTCTTTGTGAAGGATGTAGCCGTTCTCATCGGTCTCCACCTGACCCCCGAGGAAATCGGTGATGGGTGTGTGTCCGATGGCGATGAAGGCACCGGTGGCTTCGATGGTTTCGGTGCTGCCGTCTTGCGTGTTTTCGAGCACGGCGCCGGTCAGGCCTTTGTCGTCGGACAGCCATTCCTTAATTTGGCGGAAGGTGCGAATCTCAATTTTCGGGTTGTTGGCCGCTCGCTCGTACATGATGGTCGAGGCTTTGAACACATCACGGCGGTGGATGAGCGTGACCTTGCTTGCAAATCGGGTCAGGAAGGTCGCTTCCTCACAAGCGGAATCACCGCCGCCGATGACCAGCACGTGTTCGTTGCGGAAGAACGCCCCGTCGCAGGTCGCACAGGTGGAAATGCCTCGTCCCTTTTGCTCGGCCTCACCGGGCGCATCAAGCCACAACGATTCAGCACCGGTGCAGACGATGATGGAATGCGCGCGGAAGGTCTCGCCTTCGACCGTAACCTTGTACGGTCGCTCGCTGAGGTCCACTTCGTCGACGTTTTTGTCCTCAACATCCAAACCAAAGCGCTCGGCTTGTTCGCGGAGTTGCATCATCATCTCGGGCCCGGCAATGCCTTCGGGGTAGCCGGGGAAATTTTCGATGTCGCTGGTGAGCATCAACTGGCCTCCCGACATGTAGCCGGCGAACATGAGCGGGTTGAGCATGGCTCGTCCAGCGTAGAGTCCAGCGGTGTAGCCTGCAGGTCCGGAACCGATGATGATGACGTTTCGTACTTCGGACATGTGACTCTCCAAGCATCGGTGAAGAGCGGTGGTGTTTGAAGATTCGCCCGAAAGCCCCTTGGAGAGCAAAAAGGTAGAGATACCCTGCGAGGATGCCCCCGTTATGGTCAATCAACTCGCTGCGGCTGCCGGCATGGGCGTTTACGTGCCTCTGGTGCTCTGAGCCACCAAACTCCCGTACACGATGATGGTCAACCGCGGCATGGCGCACATTCGAGCCGTCGACGACAACCGAAAAATCGTCCACATGTTCGCCGGCGGTGTAGGCTCACTCGGCGTGCCCTTCGGTCCGCTCCTCTAGCGGGAGCCCGAAGGCGTTCACTGGCCGATGAGCTTGTAGTCGTCGCTGAGCGGCGTTGCACCGGTCTCGACATGGACGATCTTGCCGTCTTGGTAGCGGTAGAAGGCCAGCACGGCCTCAGAGTCCGAGCCGTTGGCAAAGTGTGCGATGGAGTGGGCGACGCCAACTTCATCGTTCTCGAACAAGATGCGGTGGGCTTCGCTGCGAACCATATCGGTGCCTGCGAAGGCCATGATGTCGCTCTTGGTCATGACGGCCCCGCCGACGTGGGGGTAAAACTTGCAGTCGTCGTGAATGACAGCGTCAAGCAATTCTTTGTCTCCGGATGTAAAGGCTTCTTCGTATTTGGCTAGGATGCTCATGGTTCGTGGCTAGGCCGGAACCACATAATGACTTCCTCTGTTGTCTATGGAGAACGGAGGTGAAGGGAAACCTTTGAATCCCGTTTCCCAAAGTTGATTTCATGAGGGTGCACTGCCTTGGTGGCGGCTTGGTCGGCTCTTTTGTGACCCGAAAACTGTACGAAGCAGGGTTTGAGGTCCACCTGTTCGACATTGAACCGCGCGAAACACCCGCCACCTTCCATTTGGGTGATGCTGCATCCGCCGACCACAGCGGTGCGGACATCATCGTCAACATGGTCCCCGGCGACATTGGCCACGCCGTCTTGCAAGCCCTCCAACCTCACGGCCATCGCATCGTTGACCTTTCGTTCAGCGAAACCACCCCCGACCGCCTGCCCGAAGGGGCCAGCACCGTCCTGTGGGACGTTGGCATCGCTCCTGGGCTCTCCAACATGCTCGTCGCGTTGGCTCATCGAGAACTCGGCGCCCTCGACAGCGTGAGCATCAAGGTGGGCGGCAACCCTTCCCGTCCCGACGATGCCTGGTCGTACATGGCACCCTTTTCACCGCACGACGTCATCGCCGAGTACACGCGCCCCGTACGGGTTGTTCGAGACGGCACCGTCGTCACCCTGCCCGCCATGTCAGAACTTCACAGCATCGATGCCAACGGCAGAGCCATGGAAGCCTTCCTGACCGACGGGTTGCGCTCGCTCATCAATGTGCCAGCCAGCACCATGGGTGAATACACCGTCCGTTGGCCCGGACACATCCAACGCTACCAATCCACCGACCTCGGACCCGAAAATCTTGTCGAAGCCTGGCGTTTTGACCCCACGCGCCCCGAGTTTACCTGGATGGAGGTGCGGGTTGAAGGCGGCGGCAAGACCCGTGTCTGGACGGTAGAGG
The DNA here is from genome assembly GCA_965661285.1 of Candidatus Poseidonia sp. Classification (GTDB taxonomy): domain Archaea; phylum Thermoplasmatota; class Poseidoniia; order Poseidoniales; family Poseidoniaceae; genus Poseidonia. The sequence continues at coordinate 184,380 of CBFIDD010000003.1, forward strand.
ATAACGGAAAGGACGGGGATTCGAGCATGGCAAGGACGACGGGCCTGGTGACCTATGCCTGCGTGGTCGCTTGGAGCCAGCACGAACTGTTCACAGAGGGCATCCATCCTCCCGAGGACCTCCCCTCTGAGGTCATTCACGACGTGATTCAAACGCTTGAGGACGAAGGCGTACGTATCGAGCATCAAACGGGGCATGAGTGAAGGTCGGCGAGGGATGATTTAGAAGCGGGAACAAATAAGAACTAAACCATTAACCCCGGCCCATGAAGGGCATTGTTTTCCGAGAGTTCATGGAGATGGTTGAGTCCACGTTTGGCGATGAAATGACGGAAAAATTGGTTCAAGACAACGACCTGGTAAGCGGCGGAGTCTACACCGCCGTTGGGACGTACGACCACCAAGAACTCGTGGCGATGGCCATCACACTCTCAAAAGAGACCGACTTACCCGTGGAGGCTCTTGTCGAGGCGTTTGGAAACTATTTGTTCGGGCGTTTCTTGGAGTTGTTCCCTGTGTTCTTTGATCACAAAACCTCATTTGAATTCCTCGACACCATCCATGATGTGGTTCACGTTGAAGTTTTGAAGCTTTACCCCGAAGCAACCCTTCCCGATTTCGTCAGTGAAATCAAAGACGACGGAAGAACCCTGCACTTTGAGTATCACAGCCCGAGGCATTTCGCCGATTTAGCAGTTGGACTGATGAAAGGCGCGTTTGACCACTGGAACGAAACGGTGGAGATGACACGGGAAGACAAGGTCGTTGATGGAAATCAAGTCACCTTGTTCATCTGCACGTTGGTCTGATGACGAGGACTCGCGATGGATTTCAAAGAACTGGCAAAAATCGCCGCTGCAAGAAAAAAAGCATCAACCTCTACGCCCGAAGAGGAGATTCAACGCCTCAAGAAGACCGTTGAGCGGGAAAAAGCAGCACGGCGACAAGCTGAGGAAACCATTGAGGAGAGTTCGCGCCGTTTGTACCTGGCCAACCAAGAAGCCGCTGCATTGAACAAGGAACTGGAATCAACCCTTCAAGACCTCAACGAGACACTGGGGGCCCTCACCAGTGCGAAAGCAAAACGAATTGCGACGTTCATCACATTGGTGCTGGCAACCTTTCTGTTCTTTCTCACCGAGTTTGCACTCGAGCCAATTCTTGAAGAAAAAATAGAGAGTAGTTTCTTCCTTATTCTCGCCAAGGGTATGATTTTTGCGACGCTCATTCCTGTTGAGATCATTGGCTCACGTCTCGCAGAGCGAAATCTTACCGAGTCAGGCAAAATCAACGAATCGATTTACAGGGATTTACTCCTCGCTGCCTATGAGGATGGCATCATCACAGAAATGGAACGCACATTGCTCAATTCATCTGCTCGACAACTCGGTATCAACAAAACACAAGCAAAACGGATTGAACAAGAACTTGCTGATGGGCAAGCGCAATGATGGGACGAAGGCGACCACATCCACCTGACTTCAAAGCGGGAGGCTCGTGCCGTGGTCACAGAAGGCAACTCTTGAGGCATTAATCCGAAGAGGACGGAAAAATCTTCATGATAATTCCGTGAGAGAGAACAGCCATTCCTGCCTCGGCATCGGACGACATTCTGTCCAAGTCCAGGCTGCTCAGGCAACGCATCGAGGCGCGAAACAACCCTCCACCACCGCATGCCGCACCTCGCAAGACAGCATCCCCCCATCGGGACGAAATGGTGGTGGTGGTTGCTGAGAAACCAAAGCGAAGCCCATTCCTAACCCTCGCTTATGCGACGGTCGCGTTGATCGTGTTCAATCTCCCGTATTTTCTGTATCAAGCCAACGCTGAACCAGACGTCAACTATCCGTTTGCTGGATTTGATGAAGCCATCATCACGCTGATTTGCTTCGTCCCCCTGATGATCGTCTCGGTGGTTTTTTGGTGGTCTGCAGTCCTTCATATCATCATTCAACTGGTCAGCCGTGCACGCCGTTGACTCTGATGTCTACGTGTTCAACGGTAGGGTTGTGAAGGGCCCACTGAGAGCCTTTGTAAACGGGTAAATTGTACATATGGGTGTTTCGTTCTTGTGGGCGAGCACCTTGAGTCGGAGGAATTCAAGCGCTGCATGAAGAGAGAGAAGCAGTGGGTTGAGGGAAATACTGTGGTGGGTTTTCCTTGAGATGCGATGAATGTGATAAATCTCCCGTGCGTCGGAAGAACAGATATAAACAAGAAATGAGAAGTACGTCTCATGTTCTCAAGCTTAATTCTTATTTTTGAGGAATATCCGGCGCTTTTGACCATCCTTTCTGGGATGGTGATTCTCGGAGCGATCGGGTTCGTTCTGATGATGGCCTTTAACATCAAATCCTTCCTGACTTACCGAAAACGGAAAGCCGATGACAAAAATGAAGAAGTGGAAAAGGAGCATTCAACACTCTTTTGGGCCGTTGATGGGTTTTTCACATTCGCCTTATCTTTGGACTTCCTGTCGATTTTTCTCATTTTAATTTAGAATACGACCCACTGCAAACCGTTGTGAACGTCATATCTGTGCACAAGGGCAACCCTCGTAGCCGTATACATCTACAACCGTACCCTAGAGTACACCCCCATACACAAGGGCCTCCCTCGTGGAGGCTGAGTTTCGATTCGGGTTCAGGGATGATGCACCGTCATGCGCTTCTTCGTCGCAGAACGACCAATGCACCAGCTGCAGCCACCATGGAGAGGTTGACGCCAAAGCCAGGAAGTGCGCCGTCATTGTCTCCATCTGCGTCGTTGGACGTCTCATTTCCGCTCGTCTCGTCCGTGGTGTTGCTGGGTGTGCTTTCCACGTAGGCACCGTCCACGCACGTCCCTGTACCTACGACGAGGTCGTTGCGTGTTTGCGAGAGAACGGTGGCGTTGGCCGCATCGATGTTGAAATCGTCCTGTTGATAGAGCGAAGTCTCGAGAACGTAGCATCCCGGCTGGAGAGAAAAGGTCCGGTTGTACTGTTCTCCGCTTGAGGTGATGTCGTTCCATAACCACACGCCTCGGTTGTCGCCGTTGTTCGTCGTGCTCACAAGAACGATCGCCGTGTAGGACTGACCAGATTGAAGTTCACTGACCTCTGCTTGATATTCGAACGTCCACGGAGAAGTGCTGTTTGAGGACATGGTGGTTGCCTCGATGCTGTTGACGGTGATGTTTTCTCTGCTGACGATGGGGGCGTCGGGGTCCTGCCACAGCCAAACCATGTTGTTCTCGTGTTTCCCGGTGTCCTCACCAACGAGCACACGCCCGTCGTCGAGCACCAGCAGGTTGTCGGGTCCAGCAAGGTTGTTGATGTCGCATTCGTACCGGTCCGATGAGGTGTAAGGCCCACCGATGATGGCCGGCTCAATCCTGTCGACGTTCCACGGTGAGGTCATCGTCATTCGGTAAACGATGCCGCAGTAATTCTGAGTAAGCGCAATGTCGCCTTGACCGTCGGTCATGCCGTTGGCGATGTTTGACATGGCCAGGTAAAGGGTATCGGGAACCTTGGGATTGAAGGCCACGCCCTCCATCTTGTTCCATTCGTCGCTCGCCCCCAAGGCAGCCGCGGCTTTTCGAGATTCGAGGAACGCCACGCGGTCGTCTACAGCGGTGCCAATCACGCCGTCGCCGTTGAGGTCGTCGTTGCGTTTGGCTTCGGCCCAATCGTTGATTTCCTCGTCCGAGATGTAGGAGGATTCGCCGTTGACAAAGTCCGCTGTGGTGATGCCGTCGTACTCGTCAATCCAGGCTTGGATTTCTCGTGAGGATGAAGAAGCGAGTTCGATCCAATCAACATCAAATCCAGTGGTGGCGGAATCGGTGCCCCCGTCCTGTTCCACATGCGCAGCGTACAGCGTTCCTGCGCTCAAATCGCCGGCCGTTTCAGCAACGAACTTGAACAGAACCGTTTCGTAGCCGTCGTCGGTCAGATAGACGGTTTTCTCATCGGGCATGACGTTCGCATTTTCATGCGAGAAACGACCCATGGTGTAGTGGCGAGTCAAGTCCGGCTCACCGGATGCAGCGTTTTCCAGTTCAATGATGTAGCCGTAGTCGTAAGGATTTGGATAATATCCGAGGTAGTCGGCGAGGCGGGTCTGGTCGGTGTGATATCGGAAGGTCTCGTCGTTCCATCGCTCGGTGTTGTCGAAATACAGTTCCTCGGAGAACAGCGGCGAGCCCCACGGGCTGATGCTGCCAAAGCACAACACCCACCCGCCGTTGATCGCACTCAAGTTGAGCATGCTGCTCTTCAAGACGTCCCACTGCGAAGCCTTTGCATTCCATTGAATCTCCATTTGACTGATGCCCGCTGGTCGGTCCTCCCAAGCGGTGTAGAGGAAACCATGCAAGCCGTCGTTGCTGGCGGGCACGTAGGCGTTGTAATCGGGCTTCTGGCTCAGTTTGAGTTGGGCGCCGTCGTCCGCTGCGTAAATGCCCCCTGCAAGGCCGCCTTCGGTCAGAACATCCCCCGCCTGCAGCAGCACTTGATACTCACCGTATGACGTCCGGATGCCGTGCCAGACATCCTCGGGACTGCTCGATGCGTCCAAAGCGGGAACCGTTTCGGGAAGCGCATGCCAATCAACGCCGTGAACAACCCCCACCGTGGCCTTGTAGCGGTCGGTGTCGGGATGCATGGCGTTCACGAAGAAATGGCCGTTGCCGTCAACATGCATGCCCGTGACTTCAGCCTCGGGCGGTAACATCATGATGCGGGTGATTTCATCGCCAAAGGCCGTCTCATCGCTTTGGGCGACGGCCACAGGAAAGGTCGTGAGCGCCAGCAGCATCCCAACGGAGCACAGCAGCATCAACCCTTTCCGGCTCATGGTTTGGTCTCAAGGACGAGCGGGAAAAACGTTCCTGCATGCGTGATGTCAGCGGTTCACGCGTCGAGGACCGCTCGAATCGCTGCACGAGCATGCGGTTCAAGCCGAGGTTCGATGTGTTTGGGCTTTGCACCCGGGCCAATAATGCCCAGACCAATCGGCTTGTCGTGCTTGAGTTGAAGTTCAAGAATGGTTTTAATGACGGCTTGGCCCATCGCCAATCCATGTTGCGTCTCGCCCTTTTCGATGATGCCCAGGCACGCTGCAGCGTCGTGGTCGGCGAGCAAACGGTCCAGTGCTAACGGGACTTCCATCGAACCTGGCACCCACACGACATCACCGATGCTCAACCCGAGGTGCTCAGCCTCCTCGCTTGCGAAGGCCAACATCCGGTCAACCTCGTCCTTGTGAAAGGAACCGCAAACCAGTCCGACGCGCTTGGTCATGCCCTCGCCTCCTTGTTCTCCTCTTTCATCATTCGCTCAACCGTGGCGACGATGGTTTGGGTCATGGCGTCGATTTCGATGTTGATGCGATCGCCTTCGCTCGCCGAGCCAAAGGTGGTGAGGCTCAGTGTTTCGGGGATGAGGTGAATGTTGAATCGAGTCTCGTTGACCTCACCGATGGTGAGCGAGGCCCCATTCAGTCCGATGTAGCCCTTTTCATGGATGAATTTCATCATGAACGCCGGCGCTTCAATGGTCATGTCAACGCCTTCTCCGACCTCTTGCCGGCGTGTGATTTCACCCAGGCCCATGATGTGGCCAGAGAGGAGGTGGCCACCCAATTCATCGCCCATCTTGAGCGAGCGTTCCACGTTGACCTCGTCGCCTTCGTTCAGCGACGAAAGATTGGTTCGTTCAAGACTTTCTTGAATCACGTCAAAGGCCACGTGCTCGCCCTCGATGACGGTGGCGGTCAGACAAACGCCGTTGATGGCAACGCTGGCGCCCCGTTGAAGGCCGGAGATGTTTGGAAGCGAGATGTGGAAGGTCCAGACGGCGTTTTCCTTTTCTATAGAAGAGATGGTTCCTCGCCCTTGAACGATGCCAGTGAACATCTTCAGGCCCCCTGCTTTTCGGCACGTTCGAGAATACGTGCGATGATTTTTCTCGTCCCGTCGAGGTCGTCGCTCAAGCCTTCCACACGCACCACCTGAATATCGCCGTGACCCCGTTCTTGGAGGGCTTTCCGGATGTTTTCCTCGGCGTGTTCTTGGTCGTAGCCAAGAGCGATGACATGGGGGTTGATGGAGGGGAGGATGTCGAAGATGGGCACTTCGGGAGGATTACCGATAACGACGACATCCACCGGTTTCAGACCTTCGACCATGCGTCGGCGGAGATCTTGGTTGGTCACCGGTTCGTGTTTTCGCTTGCGCACCGTGTCGTCGTGGGCAACCACGACCGTGAGATGGTCGCCCAAAGCTTTGGCCTGTTCCAAGTAATGGAGGTGGCCGGCATGAAGGAGGTCAAACACACCAACAGCAAGAATGCGCTTCATAGGACCACCAATTGCGGGTTGGGCTGTTGCTTCATGAGGATGACGGTGAAGACGCGACGCCAAGAGCAGCGACGACATCTGCGCCCTCGAGGAACGGAATTTCCCGTGCTTCTGCCCACGCACGGGCGTGGTCGACCGAAAGCGCATGGTCGCCGTCTGGCTGAAGCATTTCAGCACCGATGACCACCGGAGCGGTGCCTGAGAGGCGAGCAAGTCCGACGGCGAGTTCAGTATGACCTTGACGCACCTCCAATCCACCCTTGGCTTCCCTGCATACCGGAATGTGGCCCGGCGTTCGGAATTCTGCACCAAGTCGCTCCATAGCGGGCTGGCCAACGACGCTTTCGTCCAAGCAAGCGGTTGCTAACTCGGCGAATCGACGGGTCGTCAGTGCACGGTCATGGTCGGTGATGCCGGTGTAGGTGTCGCGATGGTTGATGGAGAGGGTGAAGGCCGAGCGGGCGTCGTAGCGAAGGTCGTTGGTGACAAGGTGGTTCAACACCGGATTTCGCTCGACGGCATCGGGGGTCGTGTGGAGGTCTTGGAGGAAGGGAAGGCCGAAGCACTCGCCAACCTCGTCGCCGATGGCGAGGAAGAGCAAACCTCCGCAGTCTTGTCGCAATTGGCGCATCGTCGCAGGCTCAGCCAAGGCGGCTGGAAAGAGGAGGTCGGTTTCCCCCTCTCGCTTTTCCGAGTCAAACAAGCATACTGGATGCCCCTTTTGGAACGCTTCAACAGCTCGTTGCACATGGGCCTCCATGGTCCCCGCTCTGGCCTCACCTTCATGAAGAGTCGTATCACATCACTCTTGAACACCACCCGAGGCGACCGATTTTGCGGACAGCCAACAGAAAGGGATTATCATGTGATGTCCCTTGGATCGGTTTCGGGGGGAGGACACGAATGGGAATTAAACTCGGACCGGCCGGCGTTCCACTCTCCTGCAAAGGACGAACCATCGTTGAAGGGATGGACGACATCATCTCCTTGGGATTGGAAACCATGGAGGTCCAAACCGTTCGTATGGTCGCACCGCAGCACTTTGAACAATATTGGCAAGCCGGCGTGCTGGCCAACAAAACCGATTTCGAGATGAACATCCACGGACCGTACTACTCCGAGTTGTTGGGTGGAAAGGTCGAACGAGGACGCTCGTTGGCCAAAATTGAGGCCACCCTGCAGGCAGCCCGAACCATCAACGCCCGCCACATCACCCTCCATACGGGTCATTATGGCGACTTCGGACGGGGCCAGGCAGCCAACCAGCAAGTGGCAAATGTCTTCTCAGGCATTGTTGACCGCATCCACGAAATCTGGCACGATGATGAAGATGAGTTCCCCGTCTTCCCGTGGATCAAAAACGGAACGCCCTCGAAAATCGGTATCGAAACCTCGGGCCGGCAAGAGCTCTGGGGAAGCCTCGAAGAGGTGCTTGAAGTCGTCAACCACGTCGAAGGGACCGTCCCTGTGCTCAACATCGCACACATTCACGCCCGAGGTCACGGCCAGATGCGAACCTCCGAAGATTACGGTGAATTGTTCGATGTCGTCCGTGAAACCATCGGCACCAAGGAATTCTACTGCCATTTCTCGGGCGTAGAGCACCGAACGGGCAACGCCATGCACTACACTCAGATCAAGAAGTCCGACCTGAACTTCGAGCCCCTCGCTGAATTCATCGTCGAAGACGGTGGTTGGCTTGACATCACCCTCATTTCCGATTCACCCTTGCTCGAGCACGATGCCATGTACATGATGCAAAACATCGAGAAATCCCGCCACAAGCAACTCGAGCGCAAAGCCCGAGAGGACCGACGACGCGCCCTTGCGTTGCAAACCGGCAAGAGCGAAGAAGAACTCCGCTCAAAGGAATCCCAAATCTCCCAAGCCCGTAAAACGGCGGCTAAACCGGCCAAACCAGCCGAAGAAGCACCTGCCGAAGCAGCAAAGGAAAAAGCCCCAGCCAAAAAAGCCACCAAGGCAAAGGCGACCAAGGCCAAAAAAGCGACTGCCAAGGCCGAAGAAAAAGACGAGAACGATGTCTTCGACTTTGACGAAGAAGACGACGATTTGTTCTGATGGAGGAGTGGCGTAAGCCCGCAAACCCGTGTTTTGCAGTCGAATGTTGCCCGAAACGGTATAAACCAAAGAAGGGGCGAAGTGGACGATTGTTATGGCGCACATCGCAGTGTTGGGTCTTGGAAATTGGGGTACTGCCATCGCCAGATTGTGGCTTTTGGAAGGTCATAAGGTCAAAGGGTGGACCATTGAACAAGAGGTCTACGAATCCATCACGATGAGCGAGGTGAACGAAAAATACCTGCCTCACCATTCCGTACCCGGTCTGGATGCCACCATGCGCATCGAAGAAGCCATTGAGGGGAGTGAAATCATCGTTCTCGCCGTGCCCTCGTCGGTCATTCTTGACGTTGTTGAGGACATGTTGCCTCACCTCCAACCCGGTCATGTCCTGCTCGACCTGGCCAAGGGATTGGCACCCGGAAAGCGACTGATATCCCATGCTATTCACACGCGTCTCAAGGAAGAGGGGAAAACCAATTCACTGGCCGTGTTGACGGGTCCTACCATTGCGCCTGAAGCGGCTGGTGGCGTGATGACCACGGCGTTGGTTGCCAGCGAAGACCAAGCCATTGCGCAGCGTCTCGCCCAAACCTTGAGCACACCGAGCTTCATTCTCCATCCCGCCAGCGACCCCGTCGGGGCAGAGCTTTGGGGCGCTTTCAAGAACGTGGTGGCGCTTGCCTGTGGCTTGGTTGACGGCCTGAAACAGATCGGCGACCTCGGAGGTGATAATCTGAAGGCCGCCATTTTCATGTCCGGTTTCAAGGAAGGGTGCCTCCTGCTGGCAGAATTGGGAGCAAAAGCAGAGGTGGCGTTCGGTCCAGCCGGACTTGGCGACATGTACGTCACCGCGACCTCGCCGCACGGACGAAACAGAACCATGGGGGAAAAACTCGGTACAGGGCTGTCCCTCGACGAGGCGCTGAATGAGATGCACATGGTGGCAGAGGGTGTTCGTGCGTGCCGCATGTTTGTCGCACGCGCAGAAGACGCTGGGCTTTCTATTCCCTTTACCAAGGCCCTGAACACACTCCTGAACGGCGATATCGATGCGGAAGAATGTTGTCGTCGAATGGTCGCACTCGGATGAGCGGTATCGGTGACATTTTGAGTCGGGGCCCCGTGAGGGATTCATGGCCGACGAATTGACGGAGTTTGAGGCAAAGTTGCTGAAGTGGCTTGTGAAAAGCGACTTTCACATCCAGCCATGGTCCAGCAAAGATGCTGCCAAGGCGTTCAAGGTCAAGGAAGACGAGATTTACGAAGCCGTCGCTGCTTTGTCGAAAAAAGCAGCCGACCAAATTCAAATTTTCTACAAAGACGGAAACGTCCACATCGCTGCCGATTGATTCACTCGCTTTCATCCAGCGGTGCGCGTTTCTTCATGGGCGTTGGATGCAAGGCCGAGGAGATCGAAGCGGGCAGGAACAGAGACGACCACGAAGGGCGATCGACATCGCCCTCCTCGGTTACCTTTGAGCGCAGGACCATTGAGACGAAATCGATGACCACGACGACGAGGAAGACCACGACCAAGAGGGCGACGACCTTGTCGTACTGTGCGAGTTTCAGGTAGGTGTTGAGATAGAGGCCGATGCCTCCAGCCCCCACCAATCCGATCACCGTACCGTGTCGCACGTTGTATTCGAACATGAACAGCAAATGGCTCAACAGGTGGTTAGCAGATTCGGGGATGGCCACGAGCCAGGCCGTTTCTGTTCGAGTCATACCCATGGCCTTGGCCGCCTCAAGAGGAGCGTTCTTGATGCCCTCCATCGATTCGAACTGCAACTTTCCAAGGTAGCCAACCGTGTAGAATGACATGGCACAAATGCCTGCAAGCGTCCCCATGTCGAAAATGATCATGAACAGCACCGCCCAAATGATGGAAGGTAAACTTCGCATGCCAGCCAGCAAAATACGAGCAGGGATGGCGATTTCAATGGGCGAAAGGTTGCTCGCCGCCATGACCGAGAGGGGAAGAGCGACGATGAAACCGATGACCGTCGCCACGAAAGCGATTTTGATGGTCTCCACCATACCGATCCATGCGACCGAACATGTGAATTCCAAGCGGGCCTCACAAACAGGGTAGGATTGGGCCTCAAGCACCGACCAATCTGGAGGCCACAGGCTTTCTCGGAAAAAGACGCCAAGGTTGCTCATGCCACCGCTGAGGCGCCCAAGATGGCCCACGAGGTCAATGAAAACGACCGCTGTCAACGTCAAGATACCGAGAATGATGAGCAGGAGGCGCTTGTTCAAGGAACCACCTCCTCGACCAGCCGTCCGTCTTCAATCCGCCACACACGGTTTGCGACCTGACGGGCGAGTTCTTCGTGATGCTCGACCATGATCATGGCTGAGTTTTGGGCCTCAATAGCGGAACGAACAGTGCGCATGACCACCTCGACGTTGTCATCGTCAAGCTCGCCCAGGAATTCGTCCGCCAGCACCAACTTTGGCCGCTGAGCCACCGTTTTCGCTGTAGCCACGCGACGCTGCTGCCCTCCCGAAAGGATACGCACGGGCTGGTCAGCAAGGTGGAGGATGCCCAAATCTTCCATTGCTCGGTCGGCGAAGCCATGTCGCTTCGCTGACAAGGGGAAGAAGGGCAGGTGCCATTTTGAAAGGCCCACTCGAACACCCATCTCGATGTTGTTTCGAACCGTGAGATTGCCCACAAGACCCAAACGTTGGGGGATGTAACCCAGCCCGCCGCGTGAAGGGACGGCGAGTTCCACATCACCTTCCAGTGGACGAACAAGGCCCGCAATGGTGCGCAGCAAGGTGGTTTTTCCGATACCTGATGGACCGAGAACAGCGATGACGTCGCCCGCAAACACTTCGATGTTGATGTCCTCGATGAGCGGTTGATCGTAGCCAACCGCTACATCGTGCAGGTGAACCAAGATTTCCTTCACCACAATCACGCCTCTGAGTACTTGTCATCGAGATAAGTTTGGATGCCAGGGACGTGTTGAATCAGGCCACCGTACGAACCGAGATGGGTTTGGGCGTCCGTTTCGATGAGACCGGGGGTGTTGAGGATGTTCTCCAACATGGATTTCCCGTCATCGGTGGCGTTCAAATCAAGCAGCGCAGCGACGATGAGGTCTCGAGTTGCATCGTCCACAGTATTGGGCTGATACATCAACGGATGAGAGGGCGCCAGACCAAAAGCAGGGAGCGGCACGTAGCGGTCGCGGTCAAGGCACCACGATGCTCGCTCTGCATCATCCTCGGCGCAATAGGAATCCACGGTTGAATCCTTGGCGAAGGCCACGGCGCCCTCACCTTCGCTGAGACAGCGCAGGGCTCCGGAATAACCGTAGTACAAGGCGCCAGATTCAGGGATGGAAGCGTCCTCTGAAAAATGATTGAAGATGGTGTTTCTCAACGACTCAATGTCCTCTTCGTCGCCAACAACTTCGGCATAGCCTTGGCCGATAAAGTAGCCCATGGGAATGAGCATGCCGGCGGATTTGAGCCAGCCCGTGTGGCATGAGGCTTGACCGGCGAGCTCAGCAAACGGATCGGTGCTTTCGTCATCATCGAGGGCTGCTTGACCTGCTGCGCTGTCGTTGAGCACCCATGCATGAGCGCTGTAGTGGGTGCGGCCGTCGCTCTTCATGTCGGCCGCCATGGCTTCCAAACCGTAGGATTGCCAACCCATCCAAGCGGCTCCACCGTCAAGGAACGCCATGTCGGCGCTTCCAAACCTGAGAGCTTCGAGGGCGAGATTGTCGGACGTGATGGGATAAAGTTCGATGTTCAGTCCAGTCACTTCGCTGAGGTGGTCTGCGAGTTTCTGCGGATTTTCATCAAAAGAGGCATAGTCGTCCTTGACCGAGAACGCAATGCGAAGGGTGTCGTCGTCCTCACCACCTCCGATACAACCGCTCAAGCAAGCCGTCATCATGACCAAAACAACCAGACTGCAAGCGATTCTGTTGTTATTAATTCGCGCAAACACAACAGTCACCTCCACCGGTTTAGGGCGCCCTAAAAACAAAATACATATAATTTTTAGGCTGACCTAAAAATACGCAATCTTCCGCCACCGCGGCCGTTGGAGATCGGGCTGCGGTGGTAGTCCCTCCCGGATTCGAACCGAGGTCGGAGGAACCAGAATCCTCCATGATGGACCGCTACACTAAGGGACTGTGGTCGTGCGAAAGCCGTCGCCTTCTTCAATTCAGCGGTCTGAAAAGCGACCTAGACGGTGGCGAATCGAAACATCACTTTGGAGACCCAGGACAACATCATGATGATCATGAACGAAGCCAGAGCGTACTTCGCCCACGGCCGAGCAGGTTTGGTCTCGGGCCACAAATCCACGCCCATGGCTTCGGCTTGGGCGACCAATTCGGCCAACTCGGCCAGGTGTTCCTCCACCGAGTCGTGAGTCATGACTTACGGTCCATTCCCGCTTTATTTGAATCCGCCGCAATGCCGCGCCCCGTACATCGCCTTCACAAGGCTTTGAAAGGGCGACGGTGAAGGCCGGAGTATGAGTGAAGTCCCTGAGGGTTTGGACATGTCCGCTCGAACCCGAGGGGCGCCGCGCCCGACCGCGACCATGACACTGACTCGGGACGGGCCCGACGGTGTGGAGGTGCTCCTGGGGCTTCGAGCCAAAACCATGCGAGCCTTTCCCAACTACTGGGCGTTTCCCGGAGGCGGTGTTTCATCGGTTGACCGCGCCGCCGTCGAAGCCTTGCCTGCGCTTCACGGGCCTGAAGCGGAATCCATTGCGTGCATCCTTCGAGAAATGAGTGAAGAACTCGGTTTGGTTCCTACCGGCGAAGGCGTGGAGGCGATGGAGGACGCAGCACGTCGTGCGGTCATCGAGGACAAAAAGGCGTGGCTTCCCCTCGCCCTCAACGGCGCCTTTCCCGTTCAGCGGGCCCAAATTCGAACCCTTAGCCACCGAATCACACCACCCTTTGGCCCGGTGCAATTTGACAACGCCTTCCTCCATCTTCACCTCGGTGATTGGAGGGGCGTTCCTGAAATCGATTTGGAGCCTCAAACCGAATTTACCGAAGTCATGTGGGCCAAACCCCTCGATATTCTCGCTCGTTGGAAAAACCACGAAATCAAGGTCGCTCCGCCGGTGGTCACCCTGCTGATGGAAATTGAGCGAACGCTGGACCGGTTCGAGCGAAACATGGACCAAGCCGCAGTGGACATCGCAGAACGTCTGCCAGGCCGCCGCTCAATTCTCTTTGCTCATGGCGTGGAAGTTGTGCCCATCAAAACCGCCACACTTCCGCCTGCTGACCACACCAATTGCTACCTCGTGGGCGACCCGGAAGGCGATTTTGTCTTGGTCGACCCCGCCGTTCGCATGCGAGAGGATATGGAAGCCCTCGCCACAGCGGTTGAACGCCATCGTGGGACGCTCGTCGCCGTCGTGTTTACACACAGTCATTCCGACCACCTGGCGGATATGTCGCTGCTGAGAGAAGCGTTTGATGTTCCGCTGTGGGGAAGTGAATACACCGCCCGCTCCGTGCCCTGCGATCGTATTCTCATCGACGGCGAAGTGCTGAGGCTCGGCAGCCAATCATGGACGGTGCTCATCACGCCCGGCCACCATCCAGGGCACGTTTGTTTGTTCAGCGATGCTGGCCTGGTGGCAGGGGACATGGTTGCGGGCATCGGCACCATCCTCATCCCGCCCGGTACTGGCAACATGAACCACTACATTGAGCAACTCGAGCGACTCCGTGCGCTCAAACCGCACCTTGTTTTTCCCAGCCACGGCCCAGTGGTAGCCGTTCCCGACCGCTTGATCGAGCACTACATCACCCACCGGCTGGCGCGCCATCAGCGTGTGCTTGACGCCGTGCTGGGCGGTGCAAGCAGCCTTGATGATATCGCCGTTCAGGCCTACAGCGACACGCCTGACGCCCACCCCGGACTTGCAGTTGACCAGACGCTCTCACATCTTCTGGCCCACGAAGAAGACGGTAGGGTCAAACGCCATGAAGCGGGTTGGACCACGGAGGGATGATGATGGGCAAGCGCGTGGTCATCACCAAAGCCGGGGGCGTCAACGCCATCACCACTCAACCCATGAAACCGCCAACACCGGGCAATGGGGAAGTGAGGATCAAAGTGGCTTACGCCGGCATCAATTTTGCCGATTTGCTCATGCGCATGGGGTTCTACCAACCCCGCCCTCCCTTCCCGTTCACCCCCGGTTACGAAGTGAGCGGCGTCATTGACGAACTCGGTGAAGGTGTTTCCGAGTTTGAGGTCGGCCAGCGCGTGGTGGCTGCCATGCGAAACGGAGGCCAAGCCAGTTTTGTGGTATCGTCGCTCGAGCGCGTCATTCCCCTTCCCGACGACATCTCACTCCAAGCAGCCGCCTCAACGCCGGTCACGTACATGACCGCCCATCACATGCTCCACCACCTCGGCCACCTGAGGCCCGAAGACAAGGTCCTCGTTCACGGTGGTGCAGGAGGCGTTGGCACAGCGGCCTTGCAGCTGTGCAAATGGGCAGGCGTCAAGCAGGTATGGGCCACCTCCTCAAAATCAAAACACCACATCATTGAGGCGTACGGCGCTCAACCCATTGACCGGCACAACCAAGATTTTGTTTCCATCATCAAAGGCGACACAGATGGAACTGGGGTCGACCATGTGCTCGACCCGATTGGCGGCGACAACTTGCGACGCAGCCTTTCTTGCCTTGCCGAGGGAGGACGCCTCTACACCTACGGCTTGTCAGCGGCTGCACCGTCAGGAAAACGCTCGCTGTTGAAGGCCTTCTTCGCTTTGCGAAAAACACCGAAATTCGACGCCCTCCGCCTGATGACGAGGAACCGTGCCGTGTTCGGTGTCCACATGGGTACATGGTCGAACGAAGCCGTGATGCAATCCCAACTTACTCGCATCGTTGAAGGCATTCAAACCGGTCACCTGGAACCCATCGTCGACCGTGTATTTGCCGCCGAACACGTGCGAGATGCCCACCAGTACATCCACGATGCCAAGAACATCGGAAAGGTCTTGCTCAAATTTGAAGACGTCGGCGAAGAGGATGCGTGAGTCAAACGGGTCTGAAACCTTCTTCACACCTCGCCCCTTGGAAACGACGAAGGTGAACGGATGAAGAAGGCGATGTCCGGTTTTGACCTTCGCGTCATGGCACGCGAACTGGACGCACTGAAAGGCGCCTATGTCAAAAAAGCCTACATGCCGCACTACGAACAAATCGTGCTTCGCGTGAATCCGAAAGAAGCCGACCAACGGGACATCGTGTTCGTCCGGGGCGCCCGCATCTACACCGCACAACGAGACCGTCCGATGCCCATGACCCCTCCACCGTTTGCGATGGTGCTTCGAAAACATCTGCGAAACGCCCGATTAACCGGCGTTCAGCAGGTTGGTTTTGACCGTGTACTGGCGTTTTCATTCGACACAAAAAACGGGCAACGAACGCTGTACGTCGAGGTGTTCCGAGATGGAAACATCATCCTGGTGGACGAAGGAGGTGTCATCATTCAACCCTTAACCCACGCTTCGTATGCCGGTCGCACCCTCAAGAAGGGGGTTGAATACTCGCCTCCACCGCCTGCGATGGACCCGTACCAACTGGATGAAGAAGCCCTCAAGCGGTTGTTGGAAGCATCGGACAGAGACCTGGTTTCCACCCTGGGTGGGAAGGTCAACCTCGGAGCAACCCATGCCAACGCCGTCTGTGCAGTGGCCAAGCACGAACCGAATTCTCCCCCACAAGAAGCGGACGCCGCAGCGGTTTACGAGGCACTGCATCTCTTGCTGACCCAACTCGACGAGAGCCAGCTCGGCCACGTCGTGCTGAAACTCCAAGAGGACGACGCAGAGGATTGGAAGAGCCATTACGATGGCCTCCCGGCCGGAGATCAACAGGTATGGTTGGAGAAACGGGCGGTGGAAGTCACCCCGATTTTACTGCCACAACACGCCGATATGGCACAGGTAAGTTTTGATTCACTTTGCGAAGCCATCGATGCTTGGAAAGGCGTTCATGACGCTCATGCCCTCCAGCGGCGAGAGGAAGAGCGGTTTGAACAAGCAGGACCGGGACGAGGCCAATCCACCGAGGTTGAGCGTTTGGAGCGACGGAAAGCGCAACAAGAAAAGGCGCTGTCCGGTTTTGCTGTCAAAATTGAGAAGCAACAGCGTCTGGGCCACCTTATCCAAGAGCATTGGGGGCACGTTGAAGGCTTGCTTGAACAAACCAAAGAAGCCGTGGAGCGAGACGGATGGAGTGCGGTTCGAAAGGCCATCAAAGCCATTCCGTGGATCCTCAGTGCATCCCCCGCAGAGCGGACCATCACCGCGGTTCTTCCCGATGACGAAGGGGAAGCGAAGGGGCCACAGGTGGTGCTCGAACTCGACGCATCCGTTCATCAAAACGCTCAGCGCTATTTCGAATCCGCGCGCAAGCAGAAAAACAAGACATCGGGGGCCGTTCAAGCCCTGGAGGAGACGGAACGGAAGCTCAAACGAGCCCGTAAAAATGAGGCGAAGCAGAAGGCCAGTGGCAAACTCAACCGATTGAAACGGAGCAAACGCATGTGGTTCGAGCAACACCGCTGGGGCATGGTCGAGGGAGGTCACCTCATTGTGGGCGGGAAGGATGCCAAGGGGAATGACGCCGTGGTGAAGAAACACCTGTCCGGGGAGGACATGTACCTTCACGCCGACCTTCACGGAGCGCCGTCTTGCAGTTTACGAGCAAGCCAGGGTTTTGCGCTTGAGGAGCGCCGACCATCGCACCTTCCCAGCGACATTCCTGCCTTCCGTTTGGTCGACAAATTGGAAACGCCGCACATCGACGAGGGCAAACTCCAGCAGGCCGCCGTTCTGGCGCTCTCTTGGAGTCGTGCATGGAACGGAGGGGGCGCCCATGGCACGGTCTATAGCGTCAAACCGGCGCAGGTTTCCAAATCTGCTCAGACGGGTGAATTCGTCGGCAAAGGAGCCTTTGTCATCCGAGGCCAGCGCACATGGTACAAGGACATGGATGTCCGCATCGGCATCGGCATCATCGCCGTGAACGGCGTACCCATGGTGGTCACGGGTACGCCCGAACACATTCAGAACATGTGTCCTCGCTACGCCGTTTTGACGCCGGGTATGACGAAAAAAGACCAGTTGGCCAACAAGATTTACCGCAATACAGGCCTTTCAACCGACGACCTTCTGGCCGTTCTTCCCGGAGCCTGTGATGTGATTGAGGAACACGGTATGCTCACACCTCCTTCTTCGGAAGAGGAATGAAGGGGCAGGGACAACCGACCCATGCCTTCATGACATCACCCGGCGTGGGGACTTCATGCGATTTTACCACAACCCTCGATGTTCAAAATCCAGGCAAGCCCTCGCGTTGTTGGAAGAACACGGGGCTGCGATTGAGATCATCCGCTATCTTGACACGGGCGTCCTCGAAGAAGACCTGCCCGTTCTTGCCCAACTTGACAACATCGTCCGCAAAAAGGAGGCAGGTGCGGAGGCTCTCGCAAACCTCGACGGACCCGACGACATCGCAGCGTTGTTGCGCATCAACCCCCGAGCGCTCGAGCGCCCCGTTCTCATCGTTGACGGCAAAGCCGCCATCGGTCGGCCTCCGGAGAACGTTCTGGAACTTCTCAAGCGCCAGTAAGACGGCTCTATGGACGGCGCACGTACATGGCCACGGCGTTGCCGCCTCCCAAGCACAACGTGACGATACCCGAGGTGGCCTCCAGACGTCGCATGACGCCCAGCATCGTGATGAGGCAGCGTGTTCCACTGGCCCCGAGCGGGTGACCCAAACTCACGGCACCCCCGTGAAGATTGAACCGGTCGTCGGGTATGCCAACTTCCTGAGCGACAGCACACGAAGCCGATGCAAAGGCCTCGTTGTGTTCGTAAACATCAACGTCCAGAACATCCAACCCGTTTCGCTCAAGCAGCGTCTTCACCGCCGGGATGGGAGCACTCATGACGCGAGCAGGCTCCACACCCGAGGTGCAGTAGTCCTCAATGGTCGCCAAAATCTCCCAGCCTTGGGCCTTCGCGAATTCGGCATCGGCGACCAACACCGCACTCGCACCGTCGTTGAGGGTGCTGGCGTTGCCTGCGGTGACGGCCCCGTTTTTGTCAAATACAGGGCGGAGCCCGGCAAGCGACTCGGCGGTGGTCGCACCGCGCACACCTTCGTCGGTGGAAAACACGACAGGGTCACCACGACGTTGAGGGACCTCAACGCTGAACGTCTCCCAGTCGAACCAACCGTTCTCCCAAGCCGTTGCAGCCCGTTGCTGGCTTCGAGCAGCGAATCCGTCCATGGTGGCGCGGTCGATGTTGCATTCCTTGGCCACCGTTTCACCGGTCGTGCCCATGTGAACGTCGTTGTAAACATCCCACAAACCGTCGTGAATCATCGAATCGACCAGCGTCGAATTACCCATTTTCGCACCTTTGCGCTGACCCATCAGGAGTTGAGGTGCGTTGCTCATGCTTTCCATGCCTCCGGCGATGATGGCCTTGTACTCTCCTGCCCGAATGCTGTTGGCGGCCATCATGGCGGCTTTGAGTGAGGACCCACAGACCTTGTTCACGGTCACGCAGGGAGTTGAGACAGGAAGCCCCGCTCCCAACGCCACTTGGCGAGCGGGATTTTGACCCGCTCCTGCCTGCAGAACCTGCCCGAAGATGACCTCGTCGATGATGCCGCTTTCGGGCTTGACGCCGGCCCTTTGAAGGAGTTCGTTCACCGAAAGGATGCCCAAATCCACCGCTCGCATGGACGAAAGCGTTCCCATGAATTTCCCAATCGGGGTCCTTGCGACCGCACAGATGACAGCCTTCGGTTGACTCATGGGCAGGGGATATCGGTTCACCCCTTCAACCTGACCTCGTCCCATCCTCGCCGTGAGGAAGGGTTGATGAAGACCACGCACTGGCGAGAAACATGGCGAAATTCAAAACAGAACTCAACCTTCACCGAGCCAACGATGAGATGCGCACCCCCGAGGTGACCCTGAACTTCACCCCCAACGCGCTCGCTTCGGTACTCTACAAGCAAGGCGATACGGTCATTCTGGCCTGTTGCACCAAGGAAGCTCGACTCCCCGGATGGTTCCCCAGAGACGCCACCAAAGGCTGGGTGCACGCCGAATACTCGCTTCTCCCAGGCTCCACCGATTCCCGTTTCCGTCGCGAGCGCCGCGGTGCAAAGGGAAGAACGCAGGAAATCGAACGCCTCATCGCTCGCTCCCTGCGAGCGGCTGTTGACCTCGACGCCCTCGGACCGATTGCATTGAACGTTGACTGCGACGTCCTGAACGCTGATGGAGGCACCCGATGCGCCTCCATCACGGCGGCCAACATCGCGCTCCGCTTGGCCGTTCGAAGGCTGATCGCTCAAGGCATCTGTCTGCCCGCCGACCTGCGACCTACCCCCGAACAACGCAAAGAAGGATGGACGCCTCCGACCCTTGATGCACTCGAGCGAGAGAACCACGAGAACACGGTCATCCCTCACGACCTTGCTGCTGTCTCGGTAGGCCTGCTCAACGGTGAAGTCTACCTCGATTTGGATTACGTGCTTGATTCAAATGCTGATGTCGATATGAACATCATTAAGACCAGCGACGGAAGGTACGTTGAAGTCCAGGGAACCGGCGAAGAATCCACCTTCTCTGCCGATGAATTGTCAGCATTGCTTTCCGGAGCAGACAAGGGACTCGACGCCCTGTTCGCCTTCCAAAAGCAAGCGCTTGACGGTGCGCAATGATCCTGAGAAGGCTCGTTGGGCTCATCTGAGCCGCCAATCGTTCCATCGGAAGGCTTGATATGGCGAGGGCTTTGGCCAACCTTGCACGGGTTAGTAGCTTAGTTGGGAGAGCGCGGCACTGAAGATGCCGAGGTCGCTGGTTCAAGTCCGGCCTAACCCACCAACATCTTCTGGTTCAGCAAAGCCTGTGTGGATTTCTTGAATCTATAGAACAAGAGATAGGGCATCAGCCGCCTTGGGATTGAGGAAAAGGATTCTTGAACTTGAGTAGGTATGCCTCACCATGGCGAAGGAGACCGACTCGGCTTCCGACGCCAAAGAGTCCCCTGAAGAGCAGAGCAAGGCAATGGACAAGCAGGCAAAAGAACTGCAGGAAATTCGCCAGCGACGCAGCGGCGATGGCAAGCGGTTTCTCTCCAAAATTGAAGACTTCGTTTTGATGGGCGGCATCGCTTACGGGATGTTGTTCGCCATCCTTCTGTTTTCCATGTCGTCGGGCATGCTCGGCAACTCGACCAGCCTCGATCATACGGCTTCAACCACCTTCCTCGATATCGGCGACGAATGCACAGAAATCACCGACGAGCCATGGCTCAACATCTTCCCCGACCCCGACCAAGAATTGTTTTCGCTGGCTGGTCACAACCTGCCGAACGGTGAAGCCTATCTCAGCTACACCTACGTCGCTGTCCCGGATGAGGGGCCCAGGGCGGTCGTCGCAGAGGACTACGGTTCAAACGAGACCGTGCGAAGCATCAACAAAGTTGACCAGTCCCAAGGACGTGCTTCCTTCAAGGCACCCTATTCCGAGCTTCCCGAAGGACACTACGAACTAAATTTCAGGATAACTGTCTACGAAGAGCGCAACCTGTCATCAAACATCACGATGGAGCCGATTTCGAAGACCATCATGTTTGAGCACACGATCTCAACGGAAACGCTTGCCTTCTTGCCCTTTGTCGACGACGAAGAACACTCGGAGGTCAGGATTGAAGATGCCGGACCTCGCTCATGCTGGACGGTTCAGGACCTTGGCGATTGGGGCTACATTCTGATGGGAGCCGAACTCGGCGGGGGCCGTGAAACCGCCATGCTCACGGGTGGTGCTGCCGGGATTCCTGCGTGGTGGATGGCGTTCATTTCGCTCTCCCTCTCCATCATCTCGTTGCTCATCATCTACCCTGTTATGTACAAGGTCTACCACCAAGAGGCCGACGATATCCTGTCTCGTAGCCACATTGTTCGTTTGGTTGAGGACACCGTTCACGCCATTGGAGACCAACTCGGGATTGACATCGACCATGACCTGTTCAAAACCGAGGTCCGGGAACTCTCCATCGACATCATGGTGCCCTACAAAAACACCGAAAACACCCTTTCAGACTCAACCGAAGTACGAGCAGATCTGCTTCGGGCACTCCTCGAGGAATTTGCCATCTTCCGCGTCTTCAAACCTGTCCAGTTGAACGTACGAGTGATTGGAGACGGTCAGATGGTCGATTTTGATTCAGGGGTTGGCGTCGGTTCCAGAGGAGAAGAAAAGGACCTCAAGGAAGAACAACAGGACTATTCGAGTTTCTTCTCTGAGTTGCACTCCCTGTCGAGAATTGAAGACGATGTGCGAGACAGTCTGGACCTGTTCTTCACCCGACGTCCCGATGTGGAGATGACGGGCGCCGTGGTCACCAGCGACGACCGCGTGGTGTTCGTTTCGGTGATTTTCCGGCCGACACAACGCTTTGCTTGGTTGAGATTCAACAAAACCTCCACCCAAATAAAAGACGAACTCTATCGCTTCATTCACGAACGAAACGCTGACCTCCTCGGGTCCCAGGAATTGGTGGTCAAAACCCGAAACGAGGTATCGACCCTCGCTGACCGCTCGGGAGCGGGTCGTGTGGAGCGCAGGTCGCAAAAAGACGACGAACGCGTCGTGGCGGTCGCCAAACAAGACGGTTTGGGCGGTAGGGTGCTTCAAACCAAATTTTTGGGTGACACCCTTTCCACGGTGGAATACATGGCCAACGAGAAACGTGAGATGATCAACAAGTGGGGCTTTTGGGGACTCATACTCTTCGTATGGATTCCGTTCATGGCTTCCGGCGTGTTGGTCGGGGCGATGCTGGGGTTGCTCTCACGCATGCAGTTTATGCGCGTGCTCCTGGCCACCCTTATCGGGGGTTCCATCGCTTCAGTCACGTGGGCGTACACGGCTGAAGGTATTGTGAAATTCATGCATCAATACAAGCTTGAAGTGTTCATTCCGCTGGTCATTGCTGTGTTTATTCTCATGGCCTTCCTGCACATCCGTTCCACAAAATTGCGCCGTCAGACCGAATTGTTCGAGGACACCCTCCTTGACAACTTTCATGCCGACATCGTGGCGAAATACGGCGATCAGTAGGTGATGCCATGCAGGCCAGTACCGACTTTTCAGGAACCGATGATCACGTCGGCGACCTCGTTTGTTTGGGCATCGTCACGGTCAGTGACCGAGCCAGCAGAGGCGAATACGCCGATGAGGGCGGGCCCGCCATTTTGGGGTTTTTCGAAGAGGCCATCAAGAGTCCGTGGACGGCCCACTATCGCTGCGTTCCCGACGAGCGAAACGCTGTGCAAGCAGCCCTGTGCCAACTTGTGGACGAGGTTGGCTGTCACGTGGTCGTCACCACCGGCGGCACCGGCCCGGCACTCCGAGACATTACGCCAGAGGCGACCGAGGCGGTCTGCGACCGCATGATGCCGGGGTTTGGTGAACAAATGCGAAACATTTCCCTGGCCTTCGTCCCGACAGCCATCCTTTCCCGCCAGGTTGGCGGACTTCGAGGCCAGAGCCTGGTGTTCAACCTCCCCGGTCGGCCAAAAGCCATCAGAGAAACCATTGACGAAATTTGGCGAGCCGTGCCGTATTGTGTTGACTTGATGAACGGGCCCTACATGGACATGAATCCGGCTGTATGCGACGCCTTTAGACCAAAATCCGCCCGCCGCACTTCTTCAGCGTAGCACAGCATATTCATGAGCCTCTCCGCGCTGGAATGAGACGAGGATGAACATGGAAGGCAATCTCTTAATTCACGGCGCAACGATGGTCCTGCCCAACGAAACAGGTGTTGGCGACTTGAGAATTCGCAACGGCGTTATTGAGGCCGTCGCCCTCGGTGAGACCCTCAAACCCCTCGACGACGAACTCTTCATCGACGGGAGAGGCCTCCATCTCCTGCCCGGCATCATTGACCCACAATGCCACTTCAGGGACCCCGGTCAGCCCGAAAAAGAAGATTTAGGTTCGGGCTCAGCCGCTGCTGTCAGCGGCGGCGTCACTTCATTTTTGGACATGCCGAACAACAAACCTTCCATCACCGACATGGAGGGCATGAAGGGGAAACTCAAGACGGCGTCTGAAAAGTGCGTCAACAATTATGGCTTCTTCATCGGCGCCACACCGAACAACGTACCCGACCTCCAAGAAGCCGTAGGAACACCCGACGCACCGATGGCCGTTCCTGGCATCTGTGGTATCAAGATCTTCATGGGCTCTTCAACCGGAACGCTGCTGGTCAACGAGCGAGAAGCACTCGAAGCCATCTTCGAGGGCACGGGTGGTCTTATTGCGGTCCATGCAGAAGATGAAAAACGCATGATTGAGCGACGTGAGGGTATCAAAGGCCGAACGGACATCGCTGCTCACGCCGAATGGCGAGATGACATCACCGCACTTCTCGCGACCCAACTGGCCGTTGAGTTGGCTCAGGAATCCGGACACCGATTGCATGTTCTTCACCTCACAAGCGGCATTGAAGCCGACTGGTTGAATGGCATCACTACATTGCCCTCGCAGGCCGACAAGGACACTGCCATCATCACAACAGAAACCCTCCCGCAGCACTTGACGTTCGATGAGACGGATGTTGCTCGCGAAGGAACCAGATTGCAGATGAATCCCCCGATTCGATACAAAAAGGACCGGGAAACCCTGTGGAAACAACTCAAGCAGGGGACCATCCAGTGCATTGCAACCGACCACGCACCTCATACGCTGGAAGCCAAGAGCGCAGGTTTCCCACATGCCCCTAGCGGCATGCCGGGGGTTGAAACTTCACTGGCAGTGATGCTCACCCACGCCCGAGACGGTGCATGCAACATCGAAGATGTGGCCAAATGGATGTCAACCAACGTTGCGGACTGCTTCAACATGGTTGGAAAAGGGGCGCTGGAACAGGGGATGGACGGAGACGTCGTCTTGGTTGACATGGAAAACGCACGAGAGGTTACCGACGAACATTCGTGGACCCGAGTGGGTTGGAACCCCTTCCGCGGACGCTCCCTAGTGGGTTGGGCTCAGGTCACTGTCGTGGCGGGTGTGCCCGTGTTTGAGCGAACCGAAGCCACCGGACCCAAAGGAGCGATCTTGGTTGAGCCAGGCGCAGTGGGTGAACCCATCGTGATGGCGCCGTGGCGTTAGCCGAGCTGGTAGAGTTCGCCGTATTTTCGCTCAACGTATCGCAAGAAGGGTTCAGGACTTGGGGGTGAGCCCGTGGCGTCTTCGATCAGTTGCGCCGGTGAAACTTGGCTGCCTCGTTGGTGGATACGGGGACGAAGCCAATCCAACATCGGCGCCCAATCTCCAGCAGCCACGAGTTTATCGATTTCGCCCAAGTCTTCCGCCATCGCTTCCAAGAGTTGCGCTGCGTAGAGATTGCCGAGGGTGTAGGTCGGGAAATAGCCGAAGGCACCCATCGACCAGTGGATGTCTTGCAAGCAGCCCAATCGGTCTTCGGGGACCGCAATGCCAAACCAGGCCTCAAACATGCTGTTCCAAGCGTTGGGCAAGTCATCTACATCCAGGTCGCCGTTGAACAATTGTTTCTCTATTTCATAGCGGAGCATGACGTGCAAGTTGTAGGTTACTTCGTCAGCTTCGACTCGAATGAACCCTTTTTCCACACGGTTTGCTAATCGATTCAACTGATGCTCATCCCATTGTGGGGCATCGGGGAAATTTTCGTTAAACCAAGGCATGACGACCTTCCAAAAAGCGGGCGTCCTGCCGATCTGGTTTTCCCAAAAGCGGCTCTGAGATTCGTGAACACCCAAGGAAACAGCAGCGCCGCGTGGCGTAAATCGATGATCGTGGTCCAGGCCCTGTTCGTAAAGCGCATGCCCGGTTTCGTGCATCACGGCGTACAAGCAAGAAAACGGGTCAACCTCATCAAATCGAGTGGTGAAACGGGTGTCGCCGGGCCACAAGCCCGCAGAGAACGGGTGCGTTGATGCGTCCATCCGTCCGGCTTCAAAATCGAAGCCCATATGTTTTGAGACCGCCTCACAAAACGCCTTTTGGCCGGCGATGGAAAACACAAGGCCCTCGGGCATAGAGGGCTCTTCAACCCTGCTTTGTGCCGCTGTTATGGCTTCAAGCAGCGGGACAAGCCGTTCTCGCAAACCAGCAAAGAGCGGGTCGTAATCCTCAACCGTCATGCCCACTTCGTATTCGTCGAGAAGAACATCGTAGGGCGTTGTTTGGATGCCGAGCAGGGATATTTTTTCTCGGGTGAGTTCAATCAAGCGGCGCAAACTGGGCTTGAACGCTTCAAAATCGGATGCTGAGCGAGCCGATTGCCAAGCGACGAGAGCTTCGGAACGGGCTTCGGCGAACGTTTCAACAAAGGATTTCGGCAGGCGAATCGCTTGGTCGTACGTTCGGCGCATCTCTCGTACGTTGGCCGCTTGGTCCACATCAAGGTCCTGTCCATCGAGTTCATCGAGCAGTTCTCCCATTCGCAAGTCTGTCAGTTGTTCGTGTCGCTTCCCAGCGAGCCACGCCATCATCTCGCCACGGGACGAAGCGCCCTTTGCGGGCATGAGCACTTCTTGGTCCCAGCCAAGGTGGCCTTGAAGAGCACCGAGTCGATGGATGTCTTGAACGCGCCGAAGAAATTCTTCGTAGGTTTCCATGCCCGGTTCAAACACCTGTGCTTCTTCAATACTCCCATAGGTCAACATGAGCAATCTGGACAAAACGATGAAAGAAAAATGCACACATTCAAGAACATTTGAACGGTACCCGTATCATGGTCCTCCCGTTCCGCCGAAAAGGCTCGGACGAGGATGAGGACGGTGTTGTCGACAAAGATATTGAAGACATCATGAACGAGGCCGAGGGCCTAGGTGATGCCTCTGGGATCACGCTCCCGGAAACGCCTGATGAAGGCGGCGATGAGGGCGAAATGGACCCCGCCGAAAAGATGGCCAACAGCGCACGAACCGTGATTGACACGTGCATGGACGTCCGTCGTGGAGAAAACATCCTCATCATCTGTGACCCAACCACGACGGAAATCGGGCAGGCCTTGCACGATGCCGCAAGCCTCCGTTCAGACCGTGTGCTCCTCGTGGTCATGCCGAAGGGCCGCCACCACGGGGATGAACCACCAACGCCCGTGGCCAACCTCATGCGACAACAACAGGTCGTCATCGCCCCTACTCGATATTCGCTCACGCACACCAAGGCCGTTCGCTTGGCGCTCAAAGACGGATGCAGGGTCGCAACGATGCCAGGGATGACGGCAGAGATGTTCACGGTTGGAGGCATGTCGGCCGACTTCAACATCATCAAGAAAAACATCGGCGAGATGAACAACCTTCTGCGACGAAAGCGCATCATCAACATCAAGTCAGAGACGGGCACAAACGTGACGTTTGAAGTCAACTGGCGAGAGTGGAAACTGGACGATAACGGTATCTGCAACCGTCCACGCATGCTTACCAACCTTCCGGCTGGCAAGATCTTCACGCTCCCTCGAGAAGGAACGATGAACGGGACCATCGTGATTGACGGGTCCTGGGATTCTGACCTTGTCGATGAACCGGTGGTGCTTCAAGTTGAAAACGGCCTCGTGGTCGATGTCAAGGGTGGAACGGCAGCAGCACAGATCCGTCAAACCTTCGGAGAGGCCGCCAAACGCCTCAAGAGCAGGGACCAAGAAAACGTCTGGACCATTGCAGAATTCGGATTCGGCATGAACCCCAATGCACGTGTCACCGGAAACGTTCTGGAAGATGAGAAACGCTTGGGAACCGCCTATTTTTCGATTGGCGACAACACAAGACTCGGGGGCTCTGCTGCTGTTGGCATCCAAATCTCGGGCGTTCTTGAACAGCCGAGTATTTGGATGGACGAAACCTTGTTGTTTGAAAAAGGGCAATTCGTTGCCCATTAATCCTCAATATCCGAGGTTTTGTTGGCCGCATACCGGGCAGAACCGCCAGTACGGGTCCAATCCTATTCCACAACCTCGGCAGTGCACACCGGAGCGAATCGTGGGCTGAACCACCGGTGCTTGCTTGCGAGGCCACCTCTGTTGCGGCGGCTGATGTTGTGGCCATCCCTGCTGCGGCGGTTGTTGCTGTTGCCATGGCTGTTGTGGCAACGGTTGAGGGCGTTGTTGTGGAGAGGGTTGCTGAGCAGCCGGCTGTTGGGGTTTGGGTTGTTGCTTGCCTGATAGGGGCCGGCGAACAGGAGCCACGGGCTTCGGGAGAGAAGCGGTCTTTTCTGCAGCAGGGGACGCAATGAACTCCGACAAGGATACAACGCCGTCCCCATCGGTATCGGCTTCTGCGTGGAGTTCGGCTGCCTCATCAAGGCTGGTTCCGGTGGCTTGGGCCAGTTCTTCAACGTCCAAGGCACCGCTGCCGTCTTCGTCAGCGGCGATGAAATGTTCTGCGGCGCTCACGAATTCGTCATCTTCCCCCCCGGTTTCCGAAACTGGTTCTTCCACTGGTGCCACAGGAGCAGGCGTTGCGGGCTGTTCTTCTGTGATCAACTCGGAACTGAAGGCGCCCGAAAAGGCATCTTGCGTCGCTTTCGCAACCTGTTTCTCGCTCTCAATGTTCAACTCCGGTTCGGCCGTCTCGGTTTCCGGAACCTCTGGCAACGCCACCCCGCCGCTTGGTAGTGGAACCGGAACGCTCGTGGCTGGCTCGGGGGTTGAGGTTGGGAGCGGGACTGGATCGGGAGTGAAACCAACTGGCGCTGGTTCCGGTTTGGGCGGAGCGGGGGAGGGGGTTGATTCCCCTGCTGGTGTTGCCGGCAGGGGCGTCGCTTCAGGGACATCAACGCTGTCTGCCGAGGCGGAGCTGCTGGCCAAACTTCCAACGGGAAGAACATGACCGGCCACATCCAGAGCGGCATCCAATTCCTTGTTGATGGCCACCAAGGCGTCCACGGACCCTGCCACGTTATTGAGCAGTCCCTCAACGGCATTGAGGTAGTTGAGAACTTCATCCTTCGCCCCTGTTTGATACGCCACCGCAAAGAGTTTCATCATGCGCATGGGGTCTGCGAGTTGCTCGAGAGAAGTGCGTTGTTCAGCGGCCAATCCACTCAATGCGTCCGCTCCGGCTTCGCCGGATGAATCCGGCATACCCAACGCCTGCAAAACAGGGTCTGGCATGCTCATCAAACCGAGATGGCCGGCCACGAGGTAGTAGATTTCACCGCCCTCGCACTGCATGCGCTCACTCGCTGCTTCGAAGTCAAAGTCGCCCGGGCGGAGCACAATATCGGAGAGTAATTCGAAAAATTGAACCATGGCCTCATCTCGAGGCATCGCCATCATTGCATGGAGAACGTCGCTGGATTCTGTAACGCCAAAATAAGCCGCTGCATCATCGACCTCAATTTGAGAGGTGGAGGGCGTGTTCTCGTCCGACATCCATGACCCTCCCTTTTCTCTCCACCGTTGACACCCATTTAAGCCCTCATGACCGTCGTCAAGACCGCTTATTTTTTGCAAGGTTGCAAATCGCCCGAGATTGTTCTGCAGTCCATCCGGTTTCCTGAAGTTGCATCAACATCGTTCGTTCCTGTTCTCCATCCGTCATCGCTCCAACAACCCAATCCACAGCAGCCTCTCTATCATCGGCTTGCCAGTCCTCAAAGATGCTCAAGTCGACGGTGATTTTCGCTTTGCGAACCTTTGGTGAGGGCGAATCTTCGTCGTTCTGAACGACCTTCTTTCTGCTCGCCTTCTTTGGCGCAGGTGCTTTCGTTGAAGCCGGCGGTGTGTTGGGGCCCCGTCGTGGTGGCCCACCAGGACCACGCTTTGTGGGGCCGCCGGATTGGCGAGCTGGTGACGAGGTGGGGCCGGGCCCGGAAGGCCCTGAACGTCGGCTCGGTGCCGTACGCTCAGGCATGGCTCGAGAACGGGTCGGAGGAGCAGCAGTTTTCCGGTCGAAGCGATCGAGGAAATTGTCTTCATCATCATCGTCATCGCCAAAGAAATCGGCGTAGTCGTCATCCTCATCGTCGTCATCATCGCCTCTTCGCATGACCCGTACAATCACCAGCGTCAAGAGAAGGAACGCACCAAGACCGCCGAGTGCGAGCATCACGATGCCTGCATCAACGCCAAGGAGGCCTTCCTCACCATCACCAGAGGCGGGGATGTAAGGGCAGCCGTCATCGTAGCCGTCAACGCCTTTGGGGTCGTTGGGGCAGTTGTCGGAATCGTCCATGACGCCGTCAAAGTCGGAATCTCGCTCTGAAATATGGCAACCTTCCTCGTCGACCTGAAGACCGAGCCTTGTCTTCGGACAGAGGTCGGGGTTGGTTGCTCCGATCACGAACTGGCCCGGCCAAGAGGCATTCCTGGTGGTGTTCCACGAAGATTCGCCCCAGTTGTCACCGTATCCATCGCCGTCGGTGTCCTTCCATTGGGTTGCATCTGTCGGCCATACATCGGAATCGTTGCCTGCTGGGTTGTCTCCATACCCGTCGCCGTCACGGTCAAACCACTGTGTCGAATCTCTTGGGAATGCATCACCCTGCTCGTTGATAATCTCGCCGGTGCTCTCATCCAAGCCATAGGTGTAGCGTCCTGTGTACCCGTCGCCATCGAGATCAACATCCAAAGCGTCTTCGTCAGTGCAACCGTTCGGAAGGATAGGGAAGTCTTGGGGCGTATCATTACAGTCATCCTCAACGTCCAAAATACCATCACCATCACTATCTCGTTGGCTTTCCGAACACCCGTTTTCATCCACAAGATCACCAAGACCGGTTTTGGGACAGGTATCTTCGGGGTCGTTCACGCCGTCAGAATCCGAGTCCAAGGTTCGTTGTTCAGGGGTGCAGCCATCCGCATCAACGGTGACCCCGGTTGGTGTCTCGGGGCACAGATCTGCATTGTTCTTTATGCCGTCATCATCATCGTCCAGCTCGGATTGTGAGCACCCCTGCTCGTTCACCGGTTCGCCTTGGGGTGTGGTTGGACAACGCGTATCAAGTTCATTGATGATGCCGTCGCCGTCGTTATCGGCAGCGTCGATCACTCGACACCCAATCCCGTTTGTCCCGTTGAGGACACCGGGTTCTACAGGACACCGGTCGCCTTCCACACCCGTGGGATTATCCCCAAACCCATCGCCGTCCCTGTCTCGCGATTGTGTCTTTTCGTACGGAAGAGCATCACCGAGTTCGTTGATGCGCAGACCTGTCTCTTGATCGAGGTCGTATGTGTACGCATCCGTGTACCCATCACCGTCCGCATCTGGACACCCGTAGACCGAGTCAGACAGACTTTGACGCGTTGAGTTGCCCCAAACCGTAGGGCACGCATCGAGTTCAATTCCTTGCTTGTAGGAGGTCTTCGGGAAGGCCACAGCTTGCTGCTCCTCATCGCATCCATTCGCACCGATCTCGAGGGACGTGTTCGAATCAACGCAAATATCGATCAGATTCATCACGCCGTCGCTGTCGTCATCCATGCTGACGAAGGCCGTCCAATTATCGGCGTAACCGTCGTTGTCGGTATCGTTTGCTGCCGCTTTACGAAGTGGGAAA
Source organism: Candidatus Poseidonia sp. (assembly GCA_965661285.1). Classification (GTDB taxonomy): domain Archaea; phylum Thermoplasmatota; class Poseidoniia; order Poseidoniales; family Poseidoniaceae; genus Poseidonia. Next base: position 215,436 of record CBFIDD010000003.1, read on the forward strand.
CGGTCCGGGTTGGTAGCGTTTTCAGATTGATTGTCGCCGTACCCATCGCCATCCGAATCTTTCCATTGCGTGGAGTCCTGCGGCCACAAATCGGCCCCACTTGTGCCGTTCCACTCAAAGATGGTACCTTCGTCCGACGGGTCGCTTGCACCATCACCATCGCTATCGAGACAACCGTTTCGATCTCGATATGAGGTGCCGAAATTGAACGGACAATAATCGCCGTACACAAGATCTGTGTCGTTGTCGCCGTAGCCATCACCGTCGTAATCGCTGTTTTGTGTTGGAAGGTGAGGGAACAGGTCACCGTTGCCGGCATTCGGGTCCAAAACAGTCGCACAGCAGTCGACGCCGTGGTTATCGGGCACGCCATCCCCATCGGAATCACGCGCTTGTTTCCAGTTAGAATAGTAGCCATCGCCGTTAAGATAACCCTGAAGATTGTCCGACCAACCGTCCTGATCACGGTCTTCGCATCCAAAGCGGTCGATCCAAGACGTCCCACCCTCATCATCGCATCCATCAATATCGTCGCGGAAACCGTCGGTGTCGAAATCTGCGCATCCTTGCAAAACATAGGCAGAGGTCCCTGCCGACGTTGGACAAGCATCAGGGAGGGGGCCCAGCGGATTATCACCGTAGGCGTCACCATCGCTGTTTTTCCATTGATTGCCTACCGTTGGCATGGCATCGATCAGGTCGAACACCAAGTCTCTGTCCTGGTCAGCATAGAGACGAAGCACGACCACATCGTCATCCACCGTTTCCCAATACGCCATCTGAACGCTACCGTTGCTGTCGAGCACGGCGTTCACAGGTTCGTTAGCAATGATATTCCCGAACGAAACCGACATCCACTGTGCATCAGGATGTGAACGGTTGATCTCGAGCGTATTGACGGTGAGCTGATGGGTGATGGGGTCACTGGTTAACAGGAGCAGGTGGTCGCCGAGGTGAACGATGTCCCACGCACCGTTCACAGCGGCATCTGGTCGTTCTGCCAGCGAGACCCAAACGCCCGTCTCATTGAGTCCCAATATGGATGTGGCTGCGTTGCCGCGAACGGCCAAGACAGGGTTATCGCCACCTGCGAGATCAAGACGGAATTCATTGGATGTACCACTCGGCTGTGGAACGGTATGTTCGTGCCATTCGCTGCTTCCAGGCCATAACTCGTAAGCACTCAGCGAGCCATCCACGGTGAGGCTTGCGAGGAGAAGGGAGCCGTTCGAGAGTGTCGTGAGTTGAAGTTCGCCGTTCAAATCGGAATGGTTCGTGATGTTATGACGGAACAAGGCAGTCCCGTCGTAAACCCACACGGCGAGATGCGTTCCGCTTTGGTTGGAGGCAACGAGGCCAACGGCGATGGAGTCGTTGGAAAGGACGGTGGTCGGATGTTGCTTTGAGACTGCTTCGCCTTCTTCGCCCAAGGCAGTGAGCGACCAACTGGAACCGCCCACAGCCAATTCCAACTGGCCAGTGGCATCGTGGCGGTAAACCAGATGAGGGATGTTTTGGCTGTCGACATTCACTTCAATGGCAGCTGCAAGGTTTGCGCTGTTCCTCACCAGATCGGTTGACCAACCCGTCCCCGTTTGGGTGGCGACATAAATTTGGTTTCCACCTCCCGATGTGTAAGCAAGGACCTGCTCGTTCGCTGTGGTCGTCGAGGACCCCAACCACTGCCCCATTGTTCCGGTGGTGACGACGTCTTGTTGTAAGGCCGTCATTGAGGAGGTGGTGTGCAACACCATGGAGGTTCTGTTTTCAACCAAAAGAACGGGCTGCCCTGAGGAACGAACCCCAAAGGCGATGCCAGGGTGGTCTGTGGTTGAGCTGGCTATGGTTTGGTCCACCCACTCGCCTGATGGGGTCCCGTCGTACATGTGTTCAATTTTCGAAACATGGTACTGAAGTGAATCGGCATGGGTGAACACCATGCTGGTTTCGCCGCGCGCAGCCGTACCAAGTTCAAGTTCGTGCAACGTGCCTTGCTTCTCAAACATGATCGACTCCCAATCGCGCTCGCTGAGATGCACGTAATCCAGGCCGTAGTTTTCACCACGGGCCGACGAACGAATCGAATAAATCAGATCACCCAAGCCGTCTCCATCCACATCCCCGCTACTTGCAAGACGTTTGCCAAGGTGTTCGTTGCTGTTGCCCTCTGCCAGAAGCTCACGGCTTTCGCTCAACCCATCAGCAGAACCAAGGAAGATTTCAACGCGTCCAGAGGATGAACCCATGCGACTCGAAACATAGACATCGTCGAATCCATCTTGATTGATATCACCAGCAGCAGCAACGGCCTCACCCACGCGAGTGCCTGACGTTGTTGGCTCAAACTGCCAGTCGGGACTGCCCGGCAAGGCGGCGTTCGTCCCTTCAAACAACCAAAGCACACCCGAACCAAAGGTGCCGGTGCTGTTGAGAGGTTCGGTAATGATGTGTTCATCATATCCGTCGCCGTTGACGTCGCCGACGCACGCAATATCCAACCCGAAGAGCTTGGCTTGGGAAAGAGGAGCAAGGGTATGGTCCGGCGTACCGTCGTAGCCTGTTGTTGAGCCGTAGAAATATTCTATCGAAGAAAACGACAGCGGCTCTTCGAGAGAGCCAGTGTTACCGACGATGAGTTCATCATAACCGTCGTTATTGATGTCGCAACCTTCCAGAGAGCGACCAAACAAGTTCCCCTGTTCGCTTTGGGTGATGTTTCGCAAAGGATCCAATCCCGTTTCATCGGTTGAATACAGGTTGACTTTTCCATTGTTCGTTTGATTCGAGCTGACCTGCAGGGAATAATTTCGTGCCCCTACAGCGAGATAGTCCCCCCCTGCAGCGTTGTTGAGCGATTCTACCTCGCTGCCCAGCGATTCGCTGTCAGTGCCAACCACGGTGGCCCATGGCGTGGTCGCCATGCCGGAAACCTGACCCAAGAAAATGTGAACCTGGCCGTGTCTCGCTTCGCTGGCGTTGGATGGCCCCCACCCGGGTTCACCAACCACCAAATCAGAAATACCGTCATCATTGAAATCGCCGTGGTCAACATCAGACCCGTACTGAGCGCCATCGACCTCACCCGTGAGGGTGATGCTTGGGGCAGGAGAAAGACCGCCTGAGGATCCGTAGTAAATGTCAACCCGGCCGTTGTCAATGCGTGTGGGCCCGTCGGCATGAGGTGTGGCAACCACGAGATCATCAAAGCCATCGTGGTTGATGTCGATGAGAAGGAGTGTACCTTCTTCTTCGTCCGCTTCGCCTTGAAGGACGGACTTGGGCGTTGGATCGACACGACCTGTGTCTTGGCCGATGAGCGAACGAATGAGGTTGAGCGTAAAGGTTGAGCCGGTTTGCGTCGCCGAGACCACCTGTCCAATGTTGTTCCCATCGAGGTCCATGCCCAGAGCATCGATGAGTTCTTCATGCTCAAACAAAATATGCGTCTCATGCTGCGTCCCGTTGACTTGGAGAAGTACAACCTCTCCGTCGTTAATCCTTGAATAGAGGACATGCGCAACACCGTCCTCGTCCATCTCGAGTTCAAAATCTTGGCCTACAGGGCCCTCATCAAGGACAGCGCTGGTCCAATATGTCCCTGTGAAGTTGACCCGGTGAAGCGCCCCTGTTGCCGTTCGCATCAAGCCCCACTCAACGCCCTCGGGAGTGATTTCAAGCGCCAAATTCGTCGGGTTGACGTCTTCCATGATGGTACGGGTGTGCCAGCGTGCACCGTCCCAGTAGGTTGGGCTTTCAAACGCATATCGCCCCATTTTCAAATCCGGACCGTCGGCGTACAGCACTCTGGGCCTTTCGTTTGCGGTGATAGCGATGGCACAATCCACCAATTCGGAGGAGTTGGAGGAGGCAACCGTGTCGACCAGTGTTGTTGACCACTGACCGTTGGGTCGATGAATGGCCGTGCGAACCGGCCCTTCTTCCGTGCTCCAGCAGTAATGCTCTTTGTCGTACCGTGTCAGCTTCACGTCCGGCGTCCCGTGATGTTCGGTACTGGAGGTATTGAATGCCGTCGAGACCCACATGTCAAACATGGATTCTTCACGAACACTCGCTTGAACCAAGCCGTCCACGTCAAGCGTGGTCGAGCCGATATCGTGTCCATAACCGGACGCCAAGCCGTAGGGCGCTGTGTTCAGGACACCCGTGTCTTCGGCCAATGTGTCCTCAGCAGATTCCTGAGCCAACATCGGTGCCCAGAGCGAAGCGACGAAGAGCAGAACGAGCAGAGTGCTCTTGAATTGAAGATTCTGAACTTTGCCGCCCGCCATGGCTCTAGCACAGCCCCCGACATAGAAAATCATTGTTCAGCCAAGACTGACCCCCTAAGGGGGTCAAATCCTTCATTTCCATGACCGTTGGGTTGAGATAGGAACAACGCTTCTCGACGTCCATGGGGCCATCACCCTGCCTTATTTTCACGGCTGGGGCGTGGTGCGACGAGAAAGTGATTAAGTACCAACTTGCATCTAAATCGTTGGTCCTCGCCTGTGACGAAGCCTTGGCCATGTGCCTCGATAGGGGCGTTGTTCCCAACGCTGTCATCGGCGATATGGACAGTGTCAGCACCGAGATGTTGGAGCGATTTGCCGAACTGGGGGGTGAGGTGGTTTACCGGCCAAACCAAGACAGCAACGATCTGGCCAAGGCCCTTGAATTTGCGACCCACTCGGGATGTTCTTCCTGCACGGTGGTTGGCGCCACGGGGGGTGACCGTGAACAAGAATGGGCCAATCTCCTGACGTGTGCGGCCTCAACCATGGACATCACATGCCTTGGAAGAAGGCACCAATATCGGTTCTTATGCCCCGGAAGAACTTACTCTATAGAAATAATGCCGGGCCAAAATTTCTCGCTTTTCTCCCTCCCTGTTGCCGATGGCATCACCCTAAAGGGAGGGCAATTCGGACTTCAAAATGCCAGATTGACCATGGGCTCTGAGGGGTTGCACAACGTGGCAGTTTCCTCAGAACTGAGCCTCACCTATCAGGAAGGAAGGCTCATCCTTCTGATGGTTCATCCTTCGTCGAAGGAGGAAGGAACGACCTGAGCATGGCCGAATAATCCTCCTTGCCGTCCCATGCTTGAGCCCGCTCGTCAATTCGGGCTTTCTCGAGGGTCGCTTCCAAGCCCCCCCAATCCTCGATGAGGTTGAGCTTGAAGGCAGCCTTTGGCGTATACCCAGGAAGAAAATTTCGCCAAAGGAAGGGAATTCGGCCGGGTGTGACCTTGTTGACCATTTGGACGATGGAGGTGTTGCAGGTGGTGAGCAAGGAATGATACCATTCCGGATTGACGGCGAGGTCGTTGAGTTTGTTCACCATACCAAGCAGGAGTTCCTTGTCCTTGCCCGGCGGTGTGACGGCGCGAAACATGTAGTCCTTGTTTTTGCGACCGTGCGTTCGCAACCCTGTCACGTCCCGTTCAAACCCGACCAAGAGGTAGAGTTCATACGCACGCCACATTCCATCCCACGGATGATAACGTTCATGTTTCTCACGCCGGGTTTCAAATGAAAAAGAGAGACAGGTGCCACAACCGAATTCAAAGGTGAGATAGGTGTGTGCGAGACCTTTCAACGAGTGGAAATGGTCGACGATGAACCAAATATGCTTGAGGTCGTCAGCATCAACTTCAACCTCTTCAGCCCAATCTTCGTCCCTGTCCCGGGTGGTCCTCCACGTGAAATCTCGAACCATGTGGAAGGTGATCTTGGAACCGTCAATCGTCGCCGTTGTGAGATGCTCACAATCAGCAGCCCATTCAAGGTCAAGAGAGGGTTGCAACGGCCGAATTCGGGTGTACCACACGTAAAGAAGACGCAAAGCGACCACGACCACAACGGCGCCAACGGCCATCAGCAGATAGGTGATCCAATCCATCATTCCCACCTGTGCCAGACGCTCCATTCGGCGTCCCACCAGTCGACCTCACCGCTTGGATGCTGACGCCAAAGCACCCCTTGGTCGTCAAGTGTGGTCGGCAAACCTTGCGTATCGGGTGAGCCATCCGCAAGCACCTGAGGCGTCGGGCCGATGGCAGGAAGTTCAAGCGCCTCGGGTTCTTTGTTTCGAACCAGAGCGACGAAAACGATGATGGAGACCAGAAGTGCCAAAACGCCAATAGATAGCCAGCCTACAGATTCAGTAGGCGTGTCCATGCCCAGCGAGGAGGAAGGAAGGCTGGCAGATTCGTTCACCGAGAGGTCTGATGCTGGAAGCCGGATGAGATTCACACCTTCCGTTGAGGATATCATCTTCTCTGTGATCACCTCGAGCGTAATAAGATGAGCCCCGGCAGGCAAGAATGAGCAATCGAAGTTGCTGCCGTTGGCACCTTCGACGGGTTGTCCTTTGAGCGACCAGATGGTTGTCAAGCCAACCTCCGAACGTCCGTCATGAAGCATCATTTGAACCGCGCACGGCGTGTCCGTAGCGTTTTGATGACCTGACACCGACAGCGAAAAGTCCGGTGCTGGCCTGTTGTTGATGGTGAAATTTAACGTGCTCTCCGCCGTTTGGCCAAGCCCGTTTCGGTATGTTTCTTTGAGTTCATAATCCCCTGCAGGCCATGAGGAACAATCCAAAATACCGTGCGAGTCCAGAACACTGAACGGTGCTCCGGTGAAAGTTCGAACACCGGTTTCCCCGTACCTTGGACCCGTTTCATCTGCGAATTCGCGGACAATTTCGCATGTTTCTCCCGTTTGGAGGCCAGCGCCAGCATTGAGTTCCAGCGACAAGCGGGGCACCTTGAGGGCAGGTGTCAGGACGAAAGTTGGGAGCGGATAAGAGGCGATGAAATCACCGTTCTCGTCGAGGAAATCCAAGCGAAGGACATGCTCACCTTGTGACCAAGCATCGTAGACCAGCGTGATGTTTGTTTGCCCTTCAAACGAGATTTCCTGAGACTCGAGCACTTCTCGTTCTTTGTGCAGACCGCGTAGTTTGACGATCATATCGTTCGAGGTCGCTGTCGAGTTGAGAACGACCACCACGCGCACGGCATCGATATCCCCGTCTTGGTTGGTGTCGATGGTGTCGTTTCGAAGAGCGAGGAGTGTGAGGCCTTGTTCGGATAACTGCTCATCCGTACTCATTTCCGCACCTGCTGGCAACGGCAACAGAAGGCAAATCATGAGCAGACCGATGAGAACGGCAGGACGGCGATTCGAAGCATCACGCACGCTCATCACCCCCGTTGGCTTGTGGCAGCGCCGGCAATTGGTCAAGCGGGATGAGTTCGGGAACGGGTTGCCGGATGCCGGGTGTGTTCATGAGTTCGGTCTCCTTTTCCTCCATCAAGCGGTCGATCAACTCGCTGCGACGGCGAGCGCCTTTGACAACAAATGCCGCAAGTGCGCCGAGGAGGAAACCTGCGCTGATGACCGCATAGGTCAGCCACGAGGCAGCAGGGTCTTCGCCCATGATGGCGACAGCAGCGGCAAAGCCGCCATACGCGTCCGACCACCCGTCACCGTTGCCATCGGGACACCCTTGGACGTCGCGTTCGGAGGTGCCCGGTTCGGTGGGGCAATCATCACGGAAAGCTCCCAGAGGAAGGTCACCAAACCCGTCCTCGTCGGTGTCCATCCACTGAAGGGATTCGGTGGGGAAGGCGTCGCCCAGGCCGAAGGGATGTGCAGGCCAAGCGTCGGTGGGGTCGGACCAACCGTCCCCGTCCGTGTCCCGACAACCCAAGCGGTCGAGGAGCGAAGTCCCACGCATTTCGGGGCAGGCATCCCCTTGGTGACCATCCAAGCGGTCACCAAAACCATCTCCGTCGGAATCTCGCCATTGTGTCGGCTCGTGAATAAACGCATCACCGAGGTCTGACCATCCATCACCGTCGGTGTCCTTGCATCCCCACCGGTCACCGCCAGCGGATGGCCCGACCGAAGTACCGGCTACGGTGGGGCAGACATCAGCGGTGGTTCCTCGGGGGTTATCGCCCCGTCCATCACCGTCTGAATCGTGCCACTGCGTCGGGTCCTCTGGCCATGCATCACCCGAACCGCCCGGACTGGCAAGCCAGTAGGAGGTGGGGTCCGACCAACCGTCTCCGTCGCCATCGGGGCAGCCCCAGCGATCGAAGGTGGATTCACCTTGTGTGGTTCGGCACCCATCGGGACGATAGGATGCACGCCAGGTCTGTCCGTCGAAGTATTCCTCGTTATCCCCGTAGCCATCATCATCGGTGTCGTGCCACTGTGAGGGATCGTCTGGGAAGGCATCGGCGAAGCCGTTTGGATGGGCAATCCAAAGATCGGTCGGGTCGGAGTAGCCGTCCTTGTCCACGTCTCGGCAACCGAGCCGGTCAAAGCGACTGATCCAGCCAGAGTCAACTTCCTCGGGAGTGGAATCGACACAGACATCGCCCTCAAAACCGGTTACGTTGTCGCCGTAGCCATCGCCATCGGTATCTCTGAACTGCGAAGGAACGAAGGGGAAGTCATCGATTTGCGTTGCGCCGTAGGTTTGGTTATCGCCCCATCCATCGCCGTCGGTATCTCGCCATTGGGTCGGGTTGAACGGGAAATCATCAATGCGCTGGGCGCCGAGGGTTTGGTTGTCGCCCCAGCCGTCCCGGTCGGTGTCAAGCCACTGGGTTGGTTCAAGCGGGAACGCATCGGAGCCGTTGTCAACGGTCCAATTTTCGTCGCCGTCCGAGAACGTGTCCGAATCGGTGTCGACGCAGCCGTAGCGGTCTGCGGTGGAGAAGCCTCTGATGAAGGGACAAGCATCGGGTTGGATCGCATTGTCAACAAATTGCCCGATGCCCCAAAGCGACCGGGTGGTGTTGAGGGCGGGGTCATCCCAATTATCCCCAAAACCGTCCTCGTCGGTGTCGTTCCACTGCGAGGCATCAAAAGCAAAGGCGTCCGCTTTTCCGGTTGGGTGAGCAAACCATGGCTCGTAACCGTTGAGACCCCCCGGGTCGGGGTCTGAATAGGAATCGCCATCAGAATCCACGCAACCAAAGCGGTCGGATGATGAATAGCCTCGACTGAATTGGCAGTGATCGCCTTGGTACCCCTCGAGGTTATCACCGTAGCCGTCGTTGTCGGAATCAAGCCATTGTGAGGATTCGCTTGCAAAGGCATCAGCGCCGTTTTGGACACCCCAGCCACTGTCTGGGTCCGACCAACCGTCTCCGTCGGTATCCGTGCAACCACTGCGGTCATTGGTCGAGGTCCCAACAAGGTCGCTGCAATCGTCGTCCGTATCGATAAACCCGTCCTCGTCGGAGTCTCGATTTGTTTTGTCGATGGAAGGCGTTAGGGTGTAGTCGAATCCGTCGTGGCACCATGAATCCTTGCCCTCGACCTTGATCAGTATCTCCCCTGCTGTGGAAAGGGTCGCCGATAAGGTGGCAGAAGGTGAGCCGTCGTCGACGTTTTGCGAAACACTCCCCATGGTAAAGGTCCCTTCCCAACCGTCGCCGGGACACCACCATGCTGCGTTACTCATGCTGCCCGAGAAGGTCACTTGGACGATGTCGCCCATTTTCCCTTGGATTTTCCAGTAATCTCGCTTATCGGTTGGCGAACACCCGTCTGGGTCGCAAACATAGCCGCTGGAGGACACCCCGTCGGTCAGCCCGTTGGCACTTGCAGGGGAATCGTCAGCGCTTACGACGGGGAGATGAAGCAGCACGAGGCCGAGGAAGAGCGCAACAACCACGCGACCGGCCATAGCCACCGATGGGCATGTGGATTATCAAGAGAACGCCAGCATCTTCAGTGGAATTCAGGACAGACGCTGCTTTCCGAGGCATTCACGGAGGCAATGCTCGAGTTCACGATGTTGGAAGACATAGCCACTTTCCAACAGCCGATTCGGGAGCACCCGTTGGCCATCCAAAAGGAGGGTTTGCGCCAATTCACCAAACATGATTTTGAGGACGAAACCCGGGGCAGGGGCAAACCAAGGGCGCAGCAACACCTTTCCGAGCACCTTCGCAAACTGCTTTTGGGGAACAGGCGTCGGTGCGGTGAGGTTGTAAGGTCCTTCGCACGAGGGGTTCATCATGAGATGGTAAGTGGCGTAAATGTGGTCGTGGAGCGAAATCCACGACAGGTACTGCCGTCCGCCGCCAAGCGGCCCACCAGCGCCCAAAAGGGTTGGAAGAATCATTGGTTTCAGTGCCCCGCCCATGGGGGTGGTGACGATGCCGCTGCGCAGCCAAACGGTTCGAATTCCGAGGTCCTTCGCCGGGGCTCCTGAGGCTTCCCATGCTTGCGCCATCTCACACAGGAAACCATCGCCTTCGGGGGAGGATTCGGTCAGTTCTTCCTCGCCGCGGTTGCCGTAAATCCCCACGGCTGAACCTGAAAGGAACGTCTTCGGGGGTTGCTCCAGCGTGGCAAAAAGGCGGACCAAATGCTCGGTTGGAACGGTTCGACTCGACTTGAGGAGCGCTTTTCGTTTGGCGTTCCAGCGTTTGTCGCCGATACCTGCGCCGGCAAGGTGAATCACGGTATCAAATCCTTCCAGACTGCCTTCGATGATCTCACCCGTTTGGTCGTTCCAAACAACGGTGGCTTCGTGAGCCACATCGGATGGAAGCACGCTTGAGGGGCGGAGCAAGCGAACCACCTCGTGGCCAGCGGCTTGGAGGAAGGCACAGAGTTGCATCCCGATGAGACCTGTTGAACCGCTCACCAGCACCCGTTGTTGAGGCTGGTCGGCGTATTGCGCAATGCGCTTGAGGTCTTCTTGAACGCGAAGGGTTCGGTAGGCGAACATCTGGTCCGTGCGACCCTTCACGGTGAACGGTGCAGTCCAAAACGTCAACGGATGAAAGGGAAGTTTCCACTGAATGGTGTCGTGAATCTCGCTCGTGTCCGGACCGGTTGAGACGAAACGATGTTCGTGGTCCCACATACCGAAGGGACCTTTTTCCATCACGTCGTTGAACACTTCACCGGGCACCACATCGTAGTGGCGAGCCACCCACATCGGGCGCAGCGGCCCCAATTGGACGCGAAATTTTGTCCTCGCATCGTTCACCAAGGCGCCGGCTTGAACGGGGCGGATGCCCTCCCATTCCGGCATGATGCGTCGGAAGGCTCCGGGACTGTCGTACCATGCCCAAACATCCTCAACAGGTGCGTCGTAGGTTGCGGCGTGGTTGTAGACGGGCATGCTCAATCCTCATTGGTGTGCAGAGTAGTAGGAAGGGCCAGACCCAAGGGCCGTGGAAGGCTCGGTAAGGGCGTTGTATTTCTCAACATAGGCCTTGGTTTTGTATTTTCGAGCCGTTGAGGCACTGGTCATGCATCGAACCTTTCCGTAGACGGCTCGCTCGGTCCATCCACGGTCAAATTTACCCATGACCCAGCCGACACCGGTGTACGAGTTCGGGTCTCGACCGTCCAGTGCCCATTTATCGTTCAACATGATCATCCATTCCATGGCTGTTTCAGGGTCAGGCGACCATTCGAGGATTTTCTTGCCCCACAGCATGCGGAGGTAGTTATGGATGATTCCCTCATGACGCAATTGGTTTTGGGCAGCGTTCCACAGCGGATCGTGCGTTGAAGCCGTTTCCAGCTCCTCGAGGGTGTAAAGGTAAGGGCGCTCGTCTTCGGCGTGCTCAGCAAGGGTGGTCTTCGCCCACTCGGGGAGCGATTCGTACTCGGTATGGTTTTCAATCATGGCGCAATGAATGAAGCCAATGTCCCGCCACGTGATGATCTGGTCGAGGAAGGCTTCAACCGGTTCGGGAAGCCCCCACCATCCTTGGCGACGGCCATCGTTTGGTGGGTTGACCATGCTGACATCCCAGCGGTGGTGAGCGAAAATATCGCCCAGAATGGCGTGGACGCTGATGTGGCCAAAATGCAGCCAGGGGGAAAGACCGCTTGCACCACGTTCTTGCGGTTGGTTCCGTTTTTCATGATAGACCTGCAAACGCTTGGCGAAGAAATCTTTCCAGCGACGACGGCCTTCGACATAACCACCTCGCTTGCCGATGACCGGATGGACATCGTGGTCGATGCTGAGCGTTGATAGGGCCTCACGGCCAACGTCGCCCCCTTCTGAGACGCGCCACAAGAATTCGTAAGGCGTCATGGGCGTTTTCGTCTGGGCGAAGATGGCTTTGGCGACAGCCATGTCAAAATCAGGGAGGGAAGAAGCCAGTTCAAGCGGGCGACGGTGCGGGAATTCGTGCATGTGCTCACGAATGGTTTTGTGCAAATGTCTGCGGAGAGAGTATGCTGTGGAAAAATCACGACCTTGTGCTCGCATGGCCATGAAACCGTTGGAATCGACGACATGGATTTCACACGGAATCACCGTCAAGGCGGTGTCAAGCACATGTTTTGGGTAGTAGGTTGGGTAGTCGTCGATGACGCACAATCGTGCATGCTCAAGCCATCCCTTGAGCAGGCCAGAGGCTTCTTTTCGTTTGGTCTCGACGTAGGGGATGTAGGTGACATTCGACCCGGCGAAGGCGCTGCGGTTGTCCACCATACCCTGCAAAACGAACGTCGAAATCCGGTCGTTGGCCCACCGATGTTGGAGCGCAAGACACTCAATAACCACCAGCGGGAGGTTGTGTTCGGTCGCCAAATGGACGGCATGTTCGAGCGCGTGATTCCACTGAGCTCGACGGGCAGCGGTCATCCAGTAGACGACCACATCACCATGGTCGTTGGGGACGCCGTGAATCTGAACTCGGCTGCTCGGGATCATTGTTCGCCACCTCGCGAGGGCAGTGGAGAAGCCATGCTGGAGCGGTAAACAGCGTAGGGGTTGTTGCGGGCGGTGAGGCCGGCGTGGTTTCGGATGACGATGCGGTGCGTCAAGCCGTCAACCGCCAGTTGTTGCATGGTTTCCGAGACCCACGACACGGACCCGAGCTCGGTTAGGGAAAACCAATTGATAGACGATATTTCGGTCGTATCAGCGTGCTGCTGCTGGCCTTCGACGTGGACATCATAGCAGAGAAACACGGCAGGATGTTCTTTTCGAAGTGCTGTCCGTACGCCAACCAAGCCGATGATGGATCCGGTGTAGCCTGCTTCTTCGTGAAGTTCGCGAAGCGCCGCATGTTCCGGACTCTCGCCAGCATCGACATGCCCTTTGGGCAACCCCCATTTTCCCCGGTGGGGGCCGCCGGCCTCCTGAACGAGCAAGATTTTGTTGTTTCGAACGACTCTGGCTGCCACTCCTAGGTCACAAAGAAGGGACGCCATGTGTTGATTTCACGCAACCGAGTATATCAAGAACGGTTTCGTCCCTTGTAAGGAAAAGACGAGTGTTTATATACAAACTCGGCGGATTTTGTAACATGGAAAGAGCATTGCTTCCCTCAAACAACAACACACCAGAAGCGGACGCTGTTCTCCCCACAGCGTTCGGTGAATTTCGAATACGCGCCTTTAGAGACCCCTCCGGAGGCGAAGAGCACTGTGTCCTCTACCTCGGAGACCTGAGCGAAGGTTCGCCACTCGTTCGCATTCACTCCGAATGCCTCACCGGCGACGCCTTCCATTCCCTCCGGTGCGATTGCGGGCCACAGCTTCAGGCATCGATGAAAGCCATCCAAGAACGTGGTCAAGGTGCTATCGCTTACATGCGCCAGGAAGGGCGAGGGATCGGGCTCTATTCCAAGATGCAGGCCTATGCGCTGCAGGACACCGGCTTGGACACGCTTGATGCCAACCTCGCTCTTGGATTGCCAGCCGACGCACGCACGTACGATTTCGCTGCCGAAATGCTCTACTCAATGGGCATCTCATCGGTTGAACTGGCCACCAATAACCCCGACAAGCGAGACCAACTGATGCACCACGGTATCGAGGTAACCAACCGAGTTCCCATCATCGTGGGCCAGTGCGCCCAAAACCGCCGATACATGAAGACGAAGAGCGCTCGAATGGGCCACATCCTACCCAACTGAGGCCAGAGCATGAAGGTCAACATCGTAGGACAACAAGCACCAACATTCGCCCTTGAAAACGAACACGGCGAGGTCTTTGACAGCGCCTCGCTGGACGGAACATGGCGAATTGTGTTCTTTTACTCACGCAACAACTCCCCCACCTGCAAGCGCGGTTGCTTGACGTTCAAGGAACAACACGACCTCTTTGCATCGGTAGGCTGCTCGATCGTCGGCATTGGGCCAGGAACGCGGGAGGAACTTGCTGGATTCAAAGCGTCGTTGGGCGACCTCCCGTTCCCCTTGTTGGCCGACCCCGAGCGCGTGGTCGGTCAGCAGTTCAACGTTCCACTGCACCTCGGCCAATTCCCTGCGAAATCTTCGTTTCTCATCGGCCCTGACAACACCATCCGCTATGTCTACGATTGGTTGTTCCGCCCACGACGCCACGTCGCCCGAATTTTGGCCGACATCTCAGACGTCCGGGGGGACGATTGAATGTGGGACGAGTTGCTCCTTGAGGCCGGACTCAATGAGCGTGAAGTCCGCTCGATCATGATTCTCGGTTCCAGACCGAAGATGAAAGCCTCCGAGTTGGCCAAAGAACTGAACACCACTCGGCTGGATGCCTACAACAGCCTTTCTCGGCTGCAAGAGATGGGGATTGTCACCGCCACGGCCGACCGACCCATGCTCTTTTCCAGCCTGCGCATCAACGAGGCGATGGAACACATCATCCAGTCTAGGAAACAACAACTCGACCGGCTCGTTGACGGATTTGAGGAACTCTCCAAAGGTATCACGGAAACCGATGCCTCCTACGAGAAGCAACGCCGTGACATTGACGACCCACGGTTCGCGGTGCTGAAAGAACGCACCCACATCTACAACCGACTCCAAAAGATGGCCAACGAGGCTGAAGAGCGCTTGATCCTCTTGCTCGGTCAGTTCGGCATCCTTCACTTGTGCCGAAGCCCGGACGCCCTTGAAGCGGTCAACACCGCAGCCGTCCGAGGCGTGGTGGTCCAAATCATTACGCACCTTGACGGGCGCACCCTACGCTTCTTTGACAAACTTGACAGCAGCATCGACGTTCGTCACTCGGACGAACTTGACTCGCTGGGCTTCGTCCAAGACCAGTCGGAAGTCATTCAGTATCTCAACATCGAAGATAACCCCGTCGGCAGAGGCAAGGAAGACGCTGCACTCATCATTGAATCCGGCCCGTTTTCGCAGGCACATCTTCACTTGATCGACGCGATTTGGGAGGGCGCCGTCCCGCTCGCCACCGCACGTGCTCGATTTACGGAGAACCAAATCAACGACCCGCTACGGTTGACCATCGGCGAAGGTTCCTTCCTCAAGAACGTCTCCGTCGCCCTCGGATTTGACGGGCAACTGCCCGAGGAAGACACGCCGTTTGACCCTGAAGCGTTCTTTGCGGCAGGTAACGAGGTCAACGAAGCCCGCATGCGGCTCACCGAAGGGAAACTTTCGAACTTGAAAGTCCTAGGAATTGACATCAGTCGCATGCTGCGCCAAATCGGAAACCGCGTGGGGCAGGAAATTGCCTTCTCTCTACGTTCTATAGAAAATGACATCGAGTTTCTTGACGAGATGATGGACTGGTGGGAGCACGCTGGCTTGGGCATGCTCCAATACGATGTTGACCCGCAATTCCATGTTGTCGTGGGCCTGAACCACCCGCCGGTTGAGGACCCCGATGCCCTGCCCATGTGGGAGATGGATGATGGCATTATTGAGGGGGCGCTTTCCACCCGATTTGCCAAGGAAGTCAACGTGGTCATTCAGAGAGTTGACGGAACAGGTGAGAAGGACGACCTTTGGCGCTACCTCATCCACCGACATGAACTGAACACCATCGAACTTGAAGACTGAGGGGGTGTCAGCATCAAACTCGCGACGTTTCTCAAGTTCTTCCGACAACTCAAGGGAAAGAAACCGGTCGACATTGACGCCATCCAGTCGATGGGGTTGCTGGCGGTAAAACTAGGACAGATTTTTGCGCTACGCCCCGATTTGATCGAGCCTCAACGCTGCATTGAGCTGCAAAGCCTGTACAGTCGAGCGGCCACCATCCCAGAGGAAGATTCCCAGGAACTTCTCAACCGATTTGCACCTGCCGGTTTTGCCGATAACTTCCAGCATATTGAACCGAAGCCCTTCGCCGCTGCGAGCATCGGACAGATTCACCGAGCGGTGCTGAACGACGGCACCAAGGTCGTCGTGAAGATCATCAAGGCTGATTTTGAGGCCTCGTTTCGCCGAGATGTTCAACGCATGAAGCGCTGGATTCGGATGGGGCTCTTTTTCAACCCAAGACTTCGCAAAGTCGGCAACCCCATCGGGCTGCTGGCCCACATTGAAGACTACACGCTCAGAGAACTCAACCTTCTCAACGAGATTGAGGGGCGCAATCAGCTCATCGCCAAAGCCAAAGCAATTGAGGAACATTTTCCCATGCCCAAACTCACGTTCCCAAAAATGTGGGAGGACCTCTCCAACGAACGCGTGCTGGTCATGGATGAAATCACCCATCCTACGCTTGAAGAGCACCTCGAAAACAGCTCGCTGTCATGGCCCGACATGCTGGAGTTGTTTCGTATCCACGGCGCCTTCATGTTTGGCCTGGGAACATTCCACGGCGACCTCCATCCGGGCAATGCCATGATGGACGACCAAGGACGATTCCATTTCATCGACACAGGCGCCATCTGTAATGCACCGGAACATGTCCGCAATGCTTTGTTCGGTTTCTTCTATTTCCTCGCCAAAGGTGAACTGAAAAACGCCTTCGACGCCATGCTCACCATGGCCGCCGTACGGCCCGAAGGAACAACCCTCCAAACGTATTACGATTCAATGAACGAGCTCTATGACGGCTTTGTCGGGACCTCGGTCAGCGAAGTATCGCTCACGGAGCAGATGATGAAGACCGTCAAGGCGGCAGTCCTTGCTGGCTGTGCGTTCGGCGAAGAGGCCTTTCCCATCATTCGCTCCCTCATGTACATGGACGGCATGGTGCTCAAGGGTCACCCCGATGTGGATCTCATCAGTTCCATGGGACCCTACCTCGATGAATTTTCGGTGCTGATCGACCCGCACAGCATCATTCAATCCTCGGATTAATCTGTTATTTTTCTTGAAATTTTTATGAACAAAAACCCCCCTTTATATGCTGGACTGGCAAGGGAACCTCATGACTGGAACCGCTCCCCCCAAGGTTGCCATTATCGGTGCTGGACCCGGTGGCCTTGCCTCTGCCCTTTTGCTTGCCAAATCTGGCGTTGATGTTACGGTGTTCGAGCGTTCGTCAGCCGTCGGTGGGCGAAACAAAGTCTTCGATCGAGACGGCTTCAAATTTGATTTGGGCCCCACATTCTTCCACTACCCCGAGGTGATTGAGGACATTTTCAAGGCCATTGGCATGGACGCTCATGAAGAGCTGAACCTCCACAAATTGGACCTCAACTACCGCCTCATCTTCGGCCAGGGAGGTGAACTTGACTGCACCAGCGACCTCGATGAAATGACCGAACGCATCCGCGGCCTTTCCGGCGACAGCAACGCCAATGCCTTCCGCCGCTACGTGGTGGACAACCGCCTCAAGTTGCAGAAATCAAAGGCCTGCTTGCAAGAACCCTGGTACGGACCCACCGACCTGCTCTCTAAGCGAGCCATGCGCGTAGCCGGTGTGCTTCGCCCGCAGCGCTCCGTTGCTGGAGACCTGATGAAACTCTTCGACGACGACCGCCTCATGCTTGCCATGTCCTTCCAAACCAAGTACCTCGGCATGTCGCCGTTCAACTGCCCCAGCTTGTTCACAATGCTGGCGTTCCTCGAATACGAATACGGTATTTTCCACCCCATGGGCGGGCTGGGCAGCGTCAGCGAGCGCATGGCCTCCATCGCCACCGACCTCGGTGTGACGTTCCGAATGAACGAAGCCGTCGAATCGGTGATCATGGACGGTAAGACCATCAAGGGTGTCCGCACAGCACAAGGCGAGTTCTTTGCCGAAAAAGTGGTCATGAACGCTGATTTCGCCAACGGGATGACCCAGTTGTTCCCTGACAAGGTCCGCAAGAAGTGGAGCAACAAGAAACTGGACAAGAAGAAGTACTCCTGTTCAACGTTTATGATTTACTTGGGCATCGACAAAGTCTACGAAGACCTCCCGCACCACCAAATCTACGCCTCCGCTAACTACGAACAAAACCTCGAAGACATCGAAAAGAACCACAAGCTTACGTGGGACGACCCGTCGGTCTATGTTCAGAACGCCTGTGTGGTTGACCCCAGTCTCGCCCCTGAAGGATGTTCAACCGTGTACGCCCTCGTTCCTGTATCGCACATCCACGAGAACATTGACTGGAGCGAGGAGAAGGACGCCTACCGAGACCGCATCCTTGAGCAAATCGAGGAGAAACTAGGCTTTGAGAATTTGAAGGACCACATCGTCACCGAGATGATCATCACGCCCGAGGATTGGGGCGACCACTGCTACCGAGGTGCAGTGTTCAACCTCGCTCACGGCCTGGACCAGATGTTGTGGCGCCGACCAAAGAACCAGTTCGACGAGATCAACAACCTCTACCTCGTCGGTGGAGGCACCCATCCAGGCAGCGGGTTGCCCGTGATTTACGAATCGGCTCGCATCAGCAGCAAACTCCTCCTCGACAGCCTCGGCATCATCCCTGACTGGAACGGCGTCGACACCTGGTTCGAAAGTCGCAAGCGCTCCAAGCAGGGCCGTGCTGCACTGAACAAAACATCAAAAGAACCGTCCAGCGGAACACCCACATCTGCGTGAGGAGTTTCGATGCGGGAAAACAGTCTCGAACAGGCTTACGCCTATTGCGAAACCGTCTGCCGAAACGCGTCAACCACCTTCTACTCCTCATTCAGCGCTCTTCAACCCGACAAACGCCGTGCGGTCCATGCGGTGTACGCCCTGTGCCGATGGGTGGACGACATCGTTGACGGTGATGAGGAACCGACCATCCTTGAAACGCCCGAACTGCGTCAAGCGACCGATGAACGACAGCGTGTTGTGGATGAAATTCACGCAGGAACCTCGCCTTCCTTGTCCGCCCAAGAGCACCGACGACGCATGATGGCGCTGGTCGATATTCGACTGAAACTTCGAGCCGCGAACGAACAGTGCATCACCCCAAACGACCATCCCATCTTCATTGCGCTGCAAGACGTGTTTGAGCGCTACCCCATCAAAATCAACGATTTCGAAACCGTCATCGAGGGGATGGAAGACGATCTCTACCCCGTTCGCAACCAAACCTGGGACGAACTGCGCTCCTACTGCTACAAGGTTGCCTCCGCTGTGGGCCTTATATTGATTGAAATCTATGGCTACGAAGACCGCGCAGCCCGACTCCACGCCATTGACCTCGGCATCCAAATGCAACTCATCAACGTCCTTCGAGACATCAACGAAGACATGGAACGAGGGCGGATCTATCTTCCGATGGACATTTTGGAATCCCATAACATCACCCACGAAATGTTGCAGTCGGGCGCCATTGCGAACACCGTGGCGTGGAAAGGCTTCATTGTGGAATACGTTGAGGTCATCAAACGGCACCAATCCTCCGCCAACCAACTGTTCGGCTATCTCGACGGCCGTGCACGCGTACAACCGGAAATCATGGCCGACGCTTACACCTCGATTCTCAGTGAAATCGTTCGCCGGTCCGGCGATGTGTTCACCCAACCTGTGCGTCTCTCCAAGACGCGCAAAGCCCTGCTCGGCCTTCGCCTGAGTCTGCGAAAACTCCGAGCACGCCTCTTTGCGTGATGCCCGGTTTTACTCAAGGATGGGCGCCATCAAGCCGAATTCCTCGTACAGGCTCGGGCCCGATGCGAGATAGTAGACAGCCCCTCGACCGTCCCGGGAGTTTTCGGCCGTAGCGTTGTCACTGGTGGCGCATTCCCCGGTGCAACCATCGGCAAACGCCACGTACACCCTGCCTTCCCGGTCAATGTGGAGGTCGTTGAAATCGAGCAGATTGCGATTGGAACCCCCGATGTCGCGACAATCGCCTGAGTTCAAGCAAATCGACCCGCGCTGAACGGGATCGTCGGTCACACGATAGGTGTGGAAGGTGGGTTCGGGGTCAAGAGCGTTCAAGCTGTAGGTGATGTAGAGATGGTAGGTGGCGTTGTTGGGAGCATAGTGCGCATTGCCGTCCCACGGGTTGCCGTCAATGTCGGATTGATTGAGCATCTCGGTGTTCTCGCTGCCAAGATAGGTGATGGCGATGCGTCCGGGGTCGCCAGCGTCGGTTTGCGGGAACACCGAAGAAATGACGCCAGCAGGAGATATTCGGATGCTCTCTTGCTCCCATGTTTCTCCTGAATCGGTTGAGCGAGACATGTACACGCCTTCGTCAGCCCCCGTCCACACGTGGTAGGCATTGGAGGCGGTGTCGGTAGAAACCTCAGAGTTCTTGCGAGGGTTTGGGGTGCTCACGTCCTCGCCCATGGTTCGCTCGAACCACGAAAAGCCGTTGTCTTTGGAAACGATGACCGTGGGCGTGGCAACACGGGGCGTGACGTAGACCGTGCCGTCGGGTGCTGTGGAAATGGCGCCGTGCAGGCCGCCGTTGGTGGTGGCAAGACCGATGATTTGTCCACCCGTCTCGAAGGTTGCACCGCCGTCGTAGCTCGTGAAGCAGAAGATACCGGCCAGTTTGTTGTAGCAGTAGTAAACGGCCGTTTCGTAGAAACTGCTCGTGATTTGACCCACCAAACCGTAGCCGCTGCTGGTCCACGGTCCACTGGCCAATTTGATGTGGTCGTTGAGGGGCGTGGTCCCCGAATCGTGGGGATTGCCCATCCAAGTCTCGCCGTCGTCATCGCTCCAGCAAATCCAGGAGGTCTCAAGGCCAATCATTTGGACACCAAAGACACGGTCGGTGATGGGGTCAACCCATCCATACGGGTCGCTGGTGGTGGGCGAACACATGACGGGGTCTTGGGTTTCTTCCCAGGTCGCACCGCCGTCGCACGAGCGCATCACCTTCTCCATGGCGATGAAGAAAATACAACCGCTTGAGGTGATGCCGATGCTGGGCTCTTTGCCCGTTTCACCAACATCACTGAATTGAAAGGTCATGTTCAACGGGGCCATTTCAACAGGTTGCCCGTTGCGGTCGGTTACGAACACACGGGGATTGGGTTGTTCCTCTTCAGCCGTTGGGGGTACGACCGCTTCCTCGCCAAAGCATCCTGAAAGTGAGAGTGTGACGACCAAGACCGAAAGAAAGAGCGCTCGTCCCTGCATGATGTGGCCGACCCCCCGGCCACTAATGACCTTACGCTCAGCGAGTTCTCAAGCCTCAAACAGCGACTCGTAGATGGCCTCGTAAGCCTCAGCGTTGTGTTCGTAGGTGAATCGGTCCAACACTCGCTGCCGGCCTTTCTGCATCTGCGAAGTTCGCTCCTCAGGGTGGTCAAGGCAATGATTGACGGCCCTTGCGAGGTCTTCGTGGTCGCCACAGGTGAACAGACCGCCCACTTCGTGGTCGATCATTTCCGTCAGCGGGGGTTGGTCAACAGTGACAACCGGCGTGCCGCTGGCCAAGGCTTCGAGTGGAATCAAGCCTTGACCTTCGTAATAGGACGGGTAGACCACGAGGTCAGCCGACCGGAAATGCAGGGCGAGTTGCTCAAAACTCATCCCCGGCTGGATGTGCACGGCATGAGCGATGCCCAGCCGTTTCGCTTGACGCATGAGCGTTTTTCGCATGTGGCCCCGTCCGATGATGACCAGTCGGGCACCCGGGTGCTGCTTGAGAATCGAAGGCATGGCCCGTAGCAGTGTGCGGTGCCCCTTACGTGCGACGAGCCGACCTACGGCGAGGAGGAGTGGCGTAGAGGTATCGGGCCGTCCGTGCAAGGCCGCTTCATCGGCGGCGTCGTAGGATTTTCGGAGCGCTTCGTAAGCGAGTTGTTCCTCCTCATGGTCGTGGTTCATGGGTCGGAACACCTTGTGGTCAACACCGTAGAGCACGGTTTCGCACATCCAATCTTCGGGTGGCTTGTACCATCGCTCAAACTCTCTTTGCGTCGATTCGGAAATGGCCACGCAGACACTGGAATGCTCCACGCCCGCTTGTTCGTACTTGGCGTAGTAGCCACCGGTCAGGAGAATGGCCAAATCGTTGGGATTCTTCCACGTCGCCGCTTCCTTGTGCCTTGCGGCCAGTTTCATGCCTTCTCGCTCACCGATCCAACTGCCGTTGAGCGCCGAGACGACGGGGGCGATGTTTTCCTCAACCCACAGGTATTCTTTGGCCGTCCAACTCACCAATGGAAGGAGCGTATGAACCACATCAACCGGCTTGACTTGGTCAAGTCGACGAAGTTCGGTGAGTGCGTGTTTCCCATACGAACGGGTGAAGGCCATGGGTGCCTTGAGCCATGGGACCTGAAGAACGCTGACACCGGGCTGCTGTGGTGTGGGCTGTGGATGCGTTCGTGTGATGACGGTCACGTCATGGCCCCGTTGCGCGAGATGGCCCGCCAAATGGAAGACCACCGAGCCGATACCTCCCCAGCGAGGAGGATATTCGCCGGAGACCATGGCGATGTGCATGGAAAGCACCACACGGAACCTGCATTTGAAGTTCATTGAAACCGGTGAGGTGATGGGCACGCTTCCAGCCAAACCTTTGAAGGTCAATCCTCCGGTGGGAGTTGCATGGGCGATGTGCTTCCGGTCTCCGTCACCGTCATTTTGCCAACCCGAAACGAAGAGGAGGCCTTGGGCCCCACCATCGATGCCATTCCCCGTGGCTGGTGCGAGGACTTGGAAATCATGATCGTGGACGGCAATTCCACAGACAGGACGCGAGAGATCGCTTTGGAAAAGGACATTCGTGTTCATCTCGAACCCCGAAAAGGGTACGGACGAGCCTACCGCACGGGCTTTGAAGTCGCCAAAAACGACATCATCGTCACCATGGACGCCGACTGCACCTACCCGGCAGAGTTGGTCCCCGATTTGGTCAAGCGACTCCTCGATGACGACCTTGATTTCATCACCTGCGACCGCTTATCGCTCGCCGAAGACGGTTCCATGTCGGGACTGCACGGCTTCGGAAATTGGGTGCTCTCGTTCACCGCCCGCATGCTGTTCTGGTACGGTATCAAAGACTCCCAAACCGGCATGTGGGTCTTTCGAAAGTCCATTTTCGACAACGAGAAGATGCGACCGACCAACGACGGCATGCCACTCAGCGAAGAAATCAAAATCTTGGCTCGCCGTCATCTCGGAAAAAAGAAGGCCATCGAAATCTCTGTCCCCTACCGCCCTCGTGTTGGAGAGGCGGAAATTCACACTTGGGGTGACGGATGGAAGAACCTGCGGTTCCTCTTCCTTCGCAGGTTTGGTCTGCACCGAACCCGAACACCGTGGGGCGGGCTTGAAAGCAATCCCGATTCGACGAAAAACAATCTGCCCGAACAAGCATGAGTGGTCTGTCCATGGAGTTCTGGCACCATCGTTGGGAAACCGAGCAAATCGGTTGGCACCGGCATGAATTCAACGACTTGATGGTCAAACACTGGCCGAGCCTCGGTGTTTCAAGCAACGCCGAAGTGTTGGTCCCCCTGTGCGGCAAATCACTGGACATGGTGTGGCTGGCAGAGCAAGGCCACCGTGTCGTGGGTCTCGAAATGGTTGAACACGCCGTGCAGTCCTTCTTCGCAGAACGGGGCATGCAGCCCGAACGTGTTGAGGAACAGGCCGTTGTGCGCTACGAGCACACGCCCTTTACGCTCCTTCAAGGCGACCTCTTCAAGGTGGAACCTGGCCGGGTCCAAGCGGATGCATGGTACGACCGTGCCGCCATGATTGCGCTTCCGGATGCCGTACGCAGTGCGTATGTTGAACAGTTGCGAAACCAAACCAAGCCGGGTGCTGTAGGGCTGCTCATCACGTACGCCTACCCGCAACACGAGATGGACGGACCGCCCTTTGCGCTTCATGACGAAGACGTGGAACGATTCTATGCAGACGGTTTTGAAGTTGAAAGGCTCGAGCACCAACCACTCGAGGACGAGCGAGGTCGAGGCCTGTCCAGCATCACCACCAGCGTGTTCAAACTCACACGGACATGAGGTAAGCGTCGCCCGTTTCAACGAGCCCCCTTTCATCAATCAAGGTCAAGGTCGAGCCCCGATTCAGCTTCTGCTTGAACTTCCTGCGTGCCGTCCATCGCGTTTCCTTCGAGGACGGGGACGGATTTTTCCTCGCTTGTCGCTTTCTCTGAAGGGGCCTTGAAGGCGTCCCACGACGTGAGCAAATCGATTTCTTCGAGGGCTCGGCGCCGCCGGGCCACCATGAACGCAACGAGGCCCGCAATGGACACCAAGCCAAGCGCTGCGCCGGCCAAAAGCAGGCCACGCATGTCGTCTTCCGGCGCTTCGACGATGAGGTTTCTTGACATGAAGTCAATGTTGGCGTTCTCGCCCACCCCGTCCTTGGCGACGATCTTCAGCAAGGGGCGACCGGTGGTTTCCGGTCGCCATTCAATGACACCTTCCCACACACCATCGCCATCCTCATCGCTCAAGTTGGCCTCCCACTGCTGGATACCGAGGGTGATGTTCACGCGCACATCGCTGGTGGTCCCATCGGGGTCGCTGAGGGCAATGCGAACGGTCAGGGTGTTGAGTTCGTCTTGCGTAAACGTTTCAGAACTGAGCACGAGGGAATCTCGGTCGAGGGATGGAAGACTGGATTGGAGGGTGATGTTGACGTGTTGTTCAACCGAGTTACCACGGGCGTCTTCCACATACAACGAAAGATGGTATTCACCGGGTTGGAGTCCAGTAAGCTCGTCCTTTGAGCGCGTGGACAACACCTCGGGCTCACTCAGTTCTGGAGCGTAGCGTCGCCACTCGCGCACGGTCAAATCGTTATCAGCATCGTAGGAGGCTTCCTCGAGCAGCAAGGCGCCGCCAGGAACGATGGACTGCCGGTTTTCTGGGGAGATCAACACCAACACGGGCGCCGATTCGACCACGGTCAGAGCGAAGCCCTCGTCTCGCGAGGCACCGGTATCGTCGGTGAGCGTCACCGTCATCTGATGTTCACCTGCGTTCAGCGTGAAGGCGTGTTGTTCGTTGGGGTCAACGTCCACCAGCAGCGGATCGCTCGCTTCCGATGAACGCAGCGTGATGGTGAAGTTGTCCCCGTCGTAATCTACGCTCTGCGATACATCGAGCATGAACATCGTCGACGAAGGATGAACGGTGCCGGGCTGCGGACTGACCAAGCCAAGGACCGGCGCAGAGGGCGTTACCGTGACGGTTCGGGTGGTCGTGATGGGGTCGTGAATGCCGTCGTCAACGCTCAGTGTAATCTCATGTTCCCCAGCGCTCAGGCGTCGTTCAAACAACAACCAGTCTTCGCCTTCCGGCGTCAATCGGCCGTCAAGGCTGCTCATCCAGGTGACCACAAGGAATTCCGACCCGGTGGCCGGCTCAACCTCTGCACAGACCCATTCACCTTCCGTGGGGAAGGTGGAGCAGGCAGCGTCGTAGTCGCCTGAACCGTTGGCAGAGAAGGAAATCAACTCGGAGCTGTCGAAGGTTTGGGCCGGCGGTGAAGCAATGACCGCCACGGGCTCGGCGTTGTCGACCGTGAGCAGGATGGAGGCCGTTTTGCTTTGGTTAGCATGTTCTGCACGGTCGTCGGTGACCTCCATCGTGATGGTGTGAACGCCGCGGGAAAGGTGGCCTTCCCAAACCAGCGCTGAGCCGACCTGCAGCAGCCCGTCAAGCGATGAGGTGAAGGTGGTCGTCAGCGCGTCGCCTTCGGGGTCGACGGTTGCGCTTCCGTCGAGGGTCACGAGGGCCTCACTCGCACTGGACGAACGGTTCACCGTGAACACCGGGTCTGGAATTTCATTGTAAAGCATCACAGGGACGCTGTAGGTGGCGTTGTTACCGACCTCGTCCCAAGCCAGTACGGTCATGGTGAAGGAAGCGGGAGGATCGTCATCGACGTGGTCGAAGGTGTAGGTGAGTTCCTCTGGACATCCCCACTGGTTTCCCCAACCGTGGCCCTGACGGTTGTATCCGCTGAACGTGATGAGGCAAGCAAAGTCGTCACCTTCAGGGTCGTAGGTTCCCGTGGTATTGACGGTGACGGTGCCCGTTTGCGGCATGATAAGCTCGCTCCACGGGTTGAGGGCAGGTTCGAAATCAACCACGAGCACCGGTGCAAAGTTGACCAGTTCGATGGTTCGCGTCTCAGACACGCAATGCGTGGGGTCACAAATCTCCAGCGTGACCTCGTGAATTCCATCGCTCAACGAGATTCCGGAAACGAGGTTATTCACTCGAAACATATCGGTTTGTGTTGCAAAAAGACCGTCAACGGAGGAGGTCCATTCGTAGGTCAGTGCATCGTTGTCAAGATCCCACGAATCGGACGCATTGAATTCCACCTCTGCTTGCGACGGGAACACGCTGCTGTCTTCGGGGGTGGTCCAGTGAATGAACGGTGCTTGGTTCGCCAGCGGAAGATGGCAGTAGACGACGCGGTCCTGGTCAAAGGTCGTGGAGGTCGAGTTTGCCACCCCGGAATAGCCACAATCGATGTTCGCAACGTTGTACGAACTTTCTCCCGTCGACGTCCATCGCTGTCCGATGAAATCAGGCAAGAACAACTGCCCGATGTCGTTGGCAGGCAGCGTGAAGGCCGGCTCATACGCATCAAAGGTCACGTTGACGGTGGCTCCGGGGACGCCGTTTGAGTAGTTGTTCACGACCCAGACCGTCAAGTCCCAAGCGATGTCCAACTGCGCACCGGAGGCGAGCACGGCCGAAGCATAGGAAACGCCCACCGGCTGATGCAAGTGAAGCGTCGAAGACGCATCGAGGTCCAACACGGTCGGACTCCCTGTGGCCCCTCGGTCGTCGGTGAACGCCGACCAGTTCACCTGGCTGTTCGTGAAGGTGAGGTCGCCGGTGCAGCCGGTGGAGATGCGATTGCCGTGGCCTGCAAGGAAGGTGTGGCCGTCGAACACCGCACAGTCGGTGCCCGAAAACACGGTGTTGTTGAGGTAGGAAGCAAACTGGCCGTTGTTATCGCCTTGCCAGTCCAAGCCGGTGTGATTCCCCGCCATCGTGAGGCCGTCCACATGCACGGCTGCACGGTGAAGTTTGACGGCGGGTTGACTTGGGCTTTCTGCCTCAACGTGGAGGTTCGTGATGTGGATGCGTCCGCTGGCGCCTACAGGCATGGTGTCGCCGTTGTCAACCTCGAGTGCGGGAAGGTCCAGCGCATTGTCCTCCAAATGCACGTTTTCAAGCCAAAGGTCCACCGAATTGACGGCGAGAATGCCGTGGCCGGTCGAGCCAGTGACGATGCACGACCAGCATCGCACATCACCGGATGAAGATTCAACATCGTTGGATTCTTCATAATATAGCCCCGCCTGTTCCTCAGCATTTGCTGAGGCCGAGGCACCGTTGTTTTCGGCGGTCAAATTCCAGAAATCAATGCGCCGGGCATCCAAGACATGCGCACCTGAATAGCCATTGTCCGATAGGTGCATGCCTTCGATGGCGACGGTGGCACGGTCGACGATGATGCCCTGTTTTGTGTTGTTGTGGAGGAACCAATCGCTGCCTTGCATGGCGCCTCCAGAAGTGGAATGTACGCCCGGGCCAACCGATCCGGAGACTTCCAAGCCCTCAAAGGTCGGGGCGAAGAAGGAGGAACGTATTGACACACCGGCTTCGTGAGGCCCTTGGCCGGGGTCGCCGGAATCGCGAACCGTCAAATTGCGGAAGGTGGTGGTGGCATCCACGAAATACAACCGCACGCCAACGGTGGTGGAATCCTCGATGAGTGTGTCATCAAACCAGGCCCCGGTCGCGTTCACTTCAAGGGCAGCGTAGCCAATATTGGGCGTTTTTGAGTCGGAGCCGCCCGTTCCTGTGATGGTCAGGTTCGTGAAGTCAGCCGTTTCGTAATTGGTGTAGTTGGTGTGATTGTTTTTGTCAACATAAACACCGCGGTACATCGAATCACTGATGTGGGCGTGTCGCACCACAGCGTGGGTGTAGCCACCGTCATCGATGTGTCGGATGACCATGCCGGTATCGGATTTGGCAATACTGATGTTCGTGAGTAGCGGTTGGCTGTCCTCAACCCAAATACCGGCGACCATGGCCCAAGTAGAGCCCGTACAATTGTCGATGGTGATGCCCTGAATCAAACCGCCCGAGCCGCCCCAGATGTTCACGGCTCTGGTCAAGATGTCTGAGAACACGGCCCGATTGACGATGGGTGTTGAACCGTCGCCAACGGAGAGACCCAAACCGTAGCGCCAATCGTTTTGGAAGCCAAGGTCTCGACCTGCACGGTCGACGTAGAGGTCCGTGATGCTCGGGGATGCTGAGTTGAACAGGTCAACAGCGACCCGGTCGGGGTTGACCACAGTCAGGTTCTCGATGACGGGGTTGGACCCGTAGATGGTCACGCCGTAAATGGCGTCCTCGATGGTTAAGTTTTGAATGAGCGAGCCGCGCCCGGATGAGGAGGCGTTGAACTGGACGCCTTCGTGGTCGCTAAGGCCTGCGGCTTCGATGATGACCGGACAGGATTGGGTGCCGAGCACCGTGAGGCGACCGTCCACGACGATGCGATCGTTGGCGGGAATCCGCACCACCGTACAGGGCTGGATGATGACTTCATCCGCTACGCCGATGGTGTAAGTCCCCGTCAGGGTTTGGGTACCTGACCAAGTGGTTTGCGCTCGCCCTTGGGTGAAGTGAGGGTTGACCTCGTCGCTGGTCACCACCGAGGTGGGCGCTGCCGGTGTCATGTGCATCCCGAGGGGAAGAAGAAACAACAGAACGAGCCATAAAGCGAGGGAAATATCGGGCTCTCCTCGCTTCATACCTTCAAGGGAGCCGTCTTCCCTCTTCAAAGGTCGCATGTTTTGTCCAGCGGCATCTCAAGGGAGTAACCCATAAGACCCGATTTCCAATCCATTAAAGCATGCCCGAGGCTTTTGTCCTGTTCAAAACAGAACCAACCCATGAACGAGAGGTGTACCTTTCGCTTATGGAACACGATGATGTCGCCGAAGTTCACGCGCTCTACGGCGAATTTGACCTGCTCGTACGCATCACATCTCCAACCTCGAAAGAACTCACCACACTCCTGATGCAGTCCTTTCGAAAAATCGACGGCGTGAAAGAAACACAAACGCTGATTGCGGTGGAGGCCTGACCATGGCCATCGGATTTGTACTCATGACCACCTTGCCGGGAGAAGAAGCACATGTTCGTGATGCGCTCAGCAAGGTGGATTTGGTCACCGACCACTGGATGCTGTTTGGCGAGTACGACCTCATCGCTCGTGTTCAAGCCGACGAGGAGTACGCCCTCACACGATGCATCGTTGAGGAAATCCGTCAGCTTCCCGGCATCAAAGAAACAAAAACGCTCATCGGCGCAGAACTCTGAGTTCACAGCACCCGATGCAAACGTTGGGTGACGGCTCGAGCAGCCTTGGTGCAGCCCGCTTGGCGAAACCAACGTGCAGATTCACGGAGGGCTGATGCCGATGCGTTCGGGTCAAGGTGGCCTTTGAGGTACCACCAACGAGCGGCGTACCGATGGCCGGGAGCGCCGCCTTCCAGCCAAGCAGAGGGTGATGGAAGCGAGGCATGAATTTCGGCGGCCCGTCCGCGGTGGTCTGCCACGAGGTGTTCTGCATACGTCAGCCCGACAACGGCTGCGTGAAACGGTGAGGATTGGGCGGCGACCGCCTGGTCGTACGCCTTCTGAAGTGCGTCGGACGTTGTGCGACCGAACGCAAGGTTGGCCTTGAATTTGGCATGGAGAACGATGGGGTCGTGTGCGTGACTCAACGATTCGAGCCCTTCGATGAGCGAATCCACCTGATTGGCGTCCTTGTTGAACAGGGCTAAGGTCAGGCGGACGAGGGTGATGCTCACGGTGATGGACGCCCGAGAAGTCATGTCGTCCGGCAATCGGATTCGGCTCAGCACGCGTTGAACGTCGTCGCCCTCGATGGTTTTGGGCTGGTCGAAGACCCTGTCCTCAATGCGTTGCACGGCCGCACGCAGGAGCCAGCGCACACCATCAAGGTCGGATGCATCGTCAAGTTGGGCCTCCAACAGACGTTCCGCTTCCTGCTCATTCCCCTCGATTCGAGCCAATTCGTAGGCCAGTTCATTTCTCAGGGACGGAGCGTGAACACGACGCAGATGCTGACGTGCAATCGCTGGCTCTTGGCGGTGGACGGCGATTCTGCCCGCCCAGTACTGCAGGTTTTCTTGGTCGGGTCGATGCGAAGTGGCCCGGTCAAAGATGACCGCCATAGCGCCGCTCTGTTCGAGCATCAGCGATTCAAAACGCTCGGCCATCCCCTCTGCGAACCGATCGTCATCGAGCGCCATCGTATGGTAGAGATGAAGAACGGCGTAAGCAGGTTGGTCAAGGTGGTTGGCCCAGTGGTCAGCTGCGGCTTGATGAAGCGAACGCAGACGGTCTTCGTCGAGCATCGTGCGTCGAACATTGCGAATCAAGTGCTGAATTTCAAGCGAGGTATCGTCGTCGGTCCACCGAAGTAAAGCCCGTTCATCGAGTTCGCCAATGGAAGAGGCGCCAGGCACCATCTCGGCCGAAAGCGGCCGGGGAAACAGGACCATCCCGTCCATGGCTTCCAAAACATCGTCATCGAGACCCTCAAGCATGGTTTGTTCAACAAAGGCTTGGATGTCTTCACCGGCTTCAGGCAGTTGGTCGCCTTCCCGATAGAGGTTCAGTGCCATGGGGTGGCCGTCAAGGGCTTTGGCCACGTTCAAACGATGTGAGGCATCCATGTGGTCGCCCAGCAAATCCTTAGCATCCTTCGCATCGAGTGTTTCGAGTTTCAGCATCGCCCAGTCTACACCCTCCGGAAGCGGGAGTCGGCCGGCGACAACCACGGTTTGTTCATTGGCGCGAAGGTCGTTGAGCAGGTCCAAAACAGCCGCCTGATGACGCCGTTCCAGCAGGTGAAGGTCGTCCACAATGAAGACCTGTTGGCCCGATTGTGCAATGTGTTCAACCATCGCTTCCGGGTCAACCGGAAGGGGAGAGGTTTCAGGAAACCAAGCCTGCATCAAGGTGTGCGCATCGCTGAGCGAATCCACCGTGGCCCAACGAACGGGTTGTTGGCTGGACTGCGCAGCCCACGCCTTCAGAAGCGTGGTCTTACCAACACCAGAAAGCCCGCCAATCGCCACGCGGTTTGCCTTACCGACCACCCGATTGAGTTGCTCAAGTTCCTGTTGTCGACCGATGAGATGGAACGCAGGTGGCCCCGATTCTGGAACGGATTCAGCCATCTCCTCTTGCGGATGATCAGCCAGCCAGCCACGACCCTGTTCCGTGATGTGGTACACCTGCCTCCGACGAGAACCTCCACCCAGCACGTGGGCGACACGCACCACGATGAGACCGTCGTCCAGCAGCGCCTTCAGCGGTTGATTCAGTCCCGAGCGGACCACACCCATCGCTTCTGAAAGCCCAGGTAAGGACACCGAGCGAGGAACGTCCCAAGCCTCTGCAAGCGCATCGGGAAAGGTCCCGAGGTAGCGCAATAATTTCTCTTGAGAACGGCTCAACATGGAAAGAACAGGAGAGGCTTGCGCGCCTCCTTCATCAAACATCCCCACCGTTGCTCCGCTGAGCCCACAGGGTTGCCCTTTTGAGTCAGGGCAGGCGTGGGAAGACCATGCCCGTGGACTTGGCTTCGGCTGACCTTCCACACGAACCTGGCGTTTACCTCTTCAAAACCGAACAGGGCAGGGTGCTCTATGTGGGCAAGGCCACGCGCCTCAACGAGCGCATTCGGTCCTACTTTGCGTCCAACCCCGACCGCCACATGATTCCAGAGCTCGTCGCTCGAGCCGACGATATCGAGTGCATCGTCACCCAAACGCCGCAGGCGGCCCTCGTGCTCGAGCGTCAGTTGATTCGAGAACACATGCCGCGATTCAATTCCATGTTGAAGGACGACAAATCCTTCCCGTACCTGGCCATGACCAACCACGAGTTCCCACGCATCATTTACTCTCGGCGACCACCCAAAAATGCGCAACAGTGGGGGCCGTTTCCCAATGCAGGTGCTGCCAAACAGGTGATGCAGTTGCTTCGACGCCAGTTCGGTATCCGTGACTGCAAAGAACTGCTCCCCCAAGGGTGCCTCTCCATGCACATCGGCCTGTGCGCTGGACCTTGCATTGACGGGACGGGATACGACGAGCGAGTCAAGGCCGTCCGTCGCATCTTGAACGGCGACGCCGCACCGTTGCTGGAGGAACTTGTGGCCCAGATGGACGCTGCTTCCGACGCCCAAGCCTACGAGGAAGCGGCGCATCATCGCGATATGATTCGTGCGGTCCGTGCGACCACAGGCCAGCACATCGTTTCGAGCAAGGTTTACCGGGACTGTGACGCCATCGGCATCGCCTGCGAAGGTGACCTCGCTGCCATCGTGGTCCTCCATGCCGACGAAGGCATCGTCCAGGGCCAGGAATCGTGGCCCGCCGTCCACCGAGGTGATATCGGTGAAACCGTCTCCATGTTCATTTCCGAACATTACTCGCATCGCACACCACCGAGATTGATGCTCTCTCCAGTACCGGTGTTTGACGGCCTCCAGTCCTGGCTCAACGAACGGCGCGGTTCTTCGGTGGAGGTGCGTACGCCCCAGCGAGGCGACCTGGAGAACCTCGCCACGCTCGCTCGCCAAAACGCCGAGATACAACTTCAGCGACTCGCCAACAAATCCAGTGGCTCCCTCGAACAACGGGCTGCCGATGAAGGCGCGAAAACCCTCGGCATGACGCAATTGGACCACATCGTCTGCTTTGACATGGCCCAACTTCAGGGCGACGAGCGGGTGGGCGCGAGCGTCGTGATGCGCAACGGGCGACCAGCGAAGAAAGAGTACCGGAAATACGTCGTCAAAGGCGAGGCCCTCGACGACCTTCGCATGATGAAAGAAGTCGTGGTCCGCTGGGCGAAGCGACAGGAGGAGTGGCCCGACTTGCTGCTCATCGACGGAGGTGAAACCCACCTGAGCACCATTCAACAAGCCCTTGAGGAGCACGGCTGGGCCGACCGCTTCCCCTTGGCGGCGCTGGCAAAGCGTGAGGAAACCATCTTCCGAAACGGGATGGAGCCGTTGGTGCTCGACCGCACCGGTCGTGTGCTGGTCCACGCCAGGGATGAAGCCCACCGTTTCGTCAACGCCTTCCACCGAAAGCGCAGGAGTCGCAGCCGACTCGCTGACCCGCTGGAGGGTGTGGAGGGATTGGGCGCGAAAAAACTCCAAACGCTCTTACGTCATTTCGGAGGACGTAAAGGAATCGAGCACGCCACCGTTTCGGAATTGGAAACCGTCCCCGGCATCGGCCCGTCCTTGGCCGGTCGGATTTACGAGGCAATGCGCTAACGAGACAGCTCGTCGATGAAGGCCATATCCTCAATGGTCTCGCCGTGCCGCAGGGCCGGGCTTGAGAAGCCTGCCAAGTCAGCAAATTCGTGGTCGCCGATTTGGGCTTTGGTGACCGCCGCCTGACGATTGGCCAGCGCCGCCTTCTTTTTCTTCTTCTTACGACGGCGACGACGAATGAACATGACGAGCAAAATCAGGACGAGGGTGGGATAGACCCAGAACTGGATGAGGAAATAAATCCACCCGACTTGAATCCGGAACGTCAAGTCGTCTTCGAATTCGCCGGGAGGCACGACGTAGGTGATGGTTTGTCGCCCGCCGTCTTCGGTGATGATCACGTGGCCTGCAGAGGAGGTGACGTCCACGACCGTAATGCCCCGTGGGAGGGTGAACGTGATTGGACCGGAATAGGCTGCGTCCTTGATGGGTGAATTCACGGCGTCGTCCCCGCTGCCGAACTCATCGGGTAGATCCGTGCTGATAACACCCGTTGAGATGGTAATCGTCTCCTCATTCGCAGGAGGATAGGTCACGCCATCCCCGCTGACAACGGAGCCGCGAAGCCCCTTCGTGAGCAGGCCGGCGGCCATCTGTACCGGTTGGTGGAACACGGACTGGAGGCTGCTGGTGACAATGCTCACCTTCAGGTCTTCAGGAGCGGTTTCCGTCATTTCGCCCCAACCAGTGCCTGAACCGATGGTGAATTCAACTTCAGGAATCACGAGGGACAGCGTGATGGGCTCGTCGTCGCTGACCACATCATCAGGCGCTTCGATTCCTGAGATGGACGTCCGAAGTTCAAACGCAGACAGGTCAACCTCGCCAAAGGGATTGCTTTCATTTTCTGCAATGAGGGTTCCTGCGCCGTGGATGGCGTCCGTGACAATCTCGCCCAAGCGTTTTGCGAGGTCTTTCATGCCCTGTCGAGTGGCGATGAGTTCGAGGTCGTCGCAGTCGCTAAAGTACTCCCCAGAATCCTCGCTTTCGCACCACGGAATGGGTACCGTAGCATCGAGTGGGTCGTCCATTCGACTCGAGAGGTCAATGATCAGGCGAAGCAAGTCCGAAGGCAAGGCCTCCATCTGACCGCACGCCTCGATATCCTCGCCCTCATAACAACGCTCGCCGTCAACGAAGCCGATGCGGTAAACGTTCAAATCTGCTTCAAGCGCCATGGTCACGCTGAAGGAAGCGCTCCATTCGTTGAAGTTCACTTTGGAAAGGTCGAATTTCACATCGGACTGAACGCACGTGCTCTGATTGGCAAAACAGACGACCCGGCCGTCATCGTCCGTAATTTCATGCTCCCAGTCATAGGGGTCGGTCCCTGTGAGCGAGAGGTCGAGTGAACCTGTGGAGTCAACGGTCTTCGTCAGCGTGATGCTTGACGTACCGTCCACGGTGGTCACCCAAGTTGGCAGTATGATGTCCACGGTCAAGTCCGTAGGTGGGAGACCGCTCAAATCGATGGTGTTGAGCAACGACTCCCCAATGATCGCTTCAATGGAAAACCCTGCGTTCATCAAGCGTTCCAGGTCACTGCTCTGGACGTTCTCGAGGAAGTCCACCACAGAAGAATTCTCATCGTCCATCTGAGCGATGATGATGTCAATGAATCGCATGGAAAAGGGTTGACTGGTGGTTTGGAGGTAGATGGGGTAGTCCCCGTTCATGGCGTTGGGACCTTGAAGGCAATAATGCAGCACCTGTCCTGCTGCCATCGGTTCACTGCATCCAGTTGAATGGCTGTAGTTCAAGCCTCCTTCACTGTCAAAAATACCTGTGCCGTCGGTGGACGAAACCCACTGCAGGTCGCTCATGGTGATGTCGCCCACGCCAGCGATGGTGGTGCCAAGGTCTTCCACGATGTCGCCAACGGGGAACTGGTCGGTGAATTGCGTCAAGTCCACGATGTCGTTATGATAGGCCAGTCGAATACCGTCTGAGGTGATGACGGGTATGGTTGCTGATGAAGAGACGTCGAACATGTTGATGCCCCAATTGTTGAGTGTTTCCTCGTCCAAGTAGGACAGGCCTGCTGCGAAATTGATGGTCGCCTCGGATTCGTCGGTCAAATCGAGCACAAGGTTGAGGTTGATGGCTTTGCTGCCCGGTTCGACGTACACCGTGGGCGTGTCCGTTGAATTTCGGTGCGCCAATTTCAGGTCAACGGTTTGGACGAGATCGCCGTCGGTTTCCGTTGCCTCCAGGTGGTCAATGGACCATTCCGCCGCCATAAAGTTGGGCGGACCGGCACGGACCAAGAGGGTGCCTTGCGAATCTACCCCTTTGACCGTTGAGTACGACGACGGGTTGATGACAAAGTCTGCTTTGTGCCCCGGCTTGGTCGTCAAATCAAAACTGGTGTTCACTTCAGCACCCATCGTGAGCAGACCTCGGTAGGTTCGCTCCAAGTCAAGGTTCTCGGACCCAACGAGGTTGAAATTGCTGGCAAGCAGGTCGACAGAAGCGGTGGCCCGGAAACACAACGGTGGCTCAAAGACGTTGTTTTCACTCGCACCTTCGGCTTGAGAATCGCCGTCGGGTGCGGATGAACACGTTGTGGTCAAACCGCCGGTTGTGAAGGAATCCACATAGGCGGTTGAAAGACTCGTAACTGTGCCAAAGCCAGATTCAAGGGCTTCTTCAATCGCTTCATGAACCTCACTTTGCAACTTTTGACCGACCGTTGAGGCGCCGTCGGACTGGTCAAAATAATGCCGAATAAGGTCTGCCGGTGCACCGTCGTTCTCATCCAAACCGTCGGTCGATTCGAGGGTATCGCCGACCGTTGTGCCGGAACCAAAGCCGAGTGAATCCCGTTCAAACTCGCGCACAGCCCAGGTGAGTTCAAGTTCAATCGAGGAGGTGGAAATGAGGTCAAACTCGTAGGTACCCTCGACCCAATCCTGTTGATGAGGGGTCATGTCGTCGGCGTGGTCGTAGGTGTCGCAACCCGTCCCGTCGCCGACGCAGGATTGCATCCCTGTCGCACTGACCACCGGTGCAAAGAGTTGGAGCGTGAACAAGCACACCAGCATTAGCGAAAGGCCGTGCTTTGAAGCGTGCGAAGGGGGCGCTGAGGTAGTCATCGCCCCTCCTAAGGTCGGGAACTTGAAAGGCGTTACCCTCTCACCCCCGCCATGGACACCACCGATTTGACGATGTTTCTCATCGTAAAATCAGGTCAGGGTGAGCGCACCCACGGGCTGTTGAAAGACGCCGGTTGGCTCAATTCTGGGATTGAGCCCCGCCGGGACGAGAACGGCAACATCGGCTTCCCACTGACGCCCAACTGCCCGCTGGACGGCATGGAACACTGGCTTCGGGACGAGGCCTCCATCATCGGTTCCGTCGAGCCTCACCGAGGGGTCAAACGACCTTCGGTTGACCCGCACGACCGCCTGGCATCAGCGATTCAAAGTTGGTTGGACGAACACGAGCTTGACCTGAGCACCGAGGAGTTGACGCCGCCCAAATGGGAAAAACTCGGGGCGCTGGTGCTCCTCCCTCGCACCACAACGACCACGGCCGCATGGGACAGCGTTCGTTGCCATCCCGACGCCAAAGGCCTGTGGAAGGCGATGGCAGATGCGTTGAACGTCACATCACTCGGTGTTCAAGCCCCCATCGCCGACGACACCTTTCGCTCCGCTCAAGTTGAGATGTTGCTCGGTTCCTCACACGTCAGGTTCACCGACCACGGTATGACCTACACTTTTGATGCCGCCAAGGTCATGTTTTCCTCGGGCAACATCACCGAACGTCGTCGGATAGGGAGCCTTGACATGAAGGGCGAAGTGGTGGTCGACGCCTATGCTGGCGTTGGCTACTACACCTTCCCGATGCTCGTCCAAGGCGGTGCAGCCCACGTCCATGCCTGCGAAATCAACCCCGCATCCCTGGCCGGGCTGAGAGCCGGTGCGGAAGCCAACGGCATTGACGACCGCATGACCGTCCACGAAGGAGACAACGCCGTTTCGCTCTCCCATCTCGCCGGCATCGCCGACCGGTGTCATCTGGGGCTCTTACCGTCCAGTGAGGCCGTGTGGGAAGCGTGTTTCTTGGCCCTCAAAGCAACGGGTGGCAC
Source organism: Candidatus Poseidonia sp. (assembly GCA_965661285.1). Taxonomy (GTDB): domain Archaea; phylum Thermoplasmatota; class Poseidoniia; order Poseidoniales; family Poseidoniaceae; genus Poseidonia. The sequence continues at coordinate 252,977 of CBFIDD010000003.1, forward strand.
CCTTCACATTCACATGAACGTCGAAGAAGAACACATCGAAACGTGGGTGGACCAGACCGTTCAACGGTTTGAGGTGTTCAACGAACACCATCGTCGAGGCTTCGGTGTACGGCCGCTGCACGTTGAGCGCGTGAAGTGGTTTGCCCCCCGGGTTCGCCACGTGGTGTTGGACCTCAGTCTGCGTCCTTGACCGGAGGCGCTGGCTGAACCAGTTCGCCGACCATCACCATCTCACCTTCGAGAACGGCCGGCGCCTTTCCATCGCCCGGAAGTGAATCCTTGCTTTGTTGGGCATAAACGGCGTACGTGATGCCGACACCGACCAACACCAATACAAGCGGGAGACCAACGACAAGGACGGCATCCTGCAACCATGTGTTCTCGCTTTGCGCTTCAACGACCGGGTTGCGGATCGTGCCGTCAGGGTCGGCCACGCCAATCATGTCCATCGAGAGAATACGGACCTCGATCAACGGCCGTCCGCCTGAGGCAAACGGGTTGTCGAGATCGGTGCCCGTTGGTTCATCGCTCGTGGGCACGTCGGCGATGGCACGGATGTGCGTCATCCCGTGGCGGACGATACCAAACGTGGCGTAGCCCTCGTCATCCCGGTTTTCAGGGTCGAGCCCGTGGGCTTCCGTCTCGGCGATGTACCATTGCGAGTCGGCTGAATCCGGGTCGGCGCTCCGGGCCATGCCGATAGCGCCGTCCACGTGGGAGAGGTTTTCATCGTGCTCAAGCGGAATGGTTTCTCCCGTTCCACCGCTGCCGCATGAAGGGCTGGTGGTGGGGTAGACGCCGATGGTCTTGCAGGTTGGGTCGCCGGATTGGGTGACAAAATCGTTGATGACCCGATGGAAAAACACACCGTCGTAGAGTCCTGACTCGACATGAGCAATCATGTTGTTCGTGGTGATGGGCGCCCATTGTTCGAACAATTCGATGATGACCGTGCCCTCTTCTCGTGCCGACGTCCACCCTGACTGGTACGAGACGTTCATTGAGATGACGGCGTTGCCCGTGTAGGAATCCATCATCGGCGAATCCTCTGCCTCGGGGCGATCGGTCCATTCGGCGGGGTCAAGACCGACGCTGCGCCATGCCGGTGCTTCGTCCTCAGCGGCGACGAGCACCGAGGTCGTCAAAGGCAGCAAAAGCATCAGCAGCACCACCGAGACGGTTCGATACTGGCGAGCCATGCTTCGGGATGGAGCCCACCCCCATGAAAACACCGGCGGCAGGAGGCGAATGGGCATCAACACCAAAAAGGATGAATGGAAGCCATCGCCATGGACGAAGAATCAACCTTCATGCCCGACCTAACGCTTGGCTACGGACTTTTTCTGGTGGTCTGGGGCATCGCCGTTTCCGTACTCTCCGACTCGCAATCCATCACGTCCTACTTCCCGAGCATGCTCGGTGCCCCGCTGGTTGTTTCTGGATGGATGGCCAAATCCAACCCCGAGAAACGAAAGTTGTGGATGCACATTGCCGTCACCTTCGGTTTACTCTGCGCACTTGGAGGCACCCGGTTCTTCATGGTCATGGGTGACGGCCTTGACTACGCCAGCGGTTCGATGCTGATGCTCTTCCTAAGCGGTTCGGCCTACACGGGCCTGTGCGTTCGCTCCTTCATCCAAGCCCGCAAGGCAAGCGAGTGAAGCGTCATCCTCTTGATAGGGGGAAGCCTCGTCGTAGCATGGCCGAGAAGGACGATGTTCTCGAGGTCGACCTCATCCCTGCTGAGGGAACAGCGCAACGCCAACTCAACCTCTCGGCTGGAGCAACGGTCGCCTTCTCCATCGTGTTTCTTCTGCTCGCCATGACCATCGGGTCCTCGGTCAATCAGGCGATGGAAGAATCCACGGACTACGCAACCGAATGGTGGAACACGCCGCTTCATCTCCGCCACACCATGGATTTGCCCATGGACACCTTGCGCGCCCAACTTCCCGAAAACGGCACCTACGAAGCCTTGCCATACGAGGAACATTTCGTCGAAGTTGACCTTCCTGCCAGCGAACAAGACGCCGGTTTCCCCGGTGATGCGTTGATGCACGTTGCGCTTTGGCTGCCCGATGTGCCCGAGGGAACGAAGATTCCGGTCATCATGACCATTCACCCGTACTACGACTTTGGCGGCGAAGGTGTGGCGGGCGACGATTCCTCCCCCAACACGGTGCCCGACGGTGGCGTGGGCAAGTGGGTCTACGACACCTTTGTGCCCCACGGGTATGCGTTGGCTCAAGCCTCGACCTTCGGAACAGGTCAGTCAACCCACTGCCAGGACGTCAAGGGACTCGGCGAACAAACCGGGATTCAAGCTGTCGTCGACTGGCTTGGCGAACAGGAATGGTCCAACGGCAATGTCGGCTTGATGGGGAAGTCGTACGCGGGCACCACCAACTGGGAAGCCGCCCAACAACCCTCGCCCTACCTCAAGACCATCGTCCCGATTTCAGGCTCCATCGGGGTGCAAGAAATGTTCTATAGAAACGGCTCCTCTGAGACGAGAGCCATGCTTTATGACGCACTTTACGAAGGTGCCACCGCCGATGCGACCACCGACGATATGCGCATGTGCACCGACGATGTCATCGGCCCGCTCAACCCCCTGACCACCTGGGCTGGGGCTGAATTTGGCGGTGCAGAGTGGAACGATTACTGGGACGAGCGACGTCACCTCCCTGACGTGCTCGCCAACTACGAAGGCAGCGTCTACTTGGTCTGGGGGATGCAGGACTGGAACGTCGATCCCTACCACGCCTTCCCGACCTACCAACTCATGACCGACGCGGGCATCAACGCCCGGGCCATCGCAGGTCAGTGGGCGCACAACTATCCCGACCAGCCGGACCGCCACAGCGAAATGGGCAGCGGCTATGGTGCAGAAGCCTACCCGAACATGAGTCGCATGGACTGGGCTGTGGAACTCTACGGCTGGTTCAACTACTACCTCAAGGACATCGGCGAAGAGCCTGAACCAATGGTGCAAATGCAAACCCACGACGGGAAGTGGCACGTTGAGGAAACATGGCCTCCCGAAGACATGACCTGGTGGCCCGTAGCGTTGGACAGCGTAGAAGGCAGCGGTGGGACGGTGAACACGAACAATCAACAGAGTTTCACGCTCCCTGCTTTGGAAGAGGACACCCACATCTCGGGCATGCCCACCCTTCACCTCTCTGTGAACACGTTGGCCTGCAACGGCGGGCAAGTCTTCGCCACCATGTATGCCGACGGACTGCGAGTGGGCCACGCAACGATGGACGTGCGCTACCGCGACGGGGGTTACGAAGCCAAGACCACCACGCCGTTTTCGGCCTACACCATGCTGATGGAATTCAATCCAATGGACGTTGACCTCAACGCCGGAGCCGTCATCGAGATCGTCTTGACCGAGACTGGAGAAGACTATCTCCCAAGCCCGTGTGCTGCCATCGGCATGAACGTGAACTTTGATGCGTCGTCCACCCTCAGTTTGCCGCTCATCGACCGCCCCGACGACGACGACCGCTGGTTCCTCGCCCCGCCGTGGTGGGAGCAGCAACCCATTCCCTCATGAGGCCAAGGCATGCGCGTGCTGGCCTTTGAAGATCATTATGACATCGAAGCCATCCTCGTCGCTGGAGGGGTGAACACCGAGGACCTCGTGATCGAACAGCGTTGGAACTCGTCCGACGCCCTCGACCACATCAGGCGATTCCAACCCGATGTCCTCTTGCTCGACCACTACATGCCGCCGCAAAGCGGCCATGAGGTGCTTGAGGCGCTGTTGGCTTCGCAGATACCTCGGCCGACCACCATCGTGGCGATGTCCAGTGCGGCCTCCAAAAACGACGCCATGGTGAGGCTTGGTGCTGACATCGGCGTCGTCAAATTTGATGTGGCGGGGCTGGCCCTGTGGCACGATGTGACCACGTCCGGCGAGGGCGTTGTTCAGAACGATCAGGAGTGAGGTGCACCCATGGAACAAGCATCCACGACCGAGGGACCGGACAGAACCTTCGTCTCCTTGCTGTGTGCGTTGACGATCACATTGCTTTCCGTGGCCTTCTTTTTCGTGTTTGAACTGAGCGAAATGATCGCTGAATCGGGTCGGTCGTTTCAGACCTCGGCGCTGCCCATGGCACTCGTTGGAGTGTTCAGGTATGCCTGTGCCTACCTTGCCTTCCACACCGTCGTGTTCTGGATGATTCGAAACCCGGAACCGGGCCGTATGTTTGTCGTGCTTCATGAAACGAGTGAAGAAGCCATGATTCACACCACAGGGTTTGAGCGAATCGGCACGTTCAGCAGCTGGACGTTGATGGTGTTTGGAACGGCTTTTTTTGTCGCAGGCACGGCCACCTGGATGACCGTGTTCAACATCGAAATTCCTGCATTGCTGGACACGTTGACCGTCGTCCTGATGCCCATCGCTTACGGTGCAGCCTTCATCACGGCCACGGTCGTTCGATACGTGATCATCCCCGAAGAAATCGCACAGCAGCGACCGTTCGGCACGTTCTTCAAAAATTACGAACTCGTGATGCACAACTACACCGCGATTTTCCTCGCCGTTGACTTGTGGTTGGTCCAAGCACACCTCAACTGGGAATTCGGAATTTTTCCCGTTTACTTTGGCATCGTCTACGTGTTGTTTTCCTACGTCTACGCACGGCTGTCGCGAGGGTATTACATCTACTCGTTCCTTGACCCCCGAATCAACATGGCTCCAGTGTACTTGTTGGCGCTTCTGTTCGCTTGCTGCCTGTTCTACTTCGGCTTGTGGGGCATGAGCCTGCTCATCCGGTGGAATGCGCTTCTGGGTGGGCTGGCGTTGGCGTTTTGGGTCAGCAGAATCGTCCTGTTCCGGCGGCAGGTGAAGGACAACCCGTATGCCTTTCAAACCTCATCGTGAACTACGGATGGGGGAACGTTTCGAGCTCGTAACGACGCATCATGCGCTTTAGAGACACCACTCAGCCTCCGACCTCTGGTCCGCTTGATGCAGCGGTTTCATTCTCCTACGTCGGCGTGCCGAATGCGCTTGCGCATGTGGAGGGTTTTCTCATTCTTCGTCGTAGGGCTGCCACTCGGTTTGACCTTCTTCTCGGTACCACCAGTAGCCGTCCTCGTCCTCGAACCATTCCACACCGTCTTCGTCGATGGAATAGTTGCCGTCGTTCTCCTCATCTTCAAGCTCCTCCTCTTCGGGCTGAGCGGCGGGGTTGGCCATGCCGGTTTCCTCGGCAATGCGGCGCTTGGCGTCGTCAACGTCTTCCTCAGCACCACCGAAGACACGGTTGGACGTCCGGATCTTGGCTTCGTGGTCGCCTTGGCGGATGGCGTTGTCCGACTCTTCGTAGAATTCATCCGTCATCCGCTCGCGGAACTCCTCAAATTCTTCTCGGCCGAAACTGCCGGTGAATTCATCGCCCTTGGCTTTCATCAAATCATCGAGGTTGGCTCGCTTTTCCCGCTTGAGCTCAGGAGCGTTGGGGACTTCGCCATCGTAAAACTCGTCTTCATCCGAACCAAGTTTACCGAACACTCGCCCCTCGGGGTCCACCTCTTCAATGGCTTCGATGACAAGGTCGTGCTCCTCCTCGTCGATGCTTTCCTCTTCGTAGGCATCGCCAGCCTGATCGACCATGGCCTCGAGTTGGTTGGCCAATTCGTCATCGTCCTCGTCGTACTGGTCAACGAGTTTGTCGATTTGCTTCAGCAGGCGCTCGTAAGGTGTGCCGGTGATGGCCCCGAGGAACCGACCAAACCCACCCTTTTTCTTCTTCGCCATGGTGCGACACAGGAGGGACACTTCTTCAAAGATTGTCCTTCGCGGGTCTTTTGATAGGCGGGGTCTTGGGAAAAACATGGTCGAGGCGTGGTTGGAGGACCTCATGACCTCCTACAACCGCGATTCTTACGCCCAACGCGCCGGCTACCTCGCCCAAGTTCACATGCCTGGAGAGGTGTTCCAGTCCCTCGTTTGGTGGGCGCTCCAAGCCCTTCCCGACGAAATTTTGGTCGGCATTGACATCGACGCCGAGCGCCCCCACCGGGCGGAGGTGGAGTCGTATTTCGAAGGTGACGACGTCCACTCGCGGCTGTTTCAAGGCCAGGGCTACGTCATCAAGGAAGCCCACATCGTCAACCGTGGTGATTCCTATTCCGTTCACCACCTGCCCGAAGACTGGACCGACGACATGTTCTCGGCCGACCGCGGTTCTCGTGCGGGTCGTTTCACGCATTGGCTCCACACGCACCCAAACGCGCCGGCCATCCCCAGCGGTGCCGACGCCGATGCGGCGCAGGAAACCCAAGGCATCGACATGATCCTCGGGCTACGTTTCTCACCCGAAGGCCCGCTGCCATGGTTCGACGACGTGGAGGGCACCCGGCGCACCCTGAAATCCAGCGAGGAAAAGAAACCGCGCAAACGCTCTTTCTTCGCACGTCACGCCCTTCCGGTGCTCGGTCGAGCACCCAGCGGCCACGCCATTCACGAAATCCAGCTCATCGGCTTCCACAAATCCGGCGTGGGCGTCAACATCGTCTTCGTTGACGACGAGGGCTTGCCTTACGGTTGGGACAAAGCCGCTGCTCAACTGCTGGCTTGAACCGCCACGAGCGCAGCATGCAGGCCCTCGAGTCGTTCCGGATTCACGCCCAAATCGCTGTAGCCTAACCTCGACGACGAGTACAGGGCGATGACCGTGTCCTCGCCCACCGGCTCAAACTGAACCACGACGTCATCGGGGAAGCGCCAAAAGGGCGTGATGGCCACGGCGTGAGCAAAGTGAACACCGTCGTCCTCGATGTCTTCGAGCACCTCGTTGAGGCCTTCGTCATCAACCCACGTGGCCCACGCTCCCCACACTTCGGAGACGTTGGCTTCCACGGTGGTCAGCAAGGCAGCGTCCATGCGGTAGGTGCCGGAGGAGGAAAGCGAGGCGCAGTTCATCATGTTGTCCGGGCACGTGGGCATGCTCGTGTGGGTGACCGGCCGGGCGTCGACAAGAATCCATCCCTGGACCACGAGCCACGGGGAGAGCACCAGCAGGACGGTGATGATGACCGTTCGACGGCGGCTGCGCTCGGCCATGCTTCGTTAGGAAGCGATGTTGTTTTTGAACATCCGTATGTGAACCACTACGCCGAAAGGGGCCGTCCGTCGGACGTCCATCCGCGATGTTCGTAGTAGGCCGCCATGCACGCCGCTTCGTCCTCATCGTCGACAAAGGAGACCATCCCCGCCGCCACGCCGCTTGGAATCGGTTCCTTACGAAGTCGCCACGAGAGCAGGTCCTCCTGGGCTGCCGACTTGCCTTGACGCTGCCAGTGTTCCACGTTCCATCGACGTGCTTGGTCCCACTGCGCCTTGGCCCGCTGCATCAAGTCGTCCCACGTGCAATCCTCGCCGGTGGTGGCCTTCCATGCTTGCACCATCACGTCGTCAGGCGTCGCCCCTTTGGCAAAGGCACAGAGGATCATCGAATCACGAATGACGATGCTGTGCTGGCTGTCCACAAGCTCCTCCATCAAATCCACGGCCGAGCGGTTGGGCAGCCCGGTGGGCGCTTTGTAACCCGCTCGCATGTGGGATGCACCCACGTTGGCCGTCATGTAGGCCATGGCGTTGCCTCGCTTGCCTCGCGGGTCCCACGCTGGCAAATCCAGGCCCTTGCAGTGGGCGGTCAGGCGAGTGGTTGGATGGCCCGTCAACGCCTCGATGTGTTCGCTGGCGGCCACGGCGCCTGCGGTCAGTGTGCCGAACAGCGTCCCGTCGCCGGGCGTGGCGTGAGCGAGCAGATGCAGAGCGAGGGGCGGCAGTTCAGGAATGCCAAAGGCCCACGGCACGACGTCGCCCTCTGCGAACGTACCGAAAGCGAAGGGCGCGTGGAAGTGGTCGGCCCAGTCCTCAGGCATCCAGCCTCGCTGAGCGACTTCGCACATCAGCGAAAGCGCCGCCCCGCCCGAGATGGTGTCGATGCCGAGGCGATTGCACGCATCGTTCCCGTCCATCACGTCCAGGCTCGAGCCGATGCCGAGGTTGGACCCCAGCATCGCCAGCGTCTCGTATTCCGGCCGGTCCACGCGATTCACGTGGACGGGACGACCGCGCATCTTCACGCCGTCCACGGTGGGGCGGTCGGCCGCCTCGCACGCAATGGGGCAGGGCGCACAACAGCCCGACTGCTTGGCATCGGGCAGGGATTCGTGCCAGTGTTCGCCCGAGAGTTCGTGGGTGTCCATCGCTGACACCACGGGCACGACGATGGCTCCCTCGGTCACGGCTTCAGCGGTTTGACCGCCCGCACCGCCGCCGACTTTGAGCGCTGAGAGGTCGGGGATTTGTGCGTCGGTGGACGAGTAGTTCGCCGTGGGCATCCGACCGTTTTCCGCCGCATAGAGCGGACCGCGGCTGGTGCCAAACGCGTAGAACGGGTCGCCGTATTTGCGCCGCTTACCCATTTCCTTCCGCTGTTCCTTGATGGCGTCGGCCAGCGAGAAGTCCCCGGCGTAGCGCATGCCGGCGGCCGCTTCCTTGCTGGCTTTGACGGTGACCGCTTTGAGGCGCTTGAAACCGAAGGAAGCCCCCGTACCGCCACGACCGGCCGCACGACGGCCGGCGGTCAGGGGCGAAGCGATGCGAATGCCGTTTTCGCCTGCAGGCCCGATGGAGAGGCATTCGCCAAGGTCGTCAAGCGCCTGCTCGACCTCCCAGGTCGTCTTCCCCACGAGGTCGTCGGCGGGATGGAGAGTGGCGGAGGCGTCGATGATCTCGAGGCGAACCCACGAATCGCTGGCGCCGGTGATGAACAGCCCGTCCCAGCCCGCTTTTCGAAGGTCGTGGCCGATGTTACCGCCGATGTAGGTGTCGATGTAGCACTCGGTGAGTGGGGAGCGGGTCACCACGACGGCGCGCCCTGAGGAGCCGACTTTTGAGCCCTGATAGGGCCCGGTCATGAACAGCAAAGGCGTCGTGGGATGCGAGGCCGTGTCCATGCGCCCGATGATGGGGTGCTGATTGGCCGTGGCCGCATCGTAGTCGGTGGTATCCCATTCAACGAGGAGTTTGGTGGCGAGGGCTTTGCCGCCCATGTGCTGCAAACACCACGCGTGGGGGATATCGCGGGCCTCGCAGGTCCCGGCGGTCAAATCCACCCACAGCACCCTTCCGGGGAAGCCGTCAAAGCGCCACGGGTGGGTCATGATGCTGGGTTCACGAGGACCACGAAAAAGGCACCGCAGGCTCAAGCCGTCGTGTAGGTCTCGTCTTGGGTGGTTGGATAGAGTCCGGCGGCGACGATGACGGCCAGCACAACCGATGCTTGGACCATCCAGAGGTTCTGAGCCGTGAATTCATCCAGCATCAGCGAGGTGGCCATGGCGGCAGCCTCGAGAGCTGCTGTGGCAAACTGCACCTTGCCCATGTCGATGCCAGGCGATTTCAGCCAGAGCCACGAACCGACAACATTGGTCCCGATGAGGGCCGCGCCGATGGTGCGCAACCACGCCGTGTTGACCGCTTCGGCCTTGAGCAGGTCGCAAAACACGTCGGGTACGAGCAGGAGCATCAGGCCGTAACCAACCGAAGCCCAGAGGTTCACCTGCATGGCGAGCGTGCCGATTTGCTTCTTGTCCATGACCGTCGTTGTGCACGCACCGGTTATGGGCTTGGCGGCCCGGCGGACCTCAGAGGTCGTCCTTTCGCTGCCAACCGGCCTCGGTGCGCTCGTAGACGATGGGCACGCCCGTCGGGACTTCCAAGCCGAGCACCTCTTCCTTCGAGAGTCCGTCAAGGTGCATGATGATGCTGCGAAGCGAGTTGCCGTGGGCGGCGACGAAGACGTTCTTGCCCCCGTCAATGGCGGGAATCAGCGTGGACTCAAGGTAGGGAATCGTGCGAGCAGCCGTCAACTCAAGGGACTCACCGTTGGGCGGTGGCACATCGTAGGAGCGCCGCCAAATGTGGACTTGCTCGGCCCCGTACTTCTCGCGGGTCGCGTCCTTGTTCAGGCCCTGAAGGTCGCCGTACATGCGCTCGTTGAGCTGCCAGGCGACGTGAACGGGCAGCAAGTTGTCCTGGCCCGCGTCGCCACGGATTTGAGCCCATTCTCGCATGCGGGTTTCGTTTTCCGACATCCCCTCCTCCACTTCGGTGGGATACTGGAAGACCGGTGTTTTGCCGCTGCCGTGCTCAGACAGGGCGATCATCGCTGTCATTTGCGCTCGGATGAGGGTGGAGACGTGGACTTCGTCAATCGGGAGGTGGGCGATGGCACGACCGCCGTCTCGGGCTTCGTCAATGCCTTTGGGGGTCAGGGGAACGTCCACCCAGCCGGTGAAGAGCCCCGCGGCGTTCCACATCGATTGGCCGTGGCGCATCAGGATGAGCAGGGACATGCAGGTGCCTCAAACCGTCCACACGAAGGCAGGGCATGAAGGTGGCGCTTCCCTCAGAACATGACTGGAAGAGCAGCCAGCGCAACAATGGGAAGCACTCCCATCAACAAATCACGAATCAAAAGCACGAGCAAGGTTTTGGTGTTGGTTTGGGCAATGTTGTCGAATTCCTTCTGGAGCCGATTGTCGACAGCGTCCGAAAGTTTTCCAGCACCTGTTTTCGCCAACTGAACCGAAGCACTGAGCGCAACGCTACCGAGAAGACCTGCTGGCGTGATTTTGCGGGTCAACAAGACGCGCCGACCCCAGCGCTTCGCAGAAGATGTCGCAATAGCGGTTCCGGGGTCGGGCGTACCTTCTCCCTTCTTTTTCTTGTCCTGGCCAGAAAATCTGCGAAGCCACTTTCGGGTTTTCATACCCGCATCGGCCAACTTTTGCATCTTTTCGATGTCGTGCTTCTCAATGGCCTTGAGCATGCGCCGAACTCGTGCAATCCGTAGGAAATCGAGCATCAACCAGACGATGACGAGAAGCGCCAAGAACGCGAGACCTGTTGCAGGAACCTCCGACCACGTTCGCCATCCGATTGGATCGAGAAACAGCCGTAGTGTGACCACGACCAGCGGCGGGATGGTGAAGGCGATGATTTCGTTCGCCACCAACAAACCAATGCCCCTGATGGGCAGTTCTCGCAGGGCTTTCAGCGCCCATTTGGTGTGCGGAACCAGCCGTGCAAGCGCTCGTCGAAACGGGAACAGCAGAAACAGGATGCGAAAGAGCAGCGGCAACCAAATGACGACCAGAACATAGGCCGACCACGGCCCGTCTGGAGGAATCTCTGGAAGCTGGAGCGGCTCAACCACGGTTCTCCATTCCCCGGTTCAACATCAACGTTTCACTGACGGAACTTGGTGACCGTGTCAACCATGGACGACTCAACCTTGTCCATAGCTTCACAGAGCTTTCGACCGTACTTTCGACCCAGGCCGTAGCCTGCACCGGCAGCGGCAGCTCCTGATACGATCTCAAACGTCAGTGCAACAGCGCCGACACCGAACAACAGTTGGGGAATCATTCTTCCACCTCAACTTCGCCAACAAAGGTGACCTCTTGGACACCGGTGTTCTTCATGTCTTCATAATCTGCGTACTTGCGGTAGTAATGCTTGAACGTGCTGTCCATCATGCCTACTGCGACGCCGGCCATTCCAATGACGACGGTTGTCATCAACAATCTGTATACCATTTCTTATTCCTCCTCTAGGTTTTCTTGCCGGGCCTTCGGGCTGACCGCTTTAACGACGCCACCGGTCACTGAACCGACGACGTTGCTGGCGGTCTCGACCGTGATCTTCGTCACTTCACCCGTGGCGTCAACCGCCGCTTTGATGACTCGACTCGAACCAACAGCCAGGTGAACCACGGTCTCTTCGCCAGCGTTCACCATCTCTTTGACCGCCGATGAAAACTCATCGATGAGAGAGGTGAGGCCTTTGGAGACCTTGTCCACCGCTTTCTTGCCTGACATGGTTTGGGGATAGTGCAGGGGTACATAAGGCGACGAGGGAAATTATACCGGTATAAATTACCCGCTATCATTGGTCGCTCGGGAGATAGAAGAAATCGTCAGGATAGTACCCCATCCGCACACTGAGGTCGATCCAGCGTCCAATGTCCGACCGCAGGGTTCGTCCGTTTTCGGAAATGGAGTAAACCAGTACGGGATGACCGCCACGACCACGCGAATCTCGTTCATCGATGTGGATGTAGCCGGCTTCATGCATGCGCTGCAAGTGGAGCCGTAGCTCCTTGCGTTCCACGCCGACCGCCCGTTCAATGCGCATCAGACGGCGGGCGTCGTCCTCTCGCTCACGCATGCGGGAGAGGTAGAGCAGAATTCGATAGAGCGTCACCGGAAGGTCTCGGCGGCGTTTTTCCATGATAGGGGGTTGGAGAACCTCCTAAATTAAACTGGGGTGCTGCGAGAGCTTGTTGATGGTTTCACGCATCGGTTGGGCGAGGATGAGCAAGCGGAAGATGAAGGGCAGCCAGAGCACGAACACCACGTAGGCTTCCCACGGACCTGCCGGAGGAAACGCGGGGAGTTGGAGGGGGCTTGCGGCCATACTGCTTCACACCGACATCGGCCACTTACACTTCAACCAAACGCAAAAATGACACTCGGCACAGTGTGTCCTTACCCAATTTCAACCAATTTACTTACTCAGGGGGTAGTCCATGACCGGACCCCTTGTTCAAACAATCCAGACCTCTGAAACCCCTGCTCAAACCACTGTTGAACCTAAGTCAACAAGGGTATGGACAACCCCTAGCAATGAAAGTGCGCATTCAAATAGTAAAAAATCTAGAACATCTAGCGTGTTTGGAAATAACAAAAAAAACAAATCAAGAGCTGTTGCTTACGCTCGAGTATCCTCGAAGCGTCAAGCAGAAGAGGGCGTAAGCCTCGATGCGCAAGTAGAACGTCTGCTTGCTTACGCAGAATTTAGAGGATTAGACCTTGACCCTGATGACATTTACATTGATGATGGAATTTCTGCTGCAATCCACTTGTGGTCAAGACCAGCAGGTCGAGCCATGCGTGAAACCATCTATCAGGAACGAGTTGGTCATTTGCTCGCCCTGAAGATGGATAGGTTGTTTAGAGATGTGCAGGACTGTTTAGGCTCTGTTGATGAGTTGCGAGGCATCGGAGTTGACATCCATATTCTCGACCAAGACGGAGGAACATTGGATACTTCAACATCAATGGGCAGATTCTTTCTCACCACCATCGCAAGCCTCGCAGAATTGGAACGTGGACAGATTTCAGAGAGAACAAGGATTGCCATGAAGCACCTCAAAGATAACGCCAAGGTGTTTACAGGTCCAATCTTTGGTTGGAACAGAGATGGTGGCGACATCATTCCGAATTGGGCCGAACAAGATGCCATCGACTACATGCGGTTCAGACACTTCAAGCAGAATTGGTCAGGCAACAAGATTGCCAAACACCTTGTTGAGATGGGTCTAACAGGTAAGTTAGGTGGCTCATGGACATCGAATATGGTGCTTCGAACATGTCGTTATCAATTTCATGAAACTCGCAACATGTTTGAGAAGCCTGAATGGTGGGGTACTGAACCTTACCACGATGCGGTTGAATGGGATTAGAGCGAACGAACGTCGATTTTTCCCGTAACTACTGCTGAAATTAATTCTGTTCGAAATTCCCTGAGATGAGCAATCTGCTTTTCTATGATTAATTTAGATGAATCTACTTTTTTACAAAAGTCATCGAGATAGAAAATAATCTTTTTTTGCTCTTCAATAGGAGGCATTGGAATGGTCAATGCTTCAAGTTTTTCTTTAGTTAAATGAGCGAATGTTGCCGAATCTGATATCATGTTTACATAACCTGATAATTTCAAATGAAACATAATGTAATGTAGATATTTTTCTTCAGAAGACGATTTGGCCCTAACTCGATTAAGAGAATTTTGGAAATAGCACTCGGAATCTTCGTACCAAATGGCTGAACGCCCCACAGTATGGCCACCTTCTGTCACCAACAAGTCCCCTTTCTTTAATCGATAGTGAGACTGCTGCTTTTTTGTAAAGCCCATTTGATTAACATTGTCCAACTTAATTTCATCCCAGTGAATATTAGCAGCACGCAGATATGGTTTATAATCGCCGGTTTGTTTTTTTGAATCCAGCATTTTCCCGAGATCGACCTTGTAAAACCGTTTCACAATACCGTCTTGCCAATGAACTGGTATTTCTGAAAGCCATTCCACAGACGTATCTTTCATTGACACATCTAGATTAAGGCCCTTGGTAACGGCATTTGTGATGAGGGTTGAGCGTTTTTCTTCTAATAGCAAAAATAATTTTTCTAAATTGCTAATTTTACTATCAATCAGAGTAGTTTTATTCCCAATGTATCTTACCAAATGTAATTGCTCGTTTATTGGAGGTATCAAAAAGATAGTTCCATTCCAAGTTCCCATATTAAAACTTTCAATGATATCTCCAAAACCACGTAACTGTTTTGCTGCACTTCCAAGCATGTATCCAGCGTATTCGCGATTTATATCTCGGTTTAGTTTCACTCTTTGCACGACATTGCTGTAAATCGAATTATTAATGGGTAAATGTACATATGGAGTTCCATTTCTGGTCAATAACAAGTCATTTGAAGTTGTTCTCTTTATCAAAGGAAATTCAGAAAATGAAGATTTCATAGGCGTTCTCTGACAAGTGTACAATAATTCATTTCCATAATGCCAATGACTTTTATCAATAACTTCTCCTGCATTTGAACTAGTATAACAGAACTTGAAAGGAACTATTTTCCAATGACTTGGAACCAAACCAATCCATTCGATGCCTGATTGTTGCTTCGAAGCCGACATTATGCCTCACCTCGAAGTCGAATCACCATGCGAATCGTACATGCTAAGCGCAAGTGGACTATGAACACTAAGGCGTTTGTCCCTACTCAATAATAAGGGATAACGCAATGGGTACGGACTGTTTAATTGAACCATGTGGCATAACCTCGCTTTCTCAATTCGAGCGCTACATCTCGTTCCTTCTCAAGCGCCCCAGCTTGTCGATAGAGGGCATCACCCAACTCCTCCATGAGATCATGAGCAATACCATTGGGATGCTTGTGTACGATTTCCGAGGAATATTTGTGGCGTTTCCCACCAACCTTCACAGTGTGAATCTTGTACCTTTCTTCAACGGTTTTCTCCGTTTCTCCCACGTAGAGAAAGTCCGTCCAGTCGCTTTTCTTTCCTCCGTTTTCTTTGGCAAATGATGGTTTCTCCTCCCAAACACGTCTCTTCAACCGAAGAATGTACACTCGGCGATTCGGCGGGTCATCGTAGAACACACGCCAATGCTTGTTGCGTAATTCTTCCACCAAATCCTCTGCATATCGGTAGGCCTCAATTTTACTCTCAAAAGAGCGATAATAATCCTTCATGACTGATTTTCCTTTGCTGTTCCAACCGCTGGAACTGCTCGAAAAATCTCCAGCGAGATAGGCATTAACCCTTGTCTCTGAAGTCAAGTGCGCAATGGTGATGACTGGCGTCTTTCTCCATCGCTTCGGGTTTTGCTTGGCCAGTTTCTCCCATCGAGATTTACTCAACCGCTGATTGAGTTCAATGGGAACGACGTGATGGGTCTCCATCGAGAATCCTCATTCCTCTTCTTCCAGGTCAAACACGCCTTCGATGTACTTCTGAGCATCCTCAAGGCTGTATTTTGGAGAACTCGCGCCCTCACGGACATAGAAAGCGCGGTCTTCACCGCTGCCGTACCAGGCAGGACCAAACAAACTGGGCTTCACGTGAATCCAAACGATGGGCTTCTCCTCAACCATGACCACACGCATGTTGCACTGGGCGACAAAGACCCGCCCGATGTCTCTCCGGATGATGTTGCCAATGTGGAGCAAGGCTTTGTCCTCGTTGCCAAAGCCATCGACTTCGATGCCGTGGGCTGTGCCCCGGTCGTCAACACCGATGAGCAGATGACCGCCAAATCGGGAGTTGAGGAACGCGCACACCGATTTGACGATTTGATGTTCGACCGCTTTGTCTTTCTTCTTTTTCTCTTTGAGGTTGTAGCGTATGGTAGCTTTGAATTCAAGGGTGGTTGATTCACCTTGGGCAATCATTTGCAAGATCCGCTTCTCATCGGTCAAGTCAAACCCACGTTGCACTTGGTCCATCATTAAAGCGATGACATCTTGCTGGAAATGGTCGTCGTTGAAGAAACGATCAGCAAAGGCTTGGTGCGTGTTGACCTTGTCAATCATGCTCTCGGTCAGGCGTTCAGTAAAGACCGACTTCACGTTTTCGGGGGGATTGACCTTGAACACCGTCTCAAGATTTTCGTCAGCGTGGAGTGTGTCGATGAGAGCGCCCAAGAACAGCTTGTCTTCGTCCGTCAAGTCTGCCCCGTAGGTGTCGTTCAGTGTCTCGATTATGGCGGAAAGCGAGTCCAAGTCTTCCTCACCTGCACCCGTGATGTCCTCGACCGCTCGAGACTTCAGTTCAGCTTCCTTTTTGATAAGCGAGATATCGCCTTCGGAGGTCTGGGTGATTCGTAGCGAGTCAATGTTCACCATATCCTGAATGAACGTGGGCAACTCTGTCCCTTGCACGGGAAGCAAACGAGCGATATGGCGAGTGAAGTGGTAGAATTCCTCCAATTTTTGGTCTTTGAAGGTCATGACTCGAGCAAGGAAGCCGTACCCGCGGTAGAAAGAGCGAAGCATCTTCCTGAACTCGGCCTTTTCTTCCTCGGTGTCGATGGTATCAACGAAGTGCTGGACCTTTTGAGAAAGAAAGGCCACCAGTTCGGGATGGCCTTTGGTATCGTCAAAGAGAATTCGACAAAAGGCTTCAGCGTCCGTTTCGGTGTACACGTCCTCATCGAGGATATCTCGCTTGCGCTGGTAGATGGCAGCGGGGTCTGATGGACTTTCGAGTAGGGTTCGCTCATAGTAATCTTGGAAGGCCGACTGAATGGTTTCGGCATCATTGGCAAAATCAAGAACGAAGGTTTCCTCTTTCCCGGGCGCCACACGGTTGAGACGCGACAGAGTCTGGACGGCGTTCACGCCACCCAATTTCTTGTCAACGTACATGGTGTGGAGCAAGGGTTGGTCGAAGCCGGTTTGATATTTGTTGGCGACGATCATAATACGGTATTCATCCTCGTCAAACTTGCTCGCTGTTTTCCCGTCTCCAAAGCCGTTCATGTTGGCTTCCGTGTAGTCCTTGCCGTCGATGGAAATGGTATCCGTAAAGGCAACAAGGGCCTTGAAGGGTTTCGGGTTTTCCTTTAACCATGCATCGACTGCGAGACGGTACTTGACGGCGTTCTTTCGAGATGACGTCACGATCATGGCTTTGGCTTGGCCCTGGATACGTCCGACGGAGTTCTCACAAAAATGGCTCATGATGACGTCCACTTTGTTGCGAACAGTCTCCGGGTGTTCAAGCACATAGCGTCGCAAAATCGCCTTGGCCTTTCTGGATTCGACCTCGGGGTCATCGTCCTCGTCTTTGTTCAGCTTCCAATAGGTGGCGTAGGTGGTGTAGTTCTGCAGCACGTCGAGAATGAAGCCTTCCTCAATGGCTTGCCGCATGGAGTACAGGCTGTGCGCTGAAAAGCGGTTATCGGGAAGTTTTCGTCCGAACAATTCGAGCGTCTTCGATTTCGGCGTGGCAGTGAAGGCAAAGACGCTGATGTTCTCTTGCTTGCCACGAGCAGCAATCTCGTCGTGAATGAGGTCTTCGTAATCCCGGTCCTCTTTTTCCTCGCCGTCTTGAGTCAATACCTTGACCGTGGACTGAGCCATGGAACCACCTTGAGAGGAGTGAGCCTCATCGATGAGAAGGGCAAAACGCTTGCCTGGAAGTTTTCCGACAGAGTCAACGATGACCGGGAATTTCTGAAGGGTTGTGACAATGATTTGTTTTCCAGACTCGAGCGCTTCCTTCAATTGGGCTGAAGTACCTTCAATGCTGGCCA
Source organism: Candidatus Poseidonia sp. (assembly GCA_965661285.1). Lineage (GTDB taxonomy): Archaea > Thermoplasmatota > Poseidoniia > Poseidoniales > Poseidoniaceae > Poseidonia. The sequence goes on from CBFIDD010000003.1 coordinate 270,931, forward strand.
CGAGGCCTCGTGTCTTTTCGTAAGCCCTGACGGTGGCCTGGAGTTGTTTGTTGAGGATGCGACGATCTGAAATAACGATGATGGCGTTAAACACCCGCTCGTCCTTTTCGTCCATGAGTTGGCTCAGGCGATGTGAGAGCCAGGCGATGGTGTTGGATTTTCCGGAACCTGCCGAATGTTGGATTAGGTAGTTTCCGCCCGCGCCGTCGTTGGATGCCTCATTGATGAGGGTGCGAACGGCGTCCAACTGGTGGAACCGGGGGAAGATGAGTTTGCCAAGTGCCTTCGTGCGTCGCTTGCCTGTTTTTTCATGGTGCAAGAAGTGCTGAAGAATATCGAGCAAGGATACCTTTGACCAAACCTTGAGCCACAGGTAATCGGTCGCATACCCACCGCCAAGAGCGGGGGGTGCGGGGTTTCCTGCTCCACCTCGGTTTCCACGGTTGAACGGAATGAAATAGGTCGATTTGCCGGAAAGTCGAGTCGTGACCTGAACCTGATGAGTGTCAACGGCAAAGTGGGCCAAGCATCGTCCGAATTTGAGGAAGGGCTCGCCTTCTGGGCGACGGTCAAAACGATACTGACGAACGGCGTTGGTTACGTCCTGACCCGTGAGTTCATTCTTCAACTCCGACGTGAAGACGGGGAGACCGTTGAGAAAGAGCCCCAAATCGATGGAGTTCTGCGAGGTCGTGCTGTACTTGATTTGACGAACGACCGTCAAGATGTTCTGCTTGAACTTCTCCTCCAATTCCGGGTTTCGGCTCGAAGAGGGCTGGAAATACACCAGCCGGAACCGACATCCGTAGAGGTCCACGTCGTTGCGAAGCACCGCCAGCGTGCCGCGAAGCGTGATTTCCTTGGCGACATGGGTCAAGAACGTGGAACGTGCATCGCCGCCTACCGCTTTCTTCAATTCATCCCACATGTCGAGTTGGGTGGTTTGAATGAATTGAATGAGCGCCTCTGGATAGAGACAGAGCGTTGAATCGTACTTGGTGTTACTGCCTTCAAACCAATCCCCGGACGCCGTCATCTGGGCAACGATTTCTTTTTCGAAGGCTTCTTCGTTGTGTTTTGCGGGCATATTCATCACCAAATTTACCAAACGGAGCCGGAGAGGCTTTCACCAAACTCTGGAATCATCGACACCAACAAACCTGACCGACCCGATATAAAGACATCCAATCGGCTGGCTACCTTTTCGATGTCCTTCTCGAGAACAGGTCCTGTCATGTTGCGATTAAATCGCTGGTTTCGGTGATGATGATTTTTTGACCACGTGTTCATGGGGTATTCCTTGCCCGTGCGCAAAGATGACGATTTTCTCACCCCTTTGATGGCATCGGCGTGCTCTTTGACATGCTCAACGAGAACGGTCTCGGCCCGATCCAAGAACAACGGCATGGCCAAGGGGTTGATCACCTGGTCCGTATCTTGTGGCACGGAAACCCATTGATCATGCTCAAGCCGTTGAAGTTCGAAAAGAAGGAAACCCGCTCTTCGAAGTCGTAAATCGGTGATTGAAGGTGGAGAGGTGGTTGAGGCACTTGGTAAGGCAGAGCCGCTTGACATCCACAAGCTGTTGTTACCCTTGACCTCAATGCTGCGCCCTCCCCTTGCCAACCAACCGTAGGTGTGGGCGCCGCTGGCTTGACCTGCATCAACGTCCAAGCAATATTTGATTGAAGCATGCCCAGAGGATACAGAGGTCGGGAGCGGCATCCACCATGCAGAAAATCCACCGACGGGTTTCATCAAGGTCGCGAAATCAGGCGACGGCCTGGCCGCTTGGAGCAGGCCACGCTGCACGGTGGTGTGTGGAGCGAAACGGCGAGTGCGGTTCACGACACGGCTGATGTTGAGGTAGTCCTCACCGGTGGGCTTGAGCGTACCGTCATCAACAATGTCGTACACCTCGAGGTACAAGACGGGCGTGCACGAGTCGGGCAAACCAAGCTTGTCAATGAGTTCGTAGACCCGATCACCGTAGGACCGTGCGGTGAACAAACCGCAGGGATCGTGGGTGAAATGTTCGATCAGTTCCTCATGAAGACCGAAGCCAGGAAGATGGGCCAAACGATGTCGAAAGCCGTGAACCATCCATCGATAGGTTCCTTTGATAGAAGGGTGATGGAGCTCAAACCCGTGCCCTGTTTGCGTGAAGACCCGGGCCTTTTTCAGGTCGGCCATGGTCTTCGAGGAGGTCATGCAGTGTCCTCCGGGAGTGGATAATCTCGGACGTCGATTTGCCCGGTGACGGCTGCCGAAATCAATGCTGTTTTGTATTCCTTCAACCTCTCAATTCTGAGATTTAAGGCGCTACGAACATCATCGAATTGTCCTAATCTTTGGTGTAGATAACGAGCGATTGACCGTTGTTCCTCAAGAGGAGGTACAGCATGCCACATCGAAGTGATATTTTCTGGCCTTGCTCTTTGATGGCTAGGAGTCACCGATTGCACAACGGAAGCAAGACGCTGTCTAGTCATTTCACTGCGGAAGAGGTAGAATGCCCACTCAAGGAAACACCCATCTACATTCAGCGGTACAAACTCTGATGAACAAACAGTTGGAATACCTCTATTTTTGGCGAGAAGGACCATCCCTTTTATCGGGTTTAATTTTGATACTAACAGGGTTGGCCTTTCAATTAAAAATTTGGAACTCTCAACCTCCTCAGAGGGTTCAGTCTGTCCATCTCCAGTATCTCGGATGGAGGGGATAGAATAATGAAATACATTCGCTCCAAGGTCTGATGCCATTACCTGTTTTTTCTTCATTTCTAAAAACCAATCAGTTCGTTGGATTTTCCAGTGACTGGGAACCATACCCACCCATTCAATTCCTGAATCTTTCATCTCTACGTGTGGATTCAGGCCCTCAGTGACAACTTGTGTGATGATAGCAGATTGCTTTTCGTTAAGTCGCTCGATTTGCTCAATTAGTGGTGATATTGAGGAATTCAATTTAGGAATTTTCGTTTTTAGGAATCTTTTTATTCGTTCCTGCTCATTTAGTGGAGGTTGAATTATTTTCAAACAACCCAAATCCGAGGCATTGATTGCAGGATAACTGACTCCATCAGAGTTTGCGACGACATTTTCAACAAAATAATCTGCAACAATGAAATCTCCAATAGAGTCCTTGCTCCATGAATTATCTGGGCGAACAACTGCAAAACCGGTTAAAAAAACCATTTCGTGCTTAGGATTGTGAATTTTGCATATGGCCTTCAGGTAGGTTCTGACCGTCGAGACGATGACATCACCATCATTCGCCAATCTCCTTGCTCTGGAGGGAGATTTTTCAAAAACCATCTCCTTAGACTCTGTGATTCCATCCTCATACGACACAGATCCAATATCGACATAACACATTTCTCGCATAGGATTCGTGTCTTCCGGCAACGTATCGTCGTTAATTGATGAAACGTGTTTCAACGCTAACTCGTTCCAGTGTACTGGTATCCTCTTGGCGAAAGTTTTGGAGGGCTTGTAAGTCAAATAGGGTTTTAACTTCGAAATCACCAAATTCATCCCTCCGTGGTAGAATCAGTTATCGGAATCGCCTTCTTCGTCGTCTTCGTCGTCTTCCTCATCACCAAAGAGCTCGTCCATCAAGCGATTGATGTCGTCTTGGAGGTCGAGAATTTCTCCCTCTATTTCCTCCAATGGACGGGGCGGCGTGTAGACGTAGAAATAGCGGTTGAAGTTGATCTCATAGCCAACCTTGCCCGTCTCACCGTCGGTCATGTCGGTGACGCTCTCGTTGACCCAAGCATCGGGGACGTGCGGCCAAACTTCCTTCTCCATGTAGGCCTCGATGGGGACATCTTGCGGGATACGTTCGGTATCGCGCGAGTCGGTATCGTGTTCGGGCTCGCCCTTCTTGTTGGTGCAAACCGCAGCGTTGGCGTCGCGTTCACCGAGTGCTTTGAGGATGGATTTCTTCAGGGCTGCTTTGGGTTTCAACCCTGCTTGCTTGAGCGCTGCTTCGAGGACGGGCAAGAACGCCGCCCGGTCCGTGTAGAGCTCGTCGTTCATGCCGTTGAGAACATGAACAATGCTCTGTTGCTCGTCTTCATCGAGTTTCGTGAAGTTCTTCTCTTGGTCAAGTCGCTCGATGCGGTCGGATGAAGCTTGAAAGTTCATTTTTAGCGGTCGGTCGACAGTGACCTTTCGATAGCCAAAGAATTCGTTAGGGTAAATTTTAGACACATCAGTGTCGTCTTCAAACGCTCTATAGATTTCCATCACGTTGCCAATGTGTTCTTCACTCATCTCTCGACGCTTGTTTCCAAGGCTCTTTCGCATGGGTTTCCAAAACGCTTCACCTGAGGCATTGATGAGTTGGACGTGGCCCTTTCGACGCTCTTCTTTTCTGTTCGTGAGAATCCAAGCATAGGTGGCAATGCCGGTGTTGTAAAAGATCTGTTCGGGCAAAGCCACGATGGTTTCAAGCAGGTCGTTTTCGAGCACATAGCGTCGAATTTCAGACTCGCCGGAGTTGGCGTCCCCAGTAAACAAAGGAGAGCCGTTCATGATAACGGCCACTCGGCTACCCCCGTTCTTGACGCTCTTCATTTTGGCCAGCATGTGGAGCATGAACAGAGTTTGACCGTCGGATTTACGAGGTAGACCGGGCGCAAAACGTCCTTGTTCACCGAGTTCGTGTTCAGCCTTTACCTCTGCCTGGGCCGCTGACCAGTCAACACCGTAGGGTGGATTAGCGATCATGTAGTGATAGGTTTCGCCGGGAAACAAATCGTCTTTGAGCGTGTTTCCGAGACGAATGCGTTCAGCGTCTTTTCCACTTTCGCCGGAAATCATCATATCGGATTTTGAGATAGCGAACGTCTTGGGGTTTAGTTCTTGACCTGAAACCTCAACGATGGCTTTTGGATTGAGGTCTTGGATGCTCTTCTTGGCGATGCTCAACATACCGCCAGTGCCACAGCATGGGTCGTGAACTTGAAGAATCAAACCAGGCTTGCCAAGACGTTCGGCGTCGGGTTCAACCATGAGCCGTGTCATCAAGGTGACAATCTCTCGCGGGGTGTAGTGTTCACCGGGGCTTTCGTTGGTTTCTTCGTTGAATTTTCGAATCAGCTCTTCGAACACATAACCCATGTTGTGGTTGCTGATTTTTTCATAATGAAGATCGAGCTCGGAGAATTGCTGGAACACAAGAAAGGTCAAGTCGTTTTTGGCGAGCCTGCGAAGTGTGTCCCGGAAATTGAAGTTCTCCAAAATCTCAATCATGTTCGATGAAAAGCCGTTGATGTATGTGTTAACGTTGTCCACGATGTTGGCCGGGTCCTCAAGCAGGCGGGTAAAATCAAATTGGGAGACGTTGTAAAAGGGATAGCCAGATTCCCGCTTCAGAATATCATCAAGGTTTTGGATGCGGTCTTTGAGTTCGGCGTGCCTGGCACGAACGGCGTCCTGAGTATCTCGGATGACACAATCAATGCGGCGGAGAACGGTCATTGGGAGAATCACGTCTTCGTACTCTCGAGCGCTAAACGGACCACGCAGGGACTTGTCAGCCACGTTAAAGATAAAACTCACAAAGTCATTCGGTTCTTTCATGACGATTTGTGACAGGCTACAGTACTTGAAGAAACTGTAATGTTGAATTTGTGCTAGGAATCACCATGGACGTCTTCTCCCACTGGCTCTGGGGCGTGCTCATCACCCGCAAGCACGTCAATTGGAAGGTCGCCGGACCGATGAGCGTCCTGCCCGATCTCCTCGCCTTTGTCCCGTCCTTCGTCTACTCCACGATGCACGGCCTCGAGCGCCCCACCGTGGACGACACCACCGTGACCTCGGACTTCCCCGCCATCGCCTGGGACATGTACCGGTACACCCACAGTGCGGTGGTCGTGACCGTCGCCGTGCTCCTGACCTGGTGGATGTTCACCCGATTCTCAGGCTCTCGCTTTGAGTCGCAATTTGCACAGCAACACCGCTCCAAACCCCTGATGATGGCCTTCCTGCTCTGGCTGCCGTGGTACTCCAACATCCTGCTGGATATTCCCACCCACACGCTGCAGTTCTTCCCCACCCCGGTGCTCTACCCCCTCTCCGATTTCGGCGTTGACGGCACCCGGTGGTCCGACCCCGTCATCCTCGTGCCCAACGTCGTCTTGCTTGCAGGGCTGTGGTTTTACGTGAAGCGGAAAGACCGGCTGACACCCACGGTTTGAGGACGGGTTTCATGAAGGAGCAGCGACGAGTGGTGAATGTGCACCAACATCGTTTCGCCCTTCTGTGCGTCGTGTTGATGGTCGCTTCGCTCGCCGGATGCTTCGGCGAAGACGAGGGCGAGGGCGAAATTCTCGTCGCCTCAAACGAACACGGTGGCGCTGTACCGGACGTCGGCTGGATGACCTCGTACGGCGGGTCGCAAGAGGAATCGCACGGCCACTTCATCCTCGCCTGTGAAGACGGCGGCTACCTGCAAATCGGTGAAACCGGCTTCATTCCCAACGGCGCTAAACTTCTCGTCGTCAAGGTGAACGCCACGGGTGCGCTCGAATGGAAAAAAGAACTGGGCACCAAAGGCCACAACTTGGGCAACAGCGCCATCGAAGTGGCGGACGCCTACGTGGTCGTCGGGGCGCTGGACGAGGACAGCACACTCATCAAACTGAACAAAACCACCGGAGCCACGATGTGGTCGCAAAGCCACAACTACGGCGGCAGCGACGCCATTGAGCACCTCGTGGCCACGCCCAACGGCTTTGTGGCGGTGGGCTACACGAACGCCGAAGACGATGAGAACACCTTCTTCACCGAAGGTCGAGGCCACATGATGTTCCTTGGGCCGTCGGGCGAACAGATCGCAGACCGTTCACTCCAGGCCCACATGGCGCACGCCTACCGCATCGCCACCTACGAAGGGGACCTGTTCGTGTCCGGGCTGACCGAAGGCGCTGAGGATTATGCGTTACTGCGGGCCGACGTCACGGGTGAGGTGAAGTGGACCAAAACCTACGGCGGCAGCGAGCCTGACCACAACTTTGCGTTCGGTATGACCTCGGACGGCTTGATGTACCTCTCCGGACACACCCTCTCGGGTACCGAAAACTGGGACACCTACACCGTGAAGGTGGGCACCGAAGGTGACGTGCTGTGGGAAGCGAAGAACGGCAATCCCCGAGGCTTTGATGCACGCTATATTCACGACGAAGTCTGGGGTCTGCAAGCCCTTGAGGACGGGGGCGTGGCCGTGGTGGCGGGTACGGGTGACGAATACTGGCGCTACTCAACATGCGACGGCGAAGAATGCTCGGATGCATGGCGTGTCTACGTGCTGAAGTACGATGCTGCGGGCGTCTTGGAATGGGAAGCCACCTACGGGCCCGAAGGAGGAGATTGGGCCGGTGAAGACCTTTGCGTCAACCAAAACGGCGATCTTGTGGTGGCGGTGGACAACGGCGAATTTGGCTTCCTCGAACTCAAGCAACCGACCACGGAGTGATCGACATGGGGCCGAATGCAACCTCACCGCCCATCAGCGCCACGCAGGCGTTTGATTGCTCGACCGACGAGCTGTGGGCGCTCGTCAGCGCGCCGGGCAATCTCAACGATGCGCATCCGTTTTGCGACCAGAACGACGCCTTGGTGTGGGACGGCACAACGCACCGGGACCGTTTGGTCTACCTCAACGGCCGCACGTACGTTCGGGAATTCCAAACCTGGAACCCCGGAGAAGGCTACACCCTGCTCATCGGTGAGGAGGGCGGGCCGCAATCCTACGTCGTGTGGACCATCGAAGCGACCTCGGAGGGTGGTTCTCGACTGACCATCACCGTTCATCCCTACTTGCTGGCCAACCTGCCGGGCGTGGTGGCCTTCCTGCCTTACCGCTTGTGGATTCGGCCCAAAATGCAGCGCTATTTGCGCAGCGTGGTGGGCGGATTTGCGTACGTGGCCTCCACCGGAAAAGCCGTGCCTCGCAACCACTTCGGGCGCCATTCGTGGTTTTCTTGAGCCCTGTGACTTCACCGAAGGTATGATGTCCGTCCTACGCTTCGCCGTAGCATGGTCTTCACGCACGACATGGCGGACTGGCTAAGTTTCAACATCGACGAGGCATGGCTCGCCGAGAACATCTCCTGGAAGGATTTCGGCACCGGTGTGCGCCTTGGAAAGCTCAAGCGTGAGGAGAAAACCTCGCTCGTGCTCTACGAGGCCCAGTCCGACGTTGAGGTGGACGCCTTCATGCCTCACAGCCATCCGGGTGGCGAGTGCTACGTCGTCCTTGAAGGCGAAGTCTGGGACGAAGACGGCTCATATCCCACGGGCTCGATCGTTTGGATGGACCCTGAGTCCACCCACACGCCCAAGACGCGTGGCAAGACGCTCATTCTCGTGCTTTGGCCTCAAGGTGTCAAAGCTGCTTGAGGCGATGCAAATGGTTCGTGAAATCATCGTCATCAAAATCAGCCAGTCGTACAGAAAGGGTATGACCCCCGATGAGCTTTACTTGGCCACCTCTCGTTCGTGGAAACTCGCTATGGAGCGATGCAAGGATGTTCGAACTGTGCTGTGTGTCGCCGAGAACGAGGTGAAGGAAGTCTACAGCGTGGATGAGTGGATAGAATCCTCAGATGAGGGCAGAAAGGAGTTTGTTGGCAGCGTCGCCAACGAACCGCTTCGCTCTTCATGGCTCGGTCAAGACGCAACCGAAATTGCTGCAAAATACAGCCCAATTCGCTACATACCCGAGTAAAGAGGCCACTCAAGCTTCTGCTGCTGCTTCCTCATCGTTGAGGTGGAGGAAACCAGAAATTCCCATGGCCGCCAGCAGGGCGACCACAACACCAAGGACAATCGGGTCGTTGTAGCCGTAATCGACAGCTTCGCCGGCCATGTAAAGCAGAACCATTACGACGATCATCGCGCCCGAGGAGGCCATGGCGAGAATGGACAAGGGTCGACCCTTGACGACCAGGCCTGTGGTCAACGCCATGCCGGCAAAAGCCGCCGAGAAGAGGCCGAACGTTTGCTCGTAAAACACATCACGGTCCGTGGGGTCCGGGTAGGCCGTCTCAGCTGAAGTTTCTCCGGTGAGGTAATTCATCGTGCCCAACAACAGGAAGATGACACCGAAGGCGATGAGCCAACCCTTTGGGTTGAGGACGTTGTTCTTCCAATCCATGTTCAGGCCTCCGCAGCGGGTGCGGCGTCATCCATGTTCCAGCCCATCACGCCCGACAGGGCAGGCAGACCCCAAAGGACGATCGGCATGATTGTCTCAGGGAAAGGAGCGGCTGGGTTACCGAGCATCTGCAGGTCAAGGGCAGCACAAACCACGAACCAGACAACGGCGGGGCCGCAAATGACGGCAGCGAGACGAGCTTGGGCTTGACCTTCGAGCATGAACGCGGCATAGAAGAGCGAGACGCTGGTGAGCGAGAAGAACCCGATGATGGCGAGTTCGTCGGTACCGTACTCCGCAAGGGAACCACCAACACCGAGGAGGGTGTGACCGAGGGCGATAACGATGAGCCAGAGTTTGGTGTTTTCAAGCGCGTTCATCTTCAGGCCTCAGTAGCAGGTGCTTCGTCATCGTTCATGTGCATGTAGCCAGAGGCCGTCAACGCGATGAGCACCACAAAGAGTGGGGCAGCTTGTGCCATGGGAACCTCGTAGCCGTTGCTGTTCGATACGGTCAACAAGACGAGGAAGGTGACGATGAACGTCAAACCGGCGGTCAGCGCCATCTTGGCCCGGTCAGAGCCGGAGAGGAGGAGACCGGAAGCGATGGCCAAGATGCCGTAAGGAATACCAAAGATCCCCCAGCCTTCTTCGTAGCCAGTTGCAATGGCGAGTTCTTGCGCTGAGAGTGCGCCGTATTCTGTTTCCAGTGCCGCTGTGGCGGTATCGCCGGCCATGGCGTAGTTCATGATGCTGAACAGTATGTTGACAATTCCTACACCAATGAGCCATCCTTTCGGGTTGAGTATATTTTTTGCATCCATTTTATCACTTTTAAAGAGAGATGGGTTATCTCCTTTATAGTCTTGCCCTAAAACAAGTCAATATATACCGAATTATTTCGGGTCATATTCTCCGCCCGAGAGCAGGCCTTCAAACAAAAACGGCCCTGCCGGCACCACCGCAGCGATGAAGCCGTGAATCAGCGCCGTGCTCGTCCAGTGCTTGCCCACGCCCATGAGCAGCAGGCCAACATAAGCCACGAACAGACCGCCGTGAAGCGAGCCGAACAGCGAGACCATTTCGGGCTCACCAGCGATGTACTTGAGCGGCATCGCGTAGAACATCAAGATGAGGAAGGAAAAGCCTTCCAAGTAGCCGACCAAGGTCACCCAGCGCTTCACGCCTTGACCTCGACCATCGGTCTACTTGAACCGCACGAGGGGCATTCCTGGTCGTCGCTCTCGCCGTAATCGTGCTTGCAGGCTGGACATGCCGAAGCCAGCTCCATCTTCCCCATGGCTTCCACGGCCTCGCCCTGAAGGGAGAGGTAACCGCTGTTGACGTTGCCCACGGTGTAGCGACCCGCACCACCAAGTCGGACCAAAAGGTCGGGCGGCAGCGTGACGGTTCCGGTTTCGTCGATGATCAACTCACGGTCCTCACTGAGGTTCTCAACGTCCACCCCTTCGCCGTGTTCGGCGACGAAGCGGCCGTCCCGCAATTCAAGCGAGCGGTTGGCGAAGGCTGCGACTTCCTTCGAATGGGTCACGATCAGGAAGGACACCCCATCGTTTTGGTGCAGGTCCTTGAACAGGGCCAGGACTTCGCGGCTGGTGACCGGGTCGAGCGCACCGGTCGGCTCGTCTGCCAAAATGAGGCGAGGTTGCGTGATGAGGGCCCGAGCGATGGCCACTCGTTGCTGCTCACCGCCGCTCAGCATGGCTGGCAGGGCGTTGATGCGGTGACCCATGCCCAGGCGTGTTAGCATGGCGTCGGCCAGAGCGAGGGCTTTCTTCGACGACACACCTTGGTGGCGAAGCGGCTGGGCGACGTTGTCTCGGGCGTTCAAATCGGGCAGGAGATTTCCTTCCTGGAAGATGAACGAAACCGTCTTTTGGCGCAGTTCAACCAGTTCTTGACCGGTCAAACGGGTCATGTTCTTGCCCGACAACCTGACCGAGCCAGCGCTGGGTTTCATCAGGCCGCCAAGGCACTTCATGAGGGTGGATTTTCCTGAACCCGAAGGGCCGACCACGGCGATGGCCTCGCCGGCCTTCATGTCGATGTGAAGACCACGAAGCGCCACGACGTTGCCGTCCTCGGCTTTGGATTCGTAGACGTGGTAGAGGCCGTCAGCATGCAGAATCGTGTCGCTCATCTTCACTCCCCCTTCAGCACGCTGGCCAAGTCCGCCTTCAGCGCCCGACGTGTCGTCACCAACAACGCCACCACAACAGCTGCAAACACCGCCAAGGACACCATGATGATCTGGGTCCACGGGTAAACCAGCGTCCGTTGGATGGTGGTGGTGGAACCACCGAAGATTTGGAAGATGAAGCCGAAGATGTCAAAGAAACCGTTGAACGACAGCGCCAGACCAACACCAAGCACGATACCGAGCGCCATGGAGACCATCACGATGGAAAGAATCTCGAACAGCACGAGGCGAATGATTTGGTTGGGCGAAGCCCCAATCGCCTGCAACACCGCCAGTTCTTTCTGACGCTGGCTGAGCACGAGGGACAGGAACACGAAGCTCGAGGCGACCGCTGCCACGCTGGCGACGACGAACTGCAACGAGAGCAGACCGGGCGTACCGAAAATCAGTCCGCCGTTGCGCTCCACGTCCTTGTGGGTGCTCGACCAGTCAACCACCGAGGAGACCCGTGCATCGGCCGAAACCTGGGAGGCGAGCGACTCGAGGGCGTCGCCTTCCACGCCGTCGACGCGGACAATCCACGTCGTGGAGGTGTAATTGGTCGCTGCATCGGCACCGACGAGGGAAATCCATGCGTCCTCACCGATGATAAGCGCAGAGGAAATGGTGGCCGCACTCACGCCAGGAATGTATTCGTGGGTGCCCATGTAGTACATGTTCGTGGTGTAGGGCGTGACGATGATGCGAACGGTCGTGTCGGCCAAGAACAGGTCCGAAGCCAGCGGCGGTGGAATCTGGGAAGGACCTGACAAACAGCCCGTTTCGTCCGCAGAGGAACCGTCGGGACAGGTCGCGTTGGTGAGCGTGGCCCCGGAGAGGTCGAAGAAACCGAACATGCCTTCCATGTTGGCATCGGTCAAGTCAGCGCCTTCGAGCGAGCCGCCCATGAAGTTCACCAGTACGGTGTTCTGCAGGTTCGCACCCCGCAGGTCAGCACCGGTCAAGTTCGCGTCCCAGAGAATGGATTCGCTCAGGTTCACGCCCGCCAAGTCGGCGTAAGAGAGGTTGCTTCCCGAGAGGTCAATGCGGCTGATGTCGCGCCCCGAGAGGTCTTGATTGGCGAGGTTCACGTCAGACCAATCGCTGTCCATCAGGAGGGTGTAGGCAAGGAAGAGCGTCTCGACATCGGGCTCCTCGGTACCGCCGGTGGCGAAGTCAAAGTCGATCTTCTCCCAAACGAAGGTAATGGTCTCGGACTTGTCGTCGCTGGCCTTGAGCAGTACGTCGTTGAGTTCGTTCTCGTCCCCACCGCGGTCGGAGCCCGGCAGGTCGAGGGAATAGGCAGCGTCGGGACCGGCGCTGAACCCACCGGCGGCGTAGGCGTTGAGCGTGGCGCCGATGTCTTCACCGGGCAAGGCTTGTTCGCTCCATTTGAGCACATCGCCGTTACCATCGAACAACACGTAGGTCTGCAGCGCATCCCCCCCGTTTTGATCGCTCAGCGTCAACTCGGACACGCTGGTGGCGACCGGCGTGGTCTTCCCGTCGGTGAACTCACCGAGCAGGGCCAAAGCGGCGGCCTCGTCGATGGGTTGCTCAAGGGTGATTTGGAGGTCGGAGCCGACCGTGGCGTCCACGGTCTTCTCGTCCACGAGCGTCCCGGTGTAGCCTTGAACGGCGGCCAGGGTCACGATGGAGAGCGTCAAGAGCATGATGACAGCGAGCCGGTTCACCGATTCAGCCGAGCCAGAACCCTTGAGGCCGCGCTTGACATCCTTGAGCAGCGGCGTGCGGCCAAAGAGCACCTGCATGATTTGCGGACCTTTGGCGCCGATACGGCCGAGCAGCAAGGCACCGCCAATCCACAAGGCAAAGGGCCCGAAGATGCCGATGAGGCCTTCGATGAAGAAGTTGGAAACGAGACCGTCCTCGCTGCCGTTGGCCTCCAGCCATGTATCGCCCACGGCAAGCATCCCGAACAGGAAGGCCAGCCAGTGAAGCCAGCGCTTGGGTTCGGCAGCGGCCGAGGTTTTGCGTACGCCCTCTTCGATTTCAAGTTCGATGAACTGGCGCGCTCGGCTGCGACCAAAGAGCAAGGCAAGCCCCAGCGTGGTGACGGCCGTGAAGATGGTGGAGCCCACCGAGAGCGTGGGATTGACGTCAAAGTCGCCGGTTCTGAACTCCATGAAGCCGACCGCAGAGAGGACGATGGGCACGGCCAGAAGCGCCAGCAGGTAGCCGACGAGCCACGCCACCGAGGACATGACGAAGAGTTCCAGCAGCACCATGCCCTGCAAGCGCTGCCCGTCCGCACCGATGACCCGGTGGATGCTGACCTCACGGCGGCGTTGCTCGAGCGAGAGCACCAGCCCGTAGATTAGCACGGAAATGGAGAGGAAGACGATGGGAATCATGATGATGTAATCGAAAATCTGGATCAAACCGAGGAAGATGTTCAGGAAGGTGATGGTCCCGCTGATGATATCGGTGTAGTACAGCTCGACCTCCTCGTCGGTGTAGGTGCCGTCCTGCACTTGGGTACCCAAGTTCTCAAGCCACTCGGCGGCGTCGGCGGTTGAGGAAGTGGGCAGGGCCCCACGGTCAATGGTGACCCCCAGGTACATGTGGTCGTAATCCATCAGGGTCGCTCGCTGGGTTTCTTCCATCACGGTCCACGTGGAAAAGATGGGGTTGAACGGTAGCGTCGGGTTGCCGAAGGGCCAGGGCTCGTAGATGCCCATCACGGTCAGGTTTTCGACGGTCATCGTCATACGGCAGTAAATCATCTCGTTGTTTTCCGGCGTGATTTCACCCGCACAATTGTCCTCGGTCACCGTGCCCTCAAGCAGGGTGGATTCGTCCACGACGTAGACGAAGTTCAGCGATTCGAGCACGTCGCCCACGTTGGCTTGGGCTTCGCTGGCGATGGTGGACGGCAGGATAATGCCACGGTTTTCGGACATGTTCTCCGGCGTTGGCCACTCGCCCAGTCCAGCGATGATGTTCTCACTCAGTCGGTTGGCCAATTCGCCGTCAAAGGCCTCGGGACCGAGGAAACGGATGGCACGCTTATCGGAAATGGGCGGGCCGGCGTCGGCGGCTTCGGGATAGTCGAAGGTGACGTTGCTCCAGTAGGGGTTCTCGTCGTCCACGATGGTCCGCATTTCAAGCGGCTGCGCGACAACGAAATCCAAATTGAAGAAGCCCCCGCTGTGAATCCCTTGCCGTCCGAGCACAAGGGTACAGTCGTTGAATTCGGTCGAGAATTCCGTTAGCAATTCATCGCACACACCGGTCATGGTCGTGGTGTTGTTCGACCAACCCGTGCCGTTTTCTACCGGCGTGCGGGCGTATTCGATCTTGGCGTCAAAGGGCTCGGATTTGAGCGATTCTTCGAAGAAGAGTTGCGACAATCCGACGCCGTACGCGAGCACCGTCGTGATGACGAGGGAAGCGAGGAAGACACCGGCGATGACGGCGAGACCACGCTCTCGTCCGCGCCAGGCACCTTGCGCGGCCAGACGAAGCGAGCTGGGGAGTTCGACCACTTTGTGTTGAATTCGGCGAAGACGGGAGCGGTCGGTGGCGAAGTCGGACGGAACGAGTTCCTTTGGCTCGGTGCTCATTCTTCTTCCCCTCCTTCGTCTGCGGGCTCTTCGTCGGCAGATTCCCCGTCTGCCTCCCCAACCACCGGCGCCTCATCGGCGTCTTCCTCATCCTCAAGGCCCCAAGCCGAGCGGATGTCGGAAGCCTCTGTTTTGCCGTCGTTCAGCAACAGCATGCGGTCGGCGTTGGACGCCAAGTCGGGATCGTGAGTAACCATGAGAATGGAAATCGGGTTCTCTTCGTCATGGCAGAGTTCCTTGAACAATGTCATGACCTCCTTGCCGCTGGCGATGTCAAGGTTGCCCGTGGGCTCGTCAGCCAGCAAAACAGGACGATTGCCAGCAATGGCACGGGCGATGGCGACCCGCTGCTGTTGACCGCCCGAGAGTTGGTCGGGAATGAAGTGCATGCGGTCGCCCAAACCGACTTTTTCCAGCGCCGTTCGGGCCGCTGCTTCCGCTTCGCCGGACGACATGCCGGAGAGTTCGAGGGCCATGGCGACGTTGTCCACCGCGGTCAGGTTGTCGAGCAGATGGAAATCTTGGAAGATCCAACCGACGAGTTCACGACGGACATCGACCACGTTGGAAGGCCCTCGCAAGCCGTAGGAGCGCTTGCCCAGCGTGATGGTGCCGCTATCACCAGCGAGCAGCCCGCCGATGATGTTGAGCAGGGTGGACTTGCCAGACCCGGACGGCCCCATCAGGGCGACCATTTCGCCCTGCTTGATGTCCATGTCTACGCCCTTGAGGACCTGGAGTTTGTTGGAGCCGGAACCGAACGCTTTGGTGAGTCCTTCAACTGATAACATCCCGGCACCTTTCGTATCAATGGGCCTTGAAGGTGTATATCAACCGATGTTTGGATAACCCATCCAGTGGTCATGATTTAGCAAAGCGTTGCTACCGAATTTGGGGACCTCGTCTTCACCGTACGAACATGAAATTCGTCGGCGAAACCATCAAGAAAAAAAACCCATCATCGTAAAGCGTGGCCCCCAGTCCTACCCTTGATGCCGAAGTCGAAAAGTTGGTCCGGCTTGGCTACGACCGCGACAAGGCTGTCGTCATGGCGGCCGCCGTTGTTGAGAAAGAAGAGACGGCCCAAACCATCGCCGTCGCTCCATCACAACGGGTAGGGGGCGTGCTTATGGGCATCTTCCTGATGACATTCGGTCTCCCTTTCATCCTTCTCCCAGCCACGATTTGGACAGAAATTGGCAGCAGCGGCGGATTTGATTTGTTGTTGATTTGCTTCCCGATTCCGTTCATCATGGCGGGAGCATTTGTCATGTTCATGGGAGGCAACCTGCTCATCATGGCTCTCAAAGGCGAAACCCCAACAGGTCCGAGTTGGAGTGGTGATGACGGCTCGAGCTTCTCACCTACCTCGGGACAACGTCCCATTGCGAACATCGGTGCGTACGATTCCTCAGCCTTCCCTTCAATGGAGGACATCGCGGGTCAGCAACAGGAAGACCTGCTTCCTGATTTCCCTGATGGTGCCTCCGCCCCGGAAGCCGTGGCCAAAGATGCAGGCTCGTTTTGGGGCGACATCAACAAAAAGAACGGTTCTTAGGCCCTTTTTGCAAGTCCCCAATAGAAAATTTTTGATATTTCTGCAGAAATTGCCCGTCCGTGGAACGACAATAAAGCATGTGGCAATTGATTCCATCCCTCGGCTTAACCTTCGCTACCTTGGGTATAGCGATTCGTTCGGTGTTGGGATTGGTGAATTCGCTGAACGAAAAGAATCTCGCTTCTCAAATCACGGATATCGCAGAATATGCTGTGTCAACGTTTGTTGCCGTGTTCGTGGTGCTGTATGGGCTGCGGTGGACTGGAAAGGTCATCAAAGGAGAGTACACGGGGTTTGATTGGAACATCACGTTTGAGGCTACTCCGACACCGGGTTCTGACGAAGACGATCCGTTCCATTACCTTCCGGATGATGATGTTTAGATTCAAGCCTGGACCGGTTCAGCCACGAGACCCGCAGCTTTGGCTTGCCGCTGCAACATGTGGCCAAACACGGGCGGGACATGAGCCAGCCAGAACATGACATAGTAGCCGTAGGGCAACTGCGGAGATCCGTCGTGAACGTCCAGTCGCTCGTAGCGGGTGCTCGACTTGAGATGGTGCGAAGGGTGGAGGGGCAATTCCATCAGTGTCCATCGAGAGAGGCGGTGTCGGCTCTCCCAAGCGTGGGTGGCGTTCGGACGCTCGTCATCATGGCGTCGAAGCCCGTGGTGCTGGAGGTAGTTGACAAATTCAAGCAAGTAGACGGCGGCGATGGCCTGCATCACGAAGCCCGCCGCCAGCGGGAGGGCGATGAACGCCAGTCCGGCAATGAAAACGCCCTCGAGCAGGAAGACCCGCTTGGTGTCATCAGGACGTGCGGCCAGTGCCCCGCGTACCTGCTTGGGAACGGTCATCAAAATATGGGCGTAGACGCTTCGGCCCCACGGCGAAGAGGTCGGGTCCCGGTCTCGAGCCCAATGACGATGATGCGTGTGGTTGTGTTCGGTTGTGAAATGGGCATAGATGACCGAGAAGAGCGTGAGGCGAGCCAGCCACCACGAAGCGGATTTTGGGCGGCGATGGCCCAACTCGTGTGCAGCAACGATGCCCGAGGCGCCGTTGCTGAGCCCGGCGGCGATCATGCCGGCCAGACTCATCCCGGTGAGGCCGTCGAGCGATAACCGCCAAAGCAAGGTGGCCACCACCACCAGTACACCGACGGCGTGAAGATGCACGATGATGTTGTGCGCTCGGCCTTCCTGAAGCGGATTCGTGTTTGACGAGGTGCCAAGCACCAGGTCAACGAACGGGTAAATGACGAGCAATAAGACGATGCCACTGGCCATCCACCACCCACCGGCGACCAATCCGGCTACCGTGATGACAGGCGTGAGCAAGCCCCAAAGGTGCGGCACCCACGTCCAGCGATCACTCATCGAAACTCGTCACACGCATGTGACTTGTAAAGGATGGCTTCATTTCATGCCGAGCAGACGACGAAGACGCTCTGACAGGCTGCGACGGGCGAAGATCCCGTTGCGGGTGACCTGGGCGTTCATCGTTTCATCCACGTAGCGTTCCAAATATGCATCCATTCAAATCGTCCTCCTTGATTGAAGCGCACCTCGTCGGTCAACACCGGCACGGTAGAAGGCCACCGCCGTCATCCAGCGGTTCCAAAGGCTTCGACCGAACACCCCGTTGCGGTAGGTGAACGAATCAACGGCTTGCTCGGTGTAGGTCTCCAGTTCGTGGTCCATGTGCATCTCCTGAAAGGTTTGCTTCTTTCATGTTACAAATGGTGCCGGACCTATATGAATCACCGGTAAAATTGCCAACACAAGGATGTTAAAAAGGAACTAAGTGTTTAATTTTACACCATTTAGGGTCACCCAGCCCCTTCGAACCCGTCGTGATGTTGTGGTGAAATGATTGAACAAACGGTTAAGTGGGCCAGGACGAGGCCAATCTCATGGGGAAGAAGGGTGTCCTGCTGATGAACGTTGGCACCCCCGACGAACCCACCGTGGCCTCCGTTCGAACCTACCTCCGGGAGTTTCTTCTCGACCCCGATGTCATCGACATTCCTGCCCCCCTGCGGCACTTGTTGGTCCGAGGAATTATCCTTCGCACTCGCCCCAAAAAAATCGCACCGCTGTACAAAAGCATCTGGATGGAGGACGGTTCGCCCCTGCGTGTCTACTCAAAGCGAGTCACTGAGAACCTTCGTCAAATCAACCAAGAGATCGACTTTGAATTTGCCATGCGATACGGCAATCCGAGCATTCGCAGCGGCCTTGAAGCCCTCAAGCAACGAGGCGTGACGGACCTTCTCTTGCTCCCAATGTTCCCACATTACGCTCAAGCCACCACAGAATCATCACTCAAACACGCCCACCACCAACTCAAATCGATGAACTGGCAGCCCAACCTGTTGGAGATGGGGCATTTTGAAACCGCCGAGGAATTCATCGAACCCCTCACCGAATCCATTCGTCCGCACCTCTCAGAGGACACCCACCTGCTGTTTTCCTACCACGGCCTCCCCGTGTCCCACGTCAAGCGAATTGACACCTCAAAGAAGCACTGCCAGACCGTAGAGGCTTGCTGCACCGTGAAGTGCGAGGCCAACAGCCTGTGCTACGGCCGACACTGCAACGAAACCACGATGGCCGTGGTTGAACGATTGGGGCTGACGCCAGACCAGTGGTCGCTGAGTTATCAGAGTCGACTCGGGCCCGTGAAGTGGCTCGAACCCTCGACCACGCAAATGGTGGAAGCCTTGGTCAAGAAAGGCGTCAAGAAACTCGCCATCGTCGCCCCTGCGTTCCTCGCAGACGGGTTGGAGACGCTCGAGGAGTTGGACATCGGCATTCGTGAAGAGTTCATGGAGCACGGTGGCGAGGAATTGAAGGTCGTCAACTGCCTCAACGATGATGAGCAGTGGATTCGTGGCCTTGAACAACTCATCGCCAAAGAGTTCGGACAGGTGGCGGCTTAGAAGACCGCAGCAATCCGTTCTGCCTCGGCCACCACGTGGGTCACCGACACACCGCTGAAACACCAGCCCGCTCGGGTGAAGTCTGCTGATTCGGTGGTCAGGGAATCCATGTAGCCGGGAGGATAAGAAGGGATGGAGCGCACCCCAATGTGTTCGAACACGACCGGCTCAGCATCACTCAGGTGATGGGCTAAGGATGCTTTGACCGCATCCTCAGAGCCTGTTTGAAGGGTCGGCGACATGAGGCGGAACAAGCGATGACCGTCCGGTGCCCGAGGTGTCCCGTGGACGTCGCTCTCGTGAAGAATGCCGCTGATCGGTGAGGAGGGGTCGGGAATCAGGGTGCCGTAGCCGACGGGCACATGGCCGACATCGTCGTTGTTATAGCCAACAGCGTAGATGTTGAGGGCCGTGAAGGAAGCCGGTGGCCGGCCAAGGGGTGCGCACCAAATCACGGACGCCAAAGGGACCTCTCGCTCTTCGGCAACGTCCATCGGGGAGGGGGCGTCTTCGTTGAGGGACAACTCAACGTTGTCAAGGCGATTCAGCGCCTCTTCCAAGGCATGAATCAGCGTTTCCATTCCGCCTTCAAAGGACGCCGTAGCGCCTCTCGTGGGTTGGAAGAGCGGGTAGGTAGCCTCCATCTTGGCTTTGATGCGCTTCCACTTGATGGGCGGGTCGGTGCCAAACCTGGTCATGGAGGGCATCAGGAAATCCGCATCAACGTTGGCCGCACGGTCGTTGACAATCCCAAGGGTCATCGCGTCGTTCACGGGCGGCAACGGGAGGGCATCAGCAACCGAGCGACGGCCCTGACGGGCCGATCTCAATCCACGCAACAGCTTGAACGGCCCCCGTTTGAGCACCGTCCAAAGCGAAAGTTTCTGCGACCTTCCACCGGTGTGAATCCACCGCGAGTCCGCTTGGGGATTCGAGGGCCCAAAACGGCCCCCCAAACCGAGGTCATCAACCAGACGCCAAAACGCAGGATGGGGCCGAGTGGCGTTCACAGCAACGTCACACACCCACTCGTCCTGCGTCCATGTTTCGATCACACCACCAAAGCGATGACTCTTTTCGATGACCTCTATGCGCACATCGGGTCGTTTTGTAGCAATTCTGTAGGCCACCGTGAGTCCAGAAAGCCCACCCCCAACCACGCACACGTTGGTCGAATGTGGAAGGTCACGGGCGATGCAGAGAGGGCGGCGCAGTTCATCGCCGTAGCGGATCCAATCTTGCTGTGAAGCCACGCCATCACCCGTTGAGCCAATCCACCGGCTGACGAAGAACCTCCAGCAGAGCGGCTTCGTCCGAGCCGGGCTCTGCCTCGTGGCAATATTCCCAGCGGGACGTGAGTGGCAGCGACATCAGGATGCTTTCGATGCGGCCGTTGGTCGTCAAACCAAACTTTGTCCCTCGATCGTACACGAGGTTGAATTCGACGTAGCGACCACGGCGGAGTTGTTGCCATGCCTTCTGGTCAGGGGTAAAGGGCATGGTCATTCGTCGCTCCAAAATGGGGAGGTAAGCTTGCAGAAAATGGGAAGCGCATTCCTCAACAAATGCAAAACAAGCGGCTTTGCTCTTGGCGCGCAAATCGTCGAAGAAGATACCTCCAACACCCCTTCGTTCGCCTCGATGTGGGATGTGAAAATAGTCGTCACACCACGCTTTGTACGCCTCGTAGTCGGCGACCTCGTGGCGGTCGCAAACCGATTTGTGCACTTGATGGAAGTGCACTGCGTCTTCTTCAAAGAGATAGGATGGGGTCAAATCTGCGCCACCTCCGAACCACCAACTGCCCTCGGCAACACCTTCGCCTCGCTCAAAATAGCGGTAGTTGGCGTGGACCGTGGGCGCCATTGGATTGTGAGGGTGAAGGACGAGGCTCAACCCCGTGGCAAAAAAGTCCAAATCCTCTCCCTCGAGGTCGTGCCCGCCGCCCATTTTGGCCGCCGCCTCGGGGCTGAGTGTTCCGTGAACCACGCTGACGTTTACACCTGCTTTTTCGAACACGGCGCCCTCGGAAAAAACACGGCTTCGACCGCCCCCGCCTTCCTCACGGGTCCACTCATCCTCACGGAAGGTTGAGTCATCCAGTGAGGCGATGGCGTCGCAGATGGTGTCTTGGAGCCGATGCACCATGTCAACCATGGTTTGCCTCATGCAGATTCACCCGTGATCAATCGCAAGACGGCTTCGACGCAGTCAATTTGCGCGCCCGGAGCAAAACCGTGGCCGAGGTTGAACACATGGCCAGGCGCATCGCCTGCTTCATCCAACACGCGCTGAGCCGCCGTACGGGCGGCCTCGGGAGAACCGTGCATCCGGGAGGGGTCGAGGTTTCCTTGGAAGGCAAAGCGGTCGCCAAACGATGCACGGTTAGCACGCAAGTCGTCCCTCCAATCGAGGGACAAAGCATCGATGTCCAGCGTGCGGATGGAACCGTGAAGATGGCCGCTGCCCTTGGCGTAGTGAATGAGTGGAACCTTGCGCTCCGCCCGCTCGCGAAACACCTCGATGGCACGTTGAGTGGCAGGAAGGGCAATTCGCTCATAATCCTCGACGGAAAGCAAGCCAGCCCAGGTGTCGAAGAGCTGAACTGCATCGGCGCCACCGTGATTCACTTGGTCAGCGAGCAAATCGCCCACGGCTTCAGCCATGTGCAGAAGCACACGCTGCGCATGGTCAAGGTTGGAGAAAACGGTTGCCCGTGTGTTGTGAAATTCCTTGTCACCCGTGCCACCCGCCATCAAGTAGAGTGAGGTCGTCCAAGGACATCCGGCAAAACCCAATCGAGCAATGCTGTCGTTGTCCTCGCCGATGGCCTTGAGCGCATCAGCCGCCCAAGGGGCGTGTTGGCGAGCAGAGAAGGTCGTCCAATCGTCGACGTCATCAAAGGAAAATGGGTCAATGCGAATCCCGCCGCCGTATTCAACTTCATAGCCCAACGCTGGAAGAGGGGTGAGAATGTCGCTGAACACGATGGCGGCGTCGATGGAGCCGTAGCGGTGAATGGGTTGCATGGTGATGTTGGTGCACAAATCAAGGTCCTGACAGCGCTCCCAAAACGAGTGCTCCGCAGCGAGTTTTCGGTATTCGGGAAGGTGGCGTCCGGCCTGTCGCATGAACCAGACCGGCGTGCGGTCCACGGGTTGGCGATTTAACGCGGCAACGATGCGCTCTTTGCCGTTCATGCGTTCAACTCCATGGTCGAGAGCGCATCATCCATCGCCGCAACAAGGCCGCGAATATGGCTGGCCTCGTGGGCCGTAGAGATGAAACCAATCTCGTAGGCAGAAGGGGCCAGCATGTAGCCTCGGTCGAGTAAGGCACGGTGCACATCAGCGTAGAGGCCTGCGGCGTCCTTGGCGATTTGGTCGGCTCTGACGGCGGGTTGGCCGTCGCCGGGTGAAAGCCAGAACAAGCTTTCACGACGAACGATTCGCATTGGATTGCCGTGTTTTTCGAGCACAGCACCCAATTCTTCCTCAAGCATGGCGCCGAGGGATTCCATGTAGTCGTACGCCGCTTCGTCCAGTAGGTCAAGGGTGGTAGAACCGGCAGCCATGGCCAAGGGATTGCCAGACAGGGTGCCCGCCTGATAGACGGGCCCGAGGGGCGAGAGTTGCTCCATGATTTCATGACGAGCCCCGTACGCGCCCACGGGCAAACCGCCACCGATGACCTTCCCCAACGCCGTGAGGTCGGGCGTAACCCCGCACAGATCACCGAAACTGCCCTCTTTGAAACGGAAACCGCTGATGACCTCGTCAAACACAAGCAGGGCACCGTGTTCATCGCACAGACGACGCAGCCCTTGGAGGAATTCAGGCCGTTGAACCAACAGTCCGTTGTTGGCCGGCAACGGTTCAATGACCACGGCGGCGATGTCGTCCCCGTGTTCGCTGAACAAGTACTCCACCGCCTCAAGGTCGTCGAGAGGGCAAATCAGCGTCGTCGCTACGGTGTCTTGAGGGATGCCGGGGCTGCTGGCGATGCCAAAGGTGGCCAACCCGCTTCCTGAAGACACCATCAGAGCGTCAACGTGGCCGTGGTAGCATCCTTCGAACTTCACGAGCATGTCTCGACCCGTGTAGCCCCGAGCCAGGCGAACGGCGCTCATCACGGCCTCCGTACCGGAGGAAACGAAGCGAACTTTGTCCATGTGCGAGAAGCGCTTCTTGACACGTTTGGCCAGTTCAATTTCTCCGAGGTGAGGGGCACCGAACGATGTACCGTTCTGCATTTTTTCATGAACAGCACCGATGATCACTGGGTGGGAATGGCCGTGAATCAGTGGACCCCATGATTGGACAAAATCAACCAATACGTTCCCGTCCACATCCGTGACATGGGCGCCCGAGGCTCTTTCGAAGTAAATTGGATTGCCGTGGACCGATTTGAACGCTCGGACGGGAGAATTCACCCCGCCGACCAAATGCGACAACGCCTCGTGATGAAGAGCATCGGATTTGCTGCGATTCATACGTTCACCTCACTTGACCCAACGCTTCCTTGCTGCTTCACGTGCGTGGTAGGACACCACGACGTCGGCCCCCGCTCTTTTGAACGCTGTCAAGACCTCAACCACCATCCGCTGTCGGCTGGCTTCGTCATTGGTGGCGTTCATGACCATGGCATATTCGCCACTGACGTTGTAGACCGCCACGGGACGAACAACATTGTCGGCGACCTTTCGAAGCACGTCGAGGTAAGGAAGACCGGGTTTGACCATGAGGATGTCCGCCCCTTCCGTCTCGTCGAGGTTGGCTTCCAAGACGGCCTCCTCGTATCCTGAGCGGATGTCCATCTGATGGGTCGCCCGGTCGCCGAACTCTGGGCTGGATTGGGCCGCATGACGAAACGGACCGTAGAACGAGGAGGCGTACTTGACAGAGTACGACAAGATACCCGTGTTGGTCAATCCCGCTGCTTCAAACGCTGTACGAATCGCCGATACGCGCCCGTCCATCATGTCCGAGGCACAAACGTAGTCTGCGCCTGCTTCGGCGTGAGACCGGGCGATGCTGACCAGCACATCCACCGAAGCATCGTTGACGATGTCGCCTTCGTGCACCAACCCGCAGTGTCCGTGGTCCGTGGCCGTGCAAAGGCACACATCGGTCATGACGACGAGGTCGTCGCCGTGCACCGCTTTGAGTTCCAATACTGCACGATGCAGGTGCGACGAGGGGTCGCGGGCATGGCTGGCATGGGCGTCCTTTTGTTCACTGTCCACCACGCCAAACAACATCACGGCGCGCAGCCCGTGAGCAAGGTCTTCCTCCACGGTTTTGAGAAGCACATCAACCGACTGCTGGTGAATACCCGCCATGCCCTCAATGGGCTGGTCGACCTTTTCGCCAGCCACAACAAAGTGGGGTTGAACCAGAGAGGAAAGCATGGAGTCACCAAAGAGCAAATCGCGACGGGCCTCCGTCCAGCGATTGATTCGAGGTCTGATGTTCATCTCAATCCGTCCTGTGCTCTTGCCACCATTCCACCAGCGAATCCGACGTTGGTCCGTTCAACACCGAAACACGCGCTTCGCTGAAGTGGTCCAGAGAGAGGATGGTTGTTCGTGCATTTTCTCCCATACAAAGAATTTCGTGAGGCACCTTGAGGCCGTTTTCTGCCCACGAGCGGGCCGAGGAAGCAGAGGACAAGACCAGCACGTCAAGCGGTTGGATGTCAACGGTTGCCATGACCTTCGGTTTGTTCTCATACCCGACCCAAGCATTCACGTGAAAGCCGGCTTCTCGCAGAGTCTGTTCGAGTTCAGGGGCCGCAAGGTCGGACCGGGGCAAGAACAGGGCGGTGCTGGAGCTGAAGTGCTTCACAATGTAGGCACCGAGTTCGCGAGCATTTCGTGCCCGGGCGCACACGGCGACCGTCACCCCAAGACGGAAACAAGCGCGGGCCGTCCCTTCACCGATGGCAAGCCAAGGGATTCGACCAATGTCCGGGTGTGCTTCTGCAGCCGCTACGGCACACTTCGCAGCGAAGGGTGAGGTGAGCACCAAATACGGCCAGTCCCGTTTGCTCGGGAAGGCCTGAAGGAAATCCGAAGGCCACCGGTCAAGGAAGGGAACAAGGTCGACCACGGGGACGTTCTCCATGGGAACGTCATGGCTGGCGAGGACACGTGAAATCCGATCAGAATTCAACGTTGAAACATAGCGTGGGCCGTCGTGTTGCATGCTGATTTCATCAAGCGGTTGAACCGGGAGTTCGATGTCCAGGTCATCCATCGGACCAGCGAAGCGGAACACATCGTAGACCGAGCCCTGGCAAAAGATTGCCCGCCAATTTTCCGGTGCCACCTGGAGGTGAACCTCCGTGCCATCAACGCCGATACCGGCAGGGAAAAGGCAGCCGCCGCCCACCTCTTTCAGCAGGCGTCGCTCAGCCGAGACGTCGTGTTCGGTTTGTTCGTGATTCAAGATGGCTCGAATTGGTTCGAGTTCCGCCAAGCGTGCCTTGGTGCAGTGAACAGCAATGGCCCCCTGACCGGGTGCCGTAGGCCAGTCCGACGGGTCGATGCGAAAAGCAGAGAGCCCCTCCTTGACGGCGTCCAAAGCACCGATCCTGTTCAAGCGGGCAAGACCGGCCTCTGCAAGGACCACGGCGTCAACGCGACCCTCCACCAAACGAGCAAGACGTGTTTCAACATGGCCCCTGACCGCCAACGGAATGATGTCAGGACGTTGACTGAGCAAGAAAGATTGGCGCCGACCAGAGACCGTGCCAAAGGTGGCGCCGGTAGGAAAGTGATCAAGAATCTGGACCAGAGGCGTAGAGGAACGGTCGTTGAGGACATCGTCGAGGGACGGAGCGCCTTCCGTATTCCTCACGATGATGAGGTCGGTCGTGCTACCTCGTTCGAGGTAAGCAAGGTGGTCAATGCGGTCGTCGACGTCCACCGGGACGTCTTTGCTTGAGTGCACGGCGATGTCCACCTCGCCGGAGAGCAAACGGTCGTCAATGGCGTGGACGAATTGCCCCACGGAAGCGGAGAGTTGCCCGCCCAAACTTCGGTCGCCGGTTGAAGACAGTGGCACCAATTCTGCTTCCATGCCATGACGTGCCAGTGCTTCGAGCACAGCGGTGGCTTGCCACATGGCAAGGTTGGAGGCGCGTGTTCCGATGCGTACGGTCATCAAGCCCCCCCAATCACTGAATTCGGCTTGCTCATGGCCAGAACGGATTGTTTGACCTCATGGTCCACATGGGCAAGGATGGCTGAACTCAGCGTTCGGTCGGTGTTCACCACAAAGTTGGACAGCGTTGACAAGTGAAACGGAGAAGATTGGTGGCAAATCCAGGTGGCAATTTCTCGAGAAAAAGCACCGAGTTGAGGAATGTCGTCGGCTGTGGCGTGGTGGGAGGTTTCCCAGATTTTCGCTAACCCTTCCATGGTTTGATAGACGTGAGCACGGAATTTTCCTTGCGCTTTGTTCTCTAAGGCTTCGCTGTAGCGTTCTTGGATGGTGTCAATCATGGCTTCGCTTTTGTCGATGGTCGAGTCGTAATCCCATTCTTTCCCAAGGTTTCGAGAGACCTTGATCCAGTGGTTCATGCCCAGCAGTGTTTGATGGTCGCCCACACCTGCATCGTCCAAGGAAGGCGGCCATGAGAAATCCATGATGGTGGTGGGGCCGGCCACGGGGAGTGGGTGATGTTGCTTGTAGGTGGCCGTAGCGTTTCGAATGGTGGAGATGACCAAATCAGGTTGTTGTTCTCCTTCATCCCAGACCTCGTAGGAGATCATCGTGCATTGTTCAGCCAGACGAGGGTCGCGTTCAGCCGAGACGGCCGGGTCCCTCGACACCACCGTGATGTTGGTTTGGTTTGCATCGAGCAAGGCTTCAACCGCTTTCATGCCCATGTCGCCAAAGCCCAACACCGCTGCCTTCATCGGGCCGTGTTCGCTCAACAATCCATCCAAGGCTGTGGTGGCCAAGGACAGCATCGATTCGGTGGTGCTGGTGAACCCGAGTTGCTTTCGGATGGAACGATTTGCTGCAACGACGTGCTCGAAGAACCCCGAGTTGTAATGGCTGATCAGGCCACGGTCTTTGTGGAAGTTAATCGACTTGCGGAACTGTGACATGACCTGCAATTCGCCGATCATGAACGAGTCCAAGCCACTGCAAATCTTCACGAGTTGACGCCAAGCTGCCGTCCCCTCAAACACCTCGAACGGTAGGGAATCGAGTTGATTGACGTCAGCGAGGGCCGTACAGAGAACATCCGGCCCTACCCCAAAGCCAACATAGAGCACGCGATTGCAGGTCGAGAATTCGAAGATTTCTGCGCCAGCGGCCTCACGGATGCTGTGAATGTAATCCGCTCGTTCATCGTCTGAGATGCCCTCGGTGGTGATGTGTTTGGCCGCATCGATCGTCTCGGATGTGAACTTCAGGGCAGCCAGAGAAACGCGCTCGGCGTCCTTGTCGCCCTCACGCTCGACGCGCTTGGCAACCGCCTCGGCAAGCCATGCCAAATCGACCAGTGCGTCGCTCACCAAAGCCCCCCCGGAGACAGGGACCATCGTAGTGCTTAGGAACCTTTGCAAGAAGCGACGACCAAAGGGTGTTACGTTCCTGTTTTGAGATGTACCACTTGCCTCAAATCAGCCCACTTTCCCAAGCCGTTTTCCCCAGTTTTTATCGTCATGATAAGGCGAGCGTTTGATAGGTTCGTGGGGCCGCCCCGAAACCATCCGAGCCACCCCCAACCGGCGCACGCCAACAGAGGACAGTGGCTCCAGGAGTGAGCCGAATGGCAGGAATGGACCCGCAGCTGAAAGCCAAACTGCAAAAGCAACGCTACCACATTGTGGGCGAGCACGGTGGCGTGAAAACGTGCCACTGGACCAAAGAATCGTTGTTGCGAGACCGCCAGTGCTACAAAGGCAAGTTCTACGGCGTCGCCAGCCACAACTGCATGCAAATGTCGCCCGTGGTCGACCAGTGCAATCTGGCGTGCACTTACTGCTGGCGTGAACCCCACATGGACACGCTGGAGTTGACCGACCAAGACCCGCTCGACCTGCTCTACGAATCTGTTCGCGCCCAGCGCCGTCTGCTCTCGGGCTTCGGGGGCAACCCCAAGGTGCCACGCGAGAAATGGCTGGACGCTCAGAACCCGAAGCACGTGGCGATCTCACTCAACGGTGAGCCCACGCTTTACACCCGTTTAGGCGAATACATGGACCTGTGCCACAAGCACGGCATGACCACGATGCTGGTCACCAACGGCACGCTGCCCAAAGTGCTCGAGAAACTCGACACCTTGCCGACCCAACTCTATGTTTCGGTGGACGCGCCCAATAAACAGGTGTTCGACGAGGTCTGTCGGCCCAAGTGGAACAGCGGTGCCTGGGACCAGTTCGAGAAAACCATCGACCTCTTGCCCTCCCTCGACACCCGCATCGTGTGCCGCCACACGCTGATGAAAGGCGTGAACATGAGCGACAGCCACATCAAAGAATTCGCTGCGCTCGACAACCGTGCTGACCCCGATTTCATCGAGAACAAGGGCTACGTGTTTGTGGGCCACAGCCGAGAGAACCTCGCCATGGAAAACATGCCCACCCACGACGACATCATGGACTTCTCCCGAAAGATTGCGCCCCTAACCAACCGAGAAGTGCTCTCCGATTCCCGACCCAGCCGAGTTGCCCTGGTTGGCACAGAAATCACGCCCATTCCGATTCCCGAACCCACGATGTTCTTCCCCGAAGATCTGGGGATTGCGCCGCCGGTCAAGCACCTCCCCGTCATCTCCTGAACGGTGGGTTGCGTGGCCGAGCAGCGGGTACCCTACCGTTCATTTCTCATGGAAGGGTATTGGATGGCCAAGGTTGCGAAAATAACCGATCGGCGAGGCTCTCTCCATTGAGAGGCGTTGAGGGCCTGCTTGTTCTCTGAATCAATCGTTAAAAAGGTTGGATGTCAAATCGACACTTTCCGTTTGTTGGCTCAGCTTAACAGGTGTTGATTGGTTGAATGTCTTGGTCAATTCCTTGGCTTGTTTTGCCTTGGCGTAGTCCCTTTCTTCATAGGATGCAAACTCAAGCATACCCATGTCTGCACCACCCATGTATCGCCCCCATGAACTGTGAACCATGAGCCACCCACATCCTGGGCAAGAACCGTTGACAGGCGCCTTGTTGCAGTCCCAACACACGGGAGGTTTTCGGAAAAAATTTCGACCGAAGCGGAGCCGAAAATACACCATAGCAACCGGGAATGTGAAAAATTTCCAAAGGATGGAGAGCATAACACCATGCCGTCATCTTGAGGATTAAAATCTACTTCAGTTTTTATGCTGATTTAGTCGAAGTATGGCCCTCATTGCATTCACCAACCAATCTATTCGGACCGGCTGGATGAGGTTTTCCGATGACCCATTCAACGCTCAATCTCTGTTGGAAGTGTTGTAATGGGCCTGTTTTTTTGCTAACCATTGGATGACAAGCACCGCCTTCAATGGTTTCAAAAGCAGGGGCCAGAGGTTGAGACATGCTCAACTGGCTGAAGACGCTGTTCTCCTCCGGCCCCAACATCGCCGACCTGCTTGCCGAGGATGCCATCGTCCTCGATGTCCGCAGCCAGGCCGAATACCAGAGCGGGCACGTGAAGGATTCCATGCACGTACCTTTGCCGCAACTGAGCAAGAAAATCAACGCTATCAAGAAGCGGAAAAAGACCATCGTCACGGTTTGTGCAAGTGGTATGCGCAGCGGCAAGGCTGCGAAGATCCTACGTTCGCACGGCGTCGAAGCGCACAACGGTGGCCCTTGGCAATCGGTTGAACGACTTCGTTCCAATCAGTCGCCATGACAGACAGGGTATCCGAACAAATCAGTTTGCCAGAACGGCCCGGACGATGGCGAGCATTTTCTCGTTCTCTTCGGGCGAACGCACAGCAAATCGCACAGCGTTGTTCGGAAGCATGACACCCATGTTCTGAGCGTCTCGGACAAAGAGCCCTTGGGTTCTGCAGGTTTCGATGAACCGATTAGAAGAATAGCCCGAAGCCGAGGGAAGATAGGTCAGAAGGTAGTTGGCCACACCTGAAAACACGCGGAAGCCGAGCCCTTCGAGGGCCTGGTGCATACGTTCACGCTGCTGGTGGATGATGTCGTACTGGGCTGTGTAGTACGCCGTGTTACGCAACGCTGCCACCGCTGCCAATTGCCCAGGTAGGCTCACGGCCCACGGAGGGATGTACCGCCGGAGCGTTGGCATGTTCTGGCTGACAGCATAGGCAACCCGCAATCCAGAGAGCGCGTAGCACTTGCTCATGCTCTTGCAGACCACCAGTTCTGGCAGCGAAGCGCAAAGAGGTTCCAGTGAAACGGCGTCGGGGAGGTAGTTGATGTACGTCTCATCAACCCAGATCATCTTGCACTTGGAAGCAGGGTTTCTTGAGTGTGCAATCCTGCTCACGATGTCATCCATGGTTTCGCAGTACACGCCGGTGGGGCTGTTGGGATTGACGAAAATCACGGCGTCGTGTTCGCAGGCCTGCATGATCAAGTCCTCTGAGTTGATGGCAAACCCGTTGGCGTCCTCGAGCACAAAATAGGTGATGTGGCAACCGATGACGTGCTGAAGAATGTGGCTGTATTCGCCGTACATCGGCGACAAAAGCAACACGCGAGACTGTTCGTTCAACAGTTGAGGCAGCAAGGAGAACATCAGCGAGGACGAACCCGAGGAGACCGCCACGTTACGAGACGGCACGCCACGAACTTCCGCGATGGTTTCGATGAGGTCCTCGCACTGCGTGGGTGGCGATTCCTGACAACACCGCTCGAGCTGATCACGAATGACATCAAGCGCCTCAGGACAGGGCGGAAATGGACTGTCCAACACGTCGGCCACGATGAGCGAATCTCGAACGTCGAAGTCAAACCTCGAAGCCTCCCAGGATTGCCCGCCGTGATAGCACGCATCATCGCCTGATTCATCTTCGCGGTCGGCCTCAATTTTCTTGGCATGCGATTTCAGCACAGCGCTCACGCTCATGTGCATGGGGAAGTACACCGTTTGACCGTGCTGAACACCTGTCTCATGGAACACCTTCAGGCCGTTGCTCTCGTAGAGTTTGACCACTTCGGTGTGCCCCATGGCCACCATATCGGTCCCGCCTCGTTCAACCACGAATTCCAGGGCGTGGCGCATCAATCGGAACGCCAGGTTTTGGCCGCGGTAAGCCGGAGCAACCGTGAGTCCCCTGACCTCAAAAGCGGTGTTCTTGGGGTCGGTGCAAGCGGCAAACACCGTTCGCTCAAGCACGTCGCTGGAGAAGTAGGTCGTCAATCGGAACGGCTGGCTTTCGGGTGGATTGAGGCTGATGTAGCCGACCAGTTCGTCACCCTCAACGCATGCAATGAAATGACGACCGGGGTCTTCGAGGACGCCATCGGTGTTCGAGTCGTATTGATGCAGTTCATCAGCGTAGACATCATGACGAATCGTTGAGATTTGATGCCAGATTCGGTGAATGTGCTCATCCTCGGGTAGGGGGAAATCAAAGCGGACGAATTCAGCCATAACCACACCAAGGCTTTGTTGAACTTGAAGGATTTCCCGTTCATGAAGTGCAACTTTGATGGCTTATCGCAAGGCAGTCCGGGAAAAAACACAAGAAGGGCGTGAAGTGAAACCCAGTTTGAAACTGGTTGGATTTGTTCATGGACGAGAAATTTTGGGAAGACGGTGTCAAGGTCATTGACCACGAGGAATCCATCCATTCCTCACCCTCTTCACGCCTCTCCGCCAAGCTGATTCTCGCCCCGCTGTTCTTCTTCACCGCCTTTGGTGTCCCAGTCTTATGGTTGACGTCCGGCGATGCAAAGATGATTGTTGCAGGAATTTTGTTTGGTGGTTTACCCTTTGCAATGGTCCTCCTCACCATTTACGGAGTTTACATCACTGCACACACGGACTATGCCCTTCGCATCAACTCGGTGAGCGGCACCATTGAAGAAATCTACACGAGGAAGGACAAAGTGGAACGCGACGTTTACCCCATCAAGGAAGCCATGCGAATCAGTCTGTCTGATCCAAACAGCAGCGAAGGAGAGTCCCACATCTCCATCAAAGGCATGAACATACGAGGCGTCAAGTGGTCGGTGGACCTCTCGCATTTTGCCTGGGGAACTCTACAAACAAGGAGAGCGATCGTCGGACCGGCGGAGAATCGCTTCCATCAAAACGGCCGAACACTTTGCAGAAATGCTGGATGTCGAAATTGGAAGTTGGCTGATTCTGTCAAATGTTTCACGCCATTTGCGCCTTGAATTTGGTACCGAGTGGATTCACAAATGGTCCGACCGTCAAACCATCACAGAACAAAATCAACGGTTGCTAGATGAGGAACAAAAACAGCGTCAAGAAGTCCAATGATGTCAGCAAGGTGACAACGCCATCGGCCGCCCAGAACAGACCTGAATGCTGATTCTTTTCATCCGCTCCTTCCGTTTTGTCCCTGCGGAGGTACTTCAGAAGCGAGTTGATGTTGAAAATCATCAACAGAACGAACAACACCCCGCCAACAACCGTCAGCATCGCCAGGGTCTGAACCGTCTCTTCGGCTGCCATGAGAATTTATTCTGCGGCTCAGAGATTAGTATTTGCCCGGCGTCGAGGCAGATACGATTGCGATTTGGCCCTCAAGGGAAGAAGACCGTTTCCGCACCCTCAATCCACTGCTTCTCTTTCTTCATGCAGCGTTTGAATTCCGCCGACTCAAGATGCTCGCCCAGCCAAGCGTGAACGTAGGCCCAGGGCTGAGCGTCGAACCAGTCCCGGTCGTGGTTGGCGAACTGCCGCACGAACGGGAACAATGCGTCGTTGAGTTGGGGCGCAAAGGCCGGACCCTTTTCCAGTCGAGCGTCAAGGTCGCTCAAGTAAGCCGAAGCCAATGTGCGATGCTCCACTTCGTCCACGTCTTCGTAGCGGTTCGGATACTTGTAGCGGTCCAGGTGGAATTTGAATTCCTCATCGTTACGTTCCACCCAGTGCGCTTCCTCTTCACTGAGCTCCCAGCCCAGAACGTGCTGCATGATCTCCAAACTCTCCTCGATGACCGTGCCGTCAGGCAGCAAGAGCACGGGCACCGTGCCCTTGGGTGAAATCTCCATCATGTGGTCTGGGCGGTCACGCAGCACGACTTCCCGAAGTTCGACCTCGTAGCCCTCCCGAACGATGGACATCCGTGCCCGCATGGCGTAGGGGCAGCGGCGAAAGGAGTAGAGAATGGGCAGCGACATGGCGACCCTTCCTGCAATCACTCGGGCGGTGTGGGCGGAGCGTAGCCGCCGTCAACCGCTTCCTGGACGGTCGCCATGTCGGCGTCGACCATCATCTGAACGAGTTCTTCAAACGAGGTGCTGGGCACCCAGCCGAGTTCCTTCTCGGCCAGCGCAGGGTCGCCGATGAGCAAATCCACTTCAGCGGGACGGAAGAATTTGGGATTGGTGCGTACACGCACGACGCCATTCTGGTCGGTGGCGATGGTGTCAACGTCTTCTCCCGACCACGTCAGGTCCATGCCGACATGAGAGAAGGCGAGGGTGATCATGTCGCGCACGCTGTGCGTGCGACCGGTCGCCACAACGTAGTCGCCGGGCTTTTCCTGCTGGAGCATGCGCCACTGCATCTCAACATAGTCGCCGGCGAAACCCCAGTCTCGCTTGGCATCGACGTTGCCAATCCACAAACACTCGTCAAAGCCATGGGCGATGCGAGCGGCGGTCATGGTGACCTTTCGGGTGACGAATTCAAGTCCGCGACGTGGGCTTTCGTGGTTGAAGAGAATGCCCGTGCAGGCGAACATGTCGTAAGATTCACGGTAGTTTCGGGTGATTTCGAAGGCGAAGACCTTGGCGCAGCCGTAGGGCGAGCGGGGGTGGAAGGGCGTCAACTCGGTTTGGGGAACGTCACGAACCTTGCCGTACTGTTCGGAAGAGCCCGCCTGATAGAAGCGGCAGTGAGGCGCATGCTTGCGAATGGCTTCGAGGCAGCGAAGGGCACCCAGGCCGGTGATGTCAGCGGTCATCATGGGCGAGCGCCACGATTCGGGAACAAAGGACATGGCGCCGAGGTTGTAGAATTCATCGGGTTGGGTCTGGCTGACGGCGTTGTCGATGGAGTTCTGGTCGGCCAAATCGCCGTTGAGGAGGTGGAACTTGTCGTTGCTCATCAGGTGGTTGATGAGACTGCGACCGGAGGTGGGCTGTGAGACACGGCGCACCAATCCGTAGACGGTGTAGCCCTTTTCGAGAAGCAATTCAGCGAGGTAGGAGCCGTCTTGGCCCGTGATGCCCGTGATCATCGCGGTCTTGCTGCCCATGTGGCTTGGCAGATGCTGTCCCTTTTCAAACGGTCGCCTGTATGGCCGGAAAAAACAGCCTCGAAACCCGGCCCCTTTGATTTTAAGTACGCCTTGGCCACCCTTTTGCCATGGCACAAGCGGAAGAGGGGCGACGTCCTCGTCTTCTCATCGTGCGGGGCTCCTTTGCGACCATGGGCGGCGCCGAGCGCGAACTCCTCCAACTCATTCGCATGGCCCACAACCGCTGGGATGTCCATCTGGCCACCCTTGACATCTCCACCGAAGCCCAAGACCTCATGCTTCCTGCGACACCCACCCTCATCACGCCCGCCACACCCCTCAACTGGCCCGAAGGCGCCCTCGCTGAGGTCACCGCGGCCGCCAGCAAAACAGCCGAAAAGGCGTGGGCGAAGATGGATATTCCGTGGGAACAGTTCGACGTGGTCCACCTTTCCGTGTGCCGAGGCACGCTTGAGATCTTGCCGCTCGTTCCACCGCATCTCCCCGTGAACTACCATTGTCTCGAACCACCGCGCTGGCTGTACGAGGACGTGCTTCACCGTCATCCAAACGGCCAACCAAAACGTCCGCTGTGGCTGACGAAGATGGTGTTTACACGTCAACGCCGACGGGACCAGCGCTATGTTCGCACCCTCCTCAAGCGCCCAAAAAGTGCCATCTTCGGAAACTCGCCGTGGAGTCAAATCCTCCTCGAGCGCACCTACGGCCTGCCTTCTGACCCGACCACCACCAACGGTCATCCACCCCGGCGAGACGAACACCAGCGCCCCCTCGAAGGCTCCCATGTACTGCCAACCGTCGACCTCAGCAACTGGCCTGCGCAGTCCACGCCCGAGGAACGCGACGAGATGGTCGAAGTCGCCCTGCCCGAGGGGCCGTACGTCATCACCATCGGTACGGTCTCCCATGTCAAAGGGACCTACGATACAATGCGTTCGCTGGTGAACAGCCCGTACGCGCTGGTCCAAGCCGGCGGCGGTTCAGCCGAAGACAAGGCGGCGCTGGTGGCTGAAGGAAAGCGCCTGGGCGTTGAGGTCGTGTGCATGCCTCGCCTTTCACAAGCGGCGCTCGTGGGTGTGGTTCGCGGGGCTCATGCCATGGTCAGCCATGCACATCACGAACCGTTCGGGTTCACGCCGCTCGAAGCCATGGCCGTGGGTGTGCCTCCCATCATGGTTGACGAAGGCGGCTTTCACTTCACGATGACCGGTTCGGGCGCCGGCGTGCTCGTTCAACGAGACGACCGGGAAGGCTGGCTCACGGCCTTTGAAGCGGCTGCGGACCCCGAAACCCGAGCGGCATGGGCCAGCGCAGGTCGAAACCACGTCGCAAGCAACTATCCTCCGGAGCGTCAACTCGAGGCGATCGAACGCATCATGGCGCCGTTCTTCAACGACGAACCGGTCTGAACAATTCTCTTTTTGCATCCTTTATGTAGGCTCAAGCATCTACTCTATCATGAACGAAGAGCGAAGCCCACGCCATCTGCTTTTGGTCGGTGCCGGAGGCATCGGCACCCAACTGATTGAACTCTTGGTCCCTGCCTTGCGCATGGTCAACCTGCAAGGTAGCATCACCTTGATGGACGCCGACATCGTTGAAGCCACCAATCTGGGCCATCAACGCTACACAAAGGACGACATCGGGCAAGCCAAAGTCGACGCCCTCGCCAAGCGCTTGGACGACGAGGACGCAACCTTACGCGTCAAGGCCATCGCTGAGAATTTGCGAACGGCTGACCAACTCAACGGCTACGATTTCGTGGTGGTCTGCGTCGACCGTCCCGAGCCGCGTCGTCTCGTACACCAACTGGATATCCCTTGGCTGGACCTCAGGTGCAGCGGCGACGGCCATGTGGCCCTGTCATCTCAATCCCTTCCTGCCTTGGTTGAGCGCATGACGCCCGACCACGCTCCAGCCAGTTGTCAAGTGCCTGGCGCCTTGGATGCTGGCAATTTGGAATACGGCTTTGCTTCGGCCGCTGCTTTTGGTGCCCAATGGGCCACCCAACTTTGGCGAGGGCGCCCAGCGCCCGTACAGTCCATGGGCAGCCTGACCTACGGCGCACTCTCCTTCCCGGAGGTGAGCGCATGATTGGGCTTCCCGATGCCGCCGACCTCGAACTGCACGACGACGTGTGGGAGCGAGCCTGTATGGCCGCGCAGGATAAGCGCGTGGACGACGAGGATTTGCTCACCGCTCAACGCATGTTGGCAGAGGCCGGCCGATGGGATGGCGTCTACGTCCTCTCGGTCATGGCCGGGCTTGAAACTTCAGTGCTCATCGATGCCGATGAGAAGATTTTCATCGACTGGGGCACGGCCGGCCAGGTCACCCTCCAGCCTCCGGTTGGCGGACGTATTCCGTTCAAGCTGTGGGTTCACACCCACCCTCGGTTCGCATCGTACTGGAGCATCACCGACACCACCAGTCTCAGCTTGGGTGCAGGCATTCTCGAGTCCGCCATGGTGCTGGGACAACCCGGGCCAAAACACAGCAGCAACCGTTCTTTTGTGGACGGTGACCACGACACCATGCTCAGCAACCAAGGGCCGTTGAGCCAATGGACCAGCGAAGAGCCCGTGCCGTGGACCGAATGGTACGGACTCAACAACATCGATGTCGAGGTGGTTGAGTGACCGCACGTGGACCCAAAGACGAAGAGGAGCACTTCAAGGCCCTCTTGGCCGTCCTCAACGGCCGCGGGCGAAGCGTTGCCGACGTCATCGAAGAGTTGACTGGCGAGACCCCGTCAGAAGAGACCGTCGAAGCCGTGGTGAATCGCCTGCAAATGGCCCAAGAAAGCGGTGAGCATGTCGACATTGTCGCCATCGTCCACTCGCTCAGCGACCTGGCCGAGCAGTGGGCCTGATCACTGGTTCGTGTAGGTCGGCCGACGGTTCTCAATGAGGGCCGACAAGCCTTCCAGTGCATCTTTGGTCGAGAAAATCGTGTTCAGGCCGTCGAGTTCCAACTTCAAGCCAGCCGAAAGGTCGGTCGTGGCCGTAGCGTCGATCAAATCGCTCGCCATCCGCAGCCCAATCGGTGCGGTGAACGAGAGGCTCTTGATTTGACGAGCGACCGTCTTTTCTTCCTTGTCAAAGCCATCCGGGCAGTCGCCCTTCATGAGCACGGCCATGTTTTCATCGGTGAAGAACGAGGTAGCAAACTTCGCCACGGGCGAGGCGGGATTGGCCGGCTGGCCGGGGTACTTCTCAGCGGGCTTTCCTTCACCGGCCAGCGTTGCAATGCAAGCGTCAACGCCAGCCACATCGACCAAATGGGTCACGAGGCCGAGGTCGGTGGCCGTGTTCGCATCCATGAAATTCCCGGCGAGCACCGCCCAGCGTGCGGCAGGAATGCCGCAGATTCGAGCCGGTCGTTGTGAGCCTCCAAGTCCAGGATAGATGCCGATGGACGTCTCGGGGAAACGGAACTGGGTTCGGCGGGTGCCGATACGATAATCGCAGGCAAGGGCAAGTTCCAATCCGCCGCCAAGGGCCAAACCGGTGGTCAAGGCGATGGTGGTTTTGGGTGAGGATTCCAACATGTTGAGCAGGACATGCCCGTCTGCGGTGAAATCATAGATGTCAGGAATGGCCTCAGCCCGAATCTTGTCCACAAAGAACTTCACGTCAGCGCCGGCGACAAACGCCTTTCCTGCACCGTCAAGGACAATGGTGTTGACCTCAGCGTTGGCGTTGGCGGCCTCAACGGCCTGTGTCAACTGCTTGACCACCACGACATTGAGTGCATTCATGGCTTCAGG
The DNA here is from genome assembly GCA_965661285.1 of Candidatus Poseidonia sp. Taxonomy (GTDB): domain Archaea; phylum Thermoplasmatota; class Poseidoniia; order Poseidoniales; family Poseidoniaceae; genus Poseidonia. The sequence continues at coordinate 309,542 of CBFIDD010000003.1, forward strand.
ACGGTTGATGGTGATGGTCGCCACGCCGTTGTTCACGGTGGTATCAACATAGGAGAACGCCCAACCGGTCGCGCCCTGCTGGGTAAAGAAAGCGGGGACGTTCCAGCCTTCTCCGGCCGTCTGTGCGTAGGCAGCGGCCATGCGATGAGCTTCGCCAACGCCGATGCGGTTCATCATCTCAAACGGTCCACGAGCCCAGCGCAAGCCGACTTTCGCCCCGCGGTCAACGTCTTCCATGCTGCAGATGTCTTCGTCAACGATCTGGGCAGCCACACCAAACACGACGCCCAAAAGGCGCTCGGAAACGGCGGTGTATTGCTCGTCGCTGTAGGTGGCGTCCTCTGAAACATCCCACTGTTCGTTCGCTTCGACGAGCGCTCGAAGATTGGCGGCCCCGGTGTAGCGGGGCGTGTTGAGCTGCTCGGCCAAATAATCGGTGGAATGCAGGGCGATAGGAGGGCCTGTGAGGTTCATCAATCCAAAGGGGCCCAAACCGATGCGGAAGGCTTTGCAGGCGATGGCGTCAATTTGTGCGGCGTTCGCTGCACCCTCTTCGAGCAGAAGACACGCTTCGTTGAGCCAAGGCACAAAGAAGCGGTTGACGACAAACCCGGGTCGGTCGGCGCAAACGATGACCACCTTCCCAAGCATCTTGCAGTACTGCACGACCTTGTCGATGGTCGCTTGACTCGAGGCCTTGGCGGGAATCACTTCCACCAGACGGTTCTTGGCGGGGTGGTAGAAAAAGTGCAGGCCAACAAAGCGGTCGGGGCGGCCGGTGGCTTCGGCGAGTGCGTTGACCGAGAGCGAAGATGTGTTGGAAGCGAGAATGGTACCCTCGCCGCAGGCTTCGTCCAACGCCGTGAACACCGCCGTCTTCACGTCAAAGTCCTCGAAAACGGCTTCAATGACCAAATCCGTGTTCTCTGCGGTGTTGTCCACGCCCACCACGCCGGTGATGCGTCCCTGAATCGCCTCGACTTGCGCAGGTGAGAAAATGCGTCGCTCGACGGCTTCTTCGAGGAACGAAGCGATGATGGATTGGCCACGCTCCACCCACTGGAGTTCGCGGTCGACCATCTGCACGTCAAATTCTTCTTGTGCGCTTTTTTGAGCGATGCCTGAGCCCATGTTGCCGGCGCCGACCACGGCGACGCGCTGAATCGGTTGAGTCATGGCCCTTGCGAATCCAATGACGCTCATGAAGCATACGGCCGGTCAAGATGAGGAAATCTGACCCCACGCGTCCGACATGTCGCGATGAAATCGGTCCGGGGCGAGGAACGCAACGTGCTCCATCAGGCGTCGTTCTGGCTGGCGGGGCTCACCGTTTCGGCCTTTCCATGCTGAATGAACCTCGACGATGGCCTGAACCCAAGCCTCCACGTCCTCCGGGTCAATCACGTCGCCTTCGGGCATCAACTCGTTGTGGGCCGGACGATTCGAGGCCACGACGGGCTGACCAGCCGCCATCGATTCAACGGTGGGGTAACCAAAGCCCTCTGCGGCCGATGGGAACAGCAGCGCTTCGCAGTGCCAGCGGTAGGTGTTCAGTACCTCTTCGCTGATGTTGGAGCCGACCCAATGCCACGCCACGCCATGCTGCTTGGCCAAAGCGGTGGCTGAAGGCCCTCCGTGGGGACACGTATCACCGCCGATGTGGTGCACCCGAACATCATCGGCAACAGCTGGAGGGAGTTGGGCGAGCACGCGAATGAGGAAAGAAAGGCGTTTGCGAGGGTCGTGACTGCCCACAACCAACAGGTCGCAAGCCGAGGCCCGCAAGGCTTCAGGCGGGGCAGGAAGGTCGGCGGGAGGGGCATAACGCTCCACGTCGATGGCGTAGGGGATTTGGTAGAGCGGCGTGTTGGGAAAGTGTTGCCGGCACGATGCTGCAACAGCGCCGGTACTGCAAATGAACGCATCTGCGCGCCCCAGCCCGTTCAACAAACGGCGAAGGTCACGGCGGCGAATGAAGCCGGGACGGGGCTCCCCCACCTCCACCCGTTCGCCCGAAAGGGTGACAATCTCAGGGGCCAAGTGGAAGAAATCGTGGACGTAGACGACCACGGGCACGGGTGCGTCGTGAGGAACGAGGTGGGCTTGCTCTTGGTCGCTGACAAACACCAAATCCACCTCGCCTGCTTGATGGCGCTGTTTGATGGCGGACCGGACGCGCGTAGGATGGCGAAACCATCGCTCACGCAAACGCTTCGGCCCCGACGGGTTATCGCCGAGATCGTACTCTTCGACGCCGGCGCTTTGCCAGCCGGGAATCTCGCCGGCATCGAGAGCGACCTTGAGGTCGTGAAACGCACCACCAATCCCCGAAAACCGCGTCAGGACGCCGCCCCTTACGAGCAACACCCGCTTGGTGCGGTCTGAGGCGCCTGGCTCCATGCTACCGGGAGGGGTTGGTTCCTCTTGAAAGGAGGGCATCACACGAGCCGTACGCCATGAGATTCGAGGCCGATTCGCGCCGTGGTGTGGAAAAGACATCAAGTAGTCAAACCCACTCCGGCAAAGCGAGTCCCGATGCCAGAGCCACCCATGACCATTCCTTCAAACGAGTTTACAGCCATCGAAGACGGCATCCAGACCACCATCGACCAGGGAACATCCATTCGAAAAATGCTGGCAAAACACTCCGGTCAAGGCCCTTACAATGCCGCGTGGGAAGTTGAAGCGGCGGTGGAAGCCCTGCATGTTTTTGCCTCGAGGTGGACCATCGAAATACTCGCCGCCCTCTACATCACCGGGCCTCGAAGGTTCAACGAAATGAAAAACATGCTCTCTGGCATCTCAAGCCGCACGCTATCGGATAAACTGCGCTACCTCACGGAGGAAGGTTTGGTGCTTCGTGTGGTGACCGACGGCCCGCCTGTCAAAGTCAGCTACGAACTCAGTTCGCACGGACGAACCTGTGGACGCCTGCTCTCTCCCCTCGTCGCTCATCTGAAGATGGTCGCGGGTTCGGTCGTTCAAGACTAAGCCTCTACCCTTCCTTGCTGGACCGATTGTCCGGTCCTCAAATTCAACGCCGTGAGCATGCGCTTGTGTTCAGGACCGTGATAGAGGCAGGTATCGAGTCCGATGGCGGCAGAACGTTCGTCGTCCAAGACCACCGCACTTTCCCACACCCTGCCCCAATCGTTCACGGTTGGACCGGGCAAACCAGCCGTGATGGTGTGGCCAAAGACGACGGTTCTCTCATCGTCGATGGGTGTGCTGGAACGGTGAAATTCGTTGCGAATCCAAAGCAGATCGTCCTCGTCTTGACCGTCCAAGTCAACCCCTGGCCGATAGCCGGCGTGAACCAACCGCCAGCGGTCAAGCACGATGTGCGTGGGCAAGGCGGTCATCCATTCCGTGTGGCGTTGAGCACAGTCATGATACGAGTCTGCATCCAATCCCCCATCGGTTGTTTGATGAGCCCGAATGTACGATGCCACGGTCGTGTTGCCGCCGTTTTGCATCCACAACATCACGTCGATGTCCGGTTGTTCTAATTTTTCAGGTGTGAAGTTTTGCACCATCATCTGCTCATGATTGCCTTTGACGGTCGCCATGCGGGCTTCCGTCATCACATGATGAACCACACCGAACGAATTTGGTCCGCGGTCCACCAAATCGCCCAAAAAAACCACCCAGTCGTGTTCCTTCAACGCCAACCGGTCGCACAATTCGACCATGGTCTGGTAGAATCCGTGAACATCACCGACCACCCAGACATCGTGTCCTCGGTCCAAAGCCTGCTGCAACTTCCCCTCCAATTCTATGTCTCTCATGGCCTCACTTCATTGACAAAAGAAGAGGACTGCAACCTTATTTAACGGTATGAACAGCCCTCAACCTCAACCAGCACGACCCCGAACGAGAAGGCGATGGATTAAGGGAGGAGAAGACCATCCTCGTCCCATGCCTTTGCTCGCTCAGTGGACCCGGCAACGCCCTTGGCTCGCCGCAGGGTTGACCGGTGCTGCGAGTGGAGTTGTTGGTATCGCAGGCGGACTTGCGACCGTGGCAAGCGCCGTTGGTGCCGTGGCCTTCGGTGGTATTTCCACGCGAGCGACCGCCCACGAACACCCGCTACGACGACGCATACTCTCAACGCTTGAAGAGCGCCCAGGGTTGTGCTACCGTGAACTCCAAACGGTCATGAACACGGCCAACGGCACCCTGCGCCATCACCTCGATGTCCTCCAAACACGACGAGCGGTGACCGTGATGCCGGTCAACGGGCGAACGTGCTACTTTGCCGGTGGCCCGAGCCAAGTGGAAGTTCTGCGAAGCAGGGTTGTTGGCGAAGAACGCATGGCTCAGCAATTGCCTATCGGCCTTTCACCCGTTCAGCGGATGATTCTCGACAACATCGACCGTGAGGGCGTTCCACGCTCACAAGCGGCACTCGCTCGGCGACTTGGCCGCTCTCGCGCAACCGTTCACAGCGCCATCAAGGTACTGCGACGGCGCGGTATCCTCCGAGAAGACCGCATTGAATTGATGCCACATATCGATTTGGAAATTTACACCAACGCCCGAACAGGTGTGGATTACGACCACGTTGATGAGCGACGGCGGTCATGACGCTGTCGTGATTTCAATTACGGAATCTGTCGCTTGAGCGACAATTATTGCACAGGCTTCAAAGACCCTTGGCGCTGCCGAAATACCATGTTCTCGCTTCGCTTGGTGGAACGACCTTTGCCCACAACCGAACGCGATGTGGACGGGCTGGTCGCCTGGTTCATCGAGACCCTTTCACTGGTCCGGAAACGAGGGGAGACAACCGCCGACCACGGACGTGCAGGTCCGGTGCATCGCTTGCTTCGCGACCATCTGTTTGGTGCACCGCACCAAAGCTGGGATGCACAGATGCTCGCAGACGAACTGGCACAAATGCCAGCCTCCCTTAACCACCATCTCGCACGTTTGGTTGAAACCGGACTCATCGGGTTCACCAACGAAGGAAAGGGATGGAGGAAATACTTCCTTCGAGGCGGTTCCATCACCAACGCCGTCGCCTATCTTCAGCAACACGCCACGCTCATCGTGCAACAACGCTTCAGCGTGGTGGACGCGCGATGGCAACGTGAAGGTACGTCGCTTCCGGTTGAACTGCCCGAGGACGAACACGCCTCATTTGTCATCGGCCTGGTGGACCACCGTCCGTTGCCCGCGCAAACGGAGGGTGACGAACTCTCGCATTGGATGAACGACTTTGGCTTGCTTGGCGAGCGACCAGGTGGCGAGATGGCTGCGGATTCGCTCTCCGTCCGCCTCTTTTCGACCCTCTTGGAACGAGATCTCCCCCTCTCACTGGATGAAGCAGCCGAACTGCACGGCGGGCAAAAAGCCAGAGTCGGGCGAATCCTCGACCGATTCCGAGCCACGGGGATGGTTGAGCGCGTGCCGCGAACAGACCGACTGAACACAGCGTTGTGGACGGCGATGACCACGCAACATCAGCGCCGTGGCGAGGATTGGATGCTGAAGAAAGGAGGCTTCCAACGGCTCCTCAACGAGAAGCAACAAGCGGCGCTGCTGCAAAGCCTTGGCAACGGAGCGCTGACCATCGAACATGTCGCCACTCACCTTGATGGCGTTGAGGCCAGGGACCAGATGCTGTTGCTCAATCTCCTGGGCGGGCGCCTTCCCATGGGCTACAGGATGGCCGGGCCCTCGGCCAGTGCCGTACAGCGTCGCGTCCAGGACAGACTGGACCGGGTGTTGCGGCGAATGGTGCGCGTGGCGGGCCTGCTCGACGAAGCGCTCGCCTCGACCAGCGCTGAATGAATGGAGTGGGCGGCATGTCGGAGTTCATCGCACCGAAGCAAGGGGCTTGGGACGGCGAAGCACGACCGCTGTTTCTCGCCCCGATGTCGGGGGTCACCGACCTCCCGTTCCGCTTGCTAGCGAAGGAATGCGGCGCCGACGTGACCATCACAGAGTTCACCAACTCAACCGCCTTGACGCGTGAAGCAGCGACCTCGTGGCGACGAATGGAGACCCACGAGACCGAAGTCCCGTTCATTCCCCAAATTTTTGGCGGGGATCCGGGCGACATGGCGACCGCTGCCGAGATGCTTGCGCCGACAGCGGATGTGATCGACCTCAACTTTGGCTGCCCCGCACCCAAGGTGACCAATATCTGTGCCGGAGCGGCGCTGATGGGCGAGCCTGACCGTTTGGTCAACATGGTGGAAACCATCGTTGAGCGCGTGGACGTTCCGGTCACGGCCAAGATGCGACTTGGAACCGGAAAAAAGGCAAACAACGCAACCGAGATTTGCGAACGTTTGGAGGACGTTGGCGCACAGCGGCTTTGCATCCACGGGCGCACCTTGCGGCAGCGATATTCTGGCATCGCTGACTGGTCAAGCATCAAGCAGGCGGTCGACCGGGTCGAGGTTCCCGTCATCGCCAACGGTGATGTGGTTGACGCCGCATCGGCCGCAGCATGTTTGGAACACACGGGGGCGTCCGGGTTGATGATCGGACGCGGCGCCATCGGCCGACCAACGGTGTTCTCAGACATCAAAGTCGGGCTGGGGTGGATGGACCTCCACGATTTACCGTGGGTCAAGATGCACGACGGGTGGAAATCCATGGGCGAGACCGAACAGGCCTTTGCCTCGAGGAAATGGTGTTGGGACCGCTACATCGCCCTGTCCGAGGCGACGATCGGTCTGCAAGGAAAATGGATGCAACGTCATGCGATCGCGTTTACGAAGGGTTTGCCGGGTGCGAAAAAAATTCGAACCCTTATGCACGAACAAACGACCAACAAAGCCGTGGCCAACGCCATCAGCGGATTTCTGGGCGACGGGGTTTGAGCCTCAGAACGTGGATTCCCACTCTTCAAGGTCGTTGGCTTCAGCCCAAGCCTCGTCGGTGGTCTCCCCGCGAACTTTGAGCACTTCTCGAGCGAGGAGCCAGTAGATGAGGGCGAGCGAACGACGACCCTTGTTGTTCGCTGGGAGAGCGATGTCAACGTTGCGAAGGTGGTTGTTGGCGTCAACGATCCCAACGATGGGCAGGCCCGTGGCAACAGCTTCACGCAGGGCTTGCTGGTCGTTGGCGGGGTCGGTGACGAACAGAATATCAGGTTCGATGTAGGAGCGCAGGGCAGGGTTGGTCAAAGAACCGGGAATGAATCGACCGACAGCGGAGTGTGCACCCACGGCCTCTGCGAAAAGGCGAGCAGGGCGCTGTCCGTATTGTCGGGCGCTGACCACCATGATGGATGGAGCGTCGTAGGTGTTGAGGAGCGCAGCGATGGAGCGAATGCGGGCGTCCGTGACGTTGATGTCGAGGAGGTAAAGGCCGTCTTCTCGCACGCGGTCAATGAAGCGGCTCATGTCAGCGCTCTTCTGTTGCGTACCGATGTTCACGGCGTTCTCCTCGTAGGTTTCGGCGGACACGAGTAGACTGGCTTCTTCGGACATGTTGAACCACAGCAAGCCGCCCACAAACCCCCTGTATTAAACCACTTCGTCCGGTCTAGCCACCACTCGCTGGCCGAGGAAGCACCGAACAATGAAGAAAAGAACTCAATAAAGAGACCTCAGTATCCCGGCGTATGGCGAAGGGGGTTGAGGTTCTCAACGGGAGTAAACCGACCCGTTCCGACGCCGTCAAGGGGGAGGACGGGCGCTGGCGGACCACCAAAGGCACGCCTTTGCCAGTGAGCGCCAGCGACCTCGAGCGATACACCTACTGCCCGCTTTCGTGGCACCTTGCCGCAACGGGTACCAGCGGAGAAAGCGCTGCTATAGAAGAAGGAAAACGGCAACATCAAGCGATTCACGAGTCCATCATGGACCTCAAGGGGCATCAGTTTCAAACCCGTAGAAATTTGTTGATTTGGCAGTGGTGGTTCAGCGTCATCGTGCTCCTCCTCATCGACACCGTCGCCTTTCGCTACATCGACGATATCGACCTCAACGTCATCGAATTTTCCAGGATGCTCGCCGTCGGTGCCCTCTCGTTTTTGCTGGTCGGCATCGCCGCCCTGTTGGTTCCGTGGCGAACGACCATCGGTCTCAACCGACCATTTTTGCCAGCCTTAGAAGGCCATGTTGAACATGTCGACCCTATTATTGAGCCACGAGACTTCATGGGCGGCTGGTTCCAAGCCGGTTTACTTGAGACCTTCATGTTCATCGCTGCCATTGTCCTCGCTCTCCACTCAAGTGCACTGCTCTTTGCTGAAGATCGGGAGCAAGCATCTTTTGTGCTGGCCACCACCACCCTCGGATGGACGTTGCTCGCTTCGGTGGTCTTGCGTCGAGCCCTCCAAGCCAACGCGCTGGCCCAGAACATCGCTGCCAAAAACGACCTTAGCGTGGACGACGAAATCTCCTATTCTGACGACGAGGAGAAAGCCCAACTCCTTATCGACGACGAAACCGGCCTGCGCGGCCGGCCCGACCAGATTGTCATCATCGATTCAGAGTTCATTCCTGTTGAACAAAAAACCGGGAAGGTTCCCAAGCGCCCCCACGACTCGCACCGCCTTCAGGCGCTGGCGTATGCCCGTCTTGTTGAGAAAACAACGGGCCGCTCTCCGCCCTACGCACTGCTGCGCTACGGTCAAGACAACCTGCACCAGTTGCCCTGGGATGAAGCGGCACAAGAGGAACTCTTCGCACGCATCCACGATGTACAACAAGCCATGGCAGAAGGGGGTGCCGTGCGCAATCACGAACGGCCTGGGAAATGTCGGCATTGTTCTCGACAGTATGCATGCGACGCCAGTCTGGTGTAAACTCAGAAACAATCGTCAACCAGCGGGTACTGCGTGCAGGTGTTGGTAATGGTGACGATGATGACAAAATTGTCCTGAACCGACCCCAACGTGCTCTCGCCGCCGCCTCGTGCTTTGACATCCAATTCCCAATCGCCCTTGGCAAACGACGGGTTTGGCAAGAGGCTCTCTTCAAGGGGCGTGGCGTCTTCGCTCACGTCTTGTTCCCACTGGACCATGCCTTCGCTGTCGGTCAACGTGGCCCGAACATATCGGCTCTCGTTGTCCCAAAAGGACGAGGGGAGATTGCGCGAGAGTTCGAACGAGACCTTGAAGTAAACACCGATTTCGGTGGTTTGGTCGGTGACGGCGAACGTGGACCGATTGGTGTATTCGTTGGCGTAGTCCGTCAGAGAGGTGAAGGTGTGCGTGATGGTGATCTTCTTGTTGTTCAAGTCCTCATAGGCTGGTTCGCGGAGCGATTCGACCGATTCTCGAGCAACGATCAATCCCATGCAACCCGAGGTGGACGCCATCAGCACCACCATGACGAGGACCGCACCGAGACCGGGTCGCCGCATGGGCTGACCACCGGTCCCGAGACTATGAAGTCCACGCTAGCGCCGTGCCGAGCAATTGAAAACACACCGACCCTTGGTCAACCCGTCTGAATGAAGCGAACTTGAGGCCGAGCCCCGGCGATGACGACCCCTATGAACGCCGACAGACGCTCAACCAAACTTGGCACCGCACACCGAACACTCCATCGCACCAACGGGGAGGTCAGCACCACAGGCGCCGCACTCATCGGTCTGTTCGGGCTCATTCTTCTCGGCTTTCCGAGGCGCTCGGCGGCGAGCTGGTTTACTCCCTTTGGGCGTCGGGGCCTTTTTTGACGGATTGGCTGCTGAGAACGAAACGTCGTCATCGTCGTCAAAGGCAAAATTGGCCGTGGCTTCTTCCACCTCGTTGCCGGCAAACGACGAGTCGGTGAGGCTCATGCCCACCTTGACCTTCTCGCCCGGCAGGACACCCTCTTCGCCCGTGATCTCGAACAGTTGTTCACGAATGGCTGCATCGGAAGCGCTGAGTTCGCCGGATTCTTGTTCCAAGGATTTGAGTTCACCCTTCTCGGAAAGGATGGAGTCAAGACCTTTGTCAGCCTTCTCAGCAGGGGAGCGCAACGTCGTCATGACCTGTTCTTTGTAGGCCTCAATCTCTTCATCGGTCATGTCTTCCATGGCCATTTCATCGGCGAAGCGACGGTCGTAAGCGGCTTCCACCTCGGCTTCTGCAGCCTGGATGTTGGTGTCCCATTCATCTTCAAGATGGTCTTCATCAAAGCCGAACGCCTTGACGGCATCAGCAAAGTTTTCCGTTCCGGTCACAATTTCATCGCCGTCGTCCTCGGGAAGAGCAACCTCTTCTTTGACGACCTCACGACGTTCACGACGCTCCCTGCGTTCAAAGAAGGACGAAACATCCTGAGCAGCACCGCAATAGACGCAATTTTCGAGGAGATCGGGAATGGATTCGCCGCACTCGTGACAGTCGTGGAATTGATTCCTCGCCTTCTTGAGGTTGAACATGCAGTGCGGGCAGCGGTCTTCTGTACCTTCCAACTCACCATCGCAAGCAGGGCAGTATTCGTAGATGTCCCGCTCAACCTCCTCCTCGCGCTCCCGGGTCAACACCACGGCGGCGACCAGCGCTCCAATGAGGCCGAGGGCGACAAGACCGAACAGGGTCAACGTCCCTGCTTCCGAACTTGACCCAGCACCATCGTCGCCGGTGGTGCTGGCCAGGGTCGCAAAGGATCGTGAAAAGGTCGTGCTGATGGAGGTGTCCTCTGGGATAAGGCGGATGCTGGTCATGGCGGCCGTGGCGGTAAAGGTGCAGGAGAGTTCGGCACGGTCGCCTCTGTTTTCCACGTTGACGGACATGGTCGAGAGCACCGTGTTGCTCGCATCTCGACAGGTGTAGTTGGCCTGACCGGTCTCTTGGCTCGTCAAACCGATGGTGAGGGTGTAAACCGCTCCATCGGCCAACGGCATGGTTGGTACCTCGTTGTCAACGTCCAGCAACTCCAAGGAAGCGTACTCCCAATCCAATTTGAGTTTCGATTCCACGAGCACCGTGCCGGTGGCAAAGGAGTTCTGCTTATTGGCGTCCCAACTTCCAGAGGCGGCCACCCATTGACCCTCAAAGTCGGCGGTGTGTGCACCCAAAGCCGTGGGCAGAGACACCGTCCATGTGAAGGCTTCACCGGCGTCGAGCAGGATTGGAGGCGATTGACCTTGAAGGCCGTCAAAGGTGTATTGGATGTTGCCAGAAACGCCGATATCGCCCGTGTTTTCCATGGTCACTCGCCATTCCACGTCCTCGCCCGATTGAACCGAGGGAACGGTTGGAAGGGCGTTGGCGTCCACGTAGACATCGGGGATCGGGTAGATGGTGAGCACGCCCGAAGCAATGTCGTTGTCGGTTCGCTCCTGCTCGTATCCTGCAGCGTTGAAAGGGTTGATCTTGGCAGAGATCACGTGGTCTCCGTCGGGAAGAGAAGCGAGCGTGGACGCATTGAGGACAGTGCTGAAGGCTTGTTCGGTATACCCCATGCCGCTCATTGAGACCGTGAAGGGCTGACCGGTGATCATCCCGCCCGAGAGCGTTGGCAACTGAAGTCGCACGGGGACGTCAATCGGACCGGTTCCGTTGGTTCGCACCATGGTGCCTTCCACGATCCACGGTCCTTCGAGCGCTCCTTCAGCGGTGGTGACCGTCAGGTCGTCTTTGAAACTCAAATCCATTCGCGTGGCGACCACAAGCTCAACATCGGACATCTTGTTCATCTCCGAGGCTTCCTCGACGACGTTTTCGGCATCGGGCGTGACTTGAACGAGATGGACACCGCTGCTCGGTGCCGTGATGGTGGTGTTCACCCACGCCGATGAGCCCGCTGTCAAGGCAGGCGTGGTGAGCAGGACATCGCTGGATTCGGGGACTTCGACCAGGAGCTTCGTCTCCGGTGCTTCAACGCTTCCAGAATTCAAGACCAACGTGGACAACGCGACCGTATCGCCCGAATACACAACGTCCGTATCGGTCAATTCGAGCGTATCGATGCGAAGATTGGCCAGACCCTGGACGTCGAATTCCTTGTTGAACCGTGCTTGTACATCGCCACCGGCTGAGAATTCAAACCACACCTTGTGGGTGCCTTCGGTGAGGCCTGACCATGTCGTGCTGGCCGTGTAGTAGTCTTCAGCGGCCACCGTGACGGCATCCAAAAGAAGGCGATTGGCGGGCGTGATGCTCTCTTTGTAAAACGCGATTTCAACATCCAACGCATCGCTCTGCTGACTGTTGTAAAGCACCACATCGATGTCGACCGAACCGCCCATGACGGGGTTTTGTGGCGTCAGGGACATGGTGAACTCAGAGGCTTGGACGCCACCGCTCGATTCGGCGTGAGCAGAAAGGGGGAGAACGCTGGCAACAAGAAGGCAGAGGATGAACATCGCCTTTGCTTTCGGCTCCATGCACCTCCTTAGTCATCCAAAGCACTTGAACCCATCTCCGAGAAGGCGGAAAAAAACGACGGGCGGCACCTTTCTGCGGTTGCCCAACCACCAAAAAGAAAGGAATCCACTTCACAACAGGAGAGGAAGGGGAGAGTTGAAGGCTCACCGTAGGTGAGAGAGAGGCATGGGACGAAGCGTCGCGGCCGTTTGGCTGGTCACCCTTCTGCTGTGTTCCCTCATCCCCGGGACGTGGCTTGGGCCCGAAGGGGTCGATGAACTCCAAGAAGGGGCGGTTGTCTCTGCAAGCGCCTCAAACCTCGTCATCGCCTTCTCCAACGGTCCGGCGGACAACGACGAAATCAAAGGCACCCATGCCCTAACCTTCAGCGTTTCGGGCAGTGGTACGCTGGCCTCGTTGTTGATTGAAATCACCACGGATGAGTCAACGTGGACCACCGTGGTCAACCTGACGACGACGCCGTGGATGTTCCCGCTTGACACGACCGGCTACACCAACGACACCTACAAACTCCGAGCCTCGGGGTGGGATAGCGACAGCGAGAGTTTCACCCTCGCCACCTCAGGCTGGTTCGACATCGTCAATCAGGTCCCTGTCATCACCACCTTCACCGTACTCAATCCAGACGCCGGGACGGGTGCAAGTCTGGCCGACCGTGCTTGGTTCAACATCGACGCACAGGGCACCATCGCCTTCCGTTGGGGCGCCAGTGATGATGACTTGAAACAAGCAACACTCGCCAATGTCCCCGGACCGGGAACGCCGCCCACCGATGGACCAACATCCCTGAGTTATGGATGGGATTGGAGCAGCGGAAGCATGCAGGAAGGCACCTGGTCGCCACGACTGACCGTCCAAGACAACTCCGGACTTTCCGCCACCTCAACCCTGTTCATTGGCATTGACCGCACGGGGCCGACCATCGGGAGCGTAACCGTAGGCGACGGAAGTGCATGGCAGCAATCCAACAGCGTCACCGTGAGCGGCTTGCTGACCCAAGCGGATGACGGCCAGGGCTCAGGCGTTGCCAGCGTGCAATACGCCTTGGGCGAGCAGCCATGGTCCACGACCATCACCGACAGCATCACCCTCACCCTTGAGGAAGGCATCCACACCCTCACCCTACGAGCCGTTGACCGGGTGGGTAATATCGGCGAAAACAGCACGGTCACCGTTCGTGTCGACCAAACAGCACCCATCGGATTGTCCTGGACGGTGGACGAGTTGACGACCAGCAGAATCGGAGCGGCCAACATTGCCTTCAGTGCTGAGGACGCCGACTCCGGCATCGACAACGGTTCCTCCTACATCCAGTACGGCTTTGATTCCAACGGCGTGGGTGAAACCCCCGACCTCTCCGGCCGATGGTTGACGTTGGGCGTGAACGGTCTCTCAGGTCAAGTAGGACTCGCCAGTTGGGCGACAAAGTCCCGACAACACCTGATGCTGCGGGCCATCCTCGTCGACGAAGCGGGCAACTCGTACACAACACAAGCATCGTCATACCAAATTCTGCCCGGGCTCGACCTTTCGTGGAATATCAGCCAAACCAACGTTGACCGCATCGTGGTCCGGCCCGGCGAGCAAACCGGGAACATCACCATCACCAGCGTGTTGGAATCGAACGAAGATTACGGTGGAAGCGTCATCGTACGCCTTGAAACCGCTCCAGCCGACCGCTCTTCAAACGTTGACTGGACGGTCATGGAGACACGAAACCTGCCGGCCGGTACGCTCTCAAACAGCACCGAAACCATCGTATGGCAGTACACTGTACCTCGTTCGGGACAGTTTGACCTTCGCCTCGTGATCGATTTCGCTGACGTCATCGATGAGTACGATGAAGGAAACAATGCGAACTACCTCGTCGTCACCGGCGCTGCGCTCGACGCCCCCGGACTCGTGCCGTCCTTCGCCCCTTCGTTGCTGGTCATCGTCCTCGTCGGCTTCGCCCTCAGCCTGCTCCAGCGCCGGACAAGGGATTGAAAAGCATCAGGCCTCACGCCCGACCATGCGACAGTCGCTTCCCCGTGTACCCAAAGACCGTATCGCGGTCATCATCGGTGCCAAAGGGGCGACCAGCAAAGCCATACGCGAGGCAGCTGGCTGTCTGAAATTCATCATCGATTCCGATTCAGGAGACATCGAAGTGGAATGGGGTGAGGTCGGCACCTACGACCCCGTCAAGGCGATGAAACTGCCCGATGTGGTGAAAGCCATCGGACGAGGAATGGCGCCTGATGCTGCCATCCGTCTGTTGGATGATGACCACTTCTTCGAACTGGTGGACATCCGAGAATACGTCGGGAAGCGGTCCAATCAACAACGACGCATTCGAGCCCGAATCATCGGTCGACAAGGAAAAATCCGCAAACTGATCGAGCAGTTGACAGACACGCAAATCAGCATCTACAACTCGACGGTCGTCTTGGTCGGCGAAGAGAGCGGCCTGTTTGCAGCACGCCAAGCCATCGAGATGCTGGCGGGTGGCTCGGAACACGGCACGGTCATCGGCTTCCTCGAACGGGACCGAAAGCGTGCCCGCCTCGAGAGCCGTTCCTTGGACGCCTTCGAAGAGCGTAAGCCTGCAAACCAAACCAACGCTGGCTTTGAGGGATTGGTTCCCGGTCTCGCAGAAATTTCGCAGCAGCGTCGCAACCGCCGTATGAAAGCCGCACAAGTGGACCCGCAGGACGATGATGCGGTTGCTGAAATGATGGAGCTCGCTGAAGACGAAGTCGTCACCTGGGAAGAAGAGTGATCACTCGAGCAGTTCAATTTGCTCCACATCGGACACGTCCATGTTGAGCACCTCGTACATGGCACCTGCCAAGTCAACATCCAATCCGTTCTTCTGCCCCCACTCAACCAGTCGAGTGACATCCCGCACGAGGAATTCGTGCGCTTTGGGATGGCTGTCAACCACCGCTTGACCAACATCGATGACGCAGGGTCTGCCCTCGTGCCAGAGAATGTTGTAGGGAGAAAAATCGCCGTGAACGAGTTTCGCCTTTTGCCAGGAAATGGCGAGGAAGCGGAGCAGGTCGTCGTACACCTCGGCGGGCTGGTCGATGTCCACATCACGAAGCTTGGGTGAGGGCGAGGTGCTCGAGCCCAAGTACTCCATCACGAGGACGTTTTTGTGTACGCCTTGTGGATGAGGGACGTTGAGCCCCCAACGTGCCAAGCGGTTGAGGTTTCGATGTTCTTTCCGAACCCAAACCTCGACCAAGTCTCGGTGTTTTCGACGCAAGCCGGTGAACCGAGGGTCGCCTTCGATGTACTGAATGAGGTTCTTGAAAACGGCGTTTGAGGTATGGAAAATTTTCACCGCAACGGTCTCGCCGGCAAGGTTGGTTCCGTGAAACACATGGGCCTCCTTTCCACGTGCGACCGGAAAATCGAGGGTGTCGATGACGCCGGATTTCATCATCTTGTAGAGCGCCATGAGCGTCAACCGGTCAAACACCTGGTCAAATACGCGTCGGTCAACCCAATCGTAGGTCCCCGAGCCCATCGCGCCCTGAATTTTCGCCTCAATGTCTCGAAACATGGTGTTGAAGCGCTTTTCCTTCATCCACTCGTAGCGACCTCCTCGGTCGTTGAGTCCGCTCAAGAACTCATTCTGCTCCGCTCGTTGATGTTCATCGTCCAAGCGCTGAGACTTGGAACGGTGCTTTCTGTTCTTGCGTGATTTCCGACCTTTTCGAGGGCGACCGGCCAATTCATCCCAGTCGTCCTCGTTGCCCATGCGACTTCCTCATCGGCTCAAGCAAACAAGGCGTCGATGTCATCATCATCGTCGTCATCGTCGCCTTCGGGTTCTTCTTCCACGACGTCGTCAACAACGGCAGGAGGTGCTTCTTCGCTCGCCTCCTCGACCTCGGCAGGCACCTCGGCCTCCCCGTCCTCAGCGAAGAGGTCATCGTCGCCATCATCGGCAAAGAGATCGTCATCGTCATCGTCGGCGAAGAGGTCGTCGGCGTCGTCTTCAGGTGCCGGGTCGTTCGCTTCATCCATGTTGCCAGATGCGAAGAGATCGTCGTGCTCGCCGTCATCGTCAACCCTGGTGCTCATGCCGAACATGTCGACATCGTCGGGAAGGACGCCTTTTCGAGACAGGTACATGGCCTGAGTTTTGGTATAGCGGTGCTTGACGTCCGCCTTTGAATCTTGGAAATCCCACGGCCAGACGATGATGAGGTCGCCTTCACGAACCCATTGGCGCCGGCGCATCTTTCCTGGAATGCGAGCCATACGTGTTTCGCCGTCTTCGCAGAGGACGGTCACACGGCGACCGCCGAGAATTTGTGAGGCGAGGGCAAACATCTCGTTGACTTTCTTATTGGGCATCTTGACACGGATTTTACCGTCACTTGCATTTTCGGGGTTTTCAAGACGTGCGAGTTCTTCCACGTCCACTTTTTCCTCAAATCTGCGACCCAACCAGTCTCACCTGCTTTGTCCAGCGGCCAACCCTTCTTGAAGTCATCACCCGAATCGGGGCGTTTTGGGGTCCCGGGGGCTCACCATGCACCGACAAGTGCGTTGGCAGCGGCTTCACAGAGCGCGATCAGTTGCCCGGCACCAACGCCGAAGTACACCGTTGTGATGAGACAGGCGATGATGGCAAAACGAACGGGTGTTCCCTTGGGAAGGGGACCTTCTCGACCTGCTTCAGGCTCGTGGAAATACATGACGAGCCCAACACGGAGGTAGTAGAACACCGAGATGGCCGAGTTGATGACCATCAGAAGGGCGAGGTACCAGACCCAGTGAATGTCGGCAAAGACCAGGTCGCTGTTGACCGTGACGTCAAGCAGAGCGACCTTGACGATGCCCATGATCACCAGCAACTTGGACACAAAGCCAGACAGCGGAGGTACACCGGCCAAGGACATCATGAAGATGAACATGGCCACCGCAAGGAAGGGGTCTCGCTTGGCAAGGCCACCGAGCGATTCGAGGGTGTGGCCGCCCTTTTCTGATTCGAGCAGCGAGAGGACGAGGAAGGCGCCGAGCTTGAAGCACACCAGCACCGAGAGGTGGAAGATGAGGGCCGTGACGACCACCAAGGCCGCATCGTTGCTCATGTCGATGTGGCCGTCTTCCCAGTTCAGCGCACCAATGGCCGTGATGGCGGCCAGCATGTAGCCGGCGTGGGCCACGGAGGAGTACGCCAGCATGCGCTTTGGATTGGTTGAACCAAGCGCTGCGAGGTTGCCCCACGTCATCGTGATGACCGAAAGGGTGCCGAGGGCCACGAGCCACACCGCGGAGCCGTCGGTGGCCTCAGGCGAAGCGACAACGAGCAGGATACGGAGCAAACCGAGCACGCCCATGGCCTTGCTGGCAGTCGCCAGCACACCTGCAACAGGTGCTGTCGCTCCTGCATAGGCGTCGGGGGCAGCAAAATGGAACGGCGCTGCGCTGACCTTGAAGCCAAAGCCAACCAGCAACATACCAAGGGCGATCAGCGGCAGAGGTTCCATCCCGTTTTCGGCAAAGGCGACCGAAAGGTCGGCGAACTGGAGCGAGCCCGACCAAAGGTAGAGCAACGACAGGCCATAGAGACCAACACCGGACGCTACGGAGCCGACGATGAAGTACTTCATTCCGGCCTCGGTGCCTTCCTTGCTTTCTTTCATGAAGGAAACCAAAACGTAGGTGGAGAACGAAGCGAGTTCAAGACCGACAAAGAGCATGAAGAGGTCTTGGGAGAGGGCAACAACGGCCATGCCGAGTCCCGTGGTGATCAGCAGGATGTAGAAATCAACTTGGCGACGGTTGTTGTACAGGCCGTTCAGGCTTCGGTCGGCCCGGCTGGTTGCGGGAATGCGATTGACCGAAGCAGCACTGGCCAGCGCAAGCGCACCGAAGAAAATCAACTCAAACATGCGACTGAACTCGTCGATTTGGAGCATCGTTGTGCCACCGGGCGTGATGATTTGCGTCTGTTTCATGCCACCGATGAACGAGACCACGGTCAAGCCGAATGCGATGGTGAAGAACACCGTAGCGAACAAACCCGGCAGTCTCGGGTCGCTGTCAAGTTTCCCGCGTCGTCCACCAAGGAGCCAGGGGATACGAATCTGCGTGAGCGGGATGCGGAATTTAGCGTCGCCCATGTTGGGAACAATCATCAACGTGAACAAGCCGATAACGAGGACAAATTCAGGCGCAAGCGCAAGCACAAAGCCTTCTGCAAAGGGTTCTACTCGCTCCATCTCAGGCACCTCCCAAAATCGGAATCAAGAGCGTTTCAAAGAACGCCACCGTCCATCCGTTCATCATGTCCAGCGCAATCCACGGCATGACACCGAAGAGGATGGTGAACACCGCCATGATGACCATGGCCAGTTTTTCGCTGTCGGCGATGTCGGGAACGGGTTGCCCCTTGAGGCTCTCAGGAGGCTGCGTTTCATCGCCACCTTCGAAGATGGTGCGCTGCATCGACCAGAGGTAGTAGGCGGCGGTGATGGCCAGCACGAAGGCTGGACCAACCATCCACAGCACGCTCCAGCCCTCTGCGGCGAGGAAATGCCACAGCGCCAAGAACATCATCAACTCAGCGACGAAACCTGCCAGAAGCGGCAGGCCAAGGGAAGCCATCCAAGCGAACATCATCGACGTGGCGAGCCAAGGTGAGTGCTTGGCCATACCGCGCATGGCACCGATTTCCATGCTGTGGTAGTGGTGCTTGAACGCGCCACAGACTGCGAAAAGCATGGGGCTGATGATGCCGTGAGCGAACATCATGAACAGCGCTGCAGCCCAACCAAGCGGTTGCATGGTGGCGATGCCGATGAGGATAACACCCATGTGAGAAACCGAGGAGTAGGCGACCATCTTCTTGAGATTGGTTTGGCCCAGACACACCACGGCACCCCACACAAGGGAGATCATACCGAGGGCCAGCAAGGCAAACTGGAAGTGTTGGGCTGCGTGTGGGAAGAACGCCAACGGCAAGCGGAACATACCGTAGGCACCCATCTTCAGCATGACACCGGCCAGCAGCATGGAGCCACCGGTTGGGGCTTGGACGTGGGCATCGGGCAGCCAGGTGTGGAAGGGTACAGAAGGCAGCTTCACGAGGAACCCGATCATCAGCATGACGAACAGGATCTTCTGCAAACTCTCGCCGAGGAACCAGGCGCCACCAGCGTTGGCGGATTGTGCGTGAGCGGTCAAGGTTGGGATGTCAAAGGTGCGACCGGTCCAAGCGCCAGCGTAGGAGAGGTTCTCCGGCTGGAGGAAGTACACGGTGACCAAGCCGAGAAGCATGATGACCGAGGCGGTGAACGTGTAGATGAAGAACTTCTGAGAAGCGTACTTTCGGTCGTAGCCACCCCATTTGAGGATGAGGAAGAACATCGGAATCAAGGTCAATTCCCAGAACACGTAGAACATGAACAGGTCCAAAGCCACGAAGACACCGATAAGCGCCCCGCCCATCATCAACACGAGCGGGAAGTAAATGGCAGCGTTCTTTTCGTTCCACGTGGCCACGATGGTCACCGGGAGGAGGAAGGTTGTGAGCCACACCATGGGGAAGGACAAGGCGTCCAAGCCCACACTCCAGTGAATGCCGAGCGATTCAATCCAAACGTATCGGAACTCATAGTTGAACGAACCAAACGAAAGCGAGGCCCAGTCGAGGGTGCCTTCGATGTACTCGTTGCCGAGGAACATGGCCGTGGTGAGCGCCAGCATCAACAACGAGAAGATGAGGGTCGCCATACGAACCGAAGGCCCCATACGCTCACGAGCGGCAGGTGATGCGTAGGCTACGAAGGCCAGAATGGCGATGCTGGTGACAAGCGGCAGGGCCACCAGTGGAATGGAAATCCAGTCGGTCGTCAAGCGACCACCCCCCAAATCAGTGCAAAGAGACCCAAGGTGCCAAGCGCCGCCATCAAGATGTAATCACGTGCTGAACCCGTGGTCAGCGAGCGGAATTTGGTCGAGAGTTGTTGCGAAGTTCGCTCAATCGTCTTGACCGTGCCGTCGATAACGCTGGAGTCGGCCTCAGCGGCCTTGAAGGAGAACGCAGCGACGATCTTTAGCATCGCCATGTCGTAGTAGTGATCGAAGTAAAGGCGGTTCTCGAGGGCCGTGGCGAAACCGGATTGGCCGAAGGACGAGTTGTCCCAATGGTAGCGGTCCTTCACAAACTGATTGACGGCCAACACGGGGCCGAACCACGGCATCGTGCTCTCGCCCTCGTCAAGCTTTCCACCATAGAGCGAAAGCGCCAGCCCGGGACCGACGATGGCGCCCAGAAGAATAGCGATGTAGGTCAGCACGAAGAAGAAGGAATCGCTGTTCGCAAAGGCATGTTCCATCTCATAGACGAAGCCTTCAAGGAAGGATTTCTTCCCGTCAAAGAACGGTTTGTAGTACTCGTCAGGCGCCCAGTGGGTAAAGCCCATGCTCGCCAAAACAATGGCGCTGAGGCTCATGAACGTCAGGATGAACAACGGGGTCTTGATCCACGTGTTGGTTGGGTGCACGTGCGCTGCCACATCGGTTTTTGGCGAGCCTGCAAAGGTCTTGAGCCACATGCGGGACATGTAGAAGCCCGTCATGGCAGCACCGAGCAGCACGCACATGGCCGGATAGAAAAAGCGGGGGTCGTCAAGCGCCACGCGCCAAGTGTTGGCGATGATGCCTTCCTTTGACCAGAAACCACCGATGAGCGGGAAGCCCATGATGGAGAGCGAACCGACGAGCATGGCGGTGGCGGTCAGCGGCATCTTTGAGGCCAAGCCGCCCATGTTCTCCATGGACTGGGCATCAAACTCGTCGTGATCGTCGTGGTGGTCATCGCCGCCCAACGAAGCAAGGTGAACGCGACCGAGGGTCAGTTCGAGTTCGGGGACGTTGATCTTCCCGTTGCCGTCCATGTCAAGGGCGTCCATCAGCGGTTTTATTTCCCACGGTGGCAGGTCGGCGATGTTCGCATCCTTGAGGGCTTTTTGGAACTCATAGGTGTCCACTTCGCCCGACTGGTCGAGGTCGATGGCGTTGAAGAAGCCGAACACCGACTGGCCGGTTTCAGCCAGATAGTTGGCGAGCATGAGCAGTTCCTTTGGCTCCTCGTCGTGGTGTTCGTCGTCGTGAGGGTGCAGGTGGTGATGGGCATGGTGAACCTCGTGAATCACCGCACCGCTGGCCATGAAGAGCATGCCCTTGGCCATGGCGTGGTTGAACAGATGGAAGAGGGCGGCGCCAAAGGCGACGATGACGATGCCGTGATTGACGTAGTAGTCGGGGTTCTTGGTGCCGTCAGCGAGGTATTCGTGCCAGTGCAGGGTGTTGGCGAGGTAGAGTGCAGCTCCCAAGCCGGTGAAGATGTAGGCGAGTTGCGACATGGTCGAATACGCCAGGACCTTCTTGAGGTCGTGCTGGACAAAGGCAATGGCCGCTGCCATGACGGCGGTGGTTCCACCGATGGCGGCGATGATGAACGCCAGGTCCGCAAGTTCACCGTGAAGCGCATCGGCGCCGAAGAACGGGAACATGCGGGCAACGAGGTAGAGACCGGCGTTGACCATCGTAGCAGCGTGAATCAAAGCGGAAACCGGCGTTGGCCCTTCCATAGCGTCGGGCAACCAAACGTGGAGCGGGAATTGAGCGGATTTGCCCACCGCACCAATGAACATCAATCCGAGCGCCCAAGCCAGGGTGCCCGAGTTGTTGGCCGCCACTTGCTCGATGTTGCCTTCGTAGAAGACGACGGCGTAGTCAAGCGCACCTTGGTCGGCACCGGCGTACGGGTGGAAGAGCGACCAGAGCATGGCCAAGCCCACCATGAGGAACACGTCGCCGACACGGGTGGTCAAAAACGCCTTCTTTGCGGCGTAGGCAGCGCTGGGGCGTTCGTAGTAGAAGCCGATGAGCAAGTAGGAACACAAGCCCATCAGTTCCCAGAAGATGAACAGCCAGAGGAAGGAATCCGCCAGCACCATGCCGAGCATACCGGAGCAGAACAGGACAAACTCAGCGTAGAACCGGTGGTTTCGGTTGTCGTTGATGGGGTCGGTGTTCATGTAACCGATGGCGAAGGTGTTGATGAGCAAACACAGGAAGGAGGCGATGAACAGCAACATCACGGTGACGTGGTCGATGTAGATACCAAAGCCGAGGGTGATTTCGGTCACGGTGGTTTGACCCGAATCCCACATGCCGGAGGTGAACCATGTCCACTTCTCGGTTTCACCCGCACCGCTGCCACCGATGAAATCAGTGATGAGCCACAGCGAGAGGATGAGGCTTCCAGCCATGACCGGGAGGGCGATGAGACCGCCCTCTTTGAGGCCCTCTTTCCATGTCTTGTTCCCGTTGAGCACCTTCCCGAGGAAGAGGATCACGGGGAACGCCAGCATGGGCAAAAGAAGAATGTAGGGTGCGTATTCCAACGCCGTGCTTTGAACTGCTTCTGTGCTACCTGAACCTGCCATCATACCACCTCAGTTCTTCAGGACGTTCACGTCGTCCAGCGTAATCGATTCGTGTTGCCCGTACATGGCGAGGAAAATGGCCAACCCGATGGCCACCTCGCTGGCAGCGATGGCGATGGCGAAGATGGTGTAGACCCACCCTGTCGTATCACCGTGGTGCACGGCAGCGGCGGCGAACTGCATGTTCGCTGCGTTGAGCATCAATTCAATGCACATCAAGACGATGATCGCGTTCTTTCGGGTGAATGCACCGGCCAAGCCGATGACGAAAAGGAGTGCAGAAAGACCGGAAACCCATGCTGGATCGATCATTCTTCTTCACCTCCAAATTCCCAAAGGAGATTCTCCATTCGCTCGTCTCGAACGAGGTAGGCCGCCCCCATCATGGCCATGGCCATGAGAAGGCCGAGCACGAGCAGCGCAAAGCCCCACTCGTTGAGCAGCGAATCGGCCAGTCCCGCAGTGGTCGGTGTCGTGGTAGCCGGGTCGGCCCACACGCTGTCGTCGTTGAGTACGGCGACGAGGATGAAGCCGAGCGCCAACAAACCGAGACGGGTAAACAGCGAGGTGAACTTCATTCGAAGTCCTCCTCGAGAATTTGACGTCGGGTCAACATGATACCGAAGAGCACCACCAAACCGACGCTGGCCAGGTAAACCAGGATTTGAATGGCAGCGAGGAACTCAGCACCCAAAAGGATGAAAATTCCGGAAACGGCCATGAAACAGAAGATCAGCGAGAGCATGGAATGGGCTACTCGCTGGGCGAAGATGAGGCCAAGCGCTCCACCGAGCGTGATGGCTGCAAACAGGAAGAAAACACCGGTTTCGGCAGCGCTGGCCACATCCATCTCAAGCATCCCCCTTC
>CBFIDD010000004.1:0-133041 GCA_965661285.1 Candidatus Poseidonia sp.
GCAGGGTTCGTTCATGCGGGAGCAAAATTTCAGCAACGAGGTGCAGTAGAGCTGTATGTGTCTTCTCGAGACGATAGTCCTCTGGAACATCCCAATACACACAGAATTCTGGAGTCTTGAACCAAACACGAGACCCTTCTTGGTGGAAATTCGCACGAAGGTCGGTATCGTTCCATTCCATCTGTTTCTTGGGCATGGGTTGCTGGGCTCTCAATTCTAAAATTTCAGAGGGAAGGGGCGCTTTTTCTGGGTGAGTTATCCACAGTATTCGTTCTGATTTTTTCACACAAGGTGCAGTGGTCATGGACCACATTTTACCCAATTGAATGACCTCTTCATGATGGCCTAAGTTGTACAAGGAACGAAGGACAATGTCTTTAGCAAAATCCCCCTCTGATTGATGATCGACAAGGGATTGAGCCCGTTTTTTTGCGACATCGTAATCTCCTCGATTGTACGCAGAACGTATGCGCAATTTGCGGAGAAGGATCACCACGGTTGCTTTTCTTCTCATGATTCAAATCATCTTTTTGCATGGATGTACGGCGAAGGCTATGTATTGGGAAGAGGTAAAACACCACCATGGGCGTTTATTTGGTGACGGGTGGCGCTGGATTCATCGGCTCAAACTTGGTGGCCAAACTTCTCAGTCAAGGCCATGTTGTTCATGCTCTGGACCTTCTTGAGGCGCCCTCCGAAATGGCACATCCGAAGTTATTTTGGTTCCAAGGCGACCTCCTTGATTCAACAATTGTCGGGGCTTCGGTGCAAGGCATTGATGCTGTTGTTCATTTGGCTGCACAAACTTCCGTTCCGTTTTCCGTCACCCACCCCGAAATGACCCACAAGGTCAATGTTCAGGGGACGGAGGTGCTGATTCAGCAATGTCAACACCACGGTGTTCAACGATTGTTGGCCGCTTCGAGTGCAGCGGTCTACGGGGATTGCAATCAATTACCGCTCACTGAAGACAAAGCGGGGACACTTTTGTCCCCCTATGCTGAATCAAAATGGACCAATGAGAAACAACTCCTTGAGGCGAAAATGGGAGGCATGGATGTCATGGCTATGCGTTTTTTCAACGTTTACGGCACCCACATCAGCAAGGAAAAATCGGTCGGCGGTGTGATTGCTGCATTTATCCGAGCAATGATAACTGAATCTCCACTTCAAATTCATGGAGATGGTGAACAAACCAGAGATTTCATTCATGTGAGTGATGTTGCTGATGCGATTATCTCACTTCTCACACTGGAACAGAGGTACGCTGAGCAAGCCGTGAACATCTGCAGTGGAACACAAACCAGCCTGTTAGAATTGGTCGACATGATCGAAGAGGAACTCTTTCTTCAAAACCAATTATCTGAACAAGTCAGCCCGAGTTTATCAAAACCATTACCTGGAGACATCCAACATTCACTTGGTTCACCATCTCTGCTGCAAACATTGGTCAATTGGCATCCAAAAAATACACTTCAACTGGGCATCAGGAACATCATCACTGCCTCATTGGAGGAGAGACCATGAAACTGATTTGGGTCAGCGTCAGGAAAGCATCGGACCTCTGTTCTACAACCACTTACTCAATCCTTGAGGGATTAAGTCAACGTGGACATGAACTTGTTTTTCTAAGTCCCAAGCCCTTTGATGAAAACACATCATGGACCAATATTTCACTCCAACAATCATCTGTCAAGGGATTCCAAGCGAGTTCTCTCGCATCATCGGCTCTTGTTTGGTTCAAAACGCTTCGACCAGCTGAAGACCAATGCATTGTCGTTGATTGGCCGCTTGCTTCGAAATTAGGACCGTACCTTAGCAAAGCAGGACATCGCATATTGCTCATGGACCGTTCACCTCCCGCAGATCCTTCACTCCTTGGGAAATTGCAGTGGAGGCAATGGAAAAAGGCATGGGCGTTGGTGAAGAACAATGTGTTCAGTGATGGCTTTGTCGTTTCGGAAGCACACGCTAATTTTGCAAAAAAGTATTGCGACCGAGACGATTGTATCCATATCCTTCCCGCCGGAGTTGATACGGATCTTTTCCAGCCCGCCTCCAAAACAACAGATTTGGAAGCACCTTCATTTGTTTACCATGGTCGTTTGGATAAGCACCGGGGCGTCCTTGCTCTCCCGCTGCTTATTCAACACCTTCGAACATCGGGAAAAAACGCAACCCTCACACTGATTGGCGAGGGGGATGCTGAACGAGGTTTGCACAACATTGCAAAAAAGAACGACTGGATATCCATCATTGAAACTCTAGAGAAAAAGGATCTTGCGAAACAACTTGCACGGCATGACATTGGTTTATTGCCCATGCCTAATTCTACTGTTTGGCGATTGGCAAGCCCTCTCAAGCGAAGTGAATACCTCGCGTCTGGCCTGTTAGTATACGGAATTGCACATGCAGGAAACCAATTGCCTGGCCGTCAGGAGCAATGGATCAAACTCGTCGAACGGTCAGTTTTTCATGATGCATGTGGGCCTTGGATTGATTCACTCAGTGATGTTGATGTTTCGCAACTAAAAAACAATGCGAGGAGATATGCTGTGGATGAATTGAATTGGAGCAACACCGTCAATGTAATGGAACAACTTCTTCTCAAGAATTGAGGAGATGGCCGTACACCTTTCGCCATTGTTCAGCAACGTGCTCTATTTTGTGTTCATCGGGTAATGTTGCAGATGATTGCAGGGTGGATGATTCAAAAAAAACCTCAAGGAAATTAACCCAGTCAGTGATATTCCTTGGAACGAAATGGACGGAAGTGGGAAGCGAATGCAATTGTTCTGAGGCCAAAACAGGCAGCCCATGAGCAAGCGCTTCAAGAACCACCATTGGTTGACCCTCAAACAAAGAAGGAACCAATAAAACTGAGGATTTACGAAGTAATTGTTGCTTTTCTGCCTCAGAAAGCCACCCTTTCTCTTGAATATACGCTCTGCTTTCGCCTTCCTTTCCGGTCATTATCAACGAAACATTTCCCAATTTCTTGTTCAAAATACCTGCTACCTCCATGGCAAAATCATGTCCTTTGACCGGATCGTTTCGTCCTAACAGCAACATCTGATTTTTCTTCCGAATCACTTCGTCATCAAACACCGGAACAACGACTGGATTTGGGACATGCATCAATTCCCCTAGTGCAGGATTGAGTATCTCTGCCCAATGTCTCGACAACACCACTGCAACGATGTTTTTCCGCTCAATAATGGCGCGAATAGATTTTTTCCGGCGAGGGCCACCGACATCTAACCAATCGTTAAATCGTCCTGAGTGGATATGCAACGTGATTGGAACTGCATGAAGTTGCGCGATTCGAATCAATCGCGCCTTCCGCCGCCACGACCAATCCGCAGCCGTGTGCACATGGACGATATCGGGGCGGAGGGCTGGATCGCTGCATCGTCGCTTCAATTCCCTTCGAGCCCGCCGATAGGCCCGCCATTTGGCCCAAAGCCCACCGGGTGCATGCGAGGCGAGCAGTTCGGCCTGCCAGCCTTCGGGCGGGAATTCAGCGAGGGTGTGCATGACGGTCGCCATGCCGCCCGGCGTGTCGCAAGGCCCCACGTGCAACACCTTGCGCATGGTCCTCCCATGATGTTCGGCGTCATCAAATGGTTGGCGAAAGAGGGGTGTCGGACCGTCTCCGTTGAGGAGAGCATAAGTGCAGGGCGTCATGCAAGCGAAGCATGGTCGTCGTCCCCGCCATCGTTGAAGGCGCGGCCCTTTGCGTGGCCTTGCTGCCCTTTGTGCTGCATCGTTGGGACATGTACCGGTGGGACAGGGACCATCGAAGTGAGCACGTGCCCAAGGGCGTTGGTCATGAAGAAGCGCTCACCGTGTTGCTGCCGGTATGGAACGAATCGCGCATCATTGAGAAGAAACTCGACAACCTCGCCGCACAAGGTTTGCCGATGAACCTGCTGCTCATCGATTCGGCATCAACCGACGGAACGGTGGACCGCGCAGAGGCATGGCTTGCAACGAATCCAAGCGCGTTTGGAGATGTTGACATTCTTCGCATGGAAACGCGACAAGGGAAAACCGCCGCCGTTGTTCGGGCCCTCAATCATCTGGGTCAACACGCGGAAGGCTTGGTGTGCATGACCGACGCTGACGCCATGCTTGAACGAGGATGTCTGCAACGCATGATGCAATGGTTTGCCGACCCGATGGTGGGGGCGGTAGGTGCTGTGCCGAACCGCAAGGGGGCTCGCCACGACGAACGGATGCATCGAACGGCGTGGGAAGCGATGCGACTCGCTGAGTCCATGGTGGACAGCACGCCGTTTCTCGAAGGGTCCTGCATGATGTGGCGCCCGTCATGCCTCGCGATTGACGACCTCCATCCCGGGGCCAACGCCGACGACGCTCAGATCACCACCTCCATTCGGTGCCGCGGATGGCGAACCCTGACCGACCCCCACGCCACGTTCATCGACGCTGCACCGGGCACCGTCAAGGGACAGCACCGGCAAAAGATTCGCAGAGCCCAGGGCTTGCAGCGCTTACTCATTCGACAGCGAAAACAAGCTACGGCGAAAGGGCAGGGCCTTTTCGGCCGTATTTTCCGACGGCAGTACCACTTTCACATCGTGGCTCCCTTGGCGCTCACCATCGCCGCTGCGAGCGCTGTTCTTCGCTGGGGCTTCATCGGCTTGTATGGATGGCCAGCGACGTTCACCCTCGCCAACAGCCTCCACCTGGGCTTCACGGTAGCAGAAGTCATCAGCGTGGCCTTGTGGTGGCGCAGTCGACAAGGGAAAGCCAGCGGCCCGCTCTCACTCATCGGTCAGTGGTTTTCCAGCATGGAACTGCTCGGGCGTTCGCTCGTTGTCACGGCACGTGGACGTTCCTTGCATCAGTGGGAGCAGCACGCCGATGTGCGTGAACACATGTTGGATGTTGAAGTTTGAAGAAAAGGCCCCCCCGGCGGCCGTGGCCGCCGGAGGCGCGTTGTACAGGTCAGAGACCTGGAAAGTGTGGCTACTCAGTGATTGAAATCACTCAGCAACGACGCCGTTGGTGGTGTCGATGGTCTTGCCTTCACGGGTGTCCGTGACGGTGACGTCGATGGAACAGCTGCCAGAGCAGAGCTCTTGGCCGTTCTCGACAACGGTCACACCATCACCAACGGACCAGACTTGGTCGTCGGTGTTGCCAAACTCGACGAGGCTGCACACTGAGGTGCCGTCAACGCCGGGGTTGTCACAGGTCACTGGGGCAGCGCCGTCAATGCTGAGCTTGACGGAGACAGCGGCCCAGTTGATGTCGCCGCCTTGGTCCATGGTCAACATGATCAGGTTGTCAGTTGTGCCAGTTCCGGGGGTACCTTGGGCGTCCTTTCCGCTCATGGCGTAAAGGGCAAGGTTTCCGTCGGTGTTGCCTTCAGCGAGGGAGCTCGCCCACACATACAGCACACCAGCCAACACAACGGTGATTGCGACCATCAAGATGGTAGCGATGACCGGGCTGACAGCCTCATCATTTCGGTTTTCGTTTTTCATATTTTTGTCCTCCTTTCCCCATTCGGGGTAGGCCCTGCTATGCCCGTCCTCATATTAAACCCATCTGCCAATTACCCT
The DNA here is from genome assembly GCA_965661285.1 of Candidatus Poseidonia sp. Lineage (GTDB taxonomy): Archaea > Thermoplasmatota > Poseidoniia > Poseidoniales > Poseidoniaceae > Poseidonia. The sequence continues at coordinate 5,595 of CBFIDD010000004.1, forward strand.
CACCTACGCGGGTAAAAACGCCGTTTTTTGGAAAAAATAGGGATGTTATATTTTCGCGCAGAACGCGCCAGCGAGTGGTACATACCGTTTGTAAATACCAAAATTGACCAGAAAAAATCTGAGCGTGGCTTACGCTGATGGGAAGCGTTGAGGTGAACAGGGTGAGAGAAAACGAGAGGGGATGGGATGCACTCAACGAGAACTTCAACAGCCCTGTTCGGTATTCCGTAGGCGTAGCCAGTTTATATGCGTTTTTGAGGGTAAAAAACGGGTTTTACTCGACGGTCAATATTTCCGGGCCGCCGGAGGTGACGTGAACGGTGTGCTCAAACTGGGCGATGTTCCCGCCGTCCCTGCAGCGAAGAACATGGTAGGTTTCGAGGAAACGGATCTTGATGAGTTTGTTCACAAGAGCGTTCCACTTGCTCTGAAGGCTGGCTTCATCGGCGTCCGGGAAGGGCTTTTTCAGCATGGGATACGCCCAGCGTTCGGCAAAGGGTAGGGTGGAATAGCGTTCTTCGAGGTTCCGCGCCATTTGGGCACCAAGCGGCTTGAGCTGGTTTTTCGCTCGTGCCTTTCGAGACGTGGTCAAACCGGTCACACGGTAGATGTTGGAAGAATTGGAGCGACCTATGTTTTCGATGAGGCCGGATTCACCGGTCGTGTTGAACGGTTCGATGGCGTACACCCCGCCTTCCTCAACCACACCCGAAAACCCACGGTTGTCCTTGCCACAGGCGTAGGACGGAACGGAGACGCCCGCGTGGAGTTCCCACGGTTTGAGTTGATGCCCGCACAGGTTGCGGATGGGCTGGAACCCTGCATCCAAGGAGGGCTGAGCAGCGGCTTGCCCCACTTTGTACCAGGGCGTACCCGGGTGGAGCATCTCAACGGCAGCATCCCTCGCTTCTTTGGCGGCTTTGATTTGCTCGGTGTGTTCGTTGCTGTTCCCAATCTCCACGGTGAGGGCGTTGTCGCCAATGTGGCCTTTGATGTGAACGCCAAAGTCAATTTTGACACAGTCGCCTTTCTTGAGGACCGTGTCGCCGTCCCATCCTTCAACGCCTTCGACTTGGTGGTTGGTGGTAAAATGGGCCGCCAGGTCATTGACAGCAATGGTTCCCGGGAAAGCAGGCTTCCCGCCGTGGCGATGGATGTAGCGCTCTGCGGATTCAATGATCTCGTGGAAGGTTTTGCCCGGTTGCAATTCGGCCTTCATGGCTTCGAGGGTACGACGGGCGACGTGCCCCGCATCTCGCCAATACTTCAAGTTGGATTCTTCCACCATTGAACCACGCTACGCGAAGGTATGATGCCCTCTCTCATAACAGTTACCTCCGGACCTCGTTCACGTTGCGTCACGCTGAGGATGGTGCTGCCCAATCCACCCGGGCAGTCACCCGATAGAACGGCGTGGGCTGGAAGACCCAAGCGAGCACCCGCTTCTTGGGCCGTGCTGGCAGGTTCTTCACCCGATTCGTTCGCGCTGGTCGCCGTGATGGGGCCGAAGGTTTCGACCAGTTGACGAGCGGTGGGGTGCGCCAAACAGCGAACGGCCACCCGGTCGCCGCCCAGACGGGGGTCGAGCAGTTCCACGGCGTCAAGAATAAACGTGAAGCCACCTTTGGGAAAGGCGGCTTCGAGCTGACGGACTTTGTTCGGGATGTGGACCAACGCCTCGGCTTGCTCAAGCGAAAGTACCCCCAAACTGACGGGTTTGTCAGCCGAGCGCTGTTTGAGAGCAAACAGGCCGTCAAGCGCATCGCCGTTGGGCAAACAGGCAAGACCGGGAAGCGTACTGGTGGGGTAGGCAATCACGCCGCCGTTGTTGAGGTGTTCAACCGTCTCCTCGGAGAACATGATGGCGACACCTCACGCCTTGACCCACTCGTTGACATGGAGTTGAGCGACCTCTTCAGCAAGCGATGTATCCTCGGTTCGAATCATGAGTTTCCCGCTCGGGTAGAGGGTCATCTCGCACCGCCCAGAAAACGTCCAGCACAATCGGGAACGCACCCCCACCTCAAATCCGGCCGCTTCAATCGCCGTTCCCACGGTTTCGAGTTCGATGGTTTCAACCTCCTCGGGGACGATCTGGTAGGACCCTTTGGTCCCACACAATTCCATCGTAAAACCGTCGGACATCGGATTCACTCACACATCAGAAGCGCGCTTTGGTGGGCGGCCGGGGGGGCCGGAAGGTGGACCCGAAGGAGGACCGCTGGGAGGACCGGAAGGTGGGCCGGAGGGGGGACCCGATGGAGGGCCGCTGGGAGGACCGGAGGGTGGACCCGAAGGAGGACCGCTGGGAGGACCGGAAGGTGGACCCGAAGGTGGACCCGATGGAGGGCTGCTGGGAAGGCCGGAAGGTGGACCCGAAGGTGGACCGCTGGGAGGGCCGGAGGGGGGACCCGATGGAGGGCCGCTGGGAGGACCGGAGGGTGGACCCGAAGGTGGACCCCTGGGAGGACCGGAAGGTGGGCTCGAGGGCGGTGAAGCGGGGGGCGTGGGGGGTGCAACGGCCGGTGGAGAAGGAGCCGGTTCGTCCGCGGGTTCTGCTGGTGTCGAAGCGACGGGCGTGAGGGGCGTGAGCAACGGGTCTGCGGCGGCAGGCGCTGGTTCAGGCGTGAGTTCAGGTGTGGGTTCGGGCGTTGAAGCAACGGGGGTGAGAGGCGTCAACGGAGCGGGCGCAGATTCTGCCTTTTCCCACGGCGGCGTTCGAGGGCCATCATCGCTGTTTTCTGCTTCGGCAACATCGCCACGGATCACTTTCGTGGCGCCGCCTTCGGCATTTTCGCCGACATACGTGGTCATCACGACGGTGTCGGCATTGATGATGCCGCGCTCTTCGGTGTTTCCAAAGGCATCCAAGTGAGCATCAAAAGCACCGCTGAACAAACTTGAGCCAATGGCGTTACCGAGAACACGCCCTTTGTCGGCCTGGTATTCAAAGTCGGCTTCGTAAGGCCCGAGCTTCATTGCTTGGCCGCCGCCGGTGAATTCAAACGTCCATGTGCCCAGCCTGATGGAGGCTTCAAATTTGAACTGACGTATGAGGCCGGGGCCGATGGAACTGATCCCTTCCACCGGTTCATAACGCGCCCCCTTGGCATCCATCAGCGCGGCGTCCAAGCCACCGACGGGAATGGCGGATTCGTTGACCACATCCACCACGACCATGATGATGTCTTCATCGTCGTCATCGATTTCCATGACCACCGACGACAAATGGGCGGAAAGGGAGCCGGCTTTGGCGCTGTGCTCGTCACTCATGCTGGCTCACCTGAAACGACGAACGGGCGATTCTACTTCAAGGGCTTGCCCGAAATACGATGCGTTTAGCGCAATCGCAAGCGAGTTTCTGAAGGCAAGGACCAGTCCACGGCGGCGACCGTATGGTGCTTGAGGTCAACCGCCGTGCGGTATTCGGCTGTGGTGGAACCGGCGTTGAACGTGTCGCGCAGGCCAAACCACAAAGGACCGAGAACGGGGATGAGGTAGACCATTTTTGCAACGGCTCGAGGACCCCAATGGTGAGGTTCGAGCATGGTGCCGTTGTCGTGGACAATGGCGATGCGAAAACCTCGCTGGGCCAGCGACCGACCCATGGTTTGGCCGGTGTACTTGAAGTAGAGATAGAAGGCGGCGGCGAACACAAACCAATTCATCACGAAGGTCGCCGTGTATCGTCCCCCTTCGGTCAGCATGTCGATGTTGAACAGGTTCGCCATCAATTGCCCGCCCGTGAAGAAACTCAACACGATGGAGATGAGCATGACGTCCAGCATGAACGCCAGCACGCGTTTCCATGCAGGTGCGATCAGCATGCCCTCGGGAGCGGAACCGATGATGTTCTGAGCGAGCGTGCCGCCCTTCACGATGGTCACCGGGTCGTCGGCCATGTTACGGGCACGGCTTCTCCTTTGTCAAATGGCGCGTTGCATCCACCGCAAGCAGCCGTCAGGACGTGTGAGCGACATGCCAGGCAAACAGCTGGTGTTCCTCCACCCAATCGAGGTAGGCCTTCCACGTTCCATCATGACGAAGTGTCGTGGGGTTGCCAAGAAGAATCAGCCCTCGCTTCGCTCGCGTGATGGCGACGTTAAGACGACGATAATCGGCGAGGAAACCCACCTCACCCCGCTCGTTGGCTCGCACGGTGGAGAACACGATGACCTCCTTCTCACGTCCTTGATAGCCGTCAACGCTCTTGATTTCCAAGCCGGCATAGGGCTGCCCGGCTTCGCGTCCGCCCGCCATCTCAAACAACTGAGCGAGGACGCGCACCTGTCCGTTGTAGGGAGAGATGACGCCGATGTCTTGGGGTTGAAGGTCGCCCATGGCCAGCAAATCGTTGACAACGCTCAGTACCTTGGCCGCCTCGTCTCGGTTTGAACGGCTTTTGCCTTCCTCATCGGTTTCTTCCACGCCCTCAACCGGGACGAACGCCATCGGACGGTCCCAATCGGGCCACAAAAAGCCGGCTGGAGGCGGTCGCTGGGCGGAGTTGCAGCCGTCTTCAAGTCGGTTTTCATAGAAACGGGCACTCGGAAATTCGCGCAAAATCGGGTGCATGCGATACTGGGTGGTCAACATAGCCGATTCCAGCCCGCAGGCGATGAGCCGGTCAAACAGGGACCGATTCAGCCCGCCTTGTTCGGCCCGTCGGCTGAGCACGGTGGGTGGAAGTTGCTGATGGTCCCCGACGAGGATGAGTTGCCGGCAACCTTTGACGATGGGCACCAACGCACTGGGTTCGGTGGCCTGCGTGGCTTCGTCCATCAGGACGATGGGGAATTTACGGGATTCGAGCAGACGATGACCGCAACCGATGGTGGTTGCACAGATCACCTCGGCTTCGTCGAGAACGCTGGCCGTCATGGCATCTTCCATGCGACGGATTTCTTTCTGATTGATGTTGATATCACGATGCATCAAGCCCTTTTCTCGGCCTTTGAGCGAAGGAAGCGCTTTCCGTAATTCCCGTTGCTCGTCCTGCAAAAAAGCCAGTTCCTCCTGCATCGGATGATTTTCCAAAACGGCATCAAGCGTGGCAGAACGTAGCGATTCACGGACCTTGACCGGGCGACCGATGCGCAAGGCCTTGACGCCCAAATCCAACAAGCCCTCCAGCAGGTTATCCACCGCGACGTTGGATTCCGCAGTGGCCAACAGCGGTCCGCTGCCCTGCATGGCCAACCGATGGAGCAGGTGCGTGGCCGTTGTCGTTTTCCCGGTACCTGGCGGGCCTTGAATCAAGGTCAATCGACGCGACAGGGCCGATTCGATGGCGGCCTGTTGTGATGCATTGAGGTGTTTGTGAGACGGCACCGGTCCTCGCTGCTGAAGCCGCCCTCGGATATCGGGAGAAAGTTCAGCGCTCTGGTTGATGTTGAGGACGTTGCCCAGCAACAATTCCCGCAGAACCGTTCCACCGTCGCCTTCCGTGGAATGAAAGGCGACAAGCGCCTGGTGCATGCGGTCGTGCGCCACACGATTGGCACCGCGGTCAAGGCGCCAGCCTCCTTTTCGAACGTCCCGAGGGCGTTCGCTGACCACCACGCGCAATCGGGTTGGTCCGCGGTCGAGGACCACGCCCTCAACCACCTTTTCTCCCCAAGGTCGGGAGCGGGAGATGAGAACGATGTCCCCGTGAGAGAACCGATGCTCTGGAAGACGTCCGTTGTCCTGCGCTTCAAACACCACGATGTCATCGCCAAAAAATCGGCCCTGCGTGCGCGCTTTGAGGTCGAACAGCGAGACGCCAGCCATCACCAGTCGCTGTTTGGACCATGTTTTCCATCGCTCTTCAACGAGTTGCGTCTCGTCGTCGAGTTCTTGTCGAATGAGGTCCGTCATGGTGGTGAAATGGTCTTGGCTCCGTCGCCAAACATCGGGAGCGGGTTCGCCCTTGGCCATGGGCGGTTCGGGTCCGCTGGCGCTGTTCATGCGCTTCACCGAGCCCTTTCGCGCCATGACGTTACCACGGACGGGCCCCTCATCATCCTATGGATGAAGATTGAAGCGTTGTGTGCCCGACAAACCCGCATTCTTAAACCGAGTTTCTGCGGCCGTAGGGTTGGGTGAGTTGATGTTTGGTCGCAAGAAGAAGGACAATGACGCCATTGGCGTGAAGTGTCCGTACTGCGAGTACAACAATCCGTTGGGGTCAGAAACCTGCGAACAGTGCTATTACGCGCTCAACAAATCTGCGCGTGAACAACCGATGGCTGAGCCCTCCACCTCGGGCGAGGAAATCATGAGCCTGCTGCTGGGCGATAACGAGGAATTCGAAGACACCGGCCCGGTGGTCGAAGCGGTGCTGGCCATGGACGATATGACCGTGGAGGTTGACCAGTATTCGACCGCTGGACCGGCACAGAACGAGGAGGGTGAAGACATGCCGGAATCGTTTGATTTCATTGGCAGTGAAGGGCCAACCCTGTCTTCGACGATCGAATCAACCGAGGCGGACGAGGTTGAACTGACGGCGGCGGATGCGCCAGAGACCTATGTTGAGTTTGACCTCGGTAGCGTCGACCCGCTGGCGGAAGTGGCCGAGCCCGTTCACACCGGACGCGGGGCACTCTATTCACCAACGGTACCAAGCCCGAAGGACGACGATTTGCTCGGCGATGTGGGCCCCGCACCGAACGCCACGCCCGACCTGCCCGACCTGCCCGGTGAAGAAGCCCTCACGGACGGTGCGAGCCTCGCCCAAGCCGCGGCAAGTGAGACGCCCGAATTCCCTGTGCCCGCTCAAGCGGTTGCGACTCCTGCAGCTGCGCAAGTTCCTGAGGCCACCCCACCTCTCCAAACGACCGAGCCCCCCACGCCTGACCTGCCCGACTTGCCCGACCTGCCCGGTGAAGAGGCGGCCGTTCCAGACCTTCCAGGCGACGAGCCACCTGCAACAACGATGGCCGAACCCGCGCCCGCACCTGCGCCTGAACCCGAGGCCGCCCCTCAGCACGACGACCGTATCTGGCCGTGGCCCAAGGCGGAGGCGTGGACACCCACCCAAGTCTACCAAGAGGTCGTGACGGCCATGGAACACGTGAAGCACGGCCGCATGGAAGCCGCAGCCAACACGCTCGACGCCCTCGGACCTCACCTTGACGACCATCTCGACATGCTGCTTCACATCGCCGTCCTGTTGCAGCATCTGGGCCGACAGGAGCACATGAAGTGGACCTTGGACATGGCAGCCTATGTGCATCCCAACGACGCACATGTGCTCCAGGCGCGCTCTCGACTCTTGGTATGAGGTGAACTGCATGGTGGTGACCCCCGAACTTCCTGTGAGCGACGACCTCGTGCTCCGACCTGCGGCCAACGCCATCCTCGTGGCCATGTTTGACGCGTATCACGAGGACCCGGAAGCCGCTCAAGCAGCGTTGCCGTGGCTGAATCCCAACGAGGATGTTCGCCGCCAACTTCGCGACATGCTCTACGATATCGAAGCACAAAACGGAAACGACAGCCTCCACTTTTGGTCCATTCACGCCTCCGAAAGCAACGAGTTTGTCGGCCTCATCGGGTTGGGCGATGAATTGCAATCCCTGCATGCGGATTTCAACCTCGGCTACTGGGTGCGTCGTGCGTACCGACGGAAGGGCACGGCGACCGGCTGCGTGAATGCTATTTTCAACTGGTTGTCCGAACGAACCACAAAGACGACGGTGGAAATCGCCGTTCACCCTCACAACGACGCCGGGCTGGCGACAGCTGAGGCCATCTGCTCCGCATGGAACGGCGAGCGACTTCCCGAATTCATTGGCATCGAGTTCAACGAACGCACCGTCCCCCACCACCTCCACCTTGTTGACCTTGGTCCGGAGGCCTGACATGCCAACCTGGTTCACGGTCGACACCGATGATTTCCGGCATCTGCCCGTCCACCAAGGCCATCCCACCAGAAGCAGAGAACGGTACACCGGACCAACAGACGAACTCTCGGAGAGGTTTCAATCCGGATGGTCAAACATGCTCTCGTGGATGGCCGGTCACGATGCTGCCGTCACGCTCTTTGTGATCACCGACCTGCTCGAGATCAAAACCTTTGCAACGATGCTGAAGTCAGCGCTTGAACGGTTTCCTCAGCGGCTCACCGTGGGATGTCACGGCCATACGCATCGTTCCTGGTCGGCGTGGGGTGAAGACAACGACGGATTTGAGACGATGTTGGACACCTCAACCGCCCTTCTCAACGCTCACGCTGGGGCTGCATTCCGTCCATATTTTCGAGCACCCAGCGGCTACATCGCGCCGTGGATGGCCGCCTCCCTCGCCAAGAAGGGGTACACGGTGGATTCCTCGGTGAACCCTTCCTGGTTGGTGAAGGCGAAGGCGGGGGGTGCGACATGGGGAGCGGTGAACTCGGCGATGGCGCAGGCAGGGCTCGTGGAGCGCCCGTGGCTCACGCGCTGGGGCCTTCCCGTCAACGGACCGGCCTTGTTTCGGTTTCCACTCTCGGTTCTCGCCAAAGGTGCGTGGACCAAGCTCCCTCGGCTCATGAAAGCGGCTGACTTGCCGATGGTTGAGCGCGCAGAAGAAGACGTGACCACCGTGTACTGTCATGTTCTCGACTTCGCACGGAAGAACGGTGGTTGGACGCCCCCGCTTCAGGGGCATAGAGCAAAGTAAGGCGGGCGGTCTGCTCACCCCATGACCACCGTCAACTTCACCGAGAAATTCAACCTCTTTTCGGACCACTGGTCGCCCAAAGTCATCGCCGAAATGAACGACTATCAGTTCAAACTCGTCAAAATTCAAGGCGAGTTTGTCTGGCACGACCACGGCCACACCGACGAGGTGTTCATCGTCATCGAAGGCAGCATGGGGATTGAATTTGAAGACCGTACCATCACGCTGAACGCAGGCGAGATGCACGTCGTTCCTCGAGGCACACGGCACAAGCCCTTTGCCGAACACGAATGCAAGGTCCTGCTCGTCGAGCCCTGTGGCGTGGTCAACACCGGCAAAGCCGGGAGCGAATTGACCGCTGAGAACGACGTTTGGATTTGAGCGGTTCAGTGTTGCTCAACGATGCGTTTGTACACCGCTCCGCTCTGTCGGAGTGTTCGCTCTTGCGTCTCAAAATCAACGTGATGGAGTCCAAATCGCATGGCGTAGCCCTCGGCCCATTCGAAGTTGTCCAGCAGCGACCAGTGGTGATACGAACGGATGTCGTAGCCATCGCGCAGGGCGTTGGAAAGCACCCAGAGATGCCTCTGCAGGTGCTCCTCGCGCAGGGCGTCTCCGGCGTCGGCCACCCCGTTTTCGGTGATCTCAATGGGCACCCCAAGAGGAGCGAGAAATTCCACGGCCCTGCGAAGCCCTTCGGCATACATGGGATAGCCAAAATCGGTGGCCACTTCCTGACGACGCTTGGGGAACTTCATCTTCAGCAGCGAGACCGAAGCGGGGCCCACCAATACATGCGTGTAGTAGTTCAGGCCCACGAAATCCAAGGTGCCTTTGGCTTCAGGTACGTCGTTGAAAAACATCTTCCCGTTCTGAATTCCCCTCCGCCAGGCGCCGTTCCAGAACCACTCCAGCAGACGTGCAAGCGGCCAGTCAAACGGACTCCACCGATTCTTCGGGTCGAAGAGCGTGACGTTCTTCGCCACCCCAAATTGAAGTTCGGGGTGTTTGGGTTTGAGCGCATTGTAGACCGTCCCGTGAGCGTACAACAGGTTCCGCATCACCCGCAGCGTCGTCGGAATGGAGCGCCGACCGGGGGGGAACATCCCGAGAGTGTAGCCCATGGTTGAGAACACCGTCGGTTCGTTGACGGTCACCCACGTCTGAACTCGCTCCGCTAGAGCGTCCACCACCCGCTCGCAATAGGCAGCAAAGGCTGGGATGTTCGCTCGGTCTGCAAACCCGCCCTTCGCCTCCCACCAGTCGGGGTGGGTGAAGTGGTGCAGGGTCACAACCGGCCGAATGCCACGTTCAAGGAGATCGTCCACCATCTCGGAATAGACGGCCAAGGCCGCTTCGTCCCATGCGCCTTCGGTGGGCTCCAAACGGCTCCATTCGATGGAGAACCGGTAGGAGGTCATGCCGAGGTCGGAGAGGAGCTGGAAGTCGTCCCGCCACCTGTTCCAATGGTCGCACGCCGCTCCACTCGCTTCAAGACCCTTGGCCGCCTCGTGGACCGTCCAGTTATTCGAGAGATGGCCTTCGACTTGATGGGCAGCTGTGGCCGTGCCCCAGTGGAAGCCTTCGGGGAAGTGCACATCGTCCAGGTTGACGGTCGCCCAGTCCTCGTGCGGCTCAGGGTATTTGCGGCGCCGGTAGGTGATGAGCGTCACCTTGAACACCACAAATGCAGCCAAGGCTGCCACCAACAGGCGTTCCCACATGGTGGACCAATTGTCGGTTCTCCCCTTTGTAGTTGGGTTTCAACCCCACATAGGGTTTCCAGGCCGCCAAGCGCACGAGGTGCGTTCTGCTCCCTCAGTTTCGCCTGATGATCAAGCAAAGGGCTGGAGGATAACCACGGTTCCGCTGACTTCGTGGGCCACCACGAGCATGGCTGCACCGTTGGGGCTGTCAGCCGCCGAGATGAAGTCCAAGCCCTCTGGGCTCACATGGTCAGGGAGGTAGATGTACTGGTCGAACACCGGTGCGGTTGGATCGCTCACGTCGTAGACGAGGATGCCGCCGGCTCGCTCGAGACCCACAAAGGCGTAGGTCTTTCCGAACATCTCACCGACGACGACGCCTTCAGGCTCTGCGCCTTTGTCGTCGTTTCGCTTCTGCGTGTAGCTGTTGATGTATTCGCCTTGAGAGACCATCAGGGCACTGATGCTGTCACCGCTGTCCCACACCAAGGCGCCGTTGCTGTCCCAGATACTGAAGGAACGGGTGCCGTAGGAACAGATGAAGTCCAAGTCGCCATCGCCATCGGTGTCGCCACAGTTGTTCGCCGTGGTGGTCTTCAACCGACCGAGGGCTTCCTTGTCGAGCAGGTCGGCTTCGTCGGGGAAGACGGTGTCGTCAAGGTCAAGGTCGTCAAGACGGACCTCCTCGGAGTAGGCAAGACACCCGTCATCCTCATCGTATTCCAAACCGCCAGCGGCCGTACAAGCTGCCTCATCAGCAACATCGAACCAGTAATCACGGGCATCGCCTTCGTTGGCGGTCACGTAGTAGCTGTTGCCACCAACCGAGAAGGTTGAGATAGCATCGGGCTGGTACATGCCGTAGATGTTCGAGTAAGAGGCGAGGTTGACGCCGTCGTCCTTGTCAGAGAAATCGTACATGCCGAGGCTGTAATCCTTCATGCCCATGGCGACAATATCGGTCACGGTCAGGGTGCTCAAGTCAACCTTCGCAAACGCGTTGTTTTCTTGAAGCACCACCATGGCGTGGGTGCCGTCGGGGCTCACGGCGATGTACTCGGGCTCCAAATCCTGGCTGAGGTTGGCGTTGGGGCCGAACATCCGAACCCCTTCGGTGGCCAACGTGGCGCGCTGGCTCTCAAAGGCGTTGAAGTTGATTTGAGTCACGTCACTCTGGCTGAGGGTCGAGGCGTCGCCGCCCGAGAGGTCGACGTACGACAGGGTGCCTTCGGGGTCGATGGTGTACATGTCGTTGGGTTCGCCTTCGTTGGCCACAAGCACGCCGTTTCCGTTCGGAGTGAAGGTCAGCATGTCGGGAAGCGCGCCAGCGATCACGGTGGAGACAAGGTTTCCGTCGATGTCGAAGAACATCACGTGTCCAGCATCCTGCTTGCTCATGCCTGAGCCCTCATCGCCGACACCGGCGACGGCCACAGCGACCAGTCCGTTATGGACGTCCACGCTGTTGGGTTCACCGTTGGTGATGGTGAGGCGGTGCACGAGGTAAGGGTCGGTTGGATCGGACATATCCAAGATATCAATGGATCCCGAGACGGCGTTCACAACGAAGCTGCGATCGCTTCCAGCATCGTAAGCAGAAATCTCACTTGCGCCTTCGCCCAATCCGCTGTCGTACTCGCCGACAAGCGTCCAGTGGACATCAGAATCACCCATGACGTTGAGCTGGTGCTCACAACTGATGGCGAGGTGTGCGCCGGTGTCCGATGCCAAGCAGGGTTGGTCGTCGCCAGGGGCGTCAGAGGGGACGCTTTGATGAACGGGGCTGATGATGGCAATGGTTCCGGACACTTCGTTGGCGACCAACAACAACGGTTGGTTGGTGGGGCTGTCGGATGCGTCAACGAAGGTCAAGCCTTCAGGGCTCACGTGGTTTGAGAAGGTGATGTACTGGTCAAACATGGCTCGAGCGGGGTTGGTCAGGTCGTAGACCATGACGCCGCCTGCTCGCTCTAGGCCAAGGAAGGCGTAGTCCGTGCCACCATAGGAACCCGTTGTGACGCCCTCAGGCTCTGCGCCCTTGTCGTCGTTGCGTGAAGCCGTGTAGCTGTTGATGTATTCGCCGTATGTTTGGGTCAGATGGGAGATTTGGTCGCCGGTGTCAAACACCAATTCGCCATTTGCATCCCAAATGGTCATGGAGCGGGCCCCGTAGCCAATGATCTCTTCGTGCTCACCATCGCCGTCGTGGTCGCCGTCAGCGATGCTGACCTTGAGGCGACCAAGGTTCTCGTCCTTTTGCAACTCTTCGATGTCGGCTGAATCGTAGCCGCGTTCTGCCCAGTAGGTCGCGTTGAGCGTCAAGTCATCAGCGCGGTCTTCGTCGGTGTATCCCGGTGTTCCTTCATATTCTCGTCCGTCGCCTTCGTTGGCGGTCACGATGTAGTCTTCTCCACCGGAGTTGAACAGGGAAATAGCGTCTGGCATGTACATCGAGGATACAGGTTGCCCACAGGTGAACTCGACACCGTCGTCCTTGTCAGAGAAATCGTAGCAGCCTTCGGAGTAATCCTTGGTACCAAGGGCAACAATCGAGTCCAATTGCATGTCTTCCAAATCAACAATACCGAAGGCGTTGTTTTCTTGGAAGGCGATGTAAGCGGTCGAGTCATCGGTTGAAACAGCGATGTACTCGGGCTCGAGGTCTTGGGCAACGGTGGAGCTGCCTGGGTTGGCATACAAGCGCACACCTGCGTCGATCAAGGCCGCTCGCTGGTTGTTGAATGACGTGAAGTCAATCTGAGTGACGGTGCCCGAGGCGACCTCGACAACGGTGATCGATCCTTCGGGGTCAACATCGTAATCGTCGTTGGGCTGGCCTTCGTTGGCGGAAAGAATGTAGTCACCGCTGTGGGTGAATGTTACCATGTCAGGAAGGACACCGGCCTCGTAAGCGTTGAGGAAGACACCAGCCGTGGAGTAGGTCAGGATGTGGCCTTCCTCCATGTCATCGGACCCGTTGGCCACCGCCATAGCGACGATGCCGTTGCTGATGGCGATGCTGTTTGGTTCACCGTAAGAAGACACATCGATGGTTTGGATGTGGGAGGGGGCGTGGGGGTTGTCGAGAGAAATCATGTCCACTGATGAGTCAACTGCGTTCACGTAGAAGGCGGTGTTAGAGGCTGCGTCGTAGGTCACGATTTCTGCGTATCCTTCGCATTCATCCTCGCCCATGTCGCATCCCTCTGGGGCGGCGTGGAAGCTGCCGATCTCAACCCACGTAAGCATCGATGAGCCGTGGTGGCGGAATGTCAGCGATGAACCGCAATCAACGATGGTGGAGTACTGGGAGTCGTGCAGCGCTTGGTCGGAACAGCCGGTGGCGTCAGCACCGTCAGCGCCGTCTGCACCGTCAGCGCCGTCAGCACCGTCTGCGCCGTTGGAACCGTCTGCGCCGTCAGCACCGTTTGAGCCGTCAGCACCGTCAGCACCGTCAGCACCGTTGGAACCGTCTGCACCATCAGCACCGTTGGAACCGTCTGCACCGTTGGAGCCATCAGCGCCGTTGCAGGCGGATTGCGTGGTCGTGATCTCCGAAGTAGAAAGGACGCCATCGCCATCGGTGTCCAAACCGGTGTGAATCAATGTCCCTCCGTTCGCACAATCGGAGGTGCTTGCGGCTTCGAGCGACACGAGCGTGATGTCTACATCACTGGATTCGTTGTCGTCGTCGCCTCCAAGGCACCCAGCAAGTGTGGTGGAGGTCAACAATAGGGCGGTTAACAAAAGAGCAACATTTCTTCGCATAGCAGTCTTACATCCGCCAGTAGAATCGTAGTTCTCTCCTAATTTCATTGAGAGGAATAGAGACCACAATAGTCTACTGGCACCCCAAGCGAATGAACCCAAGTCGTGAAGAAGAAGTGAGGATGCCGCTGGCCATGGCTCAGGGTACACCGTTCCAACAAAAGGTATGGGCGGCCCTCCGAACCATTCCTCGCGGCGAGGTACGTACCTACACGGACATCGCCGTCCAAATCGGCCATCCGTCCTCGGCCCGAGCCGTCGCCAACGCCTGCGGCAAGAACCCGTACGCACCCGAGGTCCCGTGCCATCGCGTCATCCGCTCGGACGGCTCCATCGGCGGTTACAGTGCAGAAGGTGGCCCAGAAAAGAAGCGGGCCATGTTGGCCAAAGAAGGCGTCCACATCGACTGAACGGGTCAAAGTGAAGCGATGTCGTCTCGCTGGGTGGAGACCGCGAAATTCTTTTCCGCCTTGGCGTAGACTTTGGCGTCGAGTTCGCCTTCCCGCACGAGCGAGGACAGGGCCGCCAGCGCAATGGCGGCGCCGTCGATTTCAAAGAAACGGCGGAGCGATTCACGGGTGTCGGACCGACCAAAGCCGTCGGTGCCGAGTACGGTGTAGGGGCCGCTGACCCACTGGCGGATCATATCGGGCACGGCCGCCATGTTGTCAGAGACGGCAACAGTGGGCAGTGGTTCAGCGAAGAGCGTTTCCACGTAGGGTTTCTGCAGGTCTTCAGTAGGATGGAGACGGTTGTGGCGGTCGCACGCCAGGCCCTCGCGGCGCAGCTCACCGTAGGACGTGGCGGAATAGATTTCACAACGCACACCGTAGGTTTCGAGTTTCTCTACCGCATCCAAAACCTGGACCATGATGGGGCCCGAGCCAATGAGCCGAACAACCGGACCCTCGCCTTTTGGTGCACCTCGAAGCAGGTACATGCCCTTGATGATGCCCTCGTCGACACCTTTAGGCTTGGGCGGCATGGGGTAGTTTTCGTTGTAGATGGCGATGTAGTGGAGCACGTCTTGGTTGTCAACGTACATCTCTTCGATGCCGTGGCGAATGATGGTGGCCAGTTCGTAAGCAAAGGCTGGGTCCCATGCACGCACAGCCGGGTTGGTGTGTGCCATCAACAACGAGTGCCCGTCTTGGTGCTGAAGTCCCTCACCGTTGAGGGTGGTTCGTCCGGACGTCGCGCCCATCAGGAAACCACGGGCTCGCTGGTCGGCGGCTGACCAAATGAGGTCAGCCACGCGCTGGAAACCGAACATGGAGTAGAACGTGTAGAAGGGCACGGTTGGATAGAGGTGGGTGGAATAGGACGTGGCGGAGGCAATGAAGGTCGACGTTGCGCCGGCTTCGTTGATGCCTTCTTCAAACAACTGACCTTTGGCAGATTCCTTGTACTTCATCAGCACCTTGTGGTCAACGGGTTTGTACAATTGGCCTTCGGGATGGTAAATGCCGAACTCTGCAAAGAGCGGGTCCATACCGAAGGTGCGGGCTTCGTCGGGAATGATGGGGACCACGCGCTGACCGAAGGCCTTGTCCTTCATGAGGGCGCGAAGCACACGAACGAAGGCCATGGTGGTCGAGACCTCCATGGTGCCTTTGGTGCCCTCATCGAATTCGGCGTAGGCCTTGGCTTCGGGCAGAGCGATCGCTTCTTCGGGCACCACGCGCTTTGGCATCGGGCCACCCAAGGCCCCTCGCCGTTCCTTGGCGTAAGCCACAAGGTCAGGAACATCCTCAGGCATGACATAAGGATAGGATTCGAGGTCCTTATCGGTGAACGGGAGGTCGAGGTCGGTGCGCATGAACTGCATCGTTTCCATGTCGGCTTTCTTCTTCTGGTGCGTGGTGTTGCGACCGGCAAAGGCAGGGCCGAGGCCGTAACCCTTGATGGTGCGAATCAGCACGGCGGTCGGCTGGCCTTTGTGCGCTGTGGCTTGTGCATAAGCGGCGTGGAGTTTGGTGAAGTCGTGGCCACCAACATCGGCGCACAGCGCTTCAAGTTCTTCATCGGACAGATGAGCGATGAGCGCCGCCAGCCCGTCGGAATTGAACAGTTCCTTGCGGATGGTGGCGCCGTCGGCGGTCATGATGCGCTGCTCGTCGCCGTCGACCAAGCCGTTGAGGCGAGCAGCCAGCAAGCCTTGCGAATCACGAGCGAAGAGATCGTCCCATGAACTGCCCCAGAGCACCTTGATGACGTTCCATCCGGCTCCACGGAATCGACCTTCCAATTCCTGGACGATTTTGGAATTGCCACGAACGGGGCCGTCGAGGCGTTGCAGGTTGCAGTTCATCGTCATCACGATGTTGTCAAGGCCCTCACGACCGGCGAGGGAGAGTTGCGAGAGGGATTCGGGTTCGTCGGATTCACCGTCGCCCATGGTGTACCAGACACGAGATGCGGCGGTGGTGGTCAAACCGCGGTCTTCCAAATAGCGGTTAAACCGGGCTTGGTGAATGGCGGTCATGGCACCGAGACCCATGCTGACGGTGGGGAATTCCCAGAAGTCCGGCATCAAGCGGGGGTGCGGGTAGCTGGAGAGGCCCTGTCCGCCGACCTCTTGTCGGAACTTTTCGACATGTTCGTGAGTCAAGCGACCTTCAAGCCAGGCACGAGCATAGATGCCCGGGGAAGCGTGGCCTTGCCAGTAAAGGTGGTCGCCTGAACCGTCGCCATCTTTGCCGCGGAAGAAGTGGTTGAACCCCATTTCCCAAGCGTGAGAGGCGGAGGCGTACGTGGAGATGTGCCCGCCAATGCCTTCGAAGTATTTGTTGGCCCGAGTGACCATCATCATCGCATTCCAGCGGATGATGCCGAGAAGACGCTCCTCCATGGCCAAATCACCGGGATAAGCGCCTTGGTCGTCCGGATGGATGGTATTGAGGTACGGTGTTTCCACCACTTCGATATCGACGCCAGCATCCTTGGCGGCGTCCACGGTTGCATGGAGAAGACGGCGGGCTTCTTCCTCGCCCCACTGCTCAGCAACGGCACGAATGGAGTCGCGCCACTCTTGCGTGGTAACAGGGTCGGGGTCAGGTTGCGTTGACCGTCGAGCGAACCCCATGATGTGCCCCCGTTGGTGATGGGTCTATGGTGAGGGTTTTCAATCCCTCGCTAAGGAAGGTCATGATCAACATCGCTGATGCGTGTTCGGGAGCGGCGTAGCCGCCCTCCGCATCGTTCTGTTCATCGAATTATTGAGCAAGCAATAAGAACCGACTTTCCGAGCCGAGGGACATGTCCGTTGAGGCTATGGTACAGAAGATGATTGATGATTTGACCGCCGCTCTTGTCGATGCTGCAAAGCACGACAAAGGCAACAACGCTGCCGGCACCCGTGTGCGAAAGGCCATGCAGGAAGCAAAAGCTGCTGCTCAGGCCGTTCGTGTCCAGGTCCAGGCCGACAAGAACGCTTGAAATCAAGCAACGTTGTTCAAACGCCTTCGTCCGTTCGGACGCATAGGTTGAATTGATTCGCAGATAAGCGCACCCTATGCAACCGCTGTCTGGCGTTCGCGTGCTTGATCTTTCTCGAATACTTGCAGGGCCGCATGCGGCACAATCCTTGGGGGACCTTGGAGCAGAAGTGCACAAGCTCGAAGCCCCGTGGGGTGATGACACGCGTTCGTGGGGTCCACCGTTCCAGTCGGGATTTGATGGGGAAGAGGTGGCGTCCTACTTCTTGTCGTGCAACCGAGGCAAGCGCATTGAGCCGGTCAACATCAAGAAAGAGCAAGAACGCATTCGTACCCTCGTTGCGGATGCCGATGTCGTGATTGAGAACTTCAAACCGGGAACGTTTGACGCCATCGTTGGCGATGTTCCCGAAGACACCATCGTGTGCAGCATTTCAGGATACGGCCAACACGGACCTCGCCGGGACGAAGTGGCGTTCGACCTGACGATGCAAGCCCGCAGCGGCATCATGTCCATCACCGGAGACGCTGAAGGCGGCCCGGCCAAGGTCGGTGTTGCGTGGATCGACGTCATGACCGGCATGAACGCCGTTACCTCCATTCTCGCCGCCCTCTACCACAGAGAGAAGACCGGAAAAGGTGCCCGAATCGACATCTCCTTGTGGGACACGGCGCTGGCGTCGCTGGTCAATCAAGGGCATAACGCCCTCGCCGGCATCACGCCCAAACGAATGGGCAGCGCTCACCCAAATTTGGTCCCCTACAAGGCCTTTGAAGCCAAGGATGGATGGTTTGCCATCGGTGTGGGCACCGAAAACCAATGGCACAAACTTGTGGCGGCATTGGAACTGGATGTGCCCGACCACTGGAAGGACAACAGCGCCCGTATCGCCGAGCGAGAAGCGGTGGAACATGCCGTGCAGCAGGCGGTCGCCAAGCAGGACCGAGAAACACTTGAGCATCGCTTGACGGGTATTCCGTGCGCACCGGTGAACACCGTGAACGAGGCGTTGGCCGACCCGCAGACCGAGGCCCGTGGTGGATTGGTCGAGCACAGTGGCGTGATGACGCTTGCCAGTCCGCTCCGTTTCATTCAACCGTCAAAGGAAAACAGCGAGGTCTGACCGCCCTCTCGAAGGTAGCCGCCTTCCTTGAGCTTCTCGAACGCCTGGTCCATACGACGCTGACTGAACTGGCGTTCGGTTTGGAGAAATTGAACAAGACCGCTGCGGTCCACCTGCCCCTGCTTCAGGTCAGCCTCCTCAACGTCCACTGCGGGATGGTTGAGGAAGATTTCACGGATTTCGGCCAGCCGCTCGGGGACGTCCTTTTCCTTGGCTTCACAGACCGCTTCAAGCGTGCCGTGCTTCTTGATGAGTTTCAGACCTGTCTTCGGCCCGATGCCCTTGATGCCCGGATGGTAGTCGGTGCCGATCATGATGGCGAGGTCGACCAGTTGTTCTCGGCTCAACTCATTGGTCTGAAGCATCTCGCTGAGGTCAATGGACTGTGCATGAACCACGCGCCCGTAGCGCTTGGTGCCGTCGTCCATCAAATTGCGAACAAGGACGGGCGAGCCGTACAGGAGGGCATCCCAGTCTTGGGTGGCGACGACGTCAAGCTGGCCTTTCGCAGCCATCACGGCGGCTTGGGCTTCCCCTTCAGCGGCAGCGGTGACCCACGGGACCCCGAGCAGGTCGAGCAGGCGCTGGGTCTCTTCGACCATTTGCGGCGAGTAGTGCATGATGCGTGCTGCCATCTTTTGAGCAAGGGCAAAATCGCCGGCGGCCAGGGCTTCTTTGTGAACGGTTTCCGCCTCTTCCCGGCGTGCTCGGCGGGCGGCCATTTCGTCGGCCTTCAATTCCGGAGATGTCCCGTCAAAGATGTACACCGGCTTGATACCCATGCTGAGCAGGGTGGCCGTACGGTGAAGAAAACCCATGAGGTGAGAAACAGGGTTGCCGTTGGCATCTCGAAGCGGCATGCCGTCGCCTTGAGGCGAACGGTCGCGCATGGTGGTTAGAAACTGAAACGCTGTCAGGAAGGCATCGATGCCCACGCGCTTGCCAGCAAGCGCCTTCAAACTCGTTTGTTGGGCGGGGGCGATGTCCTTGAGATTACAGCCCATGTTCTCAACTGAAGGTCACCGTATGTAGCCATTCGCCTGCGATTCCATCAAGAAGGCAAAGCGATAGGACACGGCATGGGGGACATGCTGGCCTGTTTACGCGGTTGGCATGCGGGGCTTGCCCGTGCGGAATTGGCAGCGCTGCTCCCCGATGCAACGCTGACGTCAGGCCCAACGCCACGCTGGGTTCATGTTTCGGGTGCGACCCAGCGTCGTCGCCTTGAAGCCTTGAACATCGCCAGTGGACTCCAGTGTTTCTTGATGGACGCCCATATCACCGGTGTTGAGGAAACCACGCAAGAGCAGTGGTTGGACGCCTTGCAGCACCACCTCGCTCAGCACACGGTGGAAGGCACCGTGGCCGTGCGAGCGTGGAAGCAAGGAAGCAAATTACCAGGATGGAGTTTGTCAGCGCTCTCGGGCCAACTTGGAGGCTTGCTTCACGACAAAGGGTGCGAAATTGACCTTGAACACCCTGACCATGTGCTTGCCCTCATTTCAGACGCTGAATCCTCGTCGTTGGCCTGTGGCTGGATGGAGGGCGACGGCCAAGCAGCGTTCTCCAACGGTGAGCGGCGAGCCGGTGAGCGCCCCTACTTCAAGCCGGTCAGCCTCGACCCGATGTTGGCCCGTCTTGCGGTCAATCTCGCAGCGGGTCCGATTGAACGGGGGCCCGTGGTCGACCCGATGACAGGCACGGGAGGCTTCCTCATCGAGGCAGCGCTCAGTGGGCGCAACGCCATCGGCATTGACATCCACTCCGAAATGGTACAGGGCGCACTAGCCAACTTGCAGTGGGCGCACGACGGCGCGTCCCCGTCCCACGCTCGCGTGGTTCGCGGCGATGCTACACGGCTGACCGACGCCCTGCCAAACGACTGGCACGGTGCGGTCTCCGGGGTCGTGCTCGACCCACCATACGGACGAAATTCTCACGGCAGCATGGCGGCAGACCGTCTGCTTGAATCGTGCCTTCGGAGTGCTCGAGAGGTCGCTCACCCCCAAGGAGGCTTTGTGCTCATCCTTCCGATTCATCCACCAACCGTGCACACCACGGCAGCGTTCCCGCTCGACCATAAGTTCAACTTGCTCAACGGCTCGTGGAGCGACCTCTTGGACACCGTCGAGCGATGTGGGTGGCAAGCGCAGTCCGCACACGTGGAACGGGTGCATCGCAGCCTCAGTCGGCTGATCCTTCACGCACGATGCGCTCCTCAAGATTGAGCAGCACCGTATCGATGCCGTCGGGTGGCGGCGGGAATTGCGCACGATACGGGCAGCCTTCGTCCAGGACGGCTTGGTCGCGTTGATTGAGCACATACGGATAGGTCTGGCAGCCCTTGGGCCGTATCTCGTAAACAGAGCACAAGCCTTCGGCGTTGGTATCGGCGGAATCGGTCAACAGAAAGACGCAGGCCCGGGTCTCGGCGTTGTTGAGAAGGGTCAGTGCGCCGTTGTTCACAACGGAAAAATCGCGCTCGGCCATACCCGTGCGCCGTGCCAATCGCGCTGCCTCGGCCTTGGTGATGGGCATTGTGGTCTCCCTGCAACACGCCGAACAGCCGCTCGGAATACACGGGAGCGAGCGCGCCATGGACGAGCCACGGCATCCGCCTTCTTCAAGAAGGGGGGGCCTCTCGGGGGGTTGTCGGGCGATTAGGGTAGTCTGGATATCCTTCCGGCCTTCGGAGCCGGAGACGGGGGTTCGAATCCTCCATCGCCCGCCACAGTTAACAACAAACATGCATGCGTTCGCATGTCGAAAACTTGGGGTCCCACGGACATCCCAACGGGCGTTTATTATCTGCCGATGCCTACTATAACATGAGAAACCCATGAGAGGAAAAGGATCCCAGAAGAAAGCTCGATTGGAGCGATTGAAGAATGAAATTGTTGACTATGTGGCTCAGACACCTGGGGCTTCAGCTGCCGATATCGTAGCGTTTCTGTCAAACGAGCGCAAAATGCGCAATCACGGCTTGACCACACGAAAAGTTGGGCTTTTCATTCCGCTTCACCTGGCTGACCTGATCAACTTCAGACTCGACTCGTCCACCGGAAAGCGAATTTACCATCTCGCCTCCTGAGCCATCACCACATTGATGCCCCAAGGCCGCTTGGCTGGGGCATGGACTGGGGCGAGCTCGCCGATGCCCGCGTGTTGTTTCCCTCGTTTTCGGGCAACGAAGACGGGGCGACCCCTTCCTTCCCGACCGACGCACCTGTTTGGACCGTGCTCGACCCGAACCACCCCTCAAGCTTGAGATCCCAAATGGGTGACCTCAAGGGCGAAATCGCCTGTGAGAACCCTGGGTTCTTCGTTCGTGGTGACCGTATCATCGTCGACGCCACGGCCACCATAGAAGCCGGTGCGTACCTCATCGGGCCGTGCTACATCGGACCCAGGGCAACGGTGCGCAGCGGCGCCTACGTCCGCGAATATTCCTGGATTTGCGCCGACGCTGTGGTCGGCCATGCGACCGAAACCAAGCACGCTGTTTTGCTGCCGGGTGCGAAAGCCCCCCACTTCAATTACGTCGGCGACTCAATACTTGGAAAAGGCGCAAATCTTGGTGCAGGAACCAAGCTCAGCAACCTGCGAAACGACGGTGGCGAGGTCCATCTCCGACGTGGAGAGGAACGCATCCCCAGCGGGCTTCGCAAATTTGGCGCTGTGCTGGGCGAGGGCGTGGCGACCGGATGCAACAGTGTCACCAACCCCGGCGTGGTGCTTGGATGCGACAGCGTGGTGTGGCCCAATGTTACGGTCACTGGCGTGCACGAAGCGAACAGTCTCCATCGATGAGGGATGAACATGACGTCCTTTTTCGGCACCGACGGGATTCGCGGTCAAACCTCGCTTGAAGACGTGGACGAAGCCACCGCCATCACCCGTCTTGAGGACGAGCGCACCTTGACGCCTGCGTTCATGCGATTGGTTGGCGAAGCGCTCTCCTACGCCCAACCAGCGCTGCCCGGCGAAGGTAACACCGTGGTGATTGGGTGGGACAGGCGCCCACACAACACCGCTTTGGTCGCCGCCTTGACCCTCGGGCTCCGCCTTACGGGAAGCCGGGTCGTTCATATCGACGAGTGCGCCACGCCAACCCTCCACCATGCCGTGCTGGCGTTTGAGGCTCGCATGGGCTGCATGATCACCGCCAGCCACAACCCTGTCAGCGACTCGGGGATCAAAGTCTTCGACGCCCACGGTTACAAATCCACTCGCCCCTTTGAGGCCGACGTCAGCCAGACCGTACGGCAGCTGGCGGAAGAAGACCGGGAAGTGGACGCCGTTGACCGAGAGCGTTTGTCCGCACCCGACGACGTTCATGCTGGCTGGGGTTTGACGGCGCACCCGGCTTGGATGAAGATTCGATGGAACGGGTTTGCCTCACGTTTTGGTCCGTGGAAACCTCAACCAACCTCACGTCTTGCACCGGCCCTTCTGGTCGACGGTGCCAACGGCTTTGCCGCCGCGTGGCTCGTCCCGTTTCTTTCCCAGCAAGGCGTGCAGTGCCGACAGGTGGATTCACCCCAAGGCGTCCTGAATTTGAAGTGCGGTGCCGGTGATTTTTCGCCCACCCAAACCTGGACGTTTGAACAGGCTGCCACCTCCGACCACGCTCTCATCAGCGCCCTTGAGAAGGCGGAGCCCGGCCAGTTGGTCGGTGCAGCCCTCGATGGCGATGGCGACCGCTGCCTTTTCGTTCAGGCGACCGAAGAAGGATTCGCCATCGTGGACGGGGATGCGATGGCGGCCATGCTTCTGGGTGCAGCCAAAAACGAAGCATGGCGATTTGCGGCCAGCATCGAATCCGATGTGGCTTTGCTGGGCCACATCGCGTCCTTGAACAAGGACAACGCGTGCACGGAGACCGCCGTGGGTGACCGATGGCTTTCCTTTTCGTTACGGCCTTCTTCCGGCGGGTTGCTGCAAAGCGACACCGTACCGGCGGTCTGCGGCATTGAGGACTCTGGGCACGTCGTGCTCCCTGCACCTCACCCCCATGAGAAAGGGGCATGGAGTTTGGTCGGCGATGGTGCCGCCACCCTGTGTGCCGTACTTCTTGCCGCTGCATCGTCGGATTCGGACGGGTTTGAGCGCGGTTGGAAACAACGGAATTCCATCAAGGAGAGTCACCGAGAGCGATGGCAAGCGGACAACCCGTTGTTTGCGCAAACAGAACAGCGGCTTCTCGAGGCGTTCGAAACGCTCGGATTTGAGGCGCAGCGCCGACGAATTGAGGGCGAGGACCACCTCCTTCTCGTGCACGGGCACGCCGGTCACGACGTGGCCTCCTTCGGTATTCGAAACAGTGGAACGCAAGCCAAAACCAGCCTCTCCGTTCGTCTCTCTCGCAACGTTCCCGTGGAGCCGTTTGTCGACCTTCTGAACGAGATTCAAACCACCTTGACCGCAGCCTTGACCGACGCTTAATCGTCCAGCAAAGCCGCTTCGTTGGTCTGTGTCAATGTGGTCACCGCAAACAAGAGCAAAGCGGAGGCGACGAGCATCATCAGCGCATAGGCGGCCGTGGTACCGGCCACCAGCGCAACCGCCGCCACCATCCAAGCCACGGCGAGGTCTCCCGCGCCCACGATGCGCCACGATTTCCGACGACTGATGATGCCGCTGATCCACGCCGTGGCCGAAACGGTCAGGGCCGCAAGCGAAACCATGACCAGCGACTGGGACATCACGGCTGCAGACAGCACCATCGCGTGCGACGCCCACAACGCCGACGAGAGCCACAAGCCTTGGTTGCGCACCACCACGCCCACCGTCCACATCAGACTCGCAAGACCGGCGGCTGCCGTGACCGAAACCGAAGTCAGCGGTGGGGAGAGCGGGGAAAGGGCCCAGGCCATCCAAGCCTGCGCCATGAACGGCGTGGCCACGACCACGGAGAGGGCGACGGCGGGTTGCTGCCAGCCAAGACTGCGACGAAGACCGAACGCCAGCGCCACCAAACTTGCGACACCGAGCGACAAGACCGTCATCCCCAACACCCACATGCTGCGACCAAACGCCGTTCGGTGATCGTCCAATCCTCGGCGCAAGCGTTCGCCTTCAACCCAATCAAAGAGGAGAACCATACCCAGCAGGGC
This sequence comes from Candidatus Poseidonia sp., assembly GCA_965661285.1. Lineage (GTDB taxonomy): Archaea > Thermoplasmatota > Poseidoniia > Poseidoniales > Poseidoniaceae > Poseidonia. The sequence goes on from CBFIDD010000004.1 coordinate 30,392, forward strand.
AGCCTCGACACCAAACAACGGGCCTCCCCATGAACTCAGCGTGGAAGCGAACGGGTCGGTCGCGAAGGGGATGGGGGTTTGACCGCCGAGGAGAAGGGCGAAGGTCTTGTCAACGACCAGCAGGCCCAGCAGAGCTTCGAGCGCACTGGGAATTCGAAGTCCCAAATCGTTGCGTCCCATGAGGCCCATGCCGGCGAGGAGGGCGAGCGTGACGGTCAGCACGGCCATGTGCACGGCATCATCCGACAGCACCCCGGTGGTCATTCGCCCGGCAAGATGGACCAGCACCATGCCGACCATGGCGACCATGATGGGGAGTTCAACGCCCGCAACGTCCGGCAAACGCAGCCCGATGGTGTTGGCCCGGAGGCGAGTCAAGCCGACGAGCACCACCGCGAAACCAGCACTGAACACCAGCGCCAGCAGGCCGTAAGGCGTGGCGTAAGCAAACCACATGGACCCAAGGAAGGCAACCGCCAAGAAGAGCAGAAGAACCACAGGGCGGTAGTGAATATCGCCGACCAAGAGATCGTCTTCCCCGGAGGACCCCGAACGCTTGGCCCGCTTCTTTTGTTTCTGGGAAAGGGTCAGCAATTCTGCATCGAGTTGTTTCAACGCCACGGAGGTTGAGCCATCACGGGTGGTCGAGACCAGGGAGGCCATTCGCTCTCGTTTCACAGCAAACGAGGCTTGCCGCTCCTCCTTCTTTGCGAGGGCCGTCAGCCCCGAGCGAACATCGCCTTGGAACGCCAAATACGCGCCAACCAGCACAAACATCGCGAGGGCCGTGAGCTGGACTGAATTCATCTCGACCGTTTGCCCGGCGAGCGCCATGCTGATCAGCAGTCCAATCGCGGCCACCGTCGGAGGAAGAAGAGCATCCACGGCGCGCAGCCGTTGCATGTAGAGGACCAGCGAGGCTACCCCCATGGCCGAGAGAACGTGCATGTTCAGTTCGGCTGAAATCAGCGCGTCCTGGCCAGCCAAGACCTCTGTTCGCTGCGGGCCAAGGGCGACCACGAGAAAGAGCGCCGTCATCATGCCCAAATGAACGGTGAGCAGGCGTCCGGGCAGAGCGCGATGGGCGTTGTCGTGTTCACCGCCTTCGGCCTCTTGGTGGGCGACGTTGAACGCCGCCATCACCAACAGAACACTGCCGGCCGTCAGCGCCGATGCCCACCCTGCTTCGAGCCCGTACTGCCAGGCGATGACCAGGGCAGCGATGGACCACGCCACAACCAAGGTTTGGGGACGACCGTGATGGCGCCCGCTCCACATCATGGCGGCGTGGGTCAACAGCAAAGCGGCCATACCGGCCAGCACCCCGAGCGCCGTCATGCCACCGGGGCGAGTGATAGCGACAAACGCGACGCAAGCGAGAACGAAGCCAAGGTTCCACAGGTTGAGGGCATCCGAGTCGCGGAGCCTTGAACTCATCTCTGAAAACCCAGAAAGACCGCCTGCTAAATTCAAGTTGGCTTCGCCCATTCTCAGGTTCACCGTGATTTGTTGAGCGACCAGCGCCAGCATCCAGACCGCCATGTCGGTCTCGTTGAGGACAATGGGGACGAGGTCGGCATTCAGCAGTCGCTGTTCAACATCGGTGGCGAACAGCAGCAGCCAGCCGTACGGTGCAAGCACGGCTACACCGGCCATGCTGGGCGAGGACCGCAGGACGGCGATGGCACCAAGACCAACCCACACCGCGCCTTGCGATGCCAGAAGCAATCGGGCGTTGTCGCCACCGTCCTCAGCAGGGATGAGCAAGGTCAGCAACACCACGATGACCAGCGCCCCCATCCAAAGGACATGGTCGGAAACATTGGCTTGGTGCGTAAGCAGCACGCCTCCGCACAGCAGCGACGTGATGGCGGCGAAGACGGCGTATTCTCCCAGTTCGAAGGGAAAGGCCAACGACACCACGCCGGCATTGAGCAGGGCCAATGCGGCGATGAGGAAGGGCATCGGCGCCAAAACGAACGGCATGAGTCGAGTCCACGGTACCCCTCGTACCACAAGGTAGGACGAGGTGAACGCCAGTGTGAGGAGCATCAACTGCGCCAACGCATACCCCGTCTCCGCTCGGTGGGCTGCAATGGCCATCAGGGCGCCCACCATGCCCAAGGAAACCGAAACCGCCCACAAACCGGGCTTCCCCAAACCGATGGCATGAACGGCCTGGCTGAGCCAATTCTCGTGATGAACAAACGCGGCGGCCATGGCGGCGTTGGCGGCGGTGACCACGCTGAGCAAGAGGAAGAGGGTCAGGTCGTTTTCGATGGGCAACAGGGTCAACGAAAGGAGGCTCCAATCATCGGAGAGTGCGTGAACGCCCACCCAGAGGTAGGACATGGAGATGCCAAGACTGGCGAGATTGCCTGAGGACCGAAGCAGCGCGAGGCCGTGCATGAGCGCCATGGCCATGACGATGAGAACGGCAATGCCAAGTTCCCCGTAAACGGCTCCTGCTGAGCTGCCGATGGCAAATAGCACGAGTGCGGATTGTGCGGCCACAGCGTCCTCATCATGGCGAAACGCCAGACCGACGTTGACGCCAACCAGCCCCAGCATGAGGCCGCCAAGCACCTGGCTTTCTGGAATCCCAGCACCATCCAGCCACCCCCAACGCCATGCATCCAGCGCCAACCCGTAAAGCAATTTCATGGAGATGATGACCCACGTGATGCCCAGCAGGTGCATGTTCGGTCGTTGTATCCACCGCTCACCCAAATACAGGCCAACGCCAGCCATGACCAACAAGCCCAGACCGCCCAACACCGGCGGCAGCACCGTACCCACAAGCGCCCCGATGGCCGTCCAAACCACAACCATGGTCAACGCAAGGCCCTTGCCAATCGTCTGCTCTGCGTGGACCGCCAGTTGTGTTGTCGCATCGGAGGTGGGTTCCGTTGAGGTCTCGAGAGTGAACAGTGCTCGAACCTCACCCACGGCGGCATCGTGAGGCTCGGGGTGTGCAGGGGCGTGGGGCACCTCTTCGGGCTGATCGCTTTGTTCAACCGGCGCCGATTCTTCCTTCGGCGAGCCGAGCATGAACGAGTCAAGATTGAGGCCTTGGGGGCGTTTGAAGTTCTGCTCTCGGAGAACATCGTCCTCCTCTTGGAGGGACTGGGTTTGCTTGTCAGCCTCCTCCTCCATGGTGGGTTCCTCGCCTTGTTTGACTTGAAGTTGACCGACACCCATTTCCACAAACTCCGGTTTTCACCCAAAAGAACCCTTGCCCGAACCCCTCGGGCATCTTGTGATTCAGCCAAAAGGGACAAAGAGGAGCGGCAGAAACGCTCGGCATGGGCGGCATTGTCGGTACCCCCTCCGGGGACCTTGAAAACACTGGAATTTCACCGAGTGGAAGCGTGTATTGGAACCTGCCTGCAAAGGAGTTGATCGCCCTTGCGGTCGAGCGTGGTGAAGGTGTTTTGAGCGCTCACGGAGCCCTGGTCACCGAAACCGGTGAGCGAACCGGCCGTTCCCCCAACGACAAGTACATCGTCGACGAACCTTCGGTTTCCAACGATATCAACTGGGGTGAAGTCAACGTCTCAACCGACCTTGACACCTTTACCCGGATGCGAGCCAAGGTGATTGACTTCCTCTCAAAGCAAAACGCTCTCTTTGTCCAGGACCTTTACTGCGGTGCTGATTTTTCAGAAGCCCTGCCCATCCGTGTGGTCAACCACAACGCCTGGCACAACACCTTCGCTCGAAACATGTTCATCCGCCCCGATGCTGAACAACTCGCCAAGCACGAGCCGGAATTCACCGTCCTCCACGCACCGCATTTTGAGGCCGATGCCGAGAGCGACGGTCTGAATTCACAATGCTTCGTTATCGTCAATTACGCAGCCAAAGAGGTCATCATCGGCGGTACCCGCTACGCAGGTGAAATCAAGAAGTCCATCTTCTCAGTCATGAACCTCATTCTGCCCAAGAAGGGCATTCTCCCCATGCACTGTTCAGCCAACACCACCGGTGAAAACACGGCGATTTTCTTCGGTCTCTCCGGCACGGGGAAGACCACGCTTTCCGCCGACCCAAAGCGCGCCCTCATCGGCGACGACGAACACGGCTGGGGTGCCAACGGCGTGTTCAACTTCGAAGGCGGTTGCTACGCCAAGCTCATCGACCTCTCGGAAGAAGACGAGCCGGCCATCTTCGCCACCACCCGCAAGCACGGTACGGTGCTCGAAAACATCGTGCTCGACAGCGAGGGTGTGCCCGATTTCCACGACACGTCAAAGACGCAAAACACACGCGGCTCCTACCCCATTGAGTTCATCGACAACCGCACCGCCGATTCCAAAGGCGGCCACCCGCAGAACGTCATCTTCCTGACCTGCGACGCCTTCGGTGTTCTTCCACCCATTTCCCGCCTGACACCCTCACAGGCTGCCTACCACTTCATCTCTGGCTACACCGCCAAGGTCGCCGGCACCGAAGTTGGCGTGAAAGAACCCCAAGCGACCTTCTCGGCCTGCTTTGGTGAACCGTTCATGCCCATGCATCCCGGCGTGTACGCCGACCTGCTCTCTGAGAAGATGGACCAACACGGTTCAACGGCTTGGCTCATCAACACCGGTTGGTCCGGTGGCGCCTACGGCGAAGGCAATCGAATGAAGATCAAATACACCCGAGCCATGCTCAACGCTGCCCTTGACGGCGACTTGGACGGTGTTGATTTCATCACCGACCAGCGCTTTGGCTTCGAGGTCCCCACATCCTGCCCGGGCGTGCCTGCTGAGGTGCTCCAGCCCAAGTCGACATGGTCGGACGGCGAGGCCTACGACGCCACCGCCGACAAGTTGGCCTCGATGTTCAACGAGAACTTCAAGCGCTACGAAGCCGGTGTTTCCGCAGAGGTTAACGCTGCTGCGCCTGCCCCGTTGGCGTGAGGCCGTCCAAGAGGCGACGAAGCACCGGGATGTTGGTTCGGTCGCTGTCGTCAAGGGCGAGTTCTGCTTGAACCATGGACGTGTTCAGCGCCTCATGCCGCTCATCGTCTCCCGCTATGACCGCGCATTCCATCGCTTCGTCAAAGAGTTCAATCGCGAGTTCCGGTCGGTCGATGGCCAAGAGGGCTTTTCCCGTACGCTCCAGCATGTTCGAGCCTTCAGTGGGGTTCTCAAGCAATCGTGAAGAGGCTTTGGTGACCCACGAGGCCGCCGTGTCAGCGTCTCCCGTGAGGGACGCCGCAATAGCGGACAACACCATGGGTGGAACCGCATGAGATGCCTCCGTTGTCGGTTGATTGGCGGCCGTGGTGAAGAGGTCCAACGCCTTTGGTTCATCCCCGCCTTGCAGCGCAAGCATACCCAACCTTCGCATGGCTTTGCATTCTGAACCAACATCATCGACCAGCGTCGCCAGATGAAGCGCGCGAGCAAGATGGCGCCGCGCGTGTTGATATTGGCCGGCCATGCGCGCCATGAGTCCAAGCGCTGATTCCGTTCGCAGGAAACTCCCTGCCATGGCGCGATGGGCTATTTCCGCTTGCTCCTCGCCCAGAGGGGCCAGTCCCATACCGACCTCTTCCATGACATCGGTCAGCAAGGCCGATGTGGCCTCGATGGCCTCCGGAAGCCGGTCATCTGCCGCTGTTCTCAAGGTCGAAAGATGGACGTCCAACTTTGAAACAGGAGCACAGATTTCTGCGAGTTCACCTAGGGTCTCCAATCGCTTGGGCTTAATCTTGTAGCCCCGAATCACCCGGGTGAGGTCGGCGATTCGACGGCGTTCAAGACGTTCTGCGTCTTCTTCATCGTCGTCGAGCGCATGGCTCGATGCGAGCAAAGAGTCCACCATCCAGGTTAATTTTCGCTGGACGTCGTATTCGCTGCGTCGACTGATAGCGTACTTCATCTCCGCCGCGCGAACCTGGCGAGAGAGGCTTCGGAACCTGGCATCTCGGCCAGCATCGGGTGCCTCTGCAACCAATCGCTGGAGGAACGTGGAAGGCGGGCAGGTCTCGAAGCGCAATCCTGTGCGCTCAGCCGTGGTGGTCATCTTGAAATCGTCCGAAACCAGAACGATGTCGCTGCTTTCTGCGCCCAAGCTGTCGGCGAGCACCATCAAGGACAAATCCACATCTTGCGGGGCTGCCGATTCTCCGATCCGTTGGGCCAGCGCGCGCACATCATGCTCGTCCACGGGGATGGAGTGGAGCATGGCGTCAAGCGCTTTGAGCAAATTTGGACGGCCTTCGCAGCGACGCAGGGCGACCGTTGCCACCTCGTTTTCCACGCCCGGCGTGATGAGCAATTTTCGCCCCCGGAGCACGGCGTTGAGGTCTTCAACAAATCCATCTTCGGCTTTCTGACCGAGGTGGATAAAACAGTTTGAATCGACCACCCAAACAGAACCCATGGTCCCAGTGTGGCGCTCTCAAATCATGATGTTTGCGCCAACGCTCATCGGTCGTCTCGGCGGGGTTGGCGACGATTCGAGCGGTTTGAGGAGCGGCGATTGGACGCATTTGATCGGCCCTGCTGCTTTCCGCGGCGACCTCCAGGTGGTTGAGGTGGACGGCCGGATGAAGGGCGATTCGGCTGGTCGCTTCGTTGACCTCGTTGGGGCCGATTGTTCTGCTGGCGGCCTTGTCCGGAGGATCGGTTGTTGCGTTGTTGTTGCTCATTTCGCTTCTCCCCCCCTCGGTTGTAGCGACGCATGTTTCGGCCTCGACCCGTTCCTCGCTTTGAGCGCCCACCCACAGGTGAGCCCTTGACGCGCCCGGGTTTCTGTCCGGGTTTGGGCCGGGCTTTCTCAAAGTGATAGGGTTGGTCTTCCAGCACCTCAATGTCGTGGCCCAAAAGACGCTGAATGCCGACGAGGTAGCCGGATTCTGTTTCGTCGCAGAAGGCGTAAGCAAGGCCTTCTCTCCCTGCACGGGCCGTTCGACCGATGCGGTGAATGTAGACCTCGGGTTCGTTGGGCAAGTCGAAATTGAACACGTGGGTGATGTCCTCGACGTCAATACCACGACTGGCGATATCGGTGGCCACCAACACAAACACCTCGCCGTCCTTGAACCGCTTCAGCGCTCGCGTACGTGCCGTCTGGCTTTTGTCCCCGTGAATGGAATCCGCAGGAATGCCCACCTTGTCCAGTTGTTTCGCAAGTCGGTTGGCGCCGTGTTTGGTGCGCGTGAACACGATGCCGCACGAGACCATTTGACCTTCCAGCAAATCGATGAGGAGCTCGCGCTTGTCCTGCTTGCGAACGAAGGAAACATACTGCTCAATGCGGTCGGTCGTCGGCGCTTCGGGGCTGATGTCAACGCTGACGGGTTGATAGAGCATCTCGTTCGCAAGCGTTCCGATGGCTTTGGGCATCGTTGCGCTGAACATCAAGTTCTGACGGCGCTTTGGCATCAAACGAAGAATGCGTTCGACATCTTTGCTGAATCCCATGTCGAGCATGCGGTCCGCTTCGTCAAGCACGAAATGTTGGATCTCGCTCAAATCGACGTGGCCTTGGTTGTGCAGGTCAAGAAGTCGGCCGGGTGTTGCGACCAAGATGTCGACGCCGCGTCGCAGCGCCTTCACCTGCGGCGATTGCCCGACGCCGCCGAAGATGACGGTGGAGTACAACGGAAGATGCCGTCCATAGACACGCAGGCGCTCCCCGATTTGTGCCGCTAATTCCCGAGTAGGGGTCAGCATGAGCGCACGAATGGGCCGGCCACGACCGGGTTTCTCTGCCCCGAGGTGGTGGAGGATGGGGAGCGAAAACGCCGCCGTTTTGCCCGTGCCTGTCTGGGCGATGCCCATCACGTCTCGGCCGTCCATGAGCGCCGGGATGGTCTGCTCCTGAACGGGCGTAGGCGTTTGGTAGCCTTCGGCTTCAAGAGCCTCGAGTATGCGTTCGTCAAGGTTGAGTTCGGTGAAGGTTGTCATGTCAATGCCTCAAGGACGAACACCCCGGGACCAATGCCTTCGGACCAACCGTTCCGGTTCGTCGTCCAACCCATTCCCTATGAAGACCGAGGGTGCCTCCCCCGTCCACGCCAGCGTTCAAGCCAATTTTGGGAGTGGCGGGCCGCGGTATTGATGAGAAGTGCGTCGTTTTCCAACCATGAAGCGCTCCTCTGGATGTGATGAAAAGCGCGTTTGCCTACTCGGGTCGCTGGATGGCAGAACACGGTGATTCCATTGGTGAACGCTACCAAAACGACTGCCAAGAACAACAGTATACGGCGTTGCGAGAAAAAATGATGATGTAAGCAACCTTTTTGAGAGTGGGCAAATACCTCCTATCATGGCAAGGTGGGCTCTCATCCTCCTCGTCCTGACGGGGGCGCTCTCCACTGCTTCAGCCCACGGAGGAGAAGACGGCCTTCAGGAAGAACAGATTTCAAACAGCCAGGTCTTGTTGATTTCGGGCATCGGCGCACTGGTACTTTGGCAATCGACCTCTGTCTTGGTCGGTGTTCGTGCAGACGGATTCTCACCGGTGATGGTTGCTTTGGCTGGGTATTCAAGCCTCGTTCATTTAATGCTTGGTCTGCAAGACACCTTGCTCCTGGCTGGTGGGGCCGGGTTGATGATTGGGCTTGTCGCTTTGGTCATGTTGGACCTTGGTGAACAACGGCACAGGTGGATTCAGCTCGCCATGGGAGCAGGTGTGCTCGTCATGTTCATCGGCTATTTTGCTTCCAATCATGAACTCCATGCCTTCCTTGAAGACCGGTTGGGCGTGACAACAAAAATTGCAGAACTTGCCTTGCTCACCCTCCTGTATCGATCTCTTTTCAAGGGTCAAAAGCAGGCCATTGTATGAGGTGAGGAAAAATGAGGCGGGGTTTGGTTTTGCTGGTGCTTGCAACCATGCTTTACATTCCAACCTCTCAAGTTGACGCCTCCTCTCACGGCATGGAAGGTTATTCTGAGATTGGATGCAACTGCCATGGTGAGACACCGGGTGAGAACGCCATGGTCACCATCACGGGCATTCCCAGTGTCTATCGCGCAGGAGAAACATACCCTCTCACCGTGGCCCTCTCCGGCGGCCCAGAAGTTGCCGAGCAAGGTCATCAAGGTGGCTTCAACCTGAAAGCCACAGCAGGAACTCTCCACCCGGTTGACGCCTCGACCCACGTCATGGATTCTGGAGAGATCACGCACGAGCATGCCGGTGCGAATCAACGATCATGGGTGGTGCAATGGGAGGCTCCAGTGAGCGATGCTGCAGTTGAATTCACCGTGGCAGGAAACATCGCTGATGGCGACCACCAACCAACGGACGGGGACGATTGGGCTCTGGCTTTCTATTCTTCTATCGGACAAGAATTGAGTTTCTCTGACCTCGTGAGGTCACACTTTCCCAAGCTGCTGGCTATCTCCCTTTTTGTTGTCCCCACGGCCTTCTTGTTTTGGAAGAACAAGGCGTAAGAAAGACAAGTGTGTCAGATTGAAATCTCGTCTGGCTGAGTTTTCGTGGAAAACCGTTCAACGTTGCCGTCGCTATCAATGAGAAACTTCTCGAAATTCCAACGCACATCACCGGCTTCACGTCCTGCGACGGCGGTCTGGCACAGACGCTCGAAGAGCGGGAGACGGTTGGGTCCGTTCACGTCGATTTTGGCCATCAGCGGAAAGGAGACGTTGTATTTGGAGGCGGTGAAGTAGCAGATCTCCTGGTGAGTTCCGGGTTCTTGTGCGCCGAATTGATTGCAAGGAAAACCGACCACGGTCAGATCGTCGTGCTTCTCGTGAAGGTCTTGAAGGCCGGCGTATTGGGGCGTAGCGCCACAGTGGCTGGCGACGTTCACCACCAACCAGCGTCTTCCCCCAAGGGCTCGCAGCGTCGTTGTTTCGCCGCCCATCGTCGTGATGGGTTCGTCAAGGAGGTGGGTCATGGATGTTCCTTTCTGCTCTCAATTATGAACATGTGCCTCGCCCCACGGCAGGCAAATCCTCTTCAAGTGCCGCTCCGTGGTCGGCCCATGCAAGTCCTCATGGAAACAAGCGCAGGCAACATCACCATCGAACTCTTTCACGGAAGCGCCCCCGATACCGTGGCGAATTTCGTCAAACTGGTGGAAATGGGTCATTACGACGGTTTGCATTTTCACCGCGTGATTGAAGATTTCATGATCCAAGGCGGCTGCCCCCACTCCAAAGATCCGATGTCCCGAAGAGCCGGTACCGGAGGCCCTGGCTGGCAAATCCCCTGCGAGCCTTCTGCTCTTGCCCTCAAGCACGACAAGCCCGGTGTGCTCTCCATGGCCAACGCTGGTCGAAACACCGGTGGCTCCCAATTCTTCCTCACCACGGTTCCCACGCCGTGGCTCAACGGCAACCACGCCGTGTTCGGTGCCGTCAGTGAAGGCATGGACGTCGTTCACACCATTGAGCGATGCCGAAAGCTCCCCGGCGACCGCCCCGCTGAGCCCCAACAAATCATCCGCTGCACCGTCCTTGAGTGAGGTGAGCACATGGTCGTCCTCGCCGTGCACGGAGGTGCAGGTGGCGACGGCCCGTGGCGCGGCATGACCGACGCTGACCCGCAACGCATGGCCTGCATGGAAGCACTGCTGAACGACCTCGGCGAACGCCTAAACACAGGAGAACTCGACGCACTTGAAGCGGTCACCCGGGCGGTGGAAGCGATGGAAAACGAACCGTTGTTCAACGCAGGATGCGGAGCAGTTCTGGATGAATGCGGCAAGGTGGGCATGGATGCAAGCATCATGCGAGGCGAAGACCAAGCAGCAGGCTCGGTCATCGGTTTGACGTCCACGCGACACCCCGTACGCGCAGCCCACCATCTCTTGAAGCAAGGCTGGCCCGTGATGTTAGCAGGTCAGCCGGGTGATGATTTTGCGAAGGCCTGCGGCGTTGAACAAATGGCGTCGACTTGGTTTGAAACCGATTTGCGACGAGCTCAATGGCAGAAATGGAAAGCGCAGCGGCTTCGGCCTGGTGCCACCGATGAGGAGGACGCGCTGCTCGACCACGACGGCGACGAAGATGGATGGGGAACGGTTGGTGCGGTGGCCTTGGATGTGCACGGCCATGTCGCTGCAGCCACGTCCACCGGAGGCATGACGGGAAAACCGCTCGGCCGGGTGGGCGATACGCCCATCATCGGGGCTGGGACATGGGCGGACCCAAACATCGCCGTTTCGTGCACCGGCGTGGGAGAGGCGTTCATTCGCACCGTGGCGGCGCACGCCGTCGCTGTTCACCACCGCGCCGTCGGGTTGGAGGAAGCGGCGTTGAAGGTGCTTGAGGAGGTTGAGCCGCTCGGTGGGCGAGGTGGCCTCATCGCCGTGAATACGAACGGGGATGTCGTGATGCCGTTTCAGACCATGCTGATGTACCGGGGCGTGTACAAGAATGGCGGAATTCACGTGGGCATTGGACCGGACATTCTTCAATCATAAACGCCCCTAAGTTCATGACCTGTTGAGCATGCCAAAGAGGCATGCCTGTCGATGCGGAAGAAGCGTTGCGTCGAGCAACCCTCGTCCGCAGCGACCCTTCTCTGCGAGGTGTCTCGCGATGCAACATCGCAACCGAGGAAGGCGAGGTGCTTTGGGAATACATCGCCCCCGACGGTGAGCCCATCGAAGAGGAAGACCGGGTTCAACGATGGAACAGTATGGGCCTGCCCCCTGCGTGGGAAGACGTCTGGATTTGCCCCAACCCGCGCGGGCACATCCAGGCCACGGGTCGGGATGTCAAAGGTCGGCTTCAGTACCGCTATCACCCGGATTGGACGGAGATCACCACGGAAATGAAGTACGATGACGTGGCTTACTTTGCTGCGCAACTTCCTCGGCTTCGCCGTCAGGTGATTCGCGACATCGATGAGGGCGATATGTCCCTCAACACCGTGGCGGCGCTTGTGGTCCGACTGATGGATTTGTACAACATCCGGGTGGGTTCCGATGAATACGCCCGTGCCAACGAATCCTACGGGCTGACAACGCTCAAATCGATGCATGTCAAACACATCAAGGGAGAAGACGCCGAAGGGCGGCACGACGTGGTGTTTTCGTTTACCGGAAAGTCCGGCAAAGATTGGGACATCACCATCGAGGACGACCATCTCGTTGACCTGATTTTGAAAACCAATCGCCTGGGGGCCAAGGACGCTGATTTGTTCATGTACATCTCCGAGGCCGGCAACGAAGTCGACCTCAAAGCCGAGCACATCAATCAGTACATTCGAGATTCAAGCGGCATGGGGTTCACCGCCAAGAACTTCAGAACCTGGGCCGCTACCTCACGTTGTGCCGAACGGTTGGCCTTCCTTTCCGTTCCCCGAACCGAAGCAGAGATGAAGCGTTGGAAGCGACGAACACCCAAGGTGGACGCTCTTGAGAAAATCTGGACGGAAGGCGAATGGGCCCCGCCGGAGACCGATACCGCCCGAAACAAAGTGATGTTGGCCGTCATCGACACCGTCGCATCCGATTTGGGTAATACCCGAACAGTATGCCGTTCTTCCTACATCCACCCTTGGTTTTTGGATGCATGGAGCGAGGGAAGACTGGCCGAGGCTTGGGCGGAATTCGCCGAGATGCGCTCCATGGGGAACATGACACCGGGTGAAAGCACGACGTTGCGCATTTTGAAATCCATCGTCAAAGGATGAGGTATCTGTCATCTCGGCTATATTTATTAAATGCCGATTGGGGCTTCGTCTCATGGCTAAACATCGCGCCGGCGACCGACGAATCATCAGCATCAGTATCCCCGAACCTCTCGCAAAAAAACTCGACCGAAAGGTCGGCAAAGGGCGTAAAAACGGCCGCTCTGCGACCATCGCGAAATTGATTGAACAGGGATTGAATCAACCTGCTTCTGTTCCGGTTCCAATGACTGCGAGTGAGACCGCCCCCCAAGCGCCCAAAGGCGAGGTGCGCATTGAATCCGATACGATGGGCGAACTGGAAGTGCCCGGCGACCGTTATTTTGGGTGCCAGACCGCACGCTCCCTGCTGAACTTTGACATCGGCCACGACACGATGCCCCCCGGCGTCATCCGCGCCTTTGGTGTTCTCAAGCAAGCAGCGGCCAAAACCAATGTTGCGCTCAAACAACTGGACCCGGAAGTGGGCGACTTGATCATCGCCGCTTCCCAAGAGGTTCTCGAAGGCCGACTCAACGAACACTTCCCCCTTCGCGTTTGGCAAACAGGAAGCGGGACGCAATCCAACATGAACAGCAACGAGGTCATCGCCAATCGGGCGATTGAACTGGCCGGCGGCGTCCTCGGTTCGAAAACGCCTGTCCACCCCAACGACCACGTCAACCGGGCCCAATCCTCCAACGACACCTTTCCCACCGCCATGCACATCGCAGCGGCTGAAGCGTTCACGCACCGGCTGCTCCCGAGCGTCCGAGCGTTGCGCGAGGCCCTTCACGCAAAGGCCGAGGAATGGACCAGCATCGTCAAAATTGGACGAACGCACCTGATGGACGCCGTTCCGCTGACGCTGGGTCAGGAAGCATCCGGATGGGTGGCTCAACTCGACGCCGACCTCCGCCGCCTGGACTTCGCACTCGACGACTTGTTTGAACTCGCTCTTGGCGGCACCGCGGTGGGCACCGGCCTCAACGCCCACCCGCTCTTCGCACAGATGGTCGCCGATGAAATCGCCAACATCACCGGCCTGACCTTCTGTTCTGCTGAAAACAAGTTTGCACAACTGGCCGCTCACGACGCCATCGTCGCTGCCTCGGGAGCGCTGAACACGCTGGCGGCTTCACTGATGAAAATCGCCAACGACATTCGCTGGCTTGGTTCGGGCCCTCGCTGCGGATTGGGCGAACTCGCCCTGCCGGCCAACGAGCCTGGTTCCTCCATCATGCCCGGTAAAGTCAACCCGACCCAGTCTGAAGCCATGACCATGGTGTGCTGTCAGGTGATGGGTAACCACACCGCCATCACCATTGGCGGCAGTCAAGGCAACTTCGAGCTGAACGTGTTCAAACCGATGATGATTCACAATTTCCTTCATTCCGTTGACCTGCTCACCGACGCCTGTCGCACCTTCAGAACGCGCTGCGTCGAAGGCCTGGTCGCCGTTGAAGACAACATCCAGTCGCATCTCGAGAACTCGCTGATGCTGGTCACGGCACTCAACAATCACATCGGGTACGATAAGGCGGCGAAGATCGCCAAGAACGCGCACGAAAAAGGCACCACATTGCGAGCCTCGGCGTTGGAACTCGGCTACCTGACCAACGAGGAATTCGATGCTTGGGTTCGCCCAGAAGACATGACCGGGCCAAACCAAAGTTGACCTCAAGAGCGCCGAAGCGCGCGAAGTTTAGCCTGAAGAGCCGATGTTCGCTCATCGGCTTCCTCAGAGGGTCCAGCCGAGGTCAAGCGGCGATGGAACATTTCGCGGTCCCACACCACCACGCTCCCGTCCTCACAGCCAAGCACCATGCGTTCGTTCGTGCCGTGCATCGCGTGAACTTTGGCAAACGAACCAGATGCGAGTTTTCCACCTTTATTGGTCGCCCAGACATTCACGGTGCTGGTCATACCGTCATCGCGGGCCAACCAAAGAAGGGAGGCCCCGTCGTGGACCATGGCTTCGGTTTGAGTTGAAACAGGTGCACCCTTGGAGGACCAGCATCGCTCTCCGTTTTCGGTGCGACCAACCGCCAACCCGTCATCCGTGGTCGCCACGTAGCCTTTGACCATGCACGTCAAATGTTCAACAGCCCCCTCTTCGGTGGAAAGCACCGCACCGAGATGGTTGGCGACCGTTCCGTCGGTTTGCCCAAACAGGCCTTGTGTCCTCCCAGAAGTCCCGCAGGTGGTGGGGGAAGAAGTGGGGGGTTTTGTGTGTTCAAACGGTGGTTCGGAGGAAACGTCCAGATGACCGCAACGAGGGCGTCCAAGTCCGGCGAGGAGTTGCTTGTCTGCGACGATGAGGGTCCACGGGCGTTCGTCCATCCGTTCGACCCAATGAAGTTCGCCCGCTGAAGAAAATCGCCATATGGCGGACTCGATGAAATCGTTGTGCTCAATATCGTAAACGGAAGAAACGGCCACGAGGTCGCCTTGCCACCACTGCACCTCATCGGCACTCCCTTCAAGCGCTGCAGACCACGCCACTTCGCCCGATGACCTCGAGAGCACCACGATGTGCAATCCACTGGCAACCGCCACCATGGTCTCGCTGAGGGCGATGGCGCTGATGCGGTCGTTGGTGGGTGTGGTCCAGAGATGATTCCCTTCGCCATCCCAATGGGTCAGTTGTCCGTCCCAACCGCCGGCGAAGACGCCGTGTTGGGGCGTGAGGTGCACCATAGAAACAGGCTGGTCCAACGTGCGGACCATCCACGTCGCCGTCTTCAGGTCCATGGTGGGAGGACACGTCTCACCACCATAAGGAGGACGCTTGACTGTGAGGATGGGGGTCGGGTTTTGGTGAACAAGCGAGCAAGAACAAAATGCTACCTTTGGGGCCTTTGATGTATGGCTGATGCACCTGCCTTGATTCGCGAACTCCAATCCTCCAACGCCAAGTACGCTGCTTCGTTTGAGGCCGAAGGGGTGCCTGGGAAGGCGGGTCAACGCTTGTTGTTGCTGACATGCATGGATTCGCGGATTGTACCCCATGCTGTGTTCGGACTCAAAGAGGGCGACATGAAGGTCATTCGAAACGCTGGCGGCCAACTCAACCCCGAAGTGACCAAAGACATCGTGCTCGCAAGTTACCTGCTGGACTGCGAATGCATTGTGATCATGCCCCATACCCGGTGCGCCATGGCCAGCCTGTCCGTTGCCGACGTGCAAGCCACGCTTGGCGAATTGAGCGGCAAGGATTTCTCTTCGTTTGAACCGAGCATGATCGAGAACGCCGACCAAAAATTAGCTCACGATGTGGCCACGCTCCAAGCCAACGCAATGTTGAAGACGGGCGTGACGGTTCACGGAGCCGTGTACGACGTCGATACGGGCACCGTTCGCTGGGTGTGAAGGGTCACACCAGCGGTATTCGCCGGCGAGGAATGGCGAAGGTGAGAATGAAGGCGAGGAGCCCGAAAATACAGGCCGTGTAGTAGTGACCCATGGTGAAAAACGCGAGCACCGAGGATGTTCGAAGCAACACCACCGAACCGGATTTGAGCGCCCACAGCGCAAAACCGGCGGCGATGAGCGCCACGCCCATGAAGCCGAAACCAACCAAAACGTACCCTGTTGCGGCACTCGGGTCCATCAAAGGGTGGTCCATTTGTGACGGGGTCCTGTCGATGGTACGGATTTCGCACTCGGGAGCGTCCCCTTCACACGGTTGGTCAGCAAACATCGCAGACGAAGGGAAGTCGAAGTCGATGGTGGTGAAACCAATCGGTTCGATCAAGGCCGGCGGAGAGAGCAGGACGCGATTGGAAAACACGTCTCGGTGCCCGTCTCTTGCCACGATGATGTCGACGCGAATCAGGCCGGGGTCCAGGGATTCGAACGAAAACCGACCGGTGTCGTCCGTTTCATTTTCTTCAGAAACCCACTGCGACGAGGCTTCGTCAAGCCAGGAAAGGTACACGGTCGCGTTCTCGATGGGTTGTCCATTGTCGTCAACCACCGTTCCCCGGAAGGTTGCGGTATCGTCGGGCGCCGTGAGCGCCAGCCTGTAGACAAACTCGTCAGGGCGGACCAAACCGTCGTTGGGCGAAGCGTAATCCAAGCCGTTGAGAAACCCCATCATGCACGTGAAAAGCAGGAAAAGGGCCGTTGCTTTGCCCATCGGATGCAGTTTTGGGTCCTCGATGGTGAGGACGGTGTCGGAGGATGCGAAGAGCATCGGCGTTTCCTCAACCACCTCATCGAGGTAGGTCGGGTCGTCCTCCTCGACATCCGCCATGGATACTCTGAAGCGTGCGCCCTACTTGATGTCAATGCGGCCTTTCCAACGAGCGAGCAACTGGGCCTGCTTTGCGGGCGCCATCCACACCTTCATCGACATAGGACCGCCTTCAGAGCGCTGGTCATCTTCCACCATGCCGTTGGCGTAGATCTCGGCTACGATGCGTTCGCTTGCGTCGGGAGAACCGTTCGTTGGGGGTTGGACCTCAACGACCACGGCTTGGCCGAACAAGCGCTCCCGAATCAGATGCTGAAGGGCTTCAATGCCCTCACCTGTCATGGATGAAACGGGTGCAGGGTCGTCAAAACCGAGGTGGGAAACAAGGTCGACAACGCCCTGAAGTTGTTGGGGCGTCACTTTGTCGATTTTGGTCAGCACCACGTGCGGCGGTCGCTGTTCTTCGAGGGGGGCGGGTTCGGTATCTTGGCGCTCGACCACCTCTCGGCGCGTGGTTTCCAATTTTCGTTTGATTTCAGGGATGGAGTCGGAGGAGTCGAGCAAAATTAGCGTCAAATCGGCATCTATCGCTTCAGCAATAGTTGATTTAAATGCCGATAGTGTGGCATTTGGTATATTGTCAATAAATCCAATCGTATCCGCCAGAAGAATGCGCGGACTTTTCTCCATCCGGCCCACGGTGGTCTCCAGCGTGGAGAACAATTGGTCCTCCACAAGCACGGTTTTCCCTGATAGATGCTGGAAAAGGGAGGATTTTCCCGCGTTGGTGTAGCCCACAAAGCCCACGGTCATTGCGCCGCTGCGGCTGCGTTGACGTCGATGTTCACGCTGCGCATTGGCGTGTTTTTTCTGTCGGCGGCGGAGATTGGTCAATTCCCTGTTGAGATTGGCGAGCACACCTTGCAGGGCCGTGATACCGCCACCACCGTATCCAGCCCGCTCTCCGGTCGTCTGCTGGTTGGCCAGCTCTCTGAGAACGGTTCGGTCGGATTGGAGTTGGGCGATGCGAACTTGCGTGCGCGCCTCGACCGACGAAGCGTGAGCGGTAAACAGCGCGAGAAGCAGGCGAACCCTGTCCCACACCTCCACTCCGAGTGCTTGGTTCACGCCGACCAATTGCCGCGGGGTGGCGTTGGTGTGAATGATGACAAGGTCAACACCCTCCCACGGGTGGCCCGTCATGGTGCTGTTTCGCTCGTCCGCAATGTCCTCAAGTCGGCCTTTTCCAAAGTAGGTCCTCGGGTCAGCGTGCCCGCTTTGCGCCACGGTTTCAACGATGCTGATGCCCATTGTTTCAGCCAGCGAACGCAGTTCCGTGGTGTCCTCGATGCCGCGCACAAGCAAGAGCGCCCGACGACCTTGGTGGTTGGTGCGGGCCTCGCCCAACACCACACCGCCGCTTCCGGCGACGACAAAGGGGTCTTCGGGCGGCGGGGCCATGCTTTGGTGCGATGGTTAGTCTCATATCAGCCCACCCCAAGGCAACATCATGACCGAAGCGCACACCATGACGGTTCGCTGGGCCGGTGATGGCGTTCTTGCCAACGCCTTGGCAGCAGCGGCCATGGAACAGGGTCATAAGGCGTTGGTTGCGCAGGACGAAGGCAACGCCTCGCTGACGGTTGAAGTCTCTGACAACGACCTGCAAAGCCTACGGGACCGGGTGGATGCGCTTCTCGTCGCCTTCAGTGCTCTTGAAGAGCAGCACACCGGGTGAAGGCATGACGAAAACCACGCTCCTCATCGATGCCCATTGCGTGATGTGCAACGGTCTGGCTCGTTTTCTTCGCAAGCGAACCTCGCCGAAGGCAGCATTGGTCATCGAAGGCATTCAATCCGAAGAAGGGCAGGCGCTCATCTCGACCTTCCCGAAACGAATTCGGGCTATGGACACGCTCTACGTGGTTCGAAACGGCAAGGTGCATGTCCGATCCGCAGGAGCGATACGATTGATGTTGTGCATGAAATGGTACTACGCGATGTGGTTTCCCGTTGCTTGGTTGGTTCCGCTTCCGCTTCGAGACGGCGTCTATTGGGTCGTTTCCAAAATACGACACCGCTTCGGGCGAACCGACGCTTAGAGGTCCAAGTCCAAGACCACCGGTGCATGGTCGGATACATCGAGGCCGCCTTGGCGCACGATATGGCAGTCCACAAGGGCCGCCGAGGCAGCGGGATTGAGCAGGAAGTAGTCAATGCGCCAGCCGCGGTCCTTCGCTCGTGCTTGCCCTCGATTTGACCACCAGGAGTAGATCTTGGCTCCTTCACCCGCACAGGACCTGAAGGCATCGGTCCAGCCGTCGGCAAGAAGTTCGCTAAACCACGTCCGCTCATGAGGCAAAAAGCCGGAATTTTTTGCGTTCCCTTTTGGGTTCCAAATATCGTCTTCGGTGTGAGCGATGTTCAGGTCACCGCACACCACGACGGGCCGCTCGTCGTCCAAATACGGACGAATGAATTGTCGCCATTCCTCCATCCATCCCTCTTTGAATTGTTGTCGTTCATCTTTGCTCGAGCCGCTTGGCAAATAGGTGTTGATGCACACCACTCCGTTGAATTCACAGGTGAGGACACGCCCTTCGAGGTCGTCGGAATCCAGGGCACCGCCCTTTCCTTTACCGAGCACTGTATGCGCACCCACCGTACCGGTGGCGACGCCAGAATACCCTTTCTTTTCTGCCGGATGGAGGGTTACGGTCCAAGCCTCCGGCCACGACCACCCCTTGGGGAGTTGCTCCTCCAACGTTCGGGTTTCCTGCAGCATCATGACGTCAGCGTTTAGATTCTCAAAATAACCGTCAATGCCCTTGCGAATCGCCGCTCGAAGTCCGTTGACGTTCCACGAAACAAAACGCATGATGGTCGGTCAACGCCGACGGTGAATAAGGGTTCAAGGAACATGTTGTCCGCACAGCTTCCCGGTTGCTGCAGCTGCATCGGCGAGTTCGTATTCACTCTCGACCCATTCGCCCGCCAGCAGGATGTTATGCTCGGCGTAATGGTCGAAACGGGGTTTGGTTCCCTCCGTTTGGACCGTGATGCTCGTCTGTTTGCGCTGATGGACGACGTGGCGCTGCCAGCCTGTTGCCGTGCGTTCAAGGAAGGCGTCAAGGCGAGACATTCTCGCGTCGCTGGATTCGTCCGGGCGTTCGACCATCACCGCTGATAACAACGCACCGTCGAGATTCAGCCGCGGTTGGATGTTGGCGAGGTCGACGATGTAGGCGCCCTCGCGAGCATCGATGATGCCGTGTTTTTCGCCCAGAGGACGAGCGGTGAGAAGGGCATCCAAGGTGCTCGCCCGAACCGGTTTGACGCCCTGAAGCGCTTCGTCATCAATCGGTTTGAGCAGACGAAGGGCTTGGGAGGCCCCGGTTGCCAACACCACCGTATCGCTTTGGAACGCCCGCCCATCCTCGAGGACAACACGCCCACGTTCAACGGAAGCCACCGTGCAGTTGGCCTCGATCAACACGCCCACCTCATCCAGCGCAGCCGCCATGCGTCCAACCAAACCCGCCCAGCCTTCGCCGATGACCGCAAGACGTTGTTTCTGAAGCGCCGTGTAGCGTGCTGCGAAACGAAGCACCCCCGAACCCGCCAACAAGGCCGCTGCACGAGCCGCTTCGGAGGTTGAGTCCCCACGACGCAATTCCCTGCGGAGTTGAGCAGCGAGGCGCACGTTGTTTCGCGGGCGAAGCGGGCCGACGGACGTCGCGTGGAGCCGGTCGAGACGCGGGGCGGCAAGGACAAGCGGAAGGCGACTGATTTTCTTGATGACCTTCATCAGGGGCCCCCGGCGATGAAGAAGGTGCAAACCGTAGCCAAAGGGAGCGCCCTCGACGGTCTGTGAGGTTCCGCGTCCGCCGAGGCGGTCGGTACGGTCCAACACCACGACATGGTGGCCCGCTGTGACCGCATAAAGCGCGGTCGTCAGGCCAGCGATGCCTGCCCCGACCACCGTAACACGTGCCATGGTCTCCGTAAGAGGTGGGCATCAAAAGGTCTTGGAGGGGTGCTTTCAAGAGGTCGTCCACACTCCACTCAACATGGCCGATGCTCCCGCCCTGCCCCACGACCGTGGGCATGAACTGTGGACCATGGAGGACGGTCCGAGCAGGAAATTGATGGCCAGCATCGACCGTTGGGTGGGCGCAATGGTCGGCGATGACGGGATCGACATGCCGCTTTCGGGCGGCGGGCCTTCCATTGAGGCGACGGTGTTCGCCCGCGCCGACGGTTTGGTCGTCGGGTGCGCTGTGGTGGACTACCTGCTGCAAATTTGGGCGCCTTCAGTCAAAGTTTCGTGGTTTGCTGGTGACGGAAAACGTGTTTCATCGGGCGATGAAATCGCATGCTTTTCCGGTGCTCGTGAGGACGTGCTCGCCGTTGAGCGGATTGCACTGAATGCCCTTGGACAACTCTCCGGTATCGCTACCGAAACAAAGCGTTGGTCCGCGATAGCCCCCAAGCAAATCGCGAGCACGCGGAAAACGGTGTGGGGTCTGCTCGACAAGTGGGCCGTCCATATGGGAGGGGGGTTGACGCACCGCCTCTCAAAAGACGACGCTTTGATGCTCAAGGAAAACGACCTTGCCAGCATGCACGATGATCTTGAGACGCACGTTGAACGCATGGTCACCTTCCTGCAGAACGTGAACATGGAAGAGGTCGGCGCCTTCCTTGAAATTGAAACCCGCACCGACAAGGAGGCTTTGATGGCGGCCATGGTGTGGTCGCAACGTCGGCCAAACGAAGGGCTTGACCGACTTGTCGTCATGCTTGACAATTTCACGCCCGAACAGTGCAAGACGGTGCACGAACAAATGCAAGACCAAGGTGTACGGGAACACGTGGTCCTGGAGGCCAGCGGAGGGATCGTGTTTGACGACCTCAAATCGTGGCATGAATGCGGCCTGGACGTGATTTCCACGAGTGCGGTGAACCGCGGCGTTTCTCCCCTCGATGTGAGCATGCTCGTCAACGGTTTGTGAGGCGATACCATGGACGAAATCGCGGCCGACCCAAGTCATCCACGCTATGCTTCCCTTCTCATGCGCCATCGCCTTGAAGTCGCTGCTGAACGAGGCATGCTGGCAGCAAGTGCCATGATCGCCCACGGGCGAGGGGAGGCGTTTGACTATCTGTTGGGCGAGCGAACCACCGAGAGCGCCGCTGCAGCAGCCCGCCAAGCGCTTGCCGTCCTCCAAGCCGCCAAACGACCGGTGCTCAGCGTCAACGGAAACGTGGCTGCATTGGCGTGTGATGAAATGTTGCGCCTGGCCGATGTGCTCCAGTGTCCCCTTGAGGTCAACATCTTTTATCGCACGCCGCAGCGAATGGAGGCCATTTTGTCCTACATGAACGAACGAAAGGTTGCGCTCGGGCTGAACGTTACCGTCCTTGGCGATGCGCCCAACGCCACCATCCCGGGACTCAAAGGGCCGAGGGCTGCGTGTCATCGCGAAGGCATATTGGAAAGCGACGCCATCCTTGTTCCGTTGGAAGATGGCGACCGATGTCAAGCCCTCGTGGCCATGGAAAAAGACGTCATTGTCATCGATTTGAACCCGCTTTCCCGCTCCGCAAAAGAGGCGACCATCACCATCGTTGACGAACTCTCACGGGCCCTGACCACCATGCTCAATCTGGCGGAAACCGATGGCAAGGTGCCCGTTGACGAAACCTATGACCACGAAGCTATCCTGGATGCAGGCCTCGGTGCAATGCTTTCAGCGCTCAAGGAATCGTGATGTTGAACCTCGTCTGAGGCCCGTGGGTCGTCCGGGTTGGCGCATCAACAGATCTTCATGTGCAATGGGGGAGCCATTGGGCCATGTCCCGGCTCAAGCAAGGATTTTTGCGTCTGATTGAACTCTCACTCTACGGGCACGGCGTGCTGCATTTTGCCGAGTTGGGATTCGCCGTCTACGAAGAGGCGTACATCACCGCTTCGCTTGCGGGATTTGGAGCACTCACGATGATCCTGGGTGCTCTTTTCCTCGGGCGAACCCATCATCATTGATAGCACAGGATGGCGATCGTGCGCTCAAAGGCAGATGACGGTGGAGCCAAGCCGAGGAGTGGTTATCCCGTCGTTGGGCTTGTTATGGCTCGTGGCAGGTGCTGCCCCAGAGGCTCAACGCTCTTTGAGTTTGGCTGCGAGTCGGTCGGCAATGCTCTCGCCCACGTCGGAGCACGAGGCGGTGCCGCCCAAATCGTAGGTCAGCATGTCGCCCGCCTTGAGGTGGTCAGCGACGCTTTCATCGATGAGCCGGCCGATGTCAACGAGGTCGTCGTCGTTGTTCTTGCGACCCAGATAATCCATCATCATCTGGATGGAATTGATGGAGGCGATGGGGTTGACCTTGTTTTGGCCGGCATGCTTTGGAGCAGAGCCGTGAACGGGTTCGAAGAAGGCGTGGTCGTCACCGATATTGCCCGAGGCCGCCATGCCCATGCCACCCTGAAGCACGGCGCCGAGATCGGTGGAAATGTCGCCAAACATGTTGGAGGTCACGACGGTGTCATAGTGCTCAGGCGAGCGGGTGATCCACTGCATGAAGGCGTCGATGTAGCCGTAGTCGGCCTCGGTGCCGGGGTAGCCTGAGGCCACTTCGTCAAAGGTCGAGCGGAAGAGTTGGCATCCTCGGGTAACGTTGGACTTGTCAATACACGAGACACGGCGCACACCGTCGGCAGGAGCGCCGTTGCGCGTCTCTGCGATTTCAAAGCCCATGCGAATCAAGCGCTCGGAGCCGCTCTTGGAAATGGGACGTGGGTCGTAGGCCACCTCGCCGTCCAAGCCGGGGAAGGTCATCGGCTCAGGCTCGTACTCGGGGCGTCCTTGTGCTCGGTCAGCGGAGCGGCGCAGGAGGGCGTGGTAGAGGCCTTCGGTGTTTTCTCTCAGAATGGTCATGTCGACCATGCCGGGCTCCCAAATTTGGCGGAAGCCACCGTGGATTTTGTGCGGGACCCCTTCGTAGAGCTTGATGGGGCGGACGTTCGCATAGAGGTCCAAACCGCTTCGAAGCCCGAGAATGACCGACCCGCCAGCCAAGTCGCCGTTGGGCAGACGTGCGCCAGGGTAGCCGATGGCACCAAGGAAGATCGCATCGGTTTCGTTACGACAGACGTCAAAGGACCCTTCGGCCCACTCCTCGCCCGTGGCTTTGTAGTGCTGGCCCCCACAGGGAATGACCGTTTGCGTGAAGCCATGATTGGAGTGCGCTTCGATGGTGTCGAGAATGCGCTGCGCTTCGACGGCGACTTCTCGGCCTGTCCCGTCGCCTGGCAGAACCGTGATGCGATGGTCACTCATGGCTCCTCGCACAGGGCGCTTCTACATGAACGCGACCCTTTCGGTTGAACGGCGGCATGATGGGAGCGGAAAGCGCACGGTGATTGGAGAAGGACAAGAACCGAATAAAAATCAGTCGTTTCAGCACCTTCCAAGGGGATGTTTCATAGGCTGTCAATTGAGAAGAATAACCATGGCAGACGAGAACAAAAACAGCCAAGAACGGCGTGTTTCCCTCGAGGATTTGCCATCGGAAGTTCACCAACTCGCTGATGCGATGCTCGGCATCAACCCGCAATGGAACGTGCACGATTGGTTGGTTGAGCAAGCCAACTTGGCGATGGACCTGCTGGCGGTTGACCTGCTTAGAGAGAAGGTGATGATCGAACAGCGACTTCAACGACTCGACGACCTCGGTCGGCGCTTGGAGTCGAAGGAAACCATTGTGCAGGGCAGTGACGACCCGCATCAGCGCAACCTGTTTGATTGCTTTGACCTGAACGAGCCACATGCGCTGCGCGGCCTTGGCGAACGCGCCACGACATCTCCAAAACAAGGTGAGGCAGCGGCTGAAGAACAGCACCCCTCCAATATTTTCCTCGACCTCATGCCGCACGCCAACACCGACGACCCGCTGTTGGCCATCGCCTGCCAGGCTGTCGTCATGTGCATTGAACACGAGTTGGGGCGTGGCGAGCCGGTGGCCACGCTACAAGCGATTTTTGACCACACCCGAACATCGAACATCGAAGACAACGAAACCGATGAAGCGTTGGACCATCTGTTGACAACTGGCATGGTGCTTGAGGTGGATGATGACTGCTTCATTCTCCTCCCGCCGTGAAGGGACCCCGGAGCAGTCCCAACGACCGACTTTAGTGTACGGGCATCCAAGTTACCACATGGGCATCGTTCGTTCGGTTTTTTGGGGAAGTGCAGCATGGTTTTCAGCAACGGCGATGATGGTTCACCCTGAGATGGCGCTGGGTTTGGCCATCGTCGTCGCCTTCCTTTCCGAATCGACCCACCACGGTGCTGAACTTCGTCGGATGCAACGGGACGGGCAAAATCTTTCCAATCAACTCCGAGACGCAGATCGTCACGTCGAGGAACTCAAGCGCGCCCTAACGAGAAGGCACGTCGAGTTGAACACCGCCATTGAAGAACTGCAACGCAGGGACGCTGTGGGCAGCCCTGCTGCACGAGAATTATTGAAACGCCAGGAAGAAGCCATGACCGCCGCCTCCAAAGCCCTTGAGGCCCGGCAGGAGCGCAACGATGTTGTATTCGACAGCATGGAGCGCCTCCTCAACATGCAGGTGGAGCAAACGGCGAACATGCAACAAGCCATGAGTGACCTTCTTCAACACCTCATCTCCCAGCCGCGAGGTCATTTTACCATGCGCGACAGCGTCCTGGTCAACGAAGGTTCAACCCACGATACTCACCTCAGCGATACCGTTGCCGAAGTCAACAGGTGGTTGGCAGAAGAAGCGGCACCTTCACCATGAGAACCCACGTGCAACAACCATGGCTGGAAAGAAGGAAGGGGCGCAGCGCGTCCTCGATGCGCATGCCTCACGCCTGAGGGTCAAGCAGCGCCTCGTTCCTGTCGGCGTGATCATCGTGCTCATCGGCATCGGCGTCGCCGTCCTCACACGCTGGGAATTCGGTTTGGCCACCGTTCTGTTGTGTGGCTTGCTGTTTCAATATGCAGTGGAGCGCATGACCACCATCCTTGACGCAGGCATCATCAACGGGCTGAAAGACATGGGGTGGGACGCAGAGACCGAGCTTGACGAGCAGACGCTTGAGAAAATCCAAACCATCGCAACGCGTTAGGTGGACGCCATGACCAACAAGGCGTTGATTGAGCAATTTTTTGTCCTAGAACGAGCCGGTCGGAAGAAACTCATTCTCACGATATGGAGCATTGTCATTTTAACCGACATCTTCGCTCTCATCGCCTACCTCCAAGGCATGGACGTCTATCGCATTCTTCAGTTCCTCGTCATTCCGTTTGCGTTCGCGTTGACGGTGCAGTGGCTCTCCTCATATCGTACCAAAACGTTGCAGCGCAGGCTTGGGGCACTGCTGGACAGCATCGAATTTGGATGGGATGAATTGAACGGGCTTGATTTGAACCAAAAGGAAGCGGATCTGCTCCATCAAGCCTTTGCAGCGAGTAACCTCGGTCGTATCGCCACCAACGAGTCCTATCTGCGCACGCGTGGAGGCGATGAAAAGGGGCCAGCCTTTGACAAAACAGAAGCGAGCGTGGACCCAAACCTCGTACGGGTGGACCCTTCGGTCCACGAAGGCGATTATGTGGGTCTCGAAGACGATTTAGGCGTGGCCGAGCAACTCGTCCACGAAGCCAACCAGCACTATGCGGAAGAGGCACAGCGCCAGTGGGAGGCGGCCGAGCAGCGCGACATGGACATGGTCGAGGCCGGTGTTGAACGGCTGGGAGATCTGGTGGCCAGTGGATGGTTTGAACAGAATTCGGAAGACGGTGCGCTATCGGCCTTGATGGAAAGCGGAGAAGAGGACGAAGTCCCATGAGCATCTTCTAAAGCCGTCTCCTCGCATAGCGCTCTATGAAGATGAAAGCCATCTTGGTCGCTGGCGGCCACGGTTCCCGTCTCCATCCGTTTACGCACTTCACGCAGAAAACACTCCTGCCGCTGCACGACCGTCCCGTCATTGACTACGCGCTCGGTACCATCCGCCGGGCGGGGATCAGGGACATCACCATCATTTCCAACCGATTTGTCGGTCAAATCGCCAGCCATGTTGGCCAAGGCCTTCCGGGCGAACGCATCCACTATGTCATCGAAGAGGAGCCGAAAGGCGTCGCTCATGCCCTCAACCTCGCACGCCCTTACAACGAAAACGCCCGTTTGATGGTCTATTTCTCCGATAACATCACGACCATCGAATTTGGCGAACACGTTGAGGCGTTCAAAGCCTCAAAACACCCTCCGGGTTGTGTGCTCATCGCCCGCGAAGAGGAGCATCCCGAAGCGTTTGGCGTTGCCGTATTGGACGACCAAGGTGGCATTTGTGATATCGTCGAGAAGCCTTCAAACCCGCCTTCGAACCTCGCCATCGGTGGTATCTACCTGTTTGATAAGCGGTTTTGGAAATACCTCGATGCTGCTTCAAATGAGTGCGGGGCTTCGTTCTCCATCTCTGACATCACCCGGACCTACGTGAAGCAGGGAGAGGCGAAAGTGGTCTCGGTAGGCAAAGAAACCTGGGTCGATTGCGGGACGCCGGATTCCCTTTTGCAGGCTTCCGTCATGGCCAAAGAAGGTAAGTTGGACCCAAAACCGCACCGATAACGAGGAGGAAGCCACATGAAAATAGGAATTATTGGAGCAGGCATGGTCGGTGGCGCGATTGAACATTGCTTTGGTCACGCCCACGAACTCTTCGTTCACGACCCGGCTCGAGGAACATCGCTCAGCGATGTCGTCGAACATGTTGACATGGCATACATCGCAGTCCCTACGCCGCCCCATCCCGAAACGGGTGCGTGTGACACACACATTGTGGAGGAGGTACTGGATGCGCTCCCTGAGGGCTTTACCGCGGTCATCAAAAGCACCGTTGTTCCTGGGACTACGCAACTGTACCACGAACGGTACAGCCACCTCAAAATCGCCTATTCTCCTGAGTTTTTGGTGGAGCGGAGACGTCTCGAGGATTTTGCCAATCAAGACATTCTGGTAGTGGGCACCCATCACAAGGATGTGGCGGAACTGGTCTTCAAGCATCACAACGAAGCGGGCGTCATGCGCAAAGAGCAGTTCTTCCAGGTGTCTCCAACACAGGCTGAATTGGTCAAGTACACAAAAAACACGTTTTACGCTCT
This sequence comes from Candidatus Poseidonia sp., assembly GCA_965661285.1. GTDB lineage: Archaea > Thermoplasmatota > Poseidoniia > Poseidoniales > Poseidoniaceae > Poseidonia. The sequence continues at coordinate 58,382 of CBFIDD010000004.1, forward strand.
CAAGGTCACGTTTGCCAATCAAATGTACGATATCTGCCAGGCGATGGGCCAAGACTGGTATGCCATCCGAGACATCATCACGGCTGACCAAGCCCAACCCATCGGGCCTTCCCACCTCGACCCCATCTTCGGCCTTCGCAGAGGGTTTGGAGGCAAATGCTTGCCCAAGGACAGTTCGGCGCTTGGTGTGCTCGCCGACGAACTCGGCGTCAAGTACGCCATCATGGACGCGATGCAGTCGGATAACGCTGTGCTTCGGGACATCTTGACCGGCAAGCCAAGCGACGTGATCACCAATGATGACTGAGGTCCTTAACTGGCTCGACCAGCGGGTTCCGCGTGGTTCAATCGTACGATTCGGCATGGCGGGTGGGTTCAACAGCACGGTGTTCTATTTCATGTGGAGTCTCTTTCTGGAGGCGTCATCCACCATCGATGTTGAGATTCTGTGGGGGGTCTGCTGGGGAGTGACCGGTGTGCTCGCACATTTCGTTCATCGCTGGTTCACCTTCGACGACCGAAAACCCGTGTCATGGACCTTGCCCTCCGCCGGTCCCGTTTACTTCATCGGCTTGGTCGGCTCAAGCGCCTCCATCGGTTATATCGAGGATATGTTCCCGGAGAACGTACGAATTCTTGGCGCGTTCAACCTGCTCGCATGGGGCGTTCTCACCTGGTTGATGATGCGATTCTGGGTCTTCCAGTATGCCCCCGGGGAAAAGAATACAACATCTACAGAGCGTGCGTCTCCAACACATCAAGAGGAATGATGTCCAACGCACGCTGGTGGGTGGCCTCGAGGTCGACCGGGCAGCCCATGCCGGCGTTCACGGCCAGCAACCATGTTCGCGCACACACGCACCATGCGTCGCCCGGCTTCAAACCAGGAAAATTGAATCGGGGGGCAGGAGTGATGAGGTCGTTGCCCATGTCTTTTGCAAAGTGAAGAAAATCTTCGGTCAAGACGCAACACACCGTGTGGGAACCACGGTCGGCGTCATCGGTGTTGCAGCAACCGTCTCGGTACCATCCCGTGAGAGGTGACTCAGAACACGATTCCAATTTTGTTCCAAGGACGTTCACGCTCGGGTCCATAGGTGTGTTGGGGAGAAGAGACCCTATCAACGCTTGTTCGGCTCACTTCATCGGCCAAAACGGCGTTTGAGGCGCTGGAGCCACGGGGTTTTCGCTCTGGGTTCTGCTCGCCCCAGGAGGACATCGAGTTCGCCGGACTGCTCAAGGTTGACCAGGTCATCAAACCCACCCACGTTCTCACCGTTGATGATGATTTGAGGGACGGTTCTCGCACCCGATGTCGCCCGTGCGTAGGCGCGCTGGATCACGGGGTCATTTTTCAGTCGTCGCTCTTTGTAGGTCACGCGTTTTCCATCGAGGAGTTGTTTTGCTCGAACACATGCAGCGCAACCGCGCCCGGTCCAAACCACAATCTCGAGGTCCTCCCTCGGCATGGCGTTCGGTCCTCGGCCCGGTGTTTCAAAATTTGGGGGTGGGCGGGGGTTTCCTCCGTTGGGTTCATTGGGTAGAAGCGCCCAAACATTTCCAATGCTACCCGATACGGTCCACAAACTCCCGAGAGAACAACGGTTTGCCTATGCTCGCCTGCTCGCCTTCATGGCACGAATTGACAACGAATTGACCGTTGACGAGATGGCCATGTTTGAACAACGCTTGGGTACTGCGTTGCTCTCTCCAGGGCAACGGGACGCCATCCGTGCGGCCCTCAAGAATCCTCCAAGCCTCGAAGAATGCTTGGCCGAACTTTCCGGAGAAGCGGGTCGACTCGCCCTTCGGGATGCTGTTATGATGGCAGCAGCCGACGGTACGGTTGACGAAGACGAGCGCGATGCACTCGAAGACATCTCCGAACACCTTGGATTGAAGGAAAAAGCGGTTGAGGAACTCCTCCACTGGACGGTCAAAGGTTACAAGTGGATGAAGGAAGGGTACGAACTGCTCGATTCGCTCGAGGAATGAGGGCGCATGTTCCCTGACGGGATGCTCCAGCGTTCTTCTCAAGAGCGCATACGATACGCCCAGGTTTTGGTCTACATCGCCGCTGCCGACGGTGCGCTGGTGAGGGAAGAGATCGCCATGATCGAATCGATGATGGGAAGGGCAATGTTGCATCCCGAGTCGAGGATTACGGTTCGAGCGGGGTTCGAGCAACCCGTTCCTCTCGAACAATCCATTGCCGACATCGACCCGGAATTTGCCCAAGTTATGCTCCGAGATGCAGCCCTTGTGGCTGCGGTTGACGGCGCCTACGACCGGAAGGAATTGACCGCCCTTCGGAAGATTGCGAAAGTGGGCAAGGTCTCACCCGACCAACTCTCTGACCTGCTCGATTGGGTGGCTGAGGGATGGAATTGGTTCGAAAAGGGTCTTGGGATTTTGGTCAAATAATCGCCATTTTCCATCCTTTCGTCAAGAGACATCTTCAAAGAGAGAAAGCCGTCACGTCGGTTTGGTGGGGACATTGCAAAACGGGGTTAGTGGATGGTATGCACGATTGGACCGATGTCTCGACAACCGCGAACAACAAATTGACATTTGGTTGAACACGTGGGAAAAATCACTTCGCTCTTTCCAACCCATCGCCGCCCTTCTCCCTGAAGACTGGCCCACGCTCCCAGCCAACCTGTTGACCGACCCCGGTCACGTCCTCGACCATCTCCTCGCCCGCCACGATGCGGAGTCCGACGGACGCTCCCCCCGAGGCGCACACCCCACGCCACCACGACTGGCTGATGCCGTGATTTGCTCGGAGATGAAGGACAACTTGGTGAATCCAAAAAAGCCCGTCCAACAATCAAATTTCCTGATGAGTAACCTGCCACCCGGATTCCGACAACACGTCGAGCGCCTCAACCTCCCCAAGGCCACACAAGACAGCGACGTGAACGACGAAGCCGAACGCAAAGCTGTTTCACAGAACAAGCGTACGCTCAGCGGCATCCCCTTGCCGATCGCCGACACCGCCGCGGGTGGAGGCTTGTTTCACGCTCGCCTTATTCGACGCCTCGCTGATGCGCACGAAGACGCCGACCTTGAACTGCGAAAAGAAGACACACGGCGTCTCTTCTCCAACATCCAGCTGCTCGATGTGGACCCGTTGGTGGTCAAGAGCACCAAACATCGTCTTCTGCTCGAATCCATCCGCCACGAACTCGTGAGTTTTGGCCCCGAAACCCCCGGAAAAATTTCCCGAAAGGAAATGGAGGCGCTGTTGGATGATGGCGTCAAGCAAGGCGACGCCCTCCAAGGCGAATGGCCTTGGACCACACCCCCCGCACTGGTGCTGACCAACCCACCGTGGTTGCGCATCAAAGACCGATTCCGTGGAATGGAAGATGGAAGTCAGTTGCGAAAGGAACTGGGCGAGCGCCTGCGAGGTCTGACCGACAACGGCACGCCCCGCTTTTCCACCATGCGAGGTAACGTCAACCTCTACCGTCTTTTCATCGAGCGAAGCCTGCAAATCTTGCAAAAAGGAGGACGGCTCCGAATCATCGCCCCCGACAGCCTCCTGCGAGAGCAGTCCTCCCATCCCCTTCGAGAGTTGCTCGTGAAGCACCACGGCTGGACCCACGCTTGGGCCATCGAGGAAGCCAACCTATTGTTCCCCGGCATGACGCAAGGCGTTGTGGTGCTGGGCATCACGGCCCAGGGCGACGCCCCTGTCCTCAATCTCCACGGCCCCATCACGCGCGCCGACCTCCGCAAGGAAGGCGAAGGGCTCTCCTCCCGCGTCCCCGTGTTCCAACTGGAGGAGGAACGTTGGGTTTCGTGGGCTCGAGACACCTGGGCCGTGCCTCGCCTTCCTCGAGACCGAGTGGAGCGCGCGCACACGCTGAAGGTGCTCGACCGTCTTGCCAACCTCCCCCGATTGAGTGATGAGGAACACCCGCTCACCACCAACGATCGCCAAGTCCGCGTTCGTGTTGGGGAGATTGACCAAACAGCGCACGCCAAAAACATCGAAACGTGGGTGAAGGGAAAGCGGAGTCGCCCGTTTATTCGTGGCGTCCATTTCTCAGAAAGTGAGGATGGGCAGGTGTTCATTCGCCACCCTGCCTTCCGGACCGACATTCCATCGAGGGCCAGCGAGCGACAGTTGGCGATGTGGATCGGCGAAGACCATCCTGCCTACGGCCCTCGTCTTGCCTGTCAAGCCATCGTCAACGCTCACCAAGAGCGTCGATTGCGCTGGGCTGTCATCCCAGAAGGAAGCGTGCTTGGCAACAGCGTCAACCACATTGAACTCCACGACGACATTCAGGAGCGCCTTGTGAGCGACCATACCACCATCGAGAATGGCCTCCAGTGGCTCTGCAGTCACCTCAACAACAACGATTTGGATGAATGGGCTCGTGCTTGGGCAGCAAACAACAACGTCAACAACTACGAGTTGGAGATGCTCCCCGTCGAATTGCCCGACTCGTTTCCACAATTCGGCACTGTCGCCCCTTGATGTGACTTGAGAAGGGGTTATTTTTCCGAATACCCGCATCCTCAAACCTAGATTTTATAGCAAATGCACCGCTGGATTCGGATGCGCACTCTTTGGAGGATGAAGAAAGAATGGGAGTTCATCCAAAAATTGGCATCACGGGGCTGCCTCGAAGCGGTAAGTCGGCGGTGATGGAAAAGGTCCTTGAAATGCTCTTGGATGAGCGCAAGCGCGAAATTTCAATGCGTGGTGGTTCCAGCGAAGGCGCCATCATCGGTGGGGTGCGGACCGAGCCGCTGCTTGAGAACGGCGAACGAATGGGCTACAAAATCATCGATATTGTCTCGGGCGAAGAAGGCGTGATCGCCCACAAGGGCATTGATTCTCGTCTCCGTGTTCTCGGCTACGGTATTGACACGGAAGAATTGGACCGCGTGGCCCTGCCCGCCATCGACCACGCTCAGCATCACTGCGAAGTCCTCGTCATCGATGAAATCGGAAAATTCTCGGTTGAATCCGAAGCCTTCGTTCAGGCCGTTCGGGCGGCCTTGGAGGTTGACATGCCGACCTTGCTCACCCTTCACAAGAAAAGCCGTCATCCACTGTTGCAAGACATTCGCCGCCGTGATGACGGGCGAATTCTTGAGGTCACGCCCGTAAACCGAGCGCTGCTGCCGTACAAGATTCACAAGCTCATGCGCGAAACCTACTGATGGCGGATGTTCAGCATCGGTTGGTTCATGGGGCAACGTGCGCTGGCCATTTCATGCACCCACCGAGTGTCGCCGTCGAGCGCCTTCTGTATGGCACGGGTGTGGGCTTCCTGCTGGGCATCGGGTTTGGTTTGCAATCGGGTCGGACGCTTGGTGCAACGCCTCCCGTGATGGAGGTGTTCATCGGGGCCGCCGTGCTTTTCTTCGTCCTCGGGTGGACCATAGGCAACGGCACCGGACCGCTCGCACGTTGGTTTTCGCACGAGACCGAGGCCGACATGGCTCGGCGCGTGCGCTCAGAAATCGATGAGGTCCAACGCTCCGAAGACGTGACGTCGAAGTGGGCTGAACTCGAGGCCAAGGTATTAACACATGATTTAGGCGAGGAAGTCTGAATCGTACATCGTAGGGTTGATGTGCGTTCGTGCCTTGGTTAAGAGCAGAGGCGAGACCATGAGCGATGTCCCCGAAGGATTGTACTACACCAAAGAACACGAATGGATGCGAGTTGAAGGCGACACCGTCACCATCGGTATCACCGACCACGCACAAGACATGCTGACGGACATCGTCTACATCGAACTTCCAGAAGAGGGTGACGTCGTCGGCGATATGGGTGAATTCGCCGTGGTCGAATCCGTGAAGTCGGCTTCGCCAATTTTCGCACCGCTTGCCGGTACCATCGCTGCGGTCAACATGGAGCTGGAAGATGCCCCCGAACTGATGAACACCTCGCCTTACGGCGACGGGTGGATCGTAAAGATGACGCTTGACAATCCCGATGCCGTGTCGGGCCTGATGGACGCCGCCGCTTACAAAGCTGAAATCGGCGAGTGAGTCCGTTGACGGATTCGCCGTGGACACTCTATGTTGACGGGTCCTGTCTGGGCAACCAAAACGTCGATGCGACCACCCCCGCTTCGTGGGGTTTGGTGGTCGTAGTCGGCGATTCCGGCCTTGGAAAAGGGTCGGGTGAACTGCACCATGAGGAAGCGGGTGCCGTGATCACCACGCCAGGTGCCGACGGATTCATTGGCGCTACGGTCGGTTCAAACAACACCGCAGAATTGAGCGGCTTTGCAGCCGCCCTCCGATGGCTTCTGATGGAAGGTGGAGAGGCGGCGGCGACGATTCGTGCCGATTCCACCTATGCGGGCAACCTCGCAAGCGGAGCGTGGAAGGCGAAAGCCAACCGCGAGTTGGTGGCCCATGTTCAGGCGCTGTGGGCGGAAGTGGCAAGCCTGCGCCCACTTTCGTGGTCGCACGTCAAAGCGCACCGTGGACATCGCTGGAACGAACGTGCGGACCATTTGGCGGCACGCCATGCCAACGGGGAGACGCCAGAGCCGCTGACGTTTTGGAAACCCGGTCAGCGCTGATCGCCGAGGCGTTCTTCCAACCACGTTCTCATCTCATCCGCGTAATCAGGCCGGCGCAACGCATGGTCCACTTGGGCTTTCAACCAGAGCAAGGGTGCACCAGAATCGTACCACTGCGTGTTCTCAAGAACAACGCCGTGAAGGGAACCTTCGTCCATCCAATGCCGCTGCAGCGCAATGCTTTGGAGTTCACCGTGCTCCTCGTAAGTGTAGACGTTCAGCAACTCCTGGGTGGAGGACGGAAAGACATAGCGGCCGCACAGTGCGAGCCGGCTGGGGGCCTCATCGGGGGTTGGTTTCTCGACCATATCGACGATGCGATGTCCGTCCATGCCAACGATGCCATAATTTTGGACGTCGCGTACTTGAACTTCCATCAGCCCGACGGTGGCCTCACCGCGGTTCATGAACGCGTCAACCAGACGCTTGGAAGCGGTGGAAGGCGCATAGGATTCGATGGAAGCGTGCGTATCCATCAACAGGTTATCGCCCAGCATGACCAGAAACGGCCCGTCAATGGCGTCCAAGGCGGCGCCGATAGCGTCGCCAACGCCCTTCGGTTCGTGTTGGATGTGAACGAGGACTTCGAGGCCGTCGGTGGCGTGAAAGAGGGTTTCATCCAAATGGGCCTGCAGGCCGTGGAGGTCGCGACGGTCGGTGAGCCAGGGCTGGAAGGATTTGGTGGGCGACACCACGACGTGAAAGCGCTGGATGCTGGCTTCTTTGGCTTCCATCACGAGATGGGTGAGAAGGGGAACATCAACCAAGGGAAGCGATTCCTTCGGTGAAAAGGCACTGGTGGGGAACATTCGCGTTCCGAGACCGGCCGCCACCAGCACGGCGTCTCGAACCACGTCCATGACCTTCCTGAGAAGGCACAGGCTTTCAAGCGTGAGGCTCCAGCGGGGGATGATGGACCGAAAAGCGTCGGCGCCTCTCTTCGTGGCGGGCGTTGTTTTGGTCGGGCAGAGTTTCACCGACCTCGCTCCTGCCGGGCCGTGGGATTCAGCGTCGTTTTCCCGGGGCGTGATTGGCCTGGTGGGCATGGTCCTTCTCTACCTCGCATGGTTTGAACGCACCTTCGGCTTCCTCGGTGTTGCGCCAACGGTTGACCGATGGCAGTCCCCTGAACAGACGTGGCTTCAGGTCGTGGTGTTTGGCCTGGCGTGTCTCGTGCTGACGCGTATCGTTCGCATGTTCGATGGCGACGGTCTGGTGCCGGAACCTGCTGGACTGGTCCTCTCGCTGGTCGGTGTTCTCGCCATCATGAACGGACTGTATGTCTGGCTCATCACGTCTGGCCCGCTGGCTGAGGAAGAGGAGTGAATTCACTCGTCAAGGGAACGCAGGGCGTCATCCAACTCGGGCAGCGACGCCGGCGCTTCCATTTGAGAAACATGGGCCGAGCGCTCCACCGTGGTCGGTTGCTCACCTTCGCCCGCAAGCCATGCTTTCCAGGCGTCGCAGCGCTCAGGGTGTCGCAGCGCCAGTGGCTCCCACAGCGGTTCAAGGTCCGCCCCCACATCGTGCAGTGCCTTGACCTGAGAGGCGAAGTGGTCGGGTGCGACTTCTTCCATGCGGAGGAGCAATTCTCGCAGGCGGATTCGCACGACTTCGTCGCCGTCTTTCCACAACTCGTGAAACAGGCCGCGCTCGTCACTGGGGTCGAATTCGATGTATTCGCGCAGATTGGGGACGAGGTTTCGTCGAACGATGGCAAGCGGGTGGTCGACCAGTTGGCGCAAGCGGTCGGCCCACTGGTCTTTGTCGAGGTACTTCACGTCGCCAACCGTCGCACTGGCTGCCGCCAAGACGCCCTCGTCCTCCGACTGGAGCATGTCGTCAAGCAGCGGCAAAGCGTCCCACGTCAGGCGGCGAAACAGGCGGGTCAACACATCAGCCATGGCGCGACACACGAGGGTTTCCTCGCGTTCGTGAAGACGAAGCGCCAGTTGATGACCGAAGTCGCGGTCGGCTTCGATGGCCTTGGCCAAACACAACGTGACTTTGTTCGCGACTTCGCCCACCGGGTCAGCGGCTCGACGCAAAAGAATGTCCTTCAGGCCGAGCGGCTCGATGAGCGGTTGACGTTCCAGCAGGAGGCGAACCCATTCGAGCAGGAGGAGACGGCGGTCCAAATCGCCGCCTTCCAAGCGCTCGAGCACCCAACGCGCGGCTTCGACGCCGCGTTCGTGAGCGACCACGGTGCTGGACATGCGCGGCACCACAGCGTGCGGGTTCCAATCCATGTGTTGGGGGCCGGCGTCGGGTTGCGTGTGCCACGTGCCGGGACGTTCTGCGAGGGCGATGGACTCCACGAGATGGTAGCCCTGATGGACGGGTTGGCCGTAGGGCACGGTCGACAAACCGTTGAGCAGCGCAATGCTGAGCCACCAGCGGTCGGTGTTGGGTGCGTGCGGGTCAAACGCCTGAGCGAGCCAGTCGGTGGCGATGTGAAACAACAAGCGGTCGGCCACGTCATCCATGCGACGACTGAGCCATTTCTGATGGATTTCAAACGGGTCGTCGCTGAGGTTCATTCTGTGCGGGACGATCAAATCCACCACGGTGTTGAGGTGGCGGTCAAACATCCCTCGGTCGACGTTCAGGATACCGAGGCCCTGTTCGAACAGCCGGTGAGGCGAGGTCGGAGCGATAGCGGGGAAATCCGGGTCGCTCATGGGCGGTTCGGGCAGCGGCCATGCTTCTGTGCCGCGTTCAAGCGCTTCAACCAGTCCCGTCGCCACGCGTTCAAACGCTTCGTCGGAAATCTTCGTTCGGCTCTTGCTCACGCTGTTCACCTGTTGGATTTACCGTCGTTTCAACAGGAGACTCAAATGTCGAGCTCAATGTTCAGGTTTTGGATGAGTTCCTTGTACCTGTTGCGGATGGTGACTTCTGTGACGCCCGCCACTTCAGCCACTTCACGCTGCGTTCGTCGCTTGCCGCACAGCACCGAGGCGATGTAGATGATGGACGCAGCGATGCCCGTAGGACCGCGGCCGCTGGTCAATTCCTTTTCCTGTGCGGCTTTGATGAGTTCGTAGGCCTTGGCTTCAACGTCAGCGTCGAGGCCCAATCCGGAACAGAATCGGGAGATGTAGTCTTCTGGGCCGGTTGGCATGATCTTCATCTTCAATTCACGAACCATGAACCGATAGGTTCGACCGATTTCCTTACGACCGGTACGAGAGGCTTGACCGATTTCGTCAAGCGTTCGTGGAACACCGCACTGTCGGCAGGCTGCATAGAGCGAAGCAGCAGCCACACCTTCAATGGAACGGCCACGAATCAGGCGCTTGTCGACGGCTTTCTTGTAGTTCACAGCCGCGGCTTCACGGACCGATTTCGGGAGTTCCAAGCGGCTGGCCATACGGTCGAGTTCGGCCAGCGCCATAGCGAGGTTTCGCTCGGTGGCGTTGCTGACACGGCTTCGCTTCTGCCACTTGCGCATGCGGTAGAACTGGGAACGGTACCTGGAGTTGATGGTTTTTCCAGAGTAGTCTTTGTTTTGCCAGTCGATATCGGTGGACAACCCCTTGTCGTGAAGCATCACGGTCATGGGCGCACCGGTACGAGCACGCTGGTCGCCTTGCTCGGGGGAAAAGACACGCCATTCGGCACCTTGGTCGATGACATTGTCTTCCAACACCAGGCCGCAATCGTCGCAAACGACCTCGCCACGGGTTTCGTCTCTCGAGAGCGATCTGCTTCCACAGTCGCTGCATTTCACAATATCTTCCACTTGTTGGTCACTCACATGTATCCCTCAACGATTCCCATCGATGTGCGAACCTATTTAATCCCTTTTGGCATTGATATTTATATTTAATGATACGAAAAGAACCACGCATTCCTGAGCAAAGGGTAGGCAATGACAAAGCCCAGACCGAACATTGGGAAAGGAACACCATTGGATGAGCGTTGTTAGAAAATATGCCAGGATTGTTGCTTTCGTGGGCCATTCAACGGCCAACCCGACAGCCGCCCCCCGAACCGATTATGAACGGATGGCCCTTGAACGGCATTGAGGGGGAAGCATGGGAGGGAACAAACCAGCAGCGAGCATCGCTCTAACCCCCGGCAAAAGGGTGCTTTTCCTGACCAAGGACTTGGACCTCATCAAGCAACAGCTCTACGACGGCCTCGACCTGCGTATGGAAGATTTGACCGTCGACGACTTGCTGGACGACATCAACACCGATGTCATGACGCCGGCATGGGTGTGCTTTGACCACGATCCTGCTGAAATCGCCAAAAACGCATACGCTGGCTTGATGCACAACGGTCTGCGTGTGTTTCGAGAAAACGCCCTGAAGGACGGGAACTTCGAAGTCATCGTTTCGGGCCAGCGCAAAGGTACCGGTTCAAGCCGAGAGACCGCCGCTCAATGCGAACGCTGGGCCGGCATCAGCATCGTCATCGCAGCCTCCTTTGCACCCATCCATGAACGCAACAACATCAACCTCGGCCAGTTGATGGGCGACCACGCCATGCTCGAGCGCCTGCAAAACGGCGAATCCATCGCTCTTGCCGAATTCACCGGGCAGTACGACCCCGTCACCCAACTCATCGTCGAACACGGCGGCCTGTTCCCCTTCGCCAAGGCCCTCAAGGCAGGCGAACTCGATCTCGCGCCGTTGAGCACGACCCAACGCCCGATGACGATGGCTGAACGTATCATCAGCCGAAACTTGGTGGGCCAACCCGATGGTCAGTGCGTCCAACCGGGCGACCCGGTCATCGCACAGGTTCAAGGCGGCTACTCCCACGAATTTACGACAGCACAAGTTCACACCTTCCTGCAGGAGGAGTACGGAGAGGGTTACGCCCTGCCCAATTCGAGCAAATTTGCGGTGTTCGAAGACCACCTGCTCTACGCCCAACACAACCCGAAATTCGTTCCGTTCATGCACAAGGTCCAGACCCTGCGCGACCTTCAGGTCGCATTCCAGCAACACACGGGCGTGCGTGATTATTCGGCCGTGGACGGCGTATCGCCGGGCATTTGCCATCAAGTGGCCCGCGAAGAATTCATCGAAATTGGCGACTTCATCCAAGCCACCGATTCCCACACCTGCATGGGCGGTGCTTCAAACGCCCTCACGTGGGGTGTTGGTGCCACCGAATATGCCAACCTTGTCAGCGCAGGCTTCACCTTCGTGAAAGTGCCTGAATCCATTCGATTCGAGCTCGTCGGGGAACTCAACCACGGGTGCACCGCAAAAGACGTCATTTTGGCCATTCTCGCCGACCACGCTCGCAAGGAGTTGACGCTGAACCGAAGCATGGAATTCGGCGGGCCCGGACTTGCCTCCCTTTCGGTGGACGAACGAGCAACGCTGTGCAACATGGCTACCGAATGTTCGGGACGAACCGGTATCTGCGAGGCCGATGACGCCCTTATGACGTGGATGCTCAAAGCGCAACCCCACCTTTCGGAAGAGAAGCAGCGCGCTCGCATGGTGGCGCCCGATGAAGGCGCCCATTACGACGGTGGCGTCCACGTCATTGACCTCTCGTCCATCGTACCGATGGTGGCCCACCCAGGCAACCCCGACGAAGGCATCCCAAGCGACCCGACCAACGGCGCCAACATCGCTGACATTGGCCAAGTCGCAGTTGACATCGCCTACGGCGGCTCGTGTACCGCCGGAAAGGAGGACGACATCGCCTACTACGCTGAGGTGTGCCAAGCGGCCAAAGACGCCGGCCTCAAGGTCAAAGACGGCGTTGATTTCTACATCCAATACGGCTCTGGTCAAGTGAAGGCCCTTGCCGAGCGCAAAGGCTGGCACGACCTGTTTCTTGAGGTCGGTGTGAAACTCATCGACCCGGGATGCGGCGCTTGCATCGGTGCTGGACCGGGTGTTTCCCTGACCCCCGACCAAGTGACGGTCTCCGCCATCAACCGCAACTTCCAGGGTCGGTCTGGACCCGGGAAACTCTACCTCGCCAGCCCGCTCACGGTCGCCGCTTCAGCCTTCACCGGACACATCAGCATCTGGAGCCCCGGCCTTTTCGCTTGAGTGGATGCACCCAAAGGCCGTCATTTTCGGCTTGCTCCATCCCGTTTCGCCTAAGGAGATTATAATCCCTCAAAGGACGGAGACGGTCATCTGTCGGCCCGACGTCGTCAAGACGGAGGAGGACCGGGGGAGGTGAACGCCCATGGCAGGCACAGCAGAACGCATGGCAAAAAATCAGAAGCAAGTCGCTATTTCAGAATTTTTTGAGAAAAACAAGCACTTTCTCGGCTTTGATTCCTTAAACCGCTCGCTGATCACGGCGGTCAAAGAAGCGGTGGACAACTCCTTGGATGCGTGCGAAGAAGCACGTATTTTGCCCGAAATCAAGGTCAAAATCTCCAAGATTGACGACAAGAAGAACATCATTGAACTCCAAACTGAAGACAACGGACCCGGCATTCCAAAACGCAGCATTGAGAAGGTGTTCGGACAGTTGCTGTTCGGTTCACGTTTTCATGCCATACGACAATCTCGCGGCCAGCAAGGCATCGGTATCACGGGCGTGGTCATGTACAGCCAACTCACCACCGGAAAGAAAACGCATGTTCGTTCAAAAATAGCCACCGAGACCTCGGCTGCCATTGTCGACATCGGGTTGGACACGCGGAAAAACAAAGCGACGAAGAGCAACGAAGGCCGTGAGCTTTGGGAAAAAGCCGATGGTACGCTCAAGGAACACGGGCTTGAAATCACCTGCCGGATGAAAGCCAAATACCAGCGCGGCCGACAGAGCGTCTACCAGTACTTGCGCATGACGAGCATCGTCAACCCGCACGCCGACATCACCTTTGTTGACCCCGACGGCGAGGTTCACCACTGGCCTCGAGTGACCGAACGCCTGCCGAGGAAGGTTGAGAGCATCAAACCTCACCCGCACGGCATTCATCTCGGTACCCTCCAGCGCATGACCACGGAATCCACAGACAGTCGGATGACCTCGTTCCTGTACAAAAATTTCTCAGGCGTCTCATCGCGAGCGGCAAAAGAGTTGCTGGCGGCGGCTGAAATCGATGAAAAGGCCAAACCCAAATCGATGAAACCCGACCATGTCAGGTCCTTGCTCGAAGCCTTTCAAGGGGAGCGAACGCTCAAGGGAAAAGCCGTCAAGCTCCTCAATCCACCCACGAACTGTTTGTCGCCCATCGAGGAATTGCTCATCAAGAAAGGGCTCTCGAAAACGATTGATTCTCGATTCGTCACGACCATGACCCGGTCGCCGACCGTCTCGCAGGGTAACCCCTACCAGGTTGAAGTCGGGCTGATTTTCGGCAACGGGATGCCGGCGGACAAGCCGGTCGAAATCCTCCGTTTTGCCAACCGCGTCCCGCTGATGTACCAGCAAGGCGGGTGTTTGCTCACCAAAGCCATCGAATCGGTGGATTGGCGCCAATACGGCCTCGACCAAGCCGGTGGACGTGGGGTGCCGAAGGGACCGGCTGCCATTTTGGTTCATCTTGCCAGCACCAACGTGCAATTCACCTCCGAAGCCAAGGAAGCGCTGGCCGATAACGGCGAGGTGATGGACGAGGTCCGCAAAGCCATGCTCGAGATGGGTCGAGGACTTCGTAAGCACCTTGAGAAGAAGAAAAAGATGGTCAAGGTGCAAGAAAAGTTCGAGTTGGTCAACGACATCATTCCCGCCATTGCGGCAAAGTCGGCTGCTATTCTCAAGCGTCCCGTCCCCAACCTTGCAGGCTCCATCACCAAAATCATGGGGGCCGTCATCGCCGAAAGCACCACCACGTGGAACAAGGAAACCAAACAAACCGATGTCGCCATCACGCTGTTCAACTACACCTCGAGAGCCCGAGCATACACGTTGTTGGCCTCGTGGCCGGAACAGGAGGGCGTTGCTATGGAAAAGAACGAAACCGGTGGTCGAAAGGAAGCGACCGGCGTGTGGGCATGGAAACTCGAGACGTTGGAGCCAGGCCAAACCTACACCATCACCTATTCACTGACCGGCCTCGAAAAGGGCGATTGGACGGAAACCGATGTCTTCTACCGAGGCAGTCAGGAAGTGATCGGTGCCTCGAAGATGGACGAAAAACTGCTGGAAGAAATTCGACGTCAGGAAGCCCGAGCCCACGAAGAGGAGGAGGGTGGAGCGCCCTCCGATGACACCGAGGCTTCGAGCGCTGATGCCCCTGCTCCAGAACCACCATCGGCGGAGAACGAGGTGCCCAAAACCCCCGGGCAACAGACCCTGATGGGCTACGGGAGTGATGCATGATGTCCGCGAGCCACACACCAGAAGAGACCAAGGCAGCCCTTCACGAGGTCGTGACCGAAATGTACGACAAGATCGTCAATGGCGAGGCCCCCACGATGACCCTGCCCGTTCGCACCAAGAACAACATTGGATTTGATGACAAATTGGGCGTCTACAAATATGGAAAGAAGCGTTCTGTCCGAGACGCTACGAGTCTGGGCTCGGCCAAACAATTGTTGCGAGCGCTCCACGTCGTTGAGTTCATCGAAGAGATGATCGACGCCGGAAAATCATCAACCCTGAGAGAAATGTACTACATTTCGGAGAGTTGGGGGCTCGGGAAATTCTCCTCCCAAAACGAGAGCAATAACCTCGCTGAGGACCTTGAAGTGGTCACCAAGTGCCTGCGCGAGGACTTCAAACTCCGACCGGAGGAAGACGGTGCGCGCATGATTGGCAACCTGACGCTCCGCGAGCGCAATCGACGCGGCGAATGGATGCGCATCAACGCCAGGGACGACGTCGGTGATTCTGGCTACGGCGTGCCGTACAACGTGGAAGAGGAAAAAATTGAGTTGCTTGAACACGACATCAATTTCATCATGGCCATCGAAACCGGTGGTATGTTTGACCGACTCATCGAAAATGGATTTGACGAGGCGTACAAGTGCGGTTTGGTTCACCTGAAAGGTCAACCTGCGCGCTCTACACGGCGTATCCTGAAGCGAATGAGCGAGGAATGGGATTTGCCCGTCGTGGTCTTCCTCGACGGCGACCCGTGGTCGTTCCGTATCTTCGCTTCCATCGCCTACGGCGCCATCAAGACAGCGCACATTTCCGAATATTTGGCCACGCCTTCTGCGACGTACCTCGGCATCACCGCCGATGATATCGAAGCGTATGATTTGCCAAGCGATGACCTGTCGCCCAGAGATATTGATGCATTGAAGGCTGAACTCTCCGACCCGAGATTTGCCGACGGTTGGTGGCAAGACCAGATCAACATGATGCTTGAACTTGGCAAGAAGGCTGAGCAACAGTCGCTGGCCAAGTACGGTCTTGATTTCGTAACCGACACGTACCTGCCGGAAAAACTGGCTGAGCTGGGTCTTGCATGACCGCATCAGCGAGCCTTATGGAGGAAGAGGGTCTGGAAGACCATGATGCAAGCACCTGAGCCTGCCAAGCGCTCGCCTTGGGCGCTACGCCTCGCCATCGCTGGCGGCGTCATGCTGTTGCTCGGGGGCATCTTGATGCAGAGTCAGGCCTCCACCATCGGTTCCGTGATGGACCCCCGTGAACAGTATCAGGGCGCCTACACGGGCGAAGGCACGCACCGCACGGGTGTTTTGGAAGACACATGCTACAGGTTCTATCAGGAAGAGGATGACGCCGTTATGGCCGTTCAATTGTATCGTGTAGAAGGCGACACGATGGTCGGGGAAGCCCTTGGGGAGAACACCTGCATGCTCGACTGGCAACCCATGACCATCGACGGCGCTGTTATGGTGGAACGTGCGTCGTGGACGCTCAACGCGTCCGGAGATTTTGCTGTGGTCTCTACCTGCGATAAAGACTGCACGGAGACCACCGGCTGGTTTGTCTCGGTTGACGAAATGCCCGAGAACTTGATGCAGTCAACGCCCCTCTTGTTTGGTGGCGCCATGTGCTGCTTGGGTGTGCTCACCACCCCCATCGCCCTCATCGTGTATTTTTCCTCAAAACCGAGCCGCAGTCCTCGCGTGATGATGGTCGGCGAAGACGGACGTCTCGTACCACTCACGGACGTGCATCCAGACCACCCCACGCTGTTTGAACAAAAAGAAGCGGCTTCGCCATCGCAACCCTCGGTAGCACCGCCCTTTGCGGACACAGCAGAACACCAGCCCTCTGAGGATTTCGTTGACGGGTTGAGCGATGTCGCAGCAGGCAATCTCCTCACCACCGAGCAAGTCTATGCGCTGATGCGTGGGGATGTGGAAGGGGCACAGGAACACGCCAAGACGGGGCGTTACCAAACAACCACCGCCGAGGAAGCCATCCAAGATGCAGCCAATGCGGCAGCCATCGCTTCATGGGATGAAGGGGTCACGCTGGCCGAGCCTCGAGCCGTTGAACGGAAACCCACCTCCCCCGTGCGAGCATCGAAGCCAACGGAAGCGGCAAATTCCACCAACGCATGGAAAGATTGGGACGAACAGTGAGCGAACGGTGCGTTCATAGAGGAGGGGGCACTACCCAACCTCGGGTTGAGAAGTATGACCGACCTCGATCGAGCCCTGTACCTCTTGCAGAACAAAATCAGAAGACAAATTCTCGAGCGTTTAGCGCGGGAACCTCACTATCCAATGCAGTTGGCAGAACTGATCGGTGTGAGCCAGCCTGCCGTGGTCAAGCACCTCAAAGAATTAGAAAAGGGTGGTATGGTCTCCAAGAACAAAGTACCCTCGCAAAAAGGTGGACCGCCTCGAACGATCTACGCCGTGGAGCGTGCCATGTCGATTCAAGTCGATATCGGGCCGGATTTGTTCCGATGTGAGGAGCGAAAGCTTCCCGCAGGAGGTCCAATGCGCCTCTCGACCAACCTTCCCCCTGCATCCATGGCGGTGGCCGAATCGCTGAGTGGACGAAAGAAAATCGCCGTTGCCGAAGGTTTGTCGCACATGCGAACGCTTGCGTCGGTCTTGGAAGAATTGGACGCCCAGCGCGATGCCCTCATTTCACTCCATCAACACGTGCGACAGCGCGTCTCCGCTGCGGTTGAAACAGACTTCGAATCCTATGAAGACCGAAGCATCATCCAAACGATGGTGGAAGCGACCGGGAGCAGGGTCGACCTCACGACGCTGGTGCAGCAAGAAATCGCAGGCAACCCCAACGTGGGCGAAGTCATCACCGCCCTGCGTTCTCGACTTGAGAAGCAGATCGCTCGAAGGTCCGGCCAGGTCATCGCTGCGCCGTTGGACACAGAGCTTCGCTGGTACCTCGGGCCGGGGCCCAAGTGAAACCGCAACTCAGTTGGCTCAATCGTTGGCTTCGTCAGCCAGCACAGAAACAAGTGAGGATTGCTCAGCAAGCCGCTTGTTGACCTCATCGCGTCGTCCCTTGCCAACCAGGTAAACCACGCCAAGGAGCGCGATGGTCAGCACGATAACGGCAAAGGGCAGAGCGGTCTTTCCAACCACTTCTCTGGCCAGGTCGAGCACGGGGCTGTTGGAGGCAAGCTCTTCGGGAATCGGTCGGACATTGTCCTTCTCATCGGATTCCACGATCTCGTTCATCGGGTCGACAACCACGTAGACGCCCTTGCTACCTGCCGTGACAGGGTAGAGCAAGTAGAGTTCAATCTCCTTCGCATCCTCCGTGTCGTCCGGTGCCAGCAAGGCGCCGACCACTTGTCGCATGACCACGCGCTCTTCTTCGCAGCCGTTGTCGCGAATCTCCTTCGTGATGTCCGCATCGTTGGCGACGTCGTACTCGCAGAGAACGATCTCGATGTCCGTTGCGTGGACGTTACCGGTGTTCTGCAAGATGATGCCAATAGGGATGGTGGAGTCCACTTCGCTGGAGGTGGACGGTGGCATGATGATCTCCTTGATTTCGAGGTTTGGTGCTCGTAGTCGGAGCGTGACGATGAACTCGTTGGTGTCGTAGTTATCGCCATCCCACTCTGGAGAATCGTCGTGGTCACCGTCGTTTTCCATATCTCCGTACATGGACACGACCTTCAGCCCGATGCTTCGGGTGTCGAGTTTCGCATCGGTACCGATCTTGACCGCAGCAACGGTGATGATGGTTTCGTAAGGCGCCATTTCTGGAAGGCGCCATTCGTCAATGTCCTCAAGGTAGACACAGGCATCTTCTGGGAACGAGGAAGCGGTGGATTGCATGTTCATGCACGCCTCTTCAATGACGAGGTCTGCGCTTACCTGGCGCATGATGAACCAGTCGACATCCCACGAGCTGAGCACGTTCATGCCGGGCAACTCGTTCCACAGAAGCGAATCACCGTCTCGCTGAGCGGTGTGGTTGTTCAAGGTCGGAACATCAGGCACGTTGCCGTTGTTGGTGACGTTGAAGGTAAAGCGAACGATCTTACCCGGAGCTGATGTCTTCACGGCGTTGTCAACGGTTGGGTCCATCGAGATTTGCATGTCGTGGAATTCGTCAACGGTGACGGAGAGGACAATGGTGTCGCGGATTCGTGTTTCTCGACCGTTGGCATCCGGGTAAACCTCCTCGGAGAAGGCCTGCATCACCACGGTATACTCGCCAGCAGGGACACGGTTGGGGACGTTCATGGTGACATCAAACGCCTGATAGGTGTCGGGAGAGAGTTCCTGCAAGGTTTCTCGTGGAATTTCGATGTCCCAAATCACATCGACACCGAACGCGTCCGTGACACGAGCGAGGCGGAAGTCGAAGCGGTCAGGGCCGTTTCCGTCGTTGGTGACCGTGATCGGCAGCGTGATTTGCTGGCCTGGATTCACGTTCATCGAGGTCCCAACCTCGGGGTCAATGCCCGCATCGAGGTCAAAGACATGCTCAACATTGGTGGACAAAATGGCCGAGTCAGAGATCCGTGGATAGCCATCGAGATACCCCTTCAGCGTAATGGCTGGCCCAAGGCCTGCGGTTGCATTTCTTGGGGCACAGACGTGAACGGTCACCCGCTTGGTGATCTTCTCAGCAGAGCCTGGAATCGTCCAAGCGATGGGGTCGCCAAGGCCGTCGCCAGCATCGGCTGAACCTGTTGCGTTGGCAAAGTCGACCATGACCAACCAGTTTTCTTCTCGCCATGCATCCATGGCGATGCCGTCTGGCTTTGCTTCAGGAGCACCGGGTGTGGCGAACACCAATTCACCCGAATCGAAGTTCTTGGTGACGTTGATGTTGTAGGAGGCACATTCACCTGGCTTGACCTGGTCGGAACGGTCATCAACAGCGAACACGATGTTGCCGGTTGACCGAATGGAGACGAACACACCGAGTTCGAGGATGTCGTAGGTTCCCTTCTCCACGGACTTAATCGGCTCACCTTCGGACCAACCCTTCACGTAAATCACGAACGCACCAGGGTCTTCAGAGGTTGGAACAAAGACCTCGAGGTTCTTGGTTACCGACTGACCGGGGTCCAGTTCCACCCGAATCGGGAAGTTCACCTGCCAGCCGAACGGCAGCAACCATTCTTGCTGACCCTCAAGGCTGTTGGGGTCCCAGAAGACGAACGCATCGTGCACGTTTCCGGTGTTGGTGATGGTGATGGAGAAAATGGCGGTGTCGCCCTGTTCAATATCGGCCATGCTGTGAGAGGTATCGAGATTGATGCCGTGAACGACGTCCATCAGCGTGAGCGTGATGATATCGTTCTGAATGGCTGGGTCCTTGTAAGACTGCGCTGTGACCCGAATCTCAGCCAGTTCGTCGCCGTTGGCCTGGTAAATGGATGGTGCTTGGACTCGCATGTAAAAGCGGATGTCTTCGCCACCCTCAAGGAAAATCGGGGTGTCTGGGAAAATGCTCGAGTGGTTCGAGGCGAAGTAGAGGTTCGCCGTCCAGTTCATTGGCACTCCGGAGATGTTCAGGCCATAGGTGTCAGCGACCAGGTCCTTTGGACCGGGTGTTGAGTTGTTCATCGTCATGTTGTAGATGGTCTGCTGCCCAGGCTCAATCACGTGGTAGAACGTCTCGCCTTCGTCAAATTCAACGTCGACTTGGCCGGTCAAAACGTGTGAATAGCAAATGGTGAATCGGTTGTTGTTACCCTCATCCCCGCAGGTGTTGGTATCCGACCATGCAATGTGGGCACCGCTTCCCAAATCGTTGGAGAAAGCCGGTGGCATACCGATGGCCGGTTGACGCCCGCTATTTGGTCCCAATTTATTGGAATTCCACGACGTTACGGCAACCGCATCCCACGGGTCAAGGGCCGTCAAACCGTCTCCGGTGAGATCGGTTTGATTGAGTCGGGTGTAGAGGACTTCCTCGGTCGCAGAAAGATTTCCTGAGTCAACCCACGCGATGTGGACGTTGTTCTGGTCGTCGGTCAGCAGCGATGGGAACACGGAGTTTCCGGCGTAGGGTGAAGCGGGTGGGAGGCCGCCGTTGCCTTCGACGTTGGAAATGGGGGTGTCGTTGATCCTCTTGATGGCATAGGTGGAGAGGCCTTCCTCTGCACCGTCCCATGCACCTGCGCCTTGGAGGCGAAGTTTGGTGTAGTAAACCTCGTAGTTCACGTCCTTTTCGAATCCGTAATCACGGCCGTCCATCCAAGCGATGTGCGTGTTCCCCTGTTGGTCAACGCCGATGGATGGGTGGAACGAGTAAGCGTCGTCAATGGTGACGCGGGTATCGTTGACAACCACCAAGTGGCCGTCTGCACCTGCACCGGTGTCTTCGGTGTAACCGCCGCCCTGCGAGGAGTGGCCTGGCAGACCGGGCGTGAAGCTGGGGTCGTTGTTCATCTTGGCATACGGGTCGAGGACGGACATGTAGATCTCGCGAGAGTTATTGGTCGAAATGTAAACCATCGCTTCGACGAGAAGGGCCATTTGGTTGGTACCGGAGCCGGACGGGAATTCGTAGGCTTGACCACCAGCATCGGTGTTAGCGAGCGTGTTTCCGGGACAGTTTCGGGTTTGTGTTGAAACGATGCCGTTGGGACACTGGACGAGGTCCATGAAGTGAGACTGGATGTTTCCAGCACCGCCGTAGCCTTGGCCGTAAAGACCGACAGGAACCACGCCGGCCAACAAACAGTTGTCGTGCGCTTCTTGGATGGCTGCTTTGTCATCGGCTTGTTGGGATGGGTCGCCGTCCTTGGGGCCTTCGTCGGAAACGGGGATGACGATCTTGGTCGCGTTGGGGTTCCATCGGTGGTCCGATTGTGTCGGCGGGTTGCCCGGGACGTTTCCGGCTGAGTCCTTCCAAGAGAGGCAAGCCCAGTTCGAACCTGGGCCCCAGTCTTCACCTGAGTATCCTGAATAGGTGTTGCCGTTGTAAATGGTACCGGGGAGTTTTCGAATACCGCCGGAATCATCGCCGGGCGTTTGTCCAAGCGGCGTCGTTCGTGGGCCTGCGTTCTGGTTGTAGCCCTGACAGTTTCCAGAGCTGGCTGCACCGGGGAGGGTGTTGCCCAAACCGTAGATGGTTTCGTAAACGGTCATGTTGCCTTCTTCCAGCATGGGTTTGATGCCTTGGAAGTAAGGGCCAGATGCAAAGTTGCCGCCGTAGATGACGGTGCAGATGTCGGCCCACTCTGAATACATGGAACCGGAGGTGTCGACGATGAACGCCAACTCAACCTTACCACCGCGGGTGTCATCCCATGCAACTTGAACGTAGTCGTTGGCGTCAACCACAACGTCGGGATGTCCTTTGTGGCCGATGATGGGGGTCAGCAGCGTGTCGTCGAAGAGGGTCACCACAGCGCCCGAGCCAATGTCGGGCTGAATCATGGAGTAGTAGATTTGTGGCTGGTTGAAGAAGCGGCCAAGTTCGTCGTAATTGTCTTGCCATACGATGTGAACGTTGTTTTGGCTGTCGATGTCGAGAGCAGGCCAATCTCGGTTTTGAGAGCGGCGTGAAATGATGGTGTCGTCAATGGCCGTGATGGTGCCGTCATCGGAGGCCATGCCGTCCATTGGTGCGGCCCAAGGAGAGAGTGCTGTGTACATGATGGCGTGCTGGCCGGCTTTGTCGGCCCAAACGACGTGAATACGGTCGTACTCGTCGACGGCGAGATCGGGATGCCAAATCTTGTGAAGCCCTGAATTGGTGATTTGGGTGGCATCGATGAGTGTTTCTCCGCGGGGTGAAATCATCGAATAGTAGAGGTGAAGGTTGTTACGGGTCCAAACGATGTGAACATTGCCTGAACTGTCCGAGCCCACCGCTGCTTGTTGGTCAGAGGATGTTCCCCCGTCCACGATCTGGATGGCTTCGGTGATGACCACCGTGCTGGCGCTCACCGAAACGGAGGCAATCAAAAGAGACGACATCACGGAAAGGACCATGATTGAGGCAAGACTGACGGATTTGATTTTTTGACTCATAGGTATACCCCGGACTTCAACACTTTTTCGTGTCTCTAATCATACTTAACCGCGTCCCCTATCGGTCATGTTTTCTCTCGTGCCGCGCTTCACCCACGCGTGCCGAGCGAACGAAGGTTTTCGGCCCAAAATGAAAGATTAGGCCCATTCGGAGGGATCGAACCCTGAACCAAAGGACATCTTCTCGTCAAACTCGATTTCCGCCGTTGGCCGAGGCTCCTCTGCCGCCTGCTGGCCGTCGTTCATCGGCTTTGATTTCGCCCAGTCGTCCACAGGACCGGGTTTGCCAACACCGGGGCCGTAGGAGTACTTGATTTCGTGAATCAATGCGAGTTTCGCAAGCCACAATCGGCGCAAACTGTTCATGAACTCGTGCTTGGTAAGGCCGTCAAACCAAATGGGCAAACTCACATTGAACGCCTGAAGCGGTCCGGGTTTCTTTTCGCCGTCATGGCCCATGTGAATCACCCAGTCCACGCCGGTTCGAATCAAGTGAAGACGGCTCTCGTGAATCCACTCCGACCAATCGCTGTCTTTGTCGTCCATGTGGTCTTTCATTTCCTTCTGCTGACCTTCATCGACCCTTGTCATGCTCGAAACAGCCACCAAATCCCGTCCCTTTGGAACGACGATGGCGAACATGTGCCCTTGCTTCCCGCTTGGGTAGCGGACGAGGAAATGTGCGTGCGCTCGTGGGTCCTTTTGCGCCTTCGCTTGAAGGCGTTCTTCGGTGAGCCATTGCTTGAGAACATTAACGGTCTCATCGGGCGTCATGTTGCCTTCCAATTCCTCATCCCGTTTGAATGCACCCTTCACGGTGTAAGTTGACCCAGAAGGGCCTCAAGACGTAATTTTTCCTCCTTTGGAACACGGAATCTCACCCACGCTTTCCGAGCGTCGACCCAAACATCCCATGCGAAAGCGAACGATTTTCCACTCGCCCAAAAAACAGGGAAGCAAAGAATGTACACGGCCATCAACCCGACCGCTGCGCTGCTGGTGCCCATACGGAGCCAGGTATCGGAAAAGCCGAGGACGTCCCCAACAGCACCATGATTGGCCCAAACCACCCAGGTCCACCCTAAGGCGATGAAGGGCCACACGAGCATCGAGCCAAAGAACGACGCGAGAAACTGGTAGCTTGTTCTGGCATCAAGGCCCTCGTCGGTCGAATCACCGAGCAGGCGACCGAGGGCGATTTGGAAACCCAGTGAAGTGATTGAAAACGGCAACAACGCAAGAAAACAAAACAGGGCGACCATCGCCGAGGGCAGGCGGCTCATGTTGGCTCGGCGCAGCGGCCTTCCTTTTGGCCCGAGGTCCCGACCGTCCAATCCCCTTGTCTCAAGCAGTTCAGCCGCCTCTGAAGCGAGTTCGAATTGTTCACCGGCCAAGGGCTGTGGGGGGAACGTGTTTTCCCGCCCGGGCCATTCGTCCCGGACGGTTCTCGCCGCCAGCACCTCGGACGTCCAATCGGAGAGACGCTCGCCCTTGTGGCGGGCACGGGCATGGGCGAGAAGATGGAGGGCGCGGTGTTCTTCCCACGTCGCGGTGTTGGGCGTCATGCTTGGAAGGCGGTCTTGCAGTTGGCCCCTGATGCGATGAACCGTTTCTGCGGGTGGCTCAACCCATCCGCCTTCTCGAACGGCGTTGACCATGGCCTCTGGGATCTGGTCATCCTCAAGTCTGATGGGGTCGCCAAACTCGATGAATTGGTCGGTTCGGAAGAGTTCTCTGCGACGGAAATGAAGACCCACGGGGACGAGGTGCGGGAGCGGTAAATCGTTGGCCTTCGCCAGTGCGGCTGCGGCAAGAACGGTGCGAATCGGCCCGGTTTTGAACCGGAGCATCGACGACTGACTGTGGCTCGTGCCCTCGGGGAACAAAACGCAACCAAAACCGTGGGCGATGCCGCTTGAAAGAGCGAGAAGTGAGCGCCCGTTCAACACCAACGCTTCCTCTTCGGTGCAACCGCCTCTGAGGAGTTCGGCCTTGCGCACGACCGGTTGGACCGCAAGACGGCGGGTCCACCAGCCCAAGAGAGGGCGTGTCACCAAATCATGGCGAGCTCCAACGACGAATTCCTTGGGATGGTTGAGAAAAATACCGAGCGGGTCCATCAGTCCGTTGGTGTGCCAGCCGCAACACATGGCACCTGCGCCACCCACCTCGAGTGGCGTGGTGGATGACGAAGCCGTGGTTCGAAACTGAACGCTCGCAACGCGACGGCACATCCAGAACGCAATTTTCGTCCACAAAAACGAGCCCGGCACCGATGAATCGTAGGTTGGGAGTGGTGCGTTCAGAAGTTTGTCGATGTTCATCTTCTTCGCCGAGGCAGACAAAATCGGAAGGGCTTCGCCGTTGTGGATCATTTTCTCTTCTCCTGTGTCGATCGTGGCCATCACTTCACACCCTGAAGTTCTGCGGCAAGGTCGGCCAGCGCGATGTGGTCCGCCTCGGAGACGGGGGTTTGAGGCCACATCGCCATGAGCGTGGAGCCACCATCGTGTGGTGTTCTTGGGAGGACATGAACGTGGACGTGAGGGACTTCCTGTCCTGCCAACGGCCCGTCGTGAATGCACACCGTGAAGTCCGTTGTCTCAAATCGCTGACCAAGGAGGCGTTGTACGGAGGAGACGCCCTCCATGAGTTGTGCTTGTTCTTGCCTGGTCAAATCTGCCAAACGTTGCACACCACGAACAGGAATCACCAGGGTGTGCCCTTCTCTTCGCGGGAAGATGTCGAGAAAAGCGTACCACCCTTCTCCACTTGCGACACGATGCGAGGGAATGTCACCGGAGAGTATCTTCTCAAACAGCGTGGTCATGACCGTTGGGTGTTCCCCGATGTCTTTCTTCATTGTGGAGGAAGAACCCAATGGCCGCCTGCTCCCTTCTTGATGGCGAGCGTTCCGATGGCCCCCTCACGGTCAACGGTGAGATGATGCAGGAACGCGTCGTTGGATTCAGGGAAGTCTTCTCGTGTGAACGAGCCACGGGACTCTTCGCGCGCCTGTCCGCTTTGAACGGACGCCAAGACCATGCGAACAGCTGCCTGGGTTCGAAGAACCTCGAGGAGGTTGGTGTTTGCAATGAGCGAGTGCTGGTCGAGATGAAGCGACTCGGCCGTGATGTTGAGTTGTTCAAGCTTGGCTTGGAGGTTGGCCATGCTGTCCGATGAGAAGGACGACGTGGCCGCCAACCCAGCGTGAAGGTTGGCCATCACGGTGCCACAGCGAACCACATGGGTCGCTTCGTCGGATTCCATCATGGCAGAAACATCGGCTTGCGCGTCATCCAGAGCCGCTTCAAGTGCGGTGGCGGTGCTGAACTTGCGGTCGGCGACCCATTGCCCAGCGTGTTCTCCAGCGGACGTTCCCGAAGCGAGGGCGTCGAGAAGACGGTTGCCTGCGAGCGGTGCAGCCCCGTGGAGGCCGGTGCACGATGCGTCGCCCGCAGCATAAAGACCGGTGAACCAGCGGGACCACGTGCCGACCACACATCGTCCGTGGCCATCAACGGGAAGTCCGCCGAGGGTGTGGCCGACGGTGGGGGCCAAAGGAACCGTTTGCCGGTTCATGTCAATGCCCGTGCGTTGTTTGACAAGGCGGAAGAGGGAGGCCCACCACGAGGCGCTTAGGCCCATGTTTCGAGCATCCAACACGGGTTGAACAGCTGCGGAGATGGCGTCGACGATGTCTTGGGAAGAGTGGCCGTCCACTTCGATAGCAGCACCCGATGCTTCGTGGAGTTGGGCCCCGTCAAGGAGGAGGCCGGTAGGCAACAACACGTTCGTGCCTTTGATGGCGAGTGGATGGTGGGTCATGAATTCCATATCTCGCAGAGCGACGCCCGCACGGAAGGCCATGTCCATGCCAAGACCGACAAGCCCTGAGGAAAACGCCCCTTCGAAACCCTCGTCAGCGATGATGAGCGCTTTGCATTGCAAGCCGATGACCTTTCCGTTGACCATGTCAACGGCGACGAGGCCTTCAACCGATTGATTGGTGTGAACAAGGGTCAACGGCACCTGGTCGCCCCGTCGAATGACGCCGTGGCGCATGCATTGCTCTTCGCCGAGTTGTTGGAGGCCGAGCGCCGTGGCACTGCCGGCATCCACCGTACGGGGTTGTTGATGGCTTGGAGCCTTGCGAACCATGGGCAGGCCCTGTTGGTCTCTTCGGAAGTTGAACCCTCGACGTTCGAGGAGGTCGACGAATTTGATGGCCCCGGCTGTGGTTTCGGCCACCACGTCCTGATCGCACAGGAATGCGCCGCAACGGATGGTGTCCTCTCGGTGGCTCCGGTTGTTGGCTTCTTGAATAGAGGCTGAAAGGCCTTCAAGCGAAGTTAAACCGGGGTTGCCCAAACCGGTGGATGACATCATGAGGGTGTTCGCCCCGGATTTTGCTGCCGCAGCGGCGGCGTGAAGTGCAGCGGGCCCGTCTCCAAGCACAATGACATCCCATGCTTCCATTCTGAAACTCCCCTGTGGCTGGCGAAGCAGAGGACCGCCATAAGGTGCGCGCTTCGCCCACAAGCAGCAACGCTCGTCGCCCAACTCCTTGAACGGATTCAGACTTTTGGCAGTGGCCGCGTCGCCCACGTGCGAGCACGCTCGAGGGCGCTGTTCTTTTTCCTCGATTGGAAACTTGATTTCCGCTTGACCAACGTGCGAAGAACCCGCGACTCGATGACCACGCCTTCCTCATTGCGAAGAATGACCTGCACATAGCGCTCGGTTTGGTCTCGCTCCGGCCATGCTACACCAAGCCAGAGAACAACGCCCTGCTGGAGATAGCGAGGCACCCAATCAAGCGCATCGTCTTCACCTTCTGCGTTCAATCCAACCGCTTTACGGGGAGGAGGGCAGGGTTGCAAGTCAAACCGGTGGTCGCGCGCAAAGGGTTCCCCGCCGGGACAAACGACCTCAATCCTCGCCACGGCATGGTCAAAGGTTTGGTTGTTGAGCGCAATGAACAGGTGGCCCGTGCCTTCGTCGCACTCGGGGTCGAGGGCCACGTCCATCCGCCACGGTGAGCGCAACATGCTGGGCGTGCCCGAGAGGAGGTCCAACTGGAGGCGTTCGAGCAGGCGAAAGGCGCTGGGCTGCCAAACTCGAGCGTGGGCCAAAAGACGCTGGAGGGAGCGCCAATTGAACTTGGCCTCCTCGTCCAACAACACGTCTGCAATGGCGTCAGGGCGTATGAATTCACACAACTCCCCCATGGCAACGCTGTCGCTGAGGTCGCCCTTGGCGTTGAGATGTAAGATGTAGAGAACGCGCTCCCAAGACTGGTCTTTGTCATAACCCGGCAGCACGCTCTTGCGGAATTCACTGAGCCAGTCGCGCCAGTCAAGATACAAGTCGGGGTCAAGGTGCAGAACGATCAGTTCGCCCAGAATAGAGCCGAGTTGGGTGGGGTGGTGTGTTGGGGCGTGATGGACCAGGCACGGCATCTGGTCGCCTTGCTGGCGAACGGAATCGGAGGTGAAAAACGAATGAAATGAATGCGCAAAACCAAGGGTCATCGAGACCAAAAACGACAGGCTCCAGACCAACGACTGTTCCTGGAGCGCGGTGCCCAAACCCAGCAGCGAAGCGCTGCTGAGGGCCAAAAGAATGTTGACCGTATTGTGCCGTCGTACGTCGGTGAGCCCCTCCAAAATACGATCCATGCCCGGTTGGGAACGGAGTGAGAGTTTTCCGCCCTGCCTGCCGTCATCAATTTCGCGCAGAGAAATGCGTGCTTGGATGGATTGCCACATGGACTCCCCGGCTAGAAGCGGTGGAACGGTTCCCAACAGCAGCGGCACCAACCAGAACATCAGCACGTAGCCCGGATTGGGCGGAGCAAGATTGGGGGAAATGATCGAGAGAAGGGCGACGGTGGCGATGCTTGCACCAAAGGCCAAGCGGAGAAACATCACGGCGGGATGGCGGGCCAGTTGGCCAGAACGAAGGCGAAGCATCTCTTGTTGTTGCCATTTTTCGCTGGTTCGCTCGATCGGGTTTTCCACTCGGGTGAAACCCTGACCGTACGGATCGGGAAGAACGTTGTTGGCGTCCGAGGCTTGGTCGGCCATGTCATCCCCACGTGTTCGGTGTGTGCACCCAATTATGGCTCTTGTCCAAAAAAAAGCGGGCGTGGCAGGATTCGAACCCGCGATCTTCGGCTTAGGAGGCCGATGCATTATCCAGCTGTGCTACACGCCCAAAAGGCGCTGATGTGCGACCTTTCAAGACGCTTCCGTTGATGAAGGCCGGAGGTGCTGAGCGCCCACTTCCGCAAAGCGGTGCAACATCTCCTCCAACTGAATACGCTGCTGGGCTGAACGTTGGAGGTTCATGTCGCAGGCTGAAAGCGCAGCCAATACATCAGCCAGCAACGGCTGCGGGTAGTGGGTTCGCCCCGCGACAAGAAAGTGGTGCATCCTGTCAACGACGCCCCTTGCGTCAAGGTCGTGCGAGGCCATCATCTGGTCGAGCGCCCCCATGGCACCCTTCAGCACACGGACATTTTTCTCACCCTGCCGCTCCCATTTCCATTCGTGCACGCGCCCCCGAAGGGCTTCTTCGAGCACCAATTGAACCTCTCGACGACTCGAGTTCGCCATCAACATCTGCACGTTCTTCCGGTCGGTCAGAAGGTCGCGCTGAGCGAGGAGCTGGAAAGTGAAGATCGCTTTTCGGAGATTCCCGCTGGCGACGTGAGCGATATCGCCGAGGACGCCCGAGGCCGGATGGAGGTTTTCCTGTCCTGCGATGTGTTCGAGGCGCTGCTCGATTTGCAATCGGGTGAGCGAAGGCATGCGAACATGTTGTGTTCTGCTTCTGAGCGCTTCGATGATGCGAGAAGGCGTGTGTGTGGTGAACAGGAAGCGAGCGCTTCGGCTGCTCTCTTCCATCATTCTGCGAAGATAGGATTGTCGCGCATGACCCAAATAATCGGCGTCTTCAATGATGATGATGCGAGAGACGGCAGCAAACGTCCCCGCCTGAGGCGCTGCGGATTCTTCTCCAGCTGGCGGGGGTGAAGCATCGGCGGAAGCACTGATGCCGTGATCGAAGGCGTCAAGACTTGTTCGCCCGGCAAGCGTATCTTCAGACCCGGCGCCCTCGGGGCGCAGAAAGGCTTCGAATTTGGCCATTGCTCCGGAGGTTTTGTTCAAATCGCGGGCCTGCAAGATGTGGGTGGTAGCGCGCCATGACGGCCCCAAGACCTGGCGGCAGACGAGTTGGAGGGCTGCGGTTTTTCCACATCCTGACGGCCCTGAAAGCAGAAGATGGGGGGGATTGGCTTGGAGGGAAAGGTGTTTCAGGGCATCGATGACATGTTGCGACGTCAACAGGTCGTCAAACAACACCGGCTTGTATTCCTCAAGCCAGACGGTCATGAACCCAAAGACAGGTCCATGGTCTTTGAACTCTGCGAGCGATTTGGCTCACTCTGCGCTAAGGCGCTTGGTACCGTGTCGGCGGAGTTTCATGAAAATGCGGGAACCGCACGCCTTGCAGCTGATTCCGTTTCGCTCTCGGTGGAACGATTCGAGGTTTCCGCAGTTGGCGCACTTGTAGTCAACGAGTTCAACCATAGTTCTCTCTCCAAGGCTGGCGACTTCGCATCCTGTTTTCAACCTTTCATTCAACCAATCGTTCGACAAATGCATCAAAGGTGGGGCCTGCCATGACGACGAAGGCCCCTTGATGGTAGAGTTGAACCATTTTGAAAACAACATCGGACGGGGTTCGGCCAAGCACATCGGAAACGACCACAAGGTCATGTCCGAGTTCAAGATTCTCAACGAGGAGCGATTCCTCGATCGATGACCAACGCCCCATCATGGGATTCAACAAGCACGTCCACCGACGAGGCCGGGCATCAAGCGAATGCGGCAGCCTGCTTCCAAGTTCATGTTGGCAATTTCAGCGGTGCTGACGAGTTGGTTGTTCACAAACACCCAGGAGCCTTGGGTTTGGCTGGCCTTTTCGACGAGCTCGTCTTGTGTCATTTGCACGGTGGTGTGGCCGGTTGCGTCGGCGATTTCCACCTCAAAGGCGGGGGCGTCCTGGCCGCCGATGAGACCGGGGGCCAACCGAACAGTGCTGCCCTCGCTCAGGTTCATGTCGGCGATGTCGGCGGCGCTGACGAGTTGGTTGTTCACAAACACCCACAACTCGCTGTTTTGCTCGGCAGTGTCTGCGATTTCTGCCTGCGTCATCACGGCTTCAGAGTGACCGCTCTTGTCGGTGATTTGAACGACGAAGGTCGGGACGTCTTGGCCACCGACGAGTCCGGGCATCAAGCGGATGCGGCTGCCGGCTTCCAAGTTCATGTCTGCGATGTCAGCGGCGCTGACGAGCTGGTTGTTCACAAACACCCAGGAGCCCTGGGTTTGGGTGGCCTTGTCGGCGATTTCGTTCTGTGTCATCTGGACAACGGAGTGCCCAGATGCGTCTGCAATTTCAACGTCAAATTTCGTATTGTTTTCCATGGTATTCACCTGTTTGAAAGACTGAACAATTTACCCCATATAAAGAAACGAAAAACGAGGAGAAAGGTGTCTCGCTCGAAGTGTTCGCTCTGTTTGAGGGCACATTCGTACACGTCCACCGAACGTATCGGTCAAGTGTATATGAAGGACTCAAGTTTTCAAGTTCGCTTGACGGGCAAGGAGGTGAATTTGCATGCTGTGTTCAACCATCGCTGCGTTGGCCCAAGCCTGGTCAAAGTCCGCACCAACGGCATAGGCGCCGTTACCGCGAATCACGACGCAGCGCATACCGCCCTGATTGAGGGCTTCTGCCACCTGCCGAAGATGGTCTTCGGGGTGTTCGGGGTCCGGGTCGACGATGATGATCTTGCCGATGTGGTGCTTGCCGATTTCATCGATGGGGGTCAGCAGAACGAGGTCTTTCTCACAGCTGGCGGCGGTGGTGTGGGGTCCATGCATGTGAATCACCGCAGCAGGTCCTCCGGTGACCATGGCCACCGAAGCGAGCACGACTTCGAGAACATGCCAGTCGGTGGGCGCTCCGCGCGGCGAGGTTGACCCGAGTGGGGCCGCACACAGGCTGCGTTCGTTCATGCGTGGAAGCGTGACCATGTGACGAGTGGAGATCATCACGCCTGGCTGCTCGGGATGAATCATCGCAAGCGAGCCCATGGTGGCTCTCACCAAATGTTCCCGGTCGAGTTGACGACCAAGCCGGACGAAATCGGACACAACATAGGGCGGGATGACGATGTTGTCTTCCACCAAGGGAGGCATTGGAGGCTCTTCCAATTCCTGGATAACTTCGGTCGCGCCGACGACAGATTGGCGCAGTCGGGCGTTCTCCATGTGAAGGCGTTCAAGTTCAGCCTCTCTTTGAGCAAGAAGGTCTGCCGTGGCTTGGTCCGCGTCAATGACCGGGGCGGGGCGTTCGTCCTGAACTTCCGGTTGCGCTTGCTCGACATGCGTTTCTGCTTCCCCAACAGGCGCACGAGAGGCTTCTTCCGGTGCTGGCTCAGGATCGGAGGCTTCGGTGACGTCGGGTTCTGCGGTCGGTTCGGGGGTTGGCTCTGGTTGAGCAGGGGGTTCTTCCGTTGATTCGGGTGCTGAGACGAGGGGGTCGTCCGATGGGGTTTCTGGAGCTTCTTCTGCCGGCGGAGTCGAGGAGGGGCCGCTTGGTGGGCCCGAAGGAGGACCTGATGGGGGGCCACTTGGAGGGCCCGAAGGTGGACCCGAGGGTGGACCCGAGGGTGGGCCCGAGGGTGGGCCGGTCGGTGGGCCTGATGGGGGTCCGCTCGGACCGGTGGGGGCGGGCGGCGTCGGCTCTTCGGCCGGTGTTGTTTCCTCTTGCGGCTTCTCAAGGGATTCGATGTCCCCAAAGGCCCCGCCGAGCATGTTGTCGAGTTGGGACTGTTCTTCCTCATCCCGTGCTTTCTCTGCTGAAGTTTTTCCCTTTGCCATGGTGGCACCCATTTCACCCACATGGCGCGGCTTAAATAGCGGTTGCGTCCCCGAGGGAGTGCAACTGCCCGCTTGGTGTAGAGGTTATCATGCAGGATTGTCATTCCTGCGACCCGGGTTCAATTCCCGGAGTGGGCGCCACCTCACTCTTCTTCAGGGCCAACGTAGTTCTTCCCATCCCGGTGAGAGACGGTGGCAGGTAAAAGGTACCACATGAACGGTAACACCAGCAGACTGTCGAGGTTTTGACCCAGTTGGATTTCAAACGTTGATTCAAACGCAATGAAGGACGAGGCGTCCTTACTCCCTTCCTCGGGGACCTGCGCAGCGACGGTTGTTCGGTTCTCAGGCTCAACCAGGCCCAAATCATAACCGGAAAAGTCCGCCTCCAACTCAACGCCGAGCCAAATCAACGAGAAGTCTGAAGAGGCGTTGGTGTGAACAAAGGAAACGGTCTCGATGTTGGCCCCTGGGGTATTGGTTGCCGTATTGTCGCTTTCATCCCCCTCGCCGCCGCTCAGCTCCAACACATAGCAAGCAGGGAATACGACGGTAAACGCCGTAAGCGTCGCCAAAAACGCGAGTGTACGAACGTGATGGCGCCACTTGAATTGAACGAGCATCAGCAGTTCGCTGAGCACCAAGGCAACCAAGGCGATCCTGATGGATTGACGCCCGGTCGAAAGCCATGCTTCATCGCCTCCGTCGTTCTGTTCATCATCACCACCCCCATCCTCGTCACCGGACGTGTCGCCGGACGTGTCCCCGGAGGTGTTCGCTGAGGTGGAGGAGGAATTGACGGGTACGCTTGCATCACCGTCTCGTTCGAGTGCATAGAAGAAAAACGACGTCGCTTTCTTGATTTCGACATCGATCATCGTGCGGTCGTTGTCGATGGCAACCAGTGAATGGGCTTCCGTTGGCGCTGGCTTGCCTTCGGTGTAGACGCCTTCAACCGTTGCGACCAGCCACGCTGAAATGAACACGTGAACCGCAAGAAACGCCGTTACGGCTAGGCGAATCGCACCAAAGGCGCGGTGGGGACGTGGCCGTGGTAGCACGGCGTTGCGTCCCCCTACTTCCTTTTGACTTCACTCGTTCTCGCTGCCACGGCGGTTGCCGGCAAGTGCAGCAAGACCGATCATCGCCATCACGGTGAGTGGCGAAACAAAGGGCAGGAGGCCTGCATCTTCAGCGATGTCTTCGGCCGTTTGTTCGCCGTCGTCGGTGGTTTCGCCACTGTTGTCGGTGGCGTCGCCGAGGCCGAGGTCAGAGGTGTCGGCACCTGCTTCCTCGAGGTCGGCCGCCAATTCGGACAGATCGTGGTTCTCAACGTCCACGATGTCTTCGAGGTCGTCAAATTCAGCCATCTGTTCCTGAGCCTCTTGGGCGGGAACGCCGGTAATGTAGCGGATGCTGGCGAAGATCATGGGCAAGTCTTGGCTGTAGCCGGCCGTTTCTGGTCCAGCGATGACGTAGCCATTCCCGTCCTCGTCCCAAGCATAGACGCCAACACCAACGATGGTGGCGTGTTCGTTGCTCCAAAGCGGCGCCCACATACCGTCGGTGTAGGGGAAGACAGGGACTTCGTAATCCTCGTCGAGGTCTTGGAAGGTCATCTCGAGGTTGTTGCCGAAGTTCTCCAGCACGTTACTGAGGCCGGAATCGGCCAAAGCGCCGGCGATTTTCTCCATGCGCTCACTGACTTCTGGACCGTCTTCAACGGTCATGCAATCTTCGTAGGTATCGAAGGGTTCGGTTTCACCGTTCTCCACCAACTCCACGGAGAGGCAGTATTCGCCCTCTCCAGCAATGTCGACGAAGTTTTCGGTGGACACCTCGGACTGGTCGTTAAACGCAACGCTGCCCTGGTCGATGACCGTGTTGTCGGCATCAGAAACAGCCCAATGCATCGTGATATCGTCGAAAGAATCGCTCCAGGTGCCTGCTCCCGCTGTGACACGGAGGGTGTTGTCGCCCTCGTTGTTCATGTTGCTCTCCCAGTCTCGGATTTCAGGTCCATTCCAGGTAGAATCGCAGGTTTCATCGGCGGAGACCAAGGTGGTGCCATCCGGAGCAGAGATGCTTGCCCCGACGCACATTGTGTTTTCACCGTATCCCATGTCGGCTGGAACGGTGGTTTCGACCGAGATGTAGCCGGAGTCGATGCTGATCGAAACATCGCAGGACCAGTCCGCACATGCCATCACATCATCCATTGAGGCAAGCACGGTGCCTTGACCGTCGTCCATGTAAGCGTCCATCATGAAGAAGGTGGCTTCCCCTTCGTCTTTGCCGTCTGCGCAGTCGACGGTACCGTCGTTCACGAGGGTAAAGTCCAGGTTCGTGTTGTAGTCGTCGCAGTAGAAATTTCCTGACTGGCGAGTGTCGTGTTCATCATCGCCATCCTCGCAATGCTGCGTGCCGTCATTGACATACTGGAACGGAATGCGGTCGTAGTTTTCACAAAGGAACCAATCGCCGAGGTTGTCGGCTGGTTCATCCGAAGCATCAGCGCAGTCCACCGTGCCGTCGTTCACGAGTTCGAAGGAAATCTCAGAGCCGTCGAGGCAGACATAGGTGCTGGTGAGGCCGTTTTCGTATTCATCCGAACCATCGTCGCAGTCATCCCAATAATCGTTCACATCGTCAATGGCCAGTTCTTGGTATTCACCGTCATAGTTGCACATGATGGTGGCCGATTCCTCAAATCCAAGGGCGGTAGCGTCAACACGTCCGTTGAAGCTGTAGTATTCTTCACCGGTGTTCCAGTCCTGGGAAGTCCCACCGCTGAGGTAGAAATCGTCCTCATCTGAACCGTCCATGCAGTCTTCGTTGCCGTTGTTCACATACCAGGATTCGATCATCTCACCACTGTCGCACATGAACCAGTTTTCACTGTCGTCGTAGTCCATGTCGCCCTCTTCGTTGCTGCCAAACCAATCTTCGATGAGTTCTCCCACGGAGTCTTCAAGTTCGGCCTCGAAGTCTTCAGCCACAGCCTCGCCAAAGGATTCACTGGCGTGAACCAAAACGTTGCCCATCATGATGAACATGACCGGGTTACCGGGCGGGCAGGTGTCGCAAGCCGTTACATCGAGCGTGTTTCCGTCTCCCAGGCTGACCTCGAGTGGTTCGTCGGTGCGCATGCTGAACGAGACATCATCCATGTCGGCTTCGCCTTCGTAGTCGCCTTCGCTGGTGAGTTCGTCGCTGATGCTGATGTCAAACTGACCCGCATCAAAGCCAAACTCTTCCATGGGCAGACCGGTCAAATAGACGTTGTAGTCGGCCGAGCCAATGTACGAGCCGTCGACCATGCCGCACATGTCGTAGACCTCGGCTTCGTCCGAGCCACCGACGCCATCGGTGTTGTCGCCAACGTCGTCGCTTTCCTCAACGCAATACCAATCGGTCCGGTCGTTGGCAGCAGCGGTGACGTAGATGGGGCTTGGGTTGCCAAGGCGCCATTCGGCCTGAGAAGCGATGGAGTAGCTGAAATCCATGCCGGTGTCGAAGTCAACGTTGAGTTCCTCGCCGTCGCCCTTGAGGGCAATATCAATGCCGAGGTTCATGTCGTTGCCGACGGTCATGTCAATGTCCATATCGGCGCCGACAAGTTGGTACTGGTCGTTGAGGTACTCGGTGTAGAGCATGTCCACGGTCAGCACGTTTTCGGCTTCCGCAAGGACGTCGATGTCAAACCCGGTGGGCTCGCTGCCAAAGGTGGTCTCCGACCAGTCGGTCATGATGACGGCGTTGGAAAGCAGGCCGTGGCGGAGGACGACATCGCTGGTACGGCTCCACACTTGGACATCGTTGCCTTCCAAGTCCTGAATGGTTTGAGGCGTGATGTCCTCGGTTTGGTGAATGTAGACATTGGAGGCGCCGGTGGTCAACTGACCGATATCAAGATTGAAACCGGCTTCATCGGCGTCGGCCATGATTTCGGTGAACAATTCTTGGATGTCCAAGCCTGTCACGTTTTGGAGGTCGCTGTCAAGGCTTGACCAATCGTATTCCACGCCATAGTAGTACTCTGATGGTTCGTCAGGGACGGCTTGGACCAGAGCAATGGGGGAAAGGGCGGTCAGCAACAACAGGGTTGCGAGCAGGCGGGCTGGGGTTCGTCGCGAGGTGGACATCAGTACACCTACGGTTTTTTGTCCATATTAACTCTATTCTATTGGAATTCCCCTTCAATCGGGGCTTTCGTGTGTTCAGAATTTCCAAATTTTCTTCATTTCATGGGTGTCACCGATGAAAATTTTCTTGGAGAATGGTTGTGAACACGCCTTTCTCATGGAGGTCATTTTTGCACCAACACTGTCCCCATCGAGGATATTTAGGAATTTCGTATGCTTATCTCCTGAAGATTTCAAGTAAGATTCTTGGCACTTGATGAAGTGATACACCTCTCTCATTGAACGAGTTTGCGCACCGCCGGTCCCAACGATCATTTTGAAGTTGACGAGGTATCGTATTTTTCCGACAAAAAATTCGCCATCAAAATCTTCCGTCCATTCAAATTCATCCGGTTCACTGCTCGGCCGGGAAATTCTCTTGAGCTCGTGGGTTTCAAGATTTAGTCGTAAATTTGTTTTCCTACATTCTTCGCCCGTAATCTTTTCCAAGCACATTCTTTGCCATTTTTCTGTTTTTGATGAGGTCGCCCCCCCCATTGGCTTTCCACCGCCGATGATTTCTATTCGCCATTCTTTGGTCATTTTTTTACCCGGAATAAGGTCAATGAACTTAGCAGTCATGTATAATCCCTTAGTCCTCTATTATTGATTTGGCATCTAAGTGCTTCATTGAATATTTTTCGGGCGAGTTTGTAGTCAAGTCGTCTTCGTCGCTCACCCGTTTTGGTGTTGCCCATGAAGGCCGTCAAAAAGACATCGTGCGTGGCTTCACGGTATTCATCAATGCGTCGATTCGCTTCCGCGATGACACTGTCGAGTAAATCGCCTTCAAATTCAATTTCAATGTAGGTCAAATGTCGGCTGCTCACTTTGATGTTGCTCCGGTCATAACCCAGTTCCTCGCCCCGACAGAATTTGATGCGCATGCTTCCGTCTTCTCGGGTCCCGTCGACAGCTCGGTAGCCGAGCGTTCCATCAGGTGCGTTGAATTTCATGTGTGTCAAATTAGATGGCCCCTTTGCGGTTTGGTTGTGGACGCGTCGGAGTTCATCGTACTTTCCAAGGAGTGTGTCGTTTTTCCACACCTCTTTCAACGGGTTTGAGGTTGAGAAAACCATGACGCAGACGGGATGTTCTGTATCATCAAACGGGTTATCTTCGAGAATCGTAACTGAATGAAGTCGGTCTTTCCAATGGGGTAAATCATCCAAATCTTGGATGCCGGATTCGGGGACAATCCAAACTGAATCATCGTATTTTGCTATGGTTTGCTCAATGGCCAGTTTGAACAAGTCGTCCAAAACATTCAGCCGCGAATCATCAAGGGTGGGAATGAAGCCTGGAGAAAAATACTCCACCATGGGTGATTTGATTCGTTTCGCCGAATTTTTGGCCAGATAGGGAGGATTGGTGAGGACGAATGCTCTTTCATGGACGAGAACACGACGGATGGAATCGTTTGGTTTTCCCCATTCTTTGGTGTCGCATATCTCTTGATCAATATCATGGCCGAGAACGTGATACCCCATATCACTGGCCAGTTCAAGGAGGTGCCCATCACCAGCAAATGGGTCAACGCACACGGTGTATCGTTCACTTAAGGCTTCAATGTGAGCCCGGATATGGGGGCGCAGCCAGACAGAATCACGTGTGAAAAACTGACCGAGGTCTCGTTTGCTCTTCTCCGACATGGTATCGACCTATCCATGTCAACAGTACATAACCAATGTTCACCATCAAGATTCATCACGGCGAGCACGGCAAACAGCAACAAAATTCTCGAACATCTCTTTGCCAAATTCCGAATCGTTGACCTCGGGGTGGAATTGAAGACCAAAGCGGTCGCCGGCTTCGTTTTCCATCCCTTGGACCTTGCACGACGGACTGCCGGCCGTGATGAAGAAACCCTCCGGGACAACGTGGACTTCGTCGTTGTGCGATTCCCACACCGTTTGGGTCGGATCGGTACCGGCAAAGATGGTTCCGCCGCCCTCCACGAGTTCAATTTCCATGGCTCCAAATTCGGGCTCGGGTGATTCTCGGGCGTCACCACCGTAGTGACGCGCCATGAACTGATGACCGGCACAGATGCCGAGGATGGGGATGTCGAGTTCAAGGAAAGCCCCACAGTTGCCAAGCTCGCCGGTGAGGCCCACTCGCGCCGCGCCTCCTGAAAGTATGAGGCCGTCCAGTTCACGAAGGTCTTCCACCGGGGTGGTGTTGTCGATGATTTGGGTGTCCACCTTGAGATAGCGGAGCATGCGCCATTCCCGATGCGTCCATTGGCCACCGTTGTCAACGACATCAATCACCAAGGGTTTGTCCGACATGCTCCTCACTCACCCGGAGGTGATTGAGGAATGACCATGAACATGCCGATGCGGCAACGATAGGGGTTTGGCCTGCTCAGCGTTGGTGGACGGTGACCGTCCCGCAGACGCGGCACCAAACTTTGATGCCGTCCTTTCGCGGTGTTGCACCTGCAATGTCGATGGTGGCTCCACACTCACACTTCACGACGGTCTTCATGTTTCAACCCAGCAAGCGGTGCTTCATCAAGTGAACGCTTCAATCCCATGCGATGATGGTCTGAAACACCACAAAACATCGGGTTGTTGAGAAGTCTTTGATTTCCAAGACGGAGGTTTCCTGCGGCGTTCCGCCCGCTGCGCTCACCAAGTCCTCCAGTTGGCCAACGCGCCCCCCAACCGATGTTCGCTCAACGATGGCCCATCCGCGCAGCAAGCCCTCGCCTTGCTGAACAAACAGTGGCAGAATGTCGGGCAGGTGTTCAAAACTGTCGTGCGGTAGATTGACCAACACAACGTCGGCTTGGCCTCGGAGATGCTCGTCATCTTTCCACGTGCGAGCATCCTTGCACACCACCGTGGCGGGATGGAGGTGTTCGGTGTTTTTTTGCGTCCAGCGAACGAGGTTTCGTTCCATCAATTCCACGGCCTCTGGATTCAAATCGCCTGCAAGATAGCCGCCCAAAAGGCCGCTCTGCTTCAACATCAACACAAAAGCCGGCCCTACGCCTGCATACGGATCGGCGACGACCAAGGGCCTGCCAAGGCGCTCGCAAAACGCTTGCACTTCCTGATAGGTTTTCTTGCGCTGGTGGGCGAGTCGGGCTGAGTAGTAAACAGCACCGGGGTCAACGTCCACCAGTTGCTCGTTTTCACGAACCCGGGTCCGTGTGGTCCTGCTTCCATCCCGGCTGGAAAGAACGTGGAGGTCTCGTACGCGGAAATCTCCTTTCACACCATCGTCCGCGCATACAATTCGAACGTTGTGCATGTGCTTCAGCATCGCTTCAGCGATGGCGTGTCCGTGCGTTTCGGCCGCTTCATCAAGTTTGACAATGAGGACATCGCCCTGGATTTCGTACGAACTTGGCCAGATGGTTTTCGGCAGGATTTGGAGATGTTCGGGGAGGTGTTCGGTCCAGTGTGTCGGGCCGCGGTTTTTTGGTTCGGCTTCAACGTGCGGAAATCCTTCCCAGCAAGCCTCGCCCTCAGCCGGCGCTTCGTCTGTCAAGGGAAGGCCGCGGTGGTGTTCATCGACCACGACAACGCCGGAGGGGGCGAGCCATCCATTGGCCTTGCATCGCTGCAGCCACACCTGTGTCTGCTCGCTCGGCACGCTCAAATGACGCATGGCCCTCGCCCTGTCCACGCGTCTTTGAGGTTTGAGCATGGCGGCCACCGATACCGAATCCAATCCCCTCCCCGAATCGGGGTTGTTGCTCGTCGGTATGGGGATGGGGCGGCTGGAAGGGATGACGCAAGAAGCCCTTCACGCGGCCACTTCGGCCGAACATCGTCGCTACGAAGCCTACACGGCGCTTTGGCCTGAAGCGGAGTTGGTTCGGCTCGAAACGGCCATCGGTCCGGTTCAGCGCGTCATGCGCCCCGAGGTGGAAGAACCCGACGAACTCTTTGCGCTCGCCAAGCAGTCCCTTGTCGCCCTTCTGGTCGTAGGCGACCCGCTCCAAGCGACAACACATGTGGACCTGCAACTTCGAGCCCAAGAAATGGGCGTGGAATGTCGCGTGTTTCACGGCATTTCCATCACCTCGGTCGTCACCGGTGCAGTGGGCCTTTCCAACTACAAATTTGGACGGCAGACGACACTCACCTACCCGTACGGGGACTGGATTGCCACCTCGCCGCTGGACGTGATCGCTTCCAACTGGGAGCAGCATCTTCACACCCTTGCGCTGCTGGATTTGGACCCCACGGGTCTCGGGACCGGCGACCAACGCCCCATGCGCCCTGAAGACGCCGTCCAATCCATGCGCCTCATGTGGGAGAAATTGCAAGAACTGGCGGATGAACCCCTTTCCGAAGACGATGTTCACCTGACGTTTCGCCAAATGGCCACGAAACGCTACATGCAACAGAACTTCGATGACATCGCCGTCGTGCTGTGTGCCGATATGGGCACACCCGACCAGTCCATCATCACCACCACGCTCGGGGCTTTGGCAGAGGAAAAGGGTGGGCGCTTGAACAGCCTCATTTTCCCTGCAGCCACGGGTGAGGTTGAAGAGAAGGCCGTTCTTCGTTGGAAGCGGGGTGAGTAAGATGTTTGGTTTGTCAGACGAAATTGTCTTGCTGCTCTCGTTCCTTTTGTTCATGGGCTTCTTTGCCGGCGTCGGCTTGGCCTCCATGCGCGTCAAACAGGACACCACGGACGACTATTTGGTCGCCGGTCGCGGCATGCATCCCGCTTTGGCAGCGCTGAGTGCGGTCAGCACGTGGAACTCCGGCTACATGTTCATCGGGTTCATCGGGTTCATTTTCGTCCAGGGCTACTCGGGGATTTGGATTGGATTGGTCTCGACCTTGGGGCAAGCCGTCGCTTGGATTTGGCTTTACAAATTCATTCAAAAGGAAGGAAACGAACGCGGTGTTCGCTCGCTTTCTTCACTGGTCTCCAAAACCACCGGTGCGCCTGAGGCAAAACTGGCAGGCATACTCTCGGTTGCGTTCCTTTCAATTTACGCCGCTGCGCAATTGGTCGCAGGCGGTGTCGCACTCCAAGCCATGCTCGGCTGGTCGGAAGTCATTGGCATCCTCATTGGATTTGTGCTGGTCGTCGCCTATTGTTACGCCGGCGGCATTCGTGCTTCAATATGGACCGATGCGGCACAGTCCTGCGTTATGATCGTGGGCTCGACCATCCTTTGCTACGTTGCCGTTTCCGAGGTCGGCGGATTTTCGGGCTTGCACAACGCGTTGAGGGACGTTGACCCGAGAATGGTGAACATGTTCCCAGCCGACCTGACCTTTGGCGTGACGTTGTGGATTGGTGCCTTCTTCCTCGGTGGGCTCGGGGTCGCAGGCCAACCCCAAGTGGTCTCTCGTGTCATGACCCTCAAAGACGACAAGGCTCGCAAGGAAGCCGCCATTTGGTTCTTCGTCTGGCAAACGCCCTTCATCGCCCTCATGTTCATCATCGGGCTGGCGTGCCGCGCCATCTTCCTCGACCTCGACGCTTCCCAAGCCCAAGACGGGTTGCCATTACTGGCGATGGAGGTACTCAATCCATTCCTCGCCGGCGTGATTCTCGCGTCCATTTTCGCAGCGACCATGTCCACCGCCGACAGCCAAGTGCTGGCGTGTACCGCAGCCATCACCGATGACGTCAAGCCAGAGTGGGCCCAAGACCACAAAACCACGAAACTCGTCACCTTGGTCATCGCAGTGTTTGTCACCGTCATCGCACTGGGTGGCCAACAATTCCCCGGCTTTGGCGACTCCGTCTTTGCCCTGGTCGTGCTGGCCGTCTACGGTTTGGGCGGTATCTTCGTGCCGTTGCTCTTGATTCGAATGATGGGCTACGAGCCCGATACACAGCACACGATTTGGATGATGGTGGCAGCCTTGAGCGCTGTTATCGTTTGGAGCGCCAGCGGATACGGCAACGACATCTTCCCGTCCATTCCCGCCATGAGTGCGGCGTTTGCGACCCACTTCATTCTCTGCTGGAAACGCAGCGATTCAAATCCAAACCCACTGGGCCGATACAGCCTGCCAACCCAACGCACGGCGACCATCGGTGCCGTGGTGATTTTGGTACTCTTTGGTGCACTTGAGGGGACCTATCAGACCGTCGCTCCCGAAGCTTCGGATTCCTCTAGCAACGAACCGTATCAGTTGAGTTATTCCGTGAGCCTGTGGGAACAATCAGAATCGTTCAGTTTGACCGACGGGGATACGCAGACGTTTGAGGTGGTCATTGACGAGACGATGACGGCCGTTCTCATTGCGGAATTATCCATCACCTACACCGATACCGGTGAGACCATCACCGCTGCGTGCGACGAGGTGGTCACAACGCCGGACTACAGCGGACTTGCAGGGCCGTTCTCCGAAAGCGATGACAGCATGAAGTCCACCACAGCTTGCGATACGACCACCATCGTAGGGAGCATTCGCCCGAATGCCGACCTCAACCAATACGCCAGCGAAGGTGCGGGCGACTACACGCTGAACGGAAGCGAAAGCGATCTCATCGACATTCTCACAATGCTCGGAAAAGCCCCTGAAATGATGGGGACAGTGAGCATGGATGTCTCACTCAACGCCAACAATGGCCTCCCGTTCGGCGACGACAACAGCGAATCGGTTACCGTGACGCTCAGTATGCTGGTGTTCCAACCAAGTGGGATGACGCCCCTTACAGCGTGAAGGTCATGCCCTGGTGGCCCACCTTCCACCCCATCGCCTGAAGCGTTTGATATTGCTCGGACGAAGTGTTGTGGAGCGGGTTGGTGTGGTTGAGGTGAATGAAGATGATGTCGGGGTCGTCATCTCTTCGCGGTCCAAGCCGCTCCAGTGATTCGGCCACAGGCGGATGAGGCACCTCACGTTGGGAGCGCCCTGAGAGTTCGTCGCTGCTCCAGAACGTACCGTCCACGAGCGCCACATCGATGTTCAACTGGGTGAGCCATTCTCGAATGGATGATGCCCCGTAATGGGCAAGCGTGTCGTCCCACCGGTCGTGGTCGGGAAGGAAAAGCAGCGAAGCCTTCGGACCTCGAACGACAAACGCATGCATGTCCGAGAGTTCAGCACGATGGGGCACAGCCAACGGTTCAACACGAACGTCTTCGGAAAGTGAGAACGCGACGCCCGAGGAGATGGATTGGACCGAAAAGACGCCTTGTTGCACCATCAACGCCCATTGTGGCGTGCGCTCGATGAGCGATTGCATGGAGGGTGAAACGTAGAGACAAAGCCCGGAGGCGTTGAGCGTCTCACGACCGAACAACCCCAAGCCATCAACGTGCCCAAAGTGTGCGTGTGTGAGCAAGACCGAGTGAAATGGAGGGTTGTCCCACACCCGAAGTTGTTCCCCAAGCGCCCGCGTGGCTTCGATGAGATGCCCTTGGCCGTGCTCGTCGGTGATGCCGAGGCTGACGGGATGTCGAATGTCCTCGGGCCCGAGGTTTGCGCAACATGGTCGTTGGCAACCGGGCTGAGGACGCCCGCCATCCTGGGCGATTCCAAGCAAGGTCACCGTTGCCATATTCCCAACCATGGTGAAGAAGAACATGAGCCCTTTGACGCGAAGGTCTCAAACCTCACCACCGAGTCCATGTGAACGGGGGACCACTGTGCCAGCACCATCGAAAGTTG
This sequence comes from Candidatus Poseidonia sp., assembly GCA_965661285.1. Taxonomy (GTDB): domain Archaea; phylum Thermoplasmatota; class Poseidoniia; order Poseidoniales; family Poseidoniaceae; genus Poseidonia. Next base: position 102,993 of record CBFIDD010000004.1, read on the forward strand.
AGTTCCCCGGTCAAAAAAAGACCAAAGCGAGGATGCGTGGCACCAAACAGGCCAACGAAGCAACGGCGAAAAAACTCGCTCGGGAATTGGGTCAATTCAGAGAAAACCCCCGCAGTCATCTCCCGGCCATGACCTTCTCGGGAAAACTCCGCTGGGGCCGCACCGACCCTGTCTCGAAGACGCTCTCTGAAATTGAAAAAATCATAAAGAAAAAAGACGATTTGAAATGGCTTCAAAAGCGCATGATGGCCAAACGAGGCGATGATGTTGCCAAGGCCTTCGCCGGTTCGCTTCATGCATCTCATGACGAGCAATTCACGATGGTGGGCCAGTTCAATTCTGGCTCGTTTGGCTCGGGTTCGTATGTTCGACGAGGCGATGGAAAACCTGGCTACCTTGCTGGCATCCAGAACTACGCCAACTTGACGCTGCGCATGCTTCCATGGGAGGACCACGCTCGCCGAGGCATGCACTTCTTCAGCTGGGACGGAGGTTTTGTCTGCACGGGGCCTCATCCCAACCCACCCGAAGAATGGCTCAGTGATGTGTTGGCGCGCTCACGCTTTGACTTGGAAAAGCACGACGTCGAAGGAGTGACGGTGTGGACCACACAAGGGCTTGACCCGCAAAGCGTGGTTGACGGTAACGGTTCCGCCACGGGCCACATCGCCATGCGGTTTCATCACGGACCGGTGGTGGGGTTGGGTCTTGACGCCCTGGAGACGTTCTCCAAAAAGGACTCGCCCTTTGTCCACCATCTCGCCCTCTCGATGCTCCCTCCACTTCTCCCTTCCGTGCTCACCATGGAGGCTTCGTGGACGCCTGAAGGGTGGCCAAAAGAGAAGGCGCTCCCTCAAGCGACCCTCGAGGGGATCGACAAAGTCATCGACGCCTGGCAAGGCCTCACCATGAACGAAGGTGTCGTGGCCTCGGCCATGAAACAAACCGTCATGGAAAGCATCGACGAGGGGCTCCTTATCGGTGAACAATGGCTCGAAGGGACCGACCTCGAGGCCTTGGAAGACGCCCTTCAGACGTTTGCGGGTTCGAATGAAGAGCGTCTGCTGGCTGCGGAAATTCTTAGACAGGCGATGGTTGAACCGGATGAAGACAGCATCGGTTTGCGAATCGAAGCCAAAGGAAGCCCTGAACAACGGGAAGACCGATGCATTCGCGTCATGAACACCGCGTCCTGTGGCGATGTTCTTTCCGCCTTTTGGCCCATGCACGGCCAGGAGGCACTGGCTGTGCTCGGTCTTGATGGCGAAGACGCCAAGACCATTTGGCAGCAACAGCACGACAGCCCCAAACCGTTTGGAAAATTCCTCAAAGGGCTTGACCAAGCCAAGGCACTCGCCCAACAAAAAGCGCGATTCCCCTCTCACGAGGGGGCAGGCATGGCGGCGACCATGATTCACACCTACATCGTTGCTGGCCTCACGCAAGGCATGGGCTCGGTCGAGCGGAAAGCCACGGCCCGACACGCTTCACTGGATGAGGCGGCCGCTGCGTGGGCTTGGCTGGTGGCGGTTGGACGCTCTGGCGGACAAGAATGGCATTTCGAAAACAACGCCCGAGACCGAGGGGGTGTCTGGGCCGTGCCGACCACTGAACTCTGGTCGATTGGAAAACAATTGATGGAAGCCAGCGAGGACGAGATTTCAGAATTGCAAGACGCTTGGAAGGCCTCGTTTGAGACCCTCAAAACCACCACGGGAAGTTCCTGAAAGGCTGTGGCCTCTAAGCCGAAGGAAGCGCTGCTTCAATGTCTGCCCAAAGGTCTTCGACATCTTCGATACCGATGCTCAATCGCACGAATCCAGGAACGACGCCAGCCGCCACTCGGATGTCTTCGGGAACCGACATATGGCTGGAATTGAACGGACATTCGATGAGTGATTCAACGCCACCGAGGCTGGTAGCTTCGTAAATGATCTTCAGCTTGCGCATGAAGGTGAGCGCTGCTTCATCTCCGCCCTTGACCACGAAAGCGACCATCCCTGAACCGTTGGGCAACATGCGCTGGGCCACGTCGTAGTCGGGATGGCTTTCCAACTTGGAATGGTAAACTCGCTCAATGGCGTCGTGGCCTTCAAGCCGCTGAGCAAGGGTGTGCGCGTTTTCGCAAATTCGGGGCATGCGAACGTCCAACGTTCGCATCCCGCGCTCGAGCAAATAGCACGAGTGGGGGTCTGGGGCTGCGCCGAAGTGCATCTTGCATCTGAAAATCTCGGCGATGAGCTCCTTTTTTCCAACGACGGCGCCACCGAGGATATCGGAGTGCCCACCGAGGTACTTCGTTGTGGAATGGATGACGAGGTCAACGCCCATCGTCAGCGGCTTGCAACCCCACGGTGAGGCAAAGGTGTTGTCGATGATCAGCAGAAGGTTGTGGCGCTTTGCAACCTCCGCCATGGCCTCAATATCGCACACCTTGAGGACAGGGTTGGTCAAGGTCTCGATGTAGAGGATTTTCGTGTTCTCCTGAATGGCTGCCTCGTAAGACGAAGGGTCTCGCATATCAGCCATCGTTGTGGAAATACCGAGCCGGGGAAATTCCTGGGTCAACAAACCGTAGGTGCCGCCGTAAATGTCAGCACTGGCCACCATGTGGTCGCCTTGGTTGAGCAAGGCGAGAAGGGTGGTTGAGATGGCTCCCATTCCCGAAGAGAAGGTTTCGGCGTCTTCGCCACCTTCCATCGCCGTCAATTTTTGTGCGACTGCATCCGAGTTGACGGTGGAGAGACGAGCGTAGAGAAGGGTGTGTTGGGCGCCAGCGGCCCATCCTGCATAGCGCTCGTCGGTGAGTTTGTAGGTCGATGATTGGAAAATCGGCGTGTTGACCGCGTCGCCGATGTGTTGTGTGCCGCTGTGAACGGCCTGCGTGGCGAAACGTGTGCTTTCTTTTTTCTCCGACATGCCTATCTCCATTCTGCCCACCGAAACACGCTCTTTGAACGCTTCTACACGGGCGTCTGAGACTCAGATTGTTCGTCCGCTTCCGGGGAAGTGACTTCCACCAAGATGTTTCCTAACAAGAGAACGCCGCCACCAAACGGGATCCACCACGTCCAATGCACAAGTCCGAGGCTCAAACCGAAGAGCGTAGCCCAAACCGGCTCAAAGGCGTAAATGATGGCAGCTTGAACTGGATGCATGTGGCGTTGAAACATGTTGAGCGCAACCAAGCAGTAAAATGAGCCACCCAATCCCAAAAGGAAGACGGGCCCCAGCACTCCTTTCCTTGCCAAAACATCGCTGACCATGTTGGTGGCATCGGTCCCGCTCGATGCAAGGGCGAGGAGCAACGAGCCGCCCCCGACCACGATAAACGAGGTCAGCGTCAACATCAGCGGGTCGAAGGCAAGGGTCAACTTCTGCGTGAAGATGATGTGCAAGGCGAAGAAAAGGGCGCAGCCTACCGTGATGACCTCGCCCCATCCCCACGACAGGTGGGGTGGGCCTTCGATGAATCCCGCGCCGACCGTCGCCATCAACACCCCCCAGTAAAGGGCTCGTCGTGGCGGATGCTCGCTCATCCGCATCGTCAGCAAGGCCGTCATCACAACGTAAAGTGAGGTCAAGAACGCTGATGTTGAGGGATTGATGTCGTTCAGGGCGACCATTTGACTGACAAACCCCACCAGCATCAAGCTGCCAAGAATTCCTCCTCCACGCCAAATCTGAGAAGACGAGAGCCCGGCTCTGGCCTTCGGGAAAAACACCAACACGAGCACCATGGCGATCAAAAACCGCAAAGCGACGAGCAACGCGACCACCGGAAACGTACCAAATGCCTCGATTTCAACCTCCAAAGCGTTCAGCGCTTGTTTCATCCAAATGAAGGTCGCACCCCAAATGAGGGTCACGCTAAGCAGAACGAGGGCGGCTTTGCGACGTTGAGGCTGGAACGGCGTTCCCGATTCAACGGCGTCGCCATTCATGTCATTGGCAGGACCCTGCAGGTGATGAGGCTGGCGGTGATGGAGCCCCCTTCATCCATACCCTCAAAGAGCGCCCATGGCCCAGTGGAACCATGGGCGAGCCACGAACGGGAGCGGACGTGGTGTGGAAGCACCCCATCGATTCTGGCCCCGCTCCAAAAAGCGGGGAATCCTTTGACAGCATCGTGGTCGGTGGAGGCCCCGGGGGCGCTGCTGCTGCAGGCTATCTTGCGATGGAGGGTCAACGCGTCTTGCTCATCGAGAAAGAGACTTGGCCGCGGGACAAGATCTGCGGCGATGCCGTTGGCGGAAAATCACTCAGCCACGTCAAGCGTCTCGGGGTGAAGGAAACCCTCGAGAGCACGCCGCATTTTCGCGTGACGGGAATCGTGTTTTCTTCTCCGAAAGGACACAGTGTCCGCGTAGCCCTTCCTGAGGAAGACGTGCAGCGTTTAGAGGCAGGATACTCGCTGCCTCGGCAGCAATTTGACCACCTCTTGTTCAATCAGGTTCAGCAACTCGTTCGAGACGCTGGTGGGGCCGTGATTCAGGGCGGCGATGTTCGCGATGTGCTGTACGACGACGGTCAAGGTGGCGAGGACCCCGGCAAAGGCAGCGGCGGGGCACGCCACGCCAGAGGCGTGGTGGTGCGCATCGGAGGGCGAAACGGAGAGGAATTGGAGTTCCACGCCCCCAACATCGTCGGTGCTGCTGGCTACCGTTGCCCCGTAGCCAAATCGATGCTTGAGGAAACCTACGAAGAACCCATGATGGACCGCGATCACTACTGTGCTGGCTACCGCGAGTACTGGCGTGGCGTGAAGGGTTGCGAAGACAACGTCGGCGACATCGAGATTCATTTTGTGGACACGGTCATCCCCGGTTATTTCTGGCTCTTCCCGGTGGCTGAGGGCGTGGTCAACGTCGGCATCGGCATGGTCATGTCGTTACTTGACAAGCAGTCCAAGAAACTCAAAGCGCTGCAATCCGAAGTCATCGCCGAACATCCGTTGTTCAAAGACCGCTTCGCTGAAGCGACCATGATTCCGGGCACCGGCAAAGGCTGGCAACTGCCGTTCGGTTCACCAAGGAAAAAAGCCAGCAGACAACCTCGCCGCTCGGCGAGCAAAGGCGTCTTCCTCGTGGGCGACGCCGCTTCGCTGGTGGACCCGTTCAGCGGCGAAGGCGTTGGTAATGCGCTCGTGAGCGGTGAAATGGCGGCGCAGCACATCCTCCAGCAAAAGGCCCCGGAAGCGTATCAAGAAGCCCTGTGGAAGGCGCTTGGTCCGGAGTTGACCAACTCGTTCCGTATGCAAAAGATGAGCCGCCGTGCATGGCTGCTCAACTGGTTTGTCGGTAAAGCATCGAAGAAGCCAGCGATTCAAGAGATGATGACGGAAATGATTGCGAGCAAAGAAGCGCAGGAAAACCTCCACTCTCCATGGTTCATGTTCAAGACCTTGATGTTCTAAGGTGGCAGCATGGACGCATCCCTCACGGACATCGACGCCGTTTTTCTCGACCTTGACGGGACCATTTACTTGGGTGGTGAACTGATTGAAGGGGCTGAGGCTTTTCTTGAACGATGCAAACAACGAGGCGTGCAGCGGTACTTCCTCTCCAACAATTCATCAAAATCCGTGGCGCAATACGTGACCAAACTTCACGCGCTCGGGCTTGAAGCGGAAGAAGACGACGTGTTGTTGTCAACCCACGACCTCTTGGCCTGGCTGCAAAAGAACGGCATCACAAAGACGTGGTTGGTCGGTACCGAAGGCATGCGCAGCATGCTCGAAGCGATCGGTGTGGAGACACAGAGTTCTACGCCCGAATACGTGGTGCTGGGTTACGACACGGAACTGACCTACGACAAAATCGCTCAAGCCAGCATCCACATGCATGCAGGCGTGCCACTCGTCGCCAGCCACCCCGACATGGTGTGTCCGAGCCCTGATGGAGGATTGCCCGATGTCGGTGCGTATCTTGCGATGTTCAAAGCGACCACGGGGGTTGAACCCGAACACATCACGGGCAAACCCAATGCCGGTATGATCCTTCACAAGATCGAGGCGCTCGGACTCCAACCGGAGCGCTGCGCCATGGTGGGCGACCGCCTCTACACGGACATGGCGATGGCCAGCCGTGCGGGTGTTGTCGGTATCCTCGTGCTTTCTGGCGAGGCAACACAGGCCGATGTTGACGCCCTTCCTGAAGGGGCTGAACAACGCCCCAACATCATCGTGAACAGCGTACATGAGCTCTTGCGGTGAGCACCATGAACCTCGCACAACGATGGAAGTGGTGGCGAGAACGACGACGGCATCATCCGCCGGACGAGATTCACCGTGCCGGTGAATTAGCGGAACAGCGTCTTGCAAAAATCAGCAGGGCTGCTGGGAAAAAGAACGGTTGGCACGTGTTTGAATCCGTGCGCATACCGGATGCTGAGCAGGGCGGAAAGCGTGAAATTGACCTCGTCATCGTCGGTGGAAACACCCTGCTCGTGGTCGAACAAAAACACTGGTCGGGGTCCTTTGAAATCAATGCGGATGAGGAATTCATTCAACATCGGAAGAACGGAACAATCCACAACCACAGCACGGTCAACCAGCGCATTGCTCGAAAGTCCAGGATGCTGGTGGCGATGCACAACGAGCGCGTGGGGAAGGATGACGGTGTTGATGTGCGGGTTGTGTTGGCCTTTACCAATCGCAACTTGGATTGGCCCTCCAACGTCATGGACCTCGGCAGTATTGTCAAAGATGAAGCTGGCTTCATTGGCCTTCTGGAGGAGGAAAACCCCGGAGAGTTGAATGAGGCTCTGTTGGAAACGTTGCAGGGTTTTGGCACCTGGGATGAAGTGGAGTTGAACGGCGGACTGATGTGCAAGGGCGACGTCTTGGATTTAGGCCTTGGAGATGCCATTCATGAATGGCAAGAGGGGCGCAGGACACCTCTGAAAGGCTCCATTCGGCATCCGAAGGGATTCCTGTCCCTGTTCACCGCACCACCAAGTCATCTCAGCCTTCATGCTGGTGAGCGACACATGGAGGCCAAACTCCCGTTTGGAAAAACGCTGAAGATGCACGTTGTAGGCCGAAAAACGCCTGAAGACATCCCTTGGTCCACGGTCGCCTCACTCAATCTCTCGACACCATCGCTCAACGATGGATTGGGTCAACACCAAGAGAAGCCTTGAAGCACGTCGCAACGAGGTGCACCATCATGCCCGCGATGTGGATTGAAGCCATCGGCCTTCTGGCCGGTGCGTTGGGCATCGTTGCGTGGATCCCACAAATTCGAGACGTGTGGGTTCACGAACGGCACGAAGGCATCTCTCTGACCGCCTTCGGCGTGGTTACGTTAGCCCTGGCCTTGTGGCTCGTTTACGGAATCCTCGTCGATTCGCTGGCGATGATCGTCGCCAACGTGTTCACTTTGGCTGTCATCCTTGCGGTCCTCATCGGCGTGCGCCGATTGCGGCGGCGTGAAGCAGCGGCGTGAGCCTCAGCAGACGGATTTCGTGGTCGAGATGATCACGGCACCGATCTTGTAGGGGTCGCCGTTGGACGCCGGTCGGCGATCTTCGAGTCGACCAACCCAGCCGTCGGTGGGAACGGAGGCAGGAACACGAATCGATGCACCACGGTCAGAGACACCGTAGGAGAACTGGTCGATGGATTGCGTCTCGTGGAGGCCCGTCAAACGCTCTTCGTTGTGCGCACCGTAAACGGCCATGTGCTTCTCGATGTTCTGGCCGAACGCTTCGCAAATGCTGTCGAAGAGTTCCTTGCCGCCTTTGTCCCGCATGAGTCCGTTCGAGAAGTTGGCGTGCATGCCCGAGCCGTTCCAGTCGCCCTTGATCGGCTTGGGGTGATACTCGATGTAGTAGCCGTAGCTCTCGGTCAAGCGGTCGAGGAGGTAGCGAGCAACCCAGAGTTCGTCGCCGGCCTGCTTGGCGCCCTTGGCAAAGATTTGGAACTCCCACTGGCCGCAGGCCACTTCTTGGTTGATGCCTTCGAAGTTGATGCCAGCCTCAAGGCAGAGATCTGCGTGCTCCTCAACGAGGGCTCGGCCGTGGGTGTTCTTTCCACCAACCGAACAGTAGTAGAGACCTTGTGGACCGGGGTAGCCACCAACGGGGAAGCCAAGGGGAAGTTGGGTGTCAACGTCCATGATGAAGTATTCCTGCTCGTAGCCAAACCAGAAATCGTTGTCGTCGTCGTCGATGGTCGCACGGCCGTTGCTCGGGTGAGGGGTGCCGTCAGGGTTCAGGACTTCGCACATCACGAGGTAGCCGTTCACGCGCTGGGGGTCTGGGAAGATGTTCACGGGCTTCAACAGGCAATCGGAGGAGCTACCGTCGGCTTGCTTCGTGGACGAACCGTCAAACATCCACATGGGGCATTCTTCAATCGTGCCACCAAAGTCCGAGCGGACCATGGTTTTGCTGCGCATGTTTTGCGTGGGTTCGTATCCGTCGAGCCAAATGTACTCCAGTTTTGCTTTTTCTGACATGGGTATCAAATGCGTCGCTTTGACGGCGGTATATGAACCATACGCTTAGAAAAAATCGTTTTAATGCAATCATATGAGGATTTAAATGTAAATTTATCGCTCAATTGATTATTCCCTTGGGAGGAAAATTGGTCGGTGATGTGTCATCTGCGCGATGAGATATTCATTTTTGGAGCAAATGCGCAACTTCCTCTGTTCAGGACCTGCGAGCGCTCATGCTGAGCGCCGAGCAGCATTACTGGTTGTTGGCGGCGTCTTCGCCTTGCGGCGTGATGAGGATGTTGGCGCCCTCACGGTCGATGACGGGAAGCGTCAGCTCGCCCGAGTTTACCGTGATGGGGCAGGTGTTGCTGCAAGCAGGTGGAAGGTAATCTTCACCCGATTGGGTCAAAACGATCTCCAGTGCATGGCCTGCGGGAAGGATAACGTCCATGCCCTGAAATTCCATCAGCATCGTGACGGGCGCAAAGGGGACCACGGTCTGCGCATCGTATCCTCCCGCGTGGTAGCGCACGTCCATGGTGGCATGGCCAAAGCGCAGCCCGGTTTCTGCGTCTCGCAGTTCCGCAAAGATCTGCCCCCCGTCAAACGAAGGCGTGACGTCCAGGTGCAAGGTTGGCAGGCCGCTGATGTGGGTGTCGTGGTCCATTGACATCGCATCACAGGCCACGACGAAGGTTGACGACGCTCCCACGGACCCGCTCGCTGAACACGTGGCGGGCTCCCACGCTGCATCGAGCGGTGGCCAGGTCTCTTCGATGCGCCACTGGCCATCGTTGCGCTGTATTTGGGCGTGAAGAGCGGGGCGCTCACCGATGCCCTTGAGATAGTATTCCATCCATTCAAACAGGTCTTGTCCCCAATCCCAACGGGTCATGTTGTGAATGGCTTCACCACCATAACCGGATTCCTGGTTGTTGTGTTTCGTCCACTGATCAGGATAGTTGTGTTCCCACTGGCCCAACATCCCGCCCACTTCGTATCCTGCGTCGATGTACGTTTGATACCAATGCGTCCCTGGCGGTCCACCAAAGACCTGGTGAGGGTCGACGTTCCAATCCTGCATGCCCTGCACCCAGTAGATGCTCCCGTTGTACGTGCCCAGGGCTTTGTCAATGTGGCTTCGCTCATCGTAGTAGTTGTCCATGTAGGGGTCAAGCTCACCGAGGCCATATCGGGTTGGACCGGCAAGGAAACCTTCGACCACATCCCCGCACATGTTGTCGAGATCGTTGCTGTCGTAGTCGAGGATGGATCCCCCGTAATTCGAGTGCATGACTTGACTTCGGGCCTCGGCGCTCCCGTTTTTGTAGAGCAGAGGGCCGAGGGCTGTGGTGCCGGAAATGGGGACGATGGTCTTGAGGTACTGGCTGCCCTGAGCGGCTGCTTCCCAGGCTGTCGCGCCCTCGTAGGATTTCCCGTAAATGGCCACATGACCGTTGCTCCAATTTTGCGTGCCGAGCCACTCCACCGCTTCGTGAATGCCTTGGCCCTCGCCGTCGCCGCGGTAATCGAAACACCCGGTGCTCTCTTCGGTGGCGAACACCGCCACTTGGGCCAAGGCGTAGCCGTGGGGAACGAAATTGTCGTAGATGAACTCCCCGCGCCCCGCACTGACCACGTTGGTGGGGCTGGATTGGCTACCGGGGGAGCCGTAGTCAAAATATGGGCTGACCACGGCGATAACAGGCACTTGCTCGCCCGCCTCGGTGTTGGACGGCAGCCAGTAGGAAAGGTGAACTTCTGCAGTGTTTGGGCCGCCCTCCCATGTCCCCGTCGTATCCACTTCGATGAAGGTCTCTTGGACGGGCAGAGGTTCATGCGGCCCGTCTTGAAGCACGCGAGCGTACGAGCCGGTCCAGTTCCAGTCCAGTGTATGACGGTCCCAGATGGAAGGATACATGCGCTCTTCCTCGCCGTTGGTGGAAGATTCTGTTTGACCCATGCACCCGGAGAGTGGCATCAACAACAACAGGAAGGTGAGAAAAACCGCCTGTCGCATGAACCTCGGATGAACGGGTGCATCATGAACATGATGTTCATTTTTCGAACCCGCCATCGCCACAAGCATTGAGGACGGGAGGCGCACAGCCGTAACCATGGAGCCGGCCGAAGCATGGGGGGAACGCTGGAAGGCTGCGACGACGACGCTTTCAAAGCGCTACATGGAAGTGGCCACCGCCAAGCAATCCTTGGTTTGCTTGGCCGCAGACCGAAACACCATGGCCGGCCTGTTCAGCCTTATCGAGGACGTCGGTGAACATGTGGCGGCCCTCAAGACCCACGTTGACCTCGTGGATGATTGGACGGCAGATGCATGGGCTGAATTTTGTCAAGCCGCCCATCGAGCCAACCTTCTCATTTTTGAAGACCGGAAATTCGCCGATATTGGGAAGATCAGTCGGTCTCAAATGGCCGGCATCTACGATATTCGGTCGTGGTCGGATTTGGTCACGGCTCACCTCATCAGTGGACCGGACGTCGTCGACGGGTTGCAAGCCGGGTGGACAGACGTGGGTCGGTCTGGAGGTGTGCTCCTTCTCGCACAGATGTCTAGTCGCGGGAATCTCCTTCATCCTGGATACACGCAGGAAGTTGTGGAAAAAGGAGCCGTTCATCCCGGTGTCTTCGGCTTTATCGGGAACGGTTCGAGGCCGGCTGAACTGGCGAATCTTCGAAAGGTAGTTGGCGACGAGAAAATGATTTGGACGCCTGGCGTCAACCTCGCCGTGGGTGATGGTGAGATGGGACAACGCTACGGCGACCCGACCGAAGCCGTGCTCGCCGGCTCGGATTGCATCATCGTTGGTTCAGGAATCCACAAAGCAGACGATCCCAAGGCCGCGGCTGAAGCCTATGCCAAAGCCTCGTGGGACGGCCTGCTTCAACGAACAGCGTGATGTGGCATGTTTCTTGAAATGATGTTGGCTTCGCTCAGTCTGGTCTTTCCGGCCTGGTTGATTTGGCGGGCCTTTTCGACGTCCCGACAACTGGAAGCGAGGTTGGCTCGAGGGGATGCCACCCTCCTTGACGATGACCGATTCAAAATTGACCGCGTCACGTTGGGCCCACCGGGAACGGAACTTATCGAAGACGTGCAATTCGTGATGGTGCAGACCCAGCCTCACGTGCACACTGGAGAGGATGTCCGTGGATGAGTTCACCGAAATAGAGCGGCGGTTTCTTGTCGATGCACGAGAAGAGAAGCCGTGGCGAGAAGGGGCGGAGCGCATTGCCATCCGGCAACATTACGGTGTGGGTGACTTGTTTACCCTACAAAACGGGGCGCTCTGCCTCGGAGGGCACAGCGTATGCAGCCTTTCAGAGGACGAATTGAGATTCCTGGGGGCCGTTGAATCTTGGACCACCCGTTTACGCCAAATAAACGAGGCGTTCATCATCTCCTACAAATCTCGAATTGCCGACGACACGGCCATTGAATTGGAATGGACGGTCGACGAGTCGATGGCGCGAATGATCCTTGCCAAAGGGCCGTTTCCATTCGTTGAAAAAATCCGGTATGTTCTTCCAGGCCCCGATGGAATTCTTTGGGAAGTGGATGAATTTGAAGGTGCACTGGCGGGTCTTGTTTTGGCCGAGGTTGAACTTCCGTCGAGTCAGACATCGGTTGTTCTACCCGCATGGGCGGGACACGAAATCACCGGTTTGGGGTCGTGGTCAAACCGCGCCCTCGCCGAAACCCTCTCAAAACGCAGCAAATGAGACCACGGCGTCGATGACGCGCTCCACCTCACCGTCCGTCATCTGATGAAACACGGGGATGGCCACGAGACGATGAGCGATGGCGTCCGTCACAGCAAAGGCGTCGTGATGTTGCGGGTGGTTGGCATACACCTGTTGTCGATGGCACGGCGTGGCGTAGTACACCCGAGTATCGATACCGGCCGTTTCCAGTGCTTGGCGAAACGGTTCGGGCTCATCCACCAGCAAACAATACTGGTGCCAAGCATGCTTCGTCCCATCGCGGATAGCGGGAGTGGCAAGTCCGTTCAACGAAGCAAAGGCTTCGTGATATTGTCGGGCAATGGCGCGGCGGCGCTCCAACCACCCCTCCAAGCGTTGGAGTTGCACACGACCGATGGAAGCAGTAACCTCGGACATACGCAGATTTGAGCCGAGTTCGTGAGATTCCAGCCGTGCATCTCGGCCGTGATTGACCAGCGCATCCATTCGTGCAGCGAGGTCTTCTCGCTTGGTCATCATCATCCCACCCTCGCCCCCTACGGCGAGGTTTTTCGACGGGAAAAAGGAGAAACAAGCAACGTCGCCCACGCCCCCCGCTTTGATGCCCGATGCGGCCACGGCGCCGTGGGCTTGAGCTGCATCTTCGATGTAGGCGATGTCGTGGCGTTCACACCACGCAACCAGTGCATCATCGCACATTTGCCCGAACAAGTGAACGGCGATCACCGCTTTGGTTCGCGCTGTGCGCGCTGCTTCGAGTGAAGCAAAGTCGACACACCAATGGTCAGGTTCAACATCAACGAACACCGGTGTTGCGCCAACGAGCGATACGCAGGTTGCCGTCGCGATGTAGGTCAGCGAGGGAACGAGGACCTCGTCGCCGGGCCCAATATCCAACAGCCGCAGCGCACCCCAAAGCGCAACAGAACCGCTCTGGCAGGGCGTGCCTTGAACGGCTCCACAGTATTGGGAAAATTCGTGCCCGAACGCTTTGCCTTGGGGCCCTTTGACCCAGTGCAGGGAGTCGAGGGTGCTGAGTGCAGCTGTGCGCATGTCGTCGTCCCAAGATGGGCGAGCCATGGGAATACGTTCCATGCTCCGGCGTGTCGCTTCTCCTCCTTGAGTGTGCGTTTTGCCCACCGTGCTCGTCGCGCCTTTGAAGACCCCCAACCGTGTTCGGCCTCCCATGGTGTCTCAGGAGGATGGTGGTGAGCCGCCCGCTCCCTCCCCGTCCGAAACTGAACATGACCTGCCGCTGGGCGGGCTGGTCAACGACTTGTTTGCCATGGAGCCCGATGCAGTGGGCGAAGAAAACGCATCGTCCGCTCCACATTCAATGCGCCATTACAAGCCAAAAGGGCTCTTTTTGGGAACGCGCCGCGACACCGGAGAGGCCATTGACATCGCCCCTCAGGTGCTCGCTCGCCACGGCGCCATGCTCGGTTCCACCGGTTCGGGAAAAACGGTCATGGCCAAGGCCCTCATCGAAGAGGCAGCACTGGCGGGTATTCCCTCCCTCATCATCGACCCGCAAGGCGACTTGGCGCGTTTGGCCCTCGGCATCGACATGGATGATTTGGAGGAAAAGGACGGTATCGTCGCTCGAGCGAAGCGCCTGCTCGACCGGTGTGAAGTGCGGATTTGGACCCCGCTGCGAAGCAAGGGACTGCCGTTGTGCATCGACCCGTTTCGTGCACCTCCCGCCGATTTGGATGCGGAAGAAGCCATCACGGCATGGGACATGGTGGCGGCCGGGTTTGCCAACTTGGCCGGCTATGACGTGGAAAAAACGCAGGGAAAGACGGTCAAACCCTTCCTTTACGAAATCCTCGTTGAAGGCACCCGTTGTGGTCTTGATGTCGGAGACTTCCAAGCCCTCGCACGCGTGGTGCGAGAACCCCATCAAGAATTCACGCGCCACCTGTACCCCGAATGTTTCGCAGATGACGATGAGGACAGAGAAAGCCCGCCGACGTGGAACGAGGTCATGGCGGAACATCGCCTCACGGATTTTGAGGAGCGGTTGCCAAAGACCACACGCAACGACCTTGCACGACGGCTCGCTGCGTTTTCTTCCGGTGTCAATCAACTGCTGTTCTCCAACGGGGTGCCCATCGACATCGATGCTTTCGTAGAGCCGGCCGTTCCTGGAAAAATCCCGCTCAACATCGTCTACCTGAACACCATCCAAGACGAGAACCAAAAGCAGTACTTCGTCCAAGAACTCTCCCGGGAACTGTACGATTGGATGCTTACGCAGCAACCCGCTGATGGTGAACTCAAATTGCTGTTCTTCATGGATGAAGTCGCGCCTTACCTCCCGCCCCACCCGCGAAACCCTCCTGCGAAAGACCTCATCAAACTGATTTTCAAACAGGCCAGAAAATACGGTGTCGCGTGCGTGCTCGCCACCCAAAACGTCAGCGACGTGGACTACAAGATCCTGGCCCAGGCCAACACCACGTTCATCGGACGATTCACCCAACCGCAAGACGTCGAAAAAGTCCGGCATTTGCTGAAGGAGAGTGGAGGTGACCAGGATTTGGTGGCCCAGCTCCCCACCCTTGGCCCGGGCCAATTCCAGATGGTCGCGCCCGACGTGGACGCCAAGCCGGTTCCCATCCAATGCCGTTGGCTCTACACCGACCACGGTGCACCGCTTAACGAAGACCAGGTGGAGGACATCATCACGCCAGAAATTCGGGCGTGGGCCAGAACTCGGTCTGCCCGTGGCGGTCCTTCCCGAGGAGCGGGAGCCGCCCACGCCGCAAGTCGGGGCTCGTCGTGGAGCGGTGGTGATTCGTGGGAGTACGGGGCAGCCGAGAGCATCGTTGAGGCAGCCCGAATCAAATCCGCTGGGGGCATGGCGGCCGCAGGCCATGGCATCGTGGACGATTCAGCGTTTGAAGTGAAACTCATGGGCGGGCTCGCAGTGCTTCGTGACGGTCGAGACCCCCTCTACACGATGCAGGCGGCGACCAACGTGGCGACCGTCCTCGTGCTCGGCTGGGTGATGGCGGCCCTGATGTTGGCATGGCGCGATGCGGACCTCTCGGGTTGGTGGCTTTTGGTCAGTGCAACGACCTGTTTGGCGGCTGTGGGCGTGCTGGTGCTCGAGTGGGTGCTTGAACACGATACCGAACTCCTTCAGAAATTGAGTCGCTTTGCTCACACCTTCCAAACACTGCAGGTCCTGTGGTTGTGGGTGCTGCTCGGCTGGACGATATGGGGCTCGCTTGACCTGCGAGGCGCTGAGCCCTTCCTTGAGGTGGTCGTGGTGTGGGTGACCTTGTTCTCCGCCATCGAGTACCTCACGCGATTCCAACTCGGACGCATTCGCTGGAACGGTGGCTCAGCGCTCGACAGAATCGTCGGCGTTTCCGCCCTGCTGACCAAAGCAGAACTTCGGGAGATGGAAGCCACCTCCCGTGAACTGTTGAGTGCCGTGAGGTGGATGGTGCACGGAGCGACCTTGGTGTGGCTGTGCTGCCTGCTTGCGTTCCAAAGCGGCGTGCTGCCCGATGATTCACCCCTCTCAACATGGGGAAGGCCCACCCTGTGGCTCGCCTCGGTGTACGGCTTGATGTTCTGCAGCGAAGCCTGGCTGCGCCAACGAGGTCGCTGGCCAAGCGAACACAATTCCTCAAAGGCTTGAACCAGAAGGGCGTACTGTGGCTGAACGGCTTGAAGAACCGGTCTACGAAGTCGTGAGTTCTCACGGCGATTTTGAGGTGCGACGGTACGCTCCCACGGTGCAGGCACGCGTCCAAACCGCTGGGCGGGACGGCGGGGCAGCCTCCGGTGGTTTTCGGCGTATCGCTGGCTATATTTTCGGCGGAAACAGCGACCGAACCTCCATCGCAATGACAGCCCCGGTCCACATGTGGGAAGGGGAAGATTCGGGGTGGATGGCCTTCACGATGCCGTCGGCCTACGCACTTGAGACGCTCCCGACACCCAACGACGCGGGTGTTCGCCTCCATCCAACGTCCGCTGCTACGATGGCTGTGGCCCGGTTCAGCGGCCGCACGACGCCTAAGAAAACGGCACGAGTTGAGAATGAGTTGCGCGCCGCGATTGAGCGAGAAGGCTACGTAGCGGTGGGGCCGGCGGTGCTGGCCGTGTACGAGAACCCGTGGACAACGCTCCCGTTCATGCGCCGGAACGAACTCCACATCGAAGTTCGTGAATTCAATGCTTGACCTGATTGTGCTTATCAACCAGCGACCGCTGAATCGCCATGAGCCCCATGGACGACCACGCTTTCATCCCGTTGCAGTGGGCCGAACGGACGCCAAAGGACATGCTTGCGCTCGCCGAGGCGAATTACGCCGAACTGAGGGGGCGCCGCACGACCCGCCATTTTTCGTCTCGAGACGTGGATCGTCGCCTCATCGAATTGGCCATTTTGTCCGGCTCAACGGCACCCAACGGCGCGCATCTCCAGCCGTGGACCTGGGTCGCCATCCGCAGCGAGGAGTTGCAGGCAAAACTTCGCGATGCGGCTGAGGCCGAAGAGCGGAAGACGTACAGCGAACGCATGCCTGAAGCATGGTCGGAAGTGCTGGCGCCGCTCGGCACGGACGCCGTCAAAGCCCACCTCACGGACGCACCCTGGGTCGTGGTGCTTTTCAAGCAAAAGAAGCGACAGCGGGACAACGGCGAGTGGGGGCCGACCTACTACACCGTTGAATCGTGCGGCATCGCCGCCGGGATGTTCATCCAGGCCGTTCATCACATGGGCCTGGTGACCCTCACGCACACGCCTTCACCGATGGGGTTCCTGCGGGAACTTCTGGGTCGCCCCAAGCACGAGGAAGCCATGCTCGTCATGCCCGTGGGCTATCCCGCCGATGATGCTGAAGTTCCCGACATTCACCGAAAAGCGCTGGATGAAGTCGCCATCTTCTTCGACGAGCAGGCTTGAGGAAAGGTCGCGGTGTTGATATACGCGAGGGCAGAGCGAGGGTCGGCGCAGGAGTCGCCCAGCTTGGTCAAAGGCGCTGGGATGAGGTCCCAGTCCGTAACGGTTCGCAGGTTCGAATCCTGCCTCCTGCACTCTTCGCGATGAACATCAGCGCAGGACAGGATGAAATCGCAGTCCGTAGCGGTTCGCAGGTTGGAACGCTGCCCTCTGTACGCTTCGTGATGAACATCTGCCTAAGGCGAGAAGACGGACGCGCACCTCTTCTCTATACCACCCTATACTCCTCAAAATTCCATGACGAGGATTCAAAAAGGGAAGAAAAAGCAAGACATTTGGGGATGGTCTCTTGAGCAATGAAGACCGAGGAATTTTGATCGCCGTCGAAGGCATGGACGGCAGTGGAAAATCCACGCAGGCCATGCTCCTGTTCAACTGGATACATGCCCTCGGCCTTCCCGTCCACCACACCGAATGGAACTCCAGCCCCGTTGTCGCAGCAGCAACCAAGGTCGGAAAAGATACCAAGCGGTTGAAACCGTTGACCTTCCATCTCATTCACGCCGCTGATTTCGCAGACCGATGGAGCAAACAAATTGAGCCCATGCTCGAGGTGGGTGGCATCGTCATTTGCGACCGATACAAGTTTACTGCGATGGCTCGTGATGGGGCGCGAGGCGTTGAGAGAACCACCATTGAGGGAAATTATTCCTATGCGCGAGAGCCTGACATTACCCTGTATTTTGATATCCCGCCCGAGGTGGGTTACGACCGAATCGTGACGGGCCGACCAACGCTGAAGTTTTACGAGGCCGGACTCGACATGGGGTGGACGTTTGACCCGTTCGAATCCTACAAAATTCTCCAAGGAAAAATCAAGGACGTCTATGACGGGTTGGTCAGCGAGGAACGTATTGTCCGAGTGGATGCCATGGGGACGGTTGCCGAGGTTCAAACTCGGGTTCGTGCACTGATTTCCGAACACATCGACTTCAGCAGCATTGACCCCATTGATGAAAACGACCGGACCGCCGAAATGATTCGTATGTCATCGTTTGACTGGGGTGCGCTTGAGGAGGACGAAGTATGACAACCGAAGGCAAGCTCATCGTGATCGAAGGACCCGACCACGTCGGCCGCTCCATGCACACTCGTTTGCTGAGTGAGCGACTCAAAGCTCATGGCGTCGCCGTTTCCATCGTCGGTCTCGCCCGCTCAACGCTGTTAGCAGGCCTCATCAAGAGTTCGAACACGGCGCTGCATCAACTGAATTGGAGGACACGAGCCTTGCTTTACGCAACCGACCTTCACGACCAGTACATCCACCAAATCCAACCCCTTCTGGCGGCCGGTTTCGTCGTCATCGCCGACCGCTATACGATGACACCGCTGATTCGAGAATCCATTCGCGGCGGCGACGAAGACTGGATTCGTGGTTTGTACAGCGACCTACCTCAACCCGATGTAACCGTGGTGCTCCAAGCCGGTGGTCGCCGCCTGCTCAACCGCATGATGTACAACGAATCGCTAACCAAACTCAACCACTACGAAGCCGGTGCCGATATGGCCCTCTCGCCCTCCATCACCCGATCGTTTTTGGAATACCAAAAACTCCTTCGAAAGGCCTTCATGGACAAGGCGGACCAAAGCGGCTATCCCATCATTCACACACGCGAGAAAGTCGAGGATGTTCACGCAGCGATTTGGACGCACGTCAAACCGTGCGTGGCTGACATGCTCCAATCCATCAAGAAATGAGCGACGACAACGGTATTCTCAACTGCGGGATTTCAACATCAATGCAATGTTTTGATGACTTGGGCTTCATAAGAAGACTGTTCGTGGCCATCTGCACCACCAACGCCTTGCTGACGGATTTCGCAGGAGCAGGGGGCCACGCCTCCACTGCAATGCGTTCATCGTCCTGATAGTCAAACACGAGGGCGGGTACGCGCTTCAATCCCAAACGGAGGCTGGCTTGATGCCGGTGATGGCCGTCGAGTATCGTCATGGTTTTTCGGTCAACAAGCAACGGCTTGTGAAAGAAACCGTTGCGTTGAATTTTTTCAGTCATCTCCTCAACGCGCCAGGGGAGGGTTTGTTCATGAGGCCGCAGCCGACCGACATCCACAAATTCCCACGACATGGAAGCCAGTGGGAGAAGGCCGTTGATAGCCCTTCGGTTTGCCGGTGGTGCCATCATCCGCCGGCGGCCAATTCAAGACGGTGGTGAGGTGCGTCAACGCTCGGCTGATGGTCGCGAAGTTGGTTCAAAAACGAGCAAATAATCTCTACAGCTTGTTGGCAGCCGTTCTGTATGATTGGGCGGGGCCCGGGCGCTTTCAGCCGCTGAAGGACCTCGTCGAGTTGAGCGGTGGACGTTGAACGAGGATGAACGACTTCAACATGTGGAAAGGTGTTGGTCGCCAGCGCACCGTTGATTTCCTGTTCGACTTGCCCGGGTTCCGGGAAACAAAGTGAAGGGAGACCGAGACAGCCGACCTCGCCGAGCAGTTGCGTACCAGCGGTTTGAACAATCCAATCCGCAGTCACCAAATCTTCGATGAATCCATCGTTGGAAATGGGTCGAACCTCCACGTTTGCAGGTACCTCGTCGGGGTAGTGCCCGTAGAGTTTGAGCATCAAACCGTGTGATTCCGCATGCGAAGCAAGGGCAGGCAGATGGTGCAGCACGCTGTGACGGAGATATGCGATGGCGTGGGTGCCTGCCGGGCGCCATGAATCCATGGTAAACTCAGGGCGAAGCATCGGGCCGAGGAGATGTGCAGATGGTTTGTTGGCCTCCAAATTGAAGCCTTTTGAGACGAGACTGAGGTCGGGGCGGGGAGCAAAGACACGACACATGATTTTGATTGGAAGGAGTTTCAATCGCTGCCTTCGATTCAGGAGATGCTTCAATTTCGCATCGATTGCAAATCGTTGAGAATTAAAGGAAATTAACGGCACACCGAGGCGGCGTGCAACACCTGCAAAGGTGGGTTCAAAATCGGTGATCAAGGCGTCTGGGCCCCATGTGCGAAGCTGTTCAATGGCGGCCTTTCGTCGTTGACGATGTCCGAGAAAAAAACGCAGAGATCCCAAGCCCGTACGGAGATAGGACACACGATTTCGCACGATGACAAACCTTGGTGTTTCAAGATGGTGCACCGCTTCTTCGCCAAAACGTTCTCGAAGAAGGTCAATAGCATCACCGCACGTGAAAAACATCACTTCGTGCCCTTGGGCGATGAGCCCATCGGCGAGTGTGAGGGCTCGCGTGGTGTGACCTCGGCCCTCGCCTGCAAGCGCGTAAGCGATCTTCAAGCCAAGGCCTCCATGAGCCTTGATGAAGCATTCTCGAGCGCCAACGGGGGTTCCACCTCTGCCAGTCGCTGCGCTGCGCGGGTTCGCAAGGCCTGAATGGTGGACGTCGATGGAGCGTAGTGGAGAATGCCCATCGTGCCGTCCATGGCTTCCGTTGTGGCGGTACAGGATTCCACCCAATCGCCGTCGTTCCAGTACTCAATCCCGTTGATGGTTCGAAATTCGGCACGATGAATATGGCCACAGACGACCCCATTATAGCCTGCTCGTTGGGCGGCCTCGGTCACGGTTTCAGCGAACCTTCGGTAGGTTTTGCTGCTCTTTTGCAGTGCCCGCCTCGCAGCCGCAGCCAACGACCACGGTCGCATCCCCAAGCGATGGCGTACCCAAGCGACGGGGCGATTTAATTTCATCAGAAACTGACAGGCGATGTGCCCGAGATGGCACAACATTTTGCTGTGGCGCATGAACAAATCAAACTCATCGCCGTGAATCACCCACAAACGACGACCGTCTGCCGTGGTGTGCACTGCGTCTCGTTGGACCGAAATCCCATTGATGGAGGCATTGGCCCAAGCTCGAAAACTGTCGTCGTGGTTTCCAGGGATGTAAATCACATTGGTGCCGCGTTCGGCCTTCTGCATCAGGTTCCGGAGAATGTTGTCGCAGTCTTCGTTCCACGACCATTTGCGCCCCAAAACCCACTGGTCGATGATGTCGCCGACAAGATAGATCGTTTCGGCGTCGTGGGTCTCAAGAAAAGCAAGCAGTTCAGCGGATTTGACGCCGTTAAGCCCAAGATGCCAGTCAGAGAGGAAGAGCGTCCGGTAATGTTCGGTCGAAACGTCCAGATGCTCCCCTCAACTCGCAGAGGGTTCAGAAGGCAATAGTGTCGTCGGAGGAATATTGTGTATGCCTATAGAGAGATATGGATTCAACCGAAACGACCTGAGACATACCGAGCGGTTAATTCCTCTTTCGGATCGCCAAAAATCTTGGCCGTCTTGTCAAATTCAATCAAGCGACCGAGGTACATGAAGCCCGTGTAGTCGCTGACACGCTGAGCCTGTGACATCGAGTGGGTGACGATCACGACGGTGAAGTGCTTTTTCAGTTCAAGAATAAGTTCCTCGATTTTTGCCGTAGCGATGGGGTCCAAAGCGGAACACGGCTCGTCCATCAAAATCACCTCTGGTTCAACTGCGATCGTTCGCGCAATGCACAGGCGCTGCTGTTGGCCGCCCGAAAGACTGGTGCCCAGCTCGTGGAGCCGATCGTTCACTTCCTCCCAAATCGCCGCTCGTTTCAGCGACTCCTCGACAATCCGGTCAAGTTCGCGCCGGCTCGGCGTGTAGTGAAGTCGAACCCCGTAGGCCACGTTGTCGTAGATGGATTTTGGAAACGGGTTGGGCTTTTGGAACACCATCCCAACACGGCGACGGATGGTCACCAAATCAGCACCGCGCCCCATTATTTCCTCACCATCAAGTTCAATCGACCCGTCGATTTTGCAGATTGGAATAAGGTCGTTCATCCGATTCAAGCATCGCAAAAGCGTGGATTTACCGCAACCAGACGGTCCAATCAACGCCGTGACAGCGTTGCGCTGGAACGGAATGGATACGTTGTAAATCGCCTGGGCGCTACCGTAGTGCAAATCCATGTTTTTGATCCACATATGGGGGTCGCCGTCGATGTCCAGTTGGTCGGTGGAGTCAGGGATAACATCGTCACCTCCATGTTCGGCTTCATCGACGAGTGGGGCGTCTGCTGCTGCGTCGGAATCGGTTACTGACTCGGTGGAATCTTGCGACTGTTCGGCCTCGGATTCATCCTCCGTAGCGTCCCCGGCGCCTTCGTCGGCCGAGGATGCCTTCAACTCGTCCATCATCGTCTTGATGAGTGCGGATTCGGAGGAGGCGTTCTCCCCGTCATCGGCCGACAGTGACGTGAGCACGCTCATGGCTTCTGCATGACCGATGCCGTCCTTGCCATCGAACGCCTGTTCGAGCACCTCTTTCCGTTGTTCTTCGATATTCTCAACCGCGCCATCACCTTCAATGAGGCGGTCGATCATCGTGTTCAATTGTTCCAAGGATACGCTGTTGTTCGTCATGTCTTCGAATACCTCCTGAAGTGGGCGCGGAGAAGGATAGCTGCTGAATTGACGACGACCAGGGTGCCAAGCAAGACCAATGAGGCCCCTGCCGCAGCGACTTTGAAACCGATGGCCGGCATGTCGGTCCAACGGTACACTTGCACGGGAAGGACCGTGTAGAAGCCACGGTCGTTGGAGTCTGGGCCGACGTACTCTGAGGGGTCCGAAGAGAAGGGTCCCCGGTCCGCCCAAAGCGGTATGTTTTGGAGGTAGGGCTCAATGCCAGGGAACCATGCGAAAAGACCGTCCAGTGAAGGCGTGACTTGGTAGGATACATAGAAGAAAGCATCCGGTTCGGTGAACACCGATGCGACGGCTCCGACCAAAATGAGTGGCGCAGCCTCGCCCATAATGCGGGACATGGCGAGGATGGTCCCTGTCATCATCCCGGGCATGGCGTGAGGAAGAACGTGGTCTTTGGTCACTTGCCATTTCGTGCAACCCAAACCAAAGGCGCCGTTTCGCAAGGAGGGTGGCACGGCTCGAAGAGCCTCTTGAGAAGAGATGACAATGGTTGGCATGGCCATGGTGGCCATGGTCATCCCGGCCGTCATGACGGTTCCGCCAAGGCCCAATCCAATACCACGATCGGTCAAGAACATGGCGAGCCCGAACAGACCGAAGACAATGGCTGGGACACCAGCGAGGTTCGTGATGAGGGCTTGGATGGTCCGGCGCAATCGGTTGTTTGGAGCGTATTCCTCCAACCAAATAGCGGCACCGATGGAGAGCGGTATGGCGAACAGCATCGTGTAGCCCACCACGTAGACACTGCCCCAAAACGCTGCACGCAGGCCGGCCTTGTAGGGTTCGGACGACGTGAAGTCAGACCAAACAAACGGGATGTGAATGGACATTGGAATGGAGACAAGCGCAATCGTCAACGCCACGAGGCTGGCGGTGATCCATCCTTGACGACCTTTGACCACCAATTTCAATCGGTCAAACTGGATGTTCTCCGTTCTGGTCAACTGCAAGCCAGCGAGCACCAATCGTTTGATTCCGGACATGATCATCAGCAAGGTGACGGCGCCGATGAGCCATCCTTCAACGAGCACCCAGTGAAGCGCGATGTAGATCATGAGGCCACTGAACAACAGCAGGCCAAGATCGACGAGCCCGTCCGATCGAGGGACGCGGGTCTCCGGGCGAATGCCAAGAATCTCTGTGACCGAGACAAGGAGCGCAATCCCTGACATGACCATCACGGCGCCGCCGATGGTGAAGGTAAACGGTATCAGCAGTGTTTGTTGGTTTTCAGCAAAGGTGCTGAAGAAGAGGGAGGCGCTGAGCACGAAGAAACCAAGACGGAACCCAATGCCAACCAAGCGGCCGATGAGTTCCGTAGCAAACGAACACCACGACCACGGCGTCATGACATCCTCGTCGTGCTCATCGCTTCCGAGTGACAAAAACATCGCGCGCAATCGCATCAAAAGTGCATTTGGCTTTCGCATGATGAGGAGCATCCCGACCAAGCTCAGCATGCTGAGCATTGGAAGCACCGGATCTCGTTCTTCGAACATGGCCTCGCCAGACTCGAATCGCTCAGGAGCTGCGCATTTTTCCAACCACATAAGTTGGTCGAGATAGCGGACCTGATCGCACCATGCTTGGGCTGTCGTGGGAGGCGTGTCGGTCATGGCTCGGGCTTGTTCGCAATCAAACGCTGCAAAGGAAGGGTCGTTGGCTTTGTAATTCTCTCCGCACTTGAGAGTCGCAAGTTCGCTGGCATGCGTCCACAACTCAGGGACGTCCGCCAGTGATTCTGCACCCGCAAACGCGTCTTCAGCAGAATGACCTTGCCCGTCGATGAGGTTGGGTACACCGTCTCCGTCGATATCACGGTCGTTGACGCCGTCGTGCACGCCGTCCTCGTTTTCGTCGTTCGCTGAGACCCACGCCGAATAACTCAACGGTTCAGAAGGATCTGCATACCGGCCTTCACCCGGGCAATGCTCTGGATGGCCTTGCACAGGATTCTCATCGTTGTCTGCGTCAATGTCGTCATCACAAACGTCGATGATGCCGTCGTTGTCAAGGTCCTGGTCGTTCACAAATCGGAACTGAAACCAATCGGCAGGACTGCCAAGAGCAAACCCTCCGATTTCATTGTACGATGTTTCGCGTGCATCACCTGGTGGCCCTTCGGTTTGAAGGTATGTTACGGTGTAGTTCATCGTGTGGCTGATGAAGAGCCAGTTGGTGCTCAAGCCGCCCGAGGGTTGCAATTCAACATGGTGCTGGTCAAAGTCACCGTCGACGATGGAGACGAAGGCCGCTGATTCCCCTCCGCTGGTGATGGCGACGGTCAGTTCAATCGTACGAGAACGACCTGAATCAGCCGTGGTTTCGATGGAATAGCCGTTCTCGTTCGTGAATTCGCCAATGACCGCAGCACCCACCTGTCCCGATGTCAAAATATATGCCGATGTTTCGGCTTTGGTACAGAATTCTGGAACAAACGATTCAATGCTTTCCTGTGGTTTGAGGAGGGCCTCAGGAACATCAGCGGGAGAGACCGGCGTCCATGAACGGGTGGTTTTGTTGTACATGCTGGCTTCCTCAATGGTTGAGAACGAAGCAATGCCGGTCGCCGTTCGGTTCAGCCACAAATCGCCATCGCCTCGGAACAGCGGTTCAACGGGCGTGTAGTGAATCCAAAGTTTGCCGTCCGCAAACGCCTCTGGATGCGGAGCGATGAAGTCGAGCACGTTGGCGAGGAAGGCGTCGTTGTTCGCTGACTCCCACCTGAGGCCTTTCCAGACCCATCGGCTTCCGTCATCGCTATCGACCCAAAAATCACCCATCCCCGGTGTTGGCGCAGCAGACCGGTTGAAGATGTTGATACGCGTTGATGAGCCGGTGTCGTAGGCGAGACCAGCTTGTTCCTCACCCGGGAGAAGGTCAAAGATGGACCACGGTTCGACCGGTTTGTACGTTGTCGGTGCCAAACCGGCATCGCACAACGCTCGCTCAAGGTCTTCCTCCAAGTCAAACGTGCTCTCTCCAGACAACGATACAAATCGTTCTCCATCATCGTTAAACGCCTCAAACGAGGTCTCAACCCACGACGCTTCGATGGTCACGTTGGAGCGTGATTGACGCAAATCATCCTCTGCCCACGAAGGGTTGTAAGTTTCCGCCTTCCACGAAAGTTGCGTTTGTGCAACCGTCTTGGTGGGATAGCGAACACCGTCAACCTCAATTTCTTCCTCGGGGACAAACGCCTCTTCGGAGATTTGTGTAAGCAAGGTGATGAGGGCGATACCGCACATCACGGCGATGGAAACAAAGACGCCCTTGCCTATTTTTGCAGACATGTAGCGTCGGGAAAGTGAGCGTTTTGGCAGGTGAATGGTGCCAAAGAGGCTCGGCCGATCGCTGGTAGCGTTTTCCTTCTTCGTGTCATCCTTCGCCTCGTCCTGAGGCTCGAATACTTGCTCGGTGGATTCGCTCAATCGTACGCCTCCCGAAAGCGAGTCATGATCTTGTGGCCGACCATGTTGAGCCCAAGCGTGATGGCAAAGAGATAGAGCCCTACAGCGAACAGGGAATAGTACGGCGTGGTACCAATGGGAAGTTCGCCACCGATACGTTGAGCGATGTAGGCGGTCATGGTTTGAGCCGACCGGAACATGTTGTCCGAATAGGTCGCCAAGGTCCCAACCGAGAGGGTGACCGCCATGGTCTCACCAATCGCTCGGGAAAGAGCGAGGATGATCGAGGCGAGGATGCCAGAAAGAGCGGAGGGCATGGTGACACGTGCCGTGGTTTCCGTGGTGGTGGCTCCAAGAGCGTAGGAGGCTTGTCGAAGGCTATCGGGAACAGCACGAAGGGCATCTTCGGACAGGGAAGCGATCAGTGGTGTGATCATGATGCCGACCACAATGGCCCCGTTGAGCGGGTTGAACAATTGTGGTTCTTCTGCAATCCACCCCCGCTCCAAAAAGACCGTTCCAAGGTCGACCACCAAAGGAGCGATGACGACGAAGGCAAAGAACCCGTAAACGACAGAGGGGATGCCGGCCAACAGTTCCAAAATGGGTTTCACGATGTTGGCCGTCCTCGGACTGGCGTATTCGGAGAGGAACACCGCGGTACCCAAGCCGATGGGGATGGCGACGACCAAGGCGCCCAAAGCGACTTGGAGCGTGGTTTGCAACAACGAATTCACACCCATGTGAAGGTCGGAGGTCACCGTGACGGTTTCACCAGCGGAGCGCACATCTGTTTTCCACCATGTTTGGGTGAAGAACTCGCCCAAAGACCCGTTCACACGAGCGACGACATCGAAATACATCAGGGCAAATGTGACGATGACGACCAGGTAAAGAATGGCCTTCGTATCACCATCGATGGTGGCGAAACGGGTGGTTCCAGCTTGGTTTCGTGAGTCTGACATAGCGGTTGTCAAGGCGATGAACGAGAGTGCCAGCGCAATGGTGTGCCCGGTTTGAACAGAATAAAACTCGAAGATAACGAGGAACAGGGAGAGTGCAGCGATACAAGCAATCGATACCGGAATTTTCCGGTCGAGCCGCCAACCAAAAGCAACCAGAATCAAACACACCACACAGAGAAGAATCAACACGCTCGCCTGCGGCGGAGCAATCAGGGACATGAACCCAATGATGGTCAGCACCAAGGCGTTCAATCGAAGAGCAGGCGTCCAGCGATCAATGCGTTCAACCGGCATGGATTGGAGCCACTGAGGACAGAGAAGCGTTGCGATCACAATCAAAAGCGTGAGAAGGCCCAAAAACAGGCCCACCGCATCAGAGTTTGGATTGTAGATGTCCTTATCGTATGGATTCGGGATTCCGTCGCCGTCAATGTCTTCGTCAAGGTAATTGGGGATGTTATCCCCGTCAATGTCGTTGTCGAGGAGGGTCCCTGCGCCGTCAACGGCATCGTTCGCAACGCCGTCTTCATCAACGTCTTCCTGAGCAGTGTCGTTCCAAACCCAGAGCGTGACCCACCATTCACGGGCGAGTTCTGGATTCTGTTCATGAAGGGTGAGGGCCCCCTCGTTTTCGTAAATCAAACTTAGCGGAACTTTCGGATAGGCTTCATCCCACATGGTGGGATTCGCCTCAAAGTATTCCGCAAGATAGGTACGATCCGAGTCTAACGCAGGGCCTGTCGTACTGGTGCCGTCCGATTGAGAGAACGTTGAGCCTACGCGATCACTGTTATCAGTGTAGGTCTGCGTGTCCTCGTCCCATTCAAAACGGTCGATGAACGGTTCAGCCAGAACGACCTCATGGTCCATGTTCCAATCAACAATGCAGAACGCATCGAGCCACAGCGGGTCTGAAAGTTTGCCGTCATCATAGATGGCGGCCTCTTTGATTCCAGCTTTGACATCCTCGTGCCAGTCTTGTGGCGGTTTGTAAGCGTCAACGCCGCATCCAAATCCTCTGTAGAACTTGGAACCAGACTCGAAAAGGACGAACACGATGCCGGCTGTGATCATGATCACAGTGGCAGCCAAGGCAAAGAGAACAACTCCAGGAGCAGCCTCCTCCACACGCCCACGCCAGCGCATGGACCCCGCACCACCAGATTTGGATCGTCGGGGACCATTGGAAGCGGCGGCGGATGTTGCCGTACTCTGAGATTCCTTCGGACTGTCTTCGACAGACATCACTCATCCTCCAACCGTGTTTGGTCAATGACCCGAACACTCCATCCAGAACCGGGAATCTCACAGGCTGCCACGTTGCATCCCCTCATCACGCCGTATCGGCGGGTGAAGGGAGGCCACGGGACATTTTGTGATTGCTATATAGTCCGTTGAAAGGGCGCGGGCCCAAGAAGCAGACGGCCGGGCGACCCCGGCCGTCCACAGTTGGGTATTGACCGATGTCGGGTTCAGTACACGCCTTCTGCAGCAATGCGGCGGTGCATCTCTTGCCAGGTGGCGTCGTCGAGTGGGACGTAGCCGACCTCAGAGATCACTGCCGTACCGTCGCCCGAGAACGCCCAGTGGAGGAAGGAGGACACAACGTCCCACTTGTCGTTGTTCACGTTCATGAACAATGGGCGAGAGAGCGGCGAGTACGAGCCGTCTCGAACAGTATTGGCGTTGGGTGCAACGGCCTCTTCAGGAGCATCACCAGCACCGTGGGTCATGTTGTCCACGATAGGTGCAGCACTGAGTGTCGCCTGGTTCTCGGCGTAGTAAGCAAAGCCAAAGTAGCCGATTGCAGCTTCATCACCGGTGATGGTGTTCACCAAGACGTTGTCGTCAGAGGACTGTGTGCCGGTGCGGAAACCAGCAGTTGCCTCATCCAAGACAGCCTCAAAGAAGTACTCATAGGTACCAGAGGCGGCGTCAGGGTAAGCGAGCACGATCTCAGCATCTGCGCATCCAGCGTCAAGTTCCGACCACTTGTGGGTCGTGTCGTCGCCGTCGCCGTTGGGCGTGATCGAGGACATGTCGAGACCGGCAGCCGTCAATTCAGCGCTGGTTTCAGCAGAGAACATCCAGCGCAGTTGACCGACGCTCAGACCACCAAGGGTGTTCACGCAGGTCTCAGCAGCGCTTCCTTTCTTCATGACCACGGACAATCCGTCAACGGCCACAACAAGTTGAGTCACGCTGATGGATGTGTCGCCGACCAAGCAGTCGAGCTGTCCGTTTTCGTCAACCAAACCTTCGGTGGCCTTCCAGTCTCGGGACATGTCGCCGATGTCGACGGGTGTTCCCTTGGCGGAGTTGGCGCACACACGGCCGGCACCGGAGGAGGATCCACCGGATTCAACTGTGATGGTGGTGTCTGGGCAAAGCGTGTTGTCTTGGAAGTCTTCAGCCCACGCCTCAGCAAGCGGGAGGACCGTTGAGGAACCTGCGATGGAGATGCTCTTTGCACCGCCACAGAACTCCGCATCAAACCACTCGCTGTTGCCAGCGGCCGTCATGCCGGCGAGGTAGAGCCATCGGCTCATGAACATCTGAGCTTCCTGGTTGTCGTTGAGACTCACATAGCCAACTTCACCAACCTTGGACTGGCCGGTTTCGGTAAACAGACCAAAGTGCATGAACGGAAGGGTGTCTTCCAGCGTCGTTGGGTCAACGAGGAGGTTCATGAACAGTGGGCGGGACAGTGGGTTGTACGAACCATCTCGAACGGTGGTTGCATCGGGAGCCACGAAGTCGCCATTGCTGTTCTTGACGGGCAATGCAGTCAAGGTTGCCAGGTTCTCCTGATAGTAAGCGTAGCCGAAGTAGCCAACAGCTGCTTCGTCGCCGGTCACCGTGTTCACGAGCACGTTGTCGTCCGAGGATTGCTGGCCTGCACGGAAGCCTTGTTCGGCTTCGTGAAGGATTTCCTCATAGAAATACTCGTAGGTACCGGATGCGGCGTCTGGGTAAGCCAGAGCAATTTCAGCGTCGGGGCAGGAGGGGTCAAGCTCGGACCACTTGTGCGTGGCATCGTCGCTGTCGCCGTTGGGCGTGACAGCGGACAT
>CBFIDD010000004.1:133049-133689 GCA_965661285.1 Candidatus Poseidonia sp.
CGTCGGGGCAGGAGGGGTCAAGCTCGGACCACTTGTGCGTGGCATCGTCGCTGTCGCCGTTGGGCGTGACAGCGGACATATCGAGTCCAGCGGCCGTCAATTCTGCTGCGGTCTCAGCAGAGAACATCCAGCGGAGTTGGTCCACAGTCAAGCCGCCCATGCCGTTTACACAGGTTTCAGCAGCACCGCCTTTCTTCATGACGACGGAGAGGCCGTCCATGGCAACCACGATTTGTCGTGCGCTGCGGGACGTGTCGCCAACGAGACAGTCCATGGTGTAGCCATCGCTGTTGCGATCGGCTTCCGTGGCCTTCCAGTCTCGGGACATGTCGCCGATGTCGACGGGCGTTCCCTTAGCGGAGTTGGCACACACACGGCCCGCACCGGAGGAGGAGCCGCCGGATTCTACAGTAATGGAGATGCCGTCGCAGGCTTCCTGGTAGTGTTCTGCCCAAGCTTCAGCCAAAGGCAAAACGGTGGATGAACCGGCGATGGAAATGGACCCGTCTGGACCGCAGACGATTTCGCCGACGTCGATGCCGCCCTCACCAGCAAGGCGAGATTCCATCTCAGCCTGCTGCTCAGCGGTCAAGGCCACGTAGCCCACGGAGTTGACGAGCAAGTCGCCACCGTCGCCAAA
>CBFIDD010000004.1:133787-227327 GCA_965661285.1 Candidatus Poseidonia sp.
TTTCCATCTCAGCCTGCTGCTCAGCGGTCAAGGCCACGTAGCCCACGGAGTTGACGAGCAAGTCGCCACCGTCGCCAAAGCCGAATTCAAGGAAAGGAACGGTCTTGGCCAGGGAGGCATCATCGTCAAGGAGGTTCATGAAGAGCGGTCGAGACAGCGGGTTGTAGGTGCCGTCAGCCACGGATGCGGCAGAGGGAGCCACCATGTTGCCGGCGCTGTTCTCAACGGCTGCGGCCGTCAATGTTGCAAGGTTCTCGACGTAATACGCGTAGCCGAAGTAGCCGATAGCGGTCTCGTCGCCAACAAGGGCGTTGACGAGCACGTTGTCATCCGAGGATTGCTGGCCTGCACGGAAGCCTTGTTCGGCCTCGTGAAGGATGGCTTCAAAGAAATACTCGTATGTGCCTGATGCAGCGTCTGGGTAGGCCAGTGCAATTTCAGCGTCAGGGCAGGAGGCGGAGAGTTCGGACCACTTGTGGGTGGTGTCGTCGTTGTCGCCGTTTGGCGTGACCACCGACATGTCGAGGCCATCAGCGGTCAATTGTGCGCTGGTCTCAGCAGAGAACATCCAGCGGAGTTGTTCCACGGTCAAGCCGCCCATGCCGTTCACACAGGTTTCAGCAGCACCGCCCTTCTTCATGACGACGGAGAGGCCGTCCATGGCAACCACGACTTGCCGTGCGCTGCGGGACGTGTCGCCAACGAGACAATCCATGGTGTAGCCGTCGTCGCCTCGGTTGGCTTCGGTGGCTTTCCAGTCTCGGGACATGTCGCCGATGTCGACAGGGGTGCCCTTAGCGGAGTTGGCGCATACGCGGCCTGCACCGGAGGAGGAACCGCCGGATTCGACGGTGATGGAGATGCCGTCGCAGGCTTCCTGGTAGTGTTCTGCCCAAGCTTCAGCCAAAGGCAAAACAGTGGAGGAACCGGCGATGGAGATGGATCCATCTGGACCACAGACAACTTCGCCAACATCAATCGTATCCGTTGGATCGGTTGTGTTGGTCGTTGAGTTCGTGGTGTCTGTGGTATCCGGTGTATCGGTCGTGTCATCGGTGTCGTCATCGCCACCAAGACAGCCCGCCATTGCGGAAATCATCATCAATGCCACGAGGGCAAGCGCTTTTTTCTTCGTTGTTTGGATACTCATCGTACTCCCTTCGGCGCTGGGTAGTGCCTATGGGACTAAGCAGAATCCTCCATATCGTCATTATATCAAAATAGTTATATATATTAGTCAATAGAATATGGTCCATACCGGTATGGGGATAGAGGTCTACGGAGGGCCGAAAAGCATGGGTTTGGAAAGTAAGGTTGAATTTCGAAAATTACAAGTCACCGGCGGCTCGACCTACATTGTGAGTCTTCCAAAAACGTGGATCAAGGCCAACAATCTGAATCCTTCTGATATTGTCAGCGTTGAACAACTCCCGTCCGGTGAAGTCCAAATCACACCTCATGAAGTGAAGGAAACCAAACGCACGGTCTCAATCGACCTCAGCAAATACCCCACCAACTCGCTGTACGATTGCCTGGTTGGCGCATACGTTTCTGGGGCGGACACCATCAAGGTCATGCGAAACGATGGGCTTGGCTCAAAAGACCGGCGTGTCGTCCGCCAGTTCCTCCGAGAAACCAGAGGCATGGAAATTTCAGATGATGGGTCAAAGTCGCTCTCCATCGTGTCGTTGCTCAACCCCAACGAGCTCCCGCTCCAGGTGAGTCTCAACCGGATGTATCTGCTCGTCACGAGTTTGGTTGAGGATGCGTTGGCTGTTCTCGAGGGAGAGGATTACGAATTGTTGTCGGACTACGATGACCGAGAACGGCAAATTGATGCTCGACGCCTCTTGGTCAACCGACAAGTCGCCATGGTGCTGCAAAATCACCAAATTGAGCGAGAGATTGGTATCAACCGCTACAGCGCCATGGAGCATTCTGTTATGGCCCACTACTTCGAGCGAATGGGCGACCACGCCAATACCCTGGCTCGCCTCGTTGTAGAACAAAAGGGTGAATTGAAGTTGTCCACCTCCGATGCCCCGTTGTCGTTTCTCCCCGTTTGGCTAAGCGCTCTGCGGGACATCGTTCGCAACATGTATTCCAAGGAAATTCGGGTGTTGACCGAAGGAAAGCAGAACCTCGATGACGCCATTGATGAACTCGGGGAGCACGAAGAAAAACTGATGGGAACGAGTAAGCAACACAGTGAACTGTTGATTGAATTCCGAATCTCTGAAATCACACGCCGCCTGTGTGGCTACACCATTGACATGTCTGAGACACTCATCAACATGCTTTTATCCGGTCGAACCGACATTTCGGTCAAGGAGGCCTGAATTCATGTCCCCGCCTGTTCGAACCAATTTAGACCAGCGAATGAACATCATCAAAGAAACCATGGATGAATTCTTCGAATCCATCACCAAGGAATACAAACACGCTGTTAGTGCTGTCTCAAATCCGAGCGACGTCCCCGTGAAGAAGGTGCTCAAACTTCGTGAGCGAGCGCAACGCCAAGCCGAGTCCCTGTCCCAAGAACTGCTGTTGGTGCTGACGCTGAATCAACCGCTGCTTCAAGATCTACGCGTCATCGCAGCCTACCTCCGTGGCGTTGACGTCATTGAGCGTTTAGCACGACACGCCCGGGATGTTTCGCTCTCGATGGTCGAGTGGGCCGAACTCGAAACGCCGGGAGAAGATGCAGTACTCCGGGAAGGATTGAGTGGTCTCGGTCTAACCGTTTCTAAGCTTATAGAAACCCTGCGGACGTGCCTCACTGACCAACTTGAAATTGACGCCGAAACCATAACAGCGCAGTGGTCAACCATCCAAACTCAACATCAAGCCTGCACGCAAGAAATTTTGGAAGCCGGAAAGGGAGCCACGGGAGGACGGAGCGGTCGTATATTGCTGTCAAAAGTGGCAACACGATTTGAGAGGTCCGGCTACAATCTTGTCCGCCTCGCTGGATTGTGGCACTACGCCCTTGAGAACGAGTGGGTCCATTACGAACGCTGACCCTTTGCACCGCCCCAAGCAAACAGGATTATGATGGAAGGGGGGGTCGCGAGACCATGGTACAGCAAAATATCGACTTCATCGGCGGTGGCTTCAAACTGACCCTGCCCTATACCTTCGGAGGGTGGTTCCTCTGGGTGTTGGGGATCCTCATCACTGGCTTCGGCGTGGTTGCAGCTATGAGCGACCCGGTCGGCTTGGCCGTGTCCGTCATCGGTCTGATCGTCTTGGCCATGGCTTCTCCAGGAAGCATGTCGGCCGGGCTTCACAACATGCGTAAAGAATCCATTTCACCTGAAGAGCTCCAAGCAAAAAAGGAGCAGAGCGGTTACACCGTCGACAATTGGCTCCTCCAGCAAAGCACGCTGGTGCCCACCAACGACCCGAACGATTGGATCCTCCCTGCCCCCGGCCCGCAAACTTGGGACACGACCAATCCGTACGGGCCCCACGGTGACGGTGCGCCGCTCCCTGAGCACCCAGCAAAGGTTGGTACACCGCAGCCTGCGACGATGACAACGCACCTCATCTTCGCTGGAACGGCTGCCATCCTCACGCTCGTCGTTGGCGCAGTACTGATCGGCGATGAGGAGGCTGAATTGGGTGCTACGCCCGCCCTCATCATCGCAGGTTTGGGCTTCGTTCTCCTGCTCGTCAACTATTTCCGAGCCAAGGCCCTGCGCCAAATGCTTGACACGCCCACCTCCCTGGTGCGCTCGGCACCGGTGGGCCACCCCGAACTTGTTGGCCAAGTTCGACCCGGTCAAGAGGGTGGCATGACGGTCTATGTGGACGGCAACGAACGCATGGCCATGCCCCACATGGTCGGCTATTACTGGACCTACGAGCAAGAACAAGAGCGAGAAGTGACCGACAGCGAGGGCAACACGAAGAAGGAACGAAGTTGGGTCACCATTCGTACTGACCGGGGCGGTGTGCCGTTCATGCTTCACGACGGTACCGGTGGCATCAAGGTCAACTTGACGAGTTTCAAGCGCACCGATTACGGGCAAATGCTCAAGCGATGGGAGGGTGCGTTCGCCGAGTCGCTGGGGAAGCAACTGATGTCCCAGGCCGCAGCGAGTTTACTGAGGGGTACCAAAGTGATAGGTCACCGCTGGACGCTCTATGGGCTACGACTCGGCGACCCTGTATACCTGCTCGGTGCCACCAAACCACGACCGGCTCACGAACTGCAGGCCGAGGGCCTGGACGGTACGCTGGGCAACAGCACCATCGAAGTCTGGGGCAACGAGGATGCGCTTGGAATGAAGTGCACCCTCATGCGCGGTTCTGAGTTATCCAACGTCGGAAAGTCCCGTTCGGGATTCGAAATGCTCGCGCCACCAATCTTGCTGCTCTTGGGTGGGCTCTCGCTTCTCGGCTTGGCCTGAGGCCCACTTACGGCTGAGGCATTGGTGGGCGCATGGCGAGCGGAACAACGGAACTCGGTTCTTCCGTTATCGACCAAATCGTTGCGGGTGGCCTACTTTACGCTGTGCCGCTCTTTTTCATCTCGCTGTTGCTGTTCATCGAAGGCAGCAAACGTATCCCAATGACCGTGGGCATCGTTGGCTTTGTCGTTGGCTTCGGTCTTGTCGGCCAGCTCTATTCCTACCTTGGCTCGGACCCCCCGCTCAGTGAATCCCAATTTCGGTTTGCTGCAGCCCTCGTGGTCGGCGTGATTTCGGTGAGTGTGGCGCAAGCCTCCATGCGGTTCTTGGCTGCAGCGCTGGTGTTCATCATCATCACGAACCTCATCAAAGCCGGGAATGTGGTCGACGTCGATTTTGAAGGGGATGCCTTTCTCTCAGGCGTTCTCACCCTCATTGCCTTCTTCCTCAGCATGTCCTTTCGGCGCGTGGTGCCTGCGCTCATGGCGGGCCTTGTGGGTACACTCGGCATGATGCTGGCCGTCTATGTGGCCGTGGGGTGGGATGTCAGTCGCTTGGACGGCGTCTCGGCGCCCGATGCGTACCTCAGTTTGGTGGGTATGGTCCTGAGCGCTTTTATCCAATGGCGAACGGTGAAAGAGCGGGATCAAGAAAAGGAACATCCCGTAGATGACGACTTCGGCTATTGAGAACGAAAACAATAGGCCGGGGGTGCGGTTCAACGCACATGCCCACCGCCATGGTAACCGGGGCCAACCGCGGAATTGGTCTTGAATTGGTTCGCCAACTGCTCGCGAAGGGCTACGATGTTCATGCGACCTATCGGCAAAGCAAGGGTGGGCTGGATTCGTTCTCACATCCGAACCTGATGTTGCACAGAATGGACGTCCGTAGCAGCGAGGATGTGGCGAGGGCTATGGCCGGCGTCGGGCCCTCACTCGACCTATTGGTGAACAATGCCGGCGTGTCCGACGGTCGGTGGTCCAATGTATCTGAGATTGATTTTGACGTGGTGTCCACCGTGATGGAGGTGAACGCCATCGCTCCCGTTCGTGTGACGCAGCACGCAATTCCCCTCTTGACCAACGGTGGGGGAACCGTGGTGATGATCACGAGTTTGATGGGTTCCATCGACGACTGTGCAAGCGGCCGGTCCTACGCCTATCGGGCTTCCAAAACGGCGCTCAACATGTTCACCACGGCGATGAAAAATGAGTTTCGAGAGCAAGGCGTGAGCCTGTTGTTGATGCACCCTGGATGGGTTGAGACCGATATGGGTGGACCCAACGCCCCGCTCAAGGTGGAACAGAGCGTCAGTGGCATCGTGGCACGCATCGAAGAGCAAACCCTCGAGCTCACCGGTCGATTCATCGATTACGCAGGCAAAGCCCTGCCGTGGTGATCACTGACAGTCTTGGCATGTACCACGCAGTGAAAACTCAACCACCGTGATGGTTGCCAGTGGTCCTGACACATCGCCAACGCCTTTGCTTGGGGGAAGAGGAATGTCCCAGAGTGCCCCGCACAATGTGCACGAAGCATGGCCGTGAGGTTGATTATTGCAATCATAACGAACCTCGCCTTCGTGCTCGACCGTCGTGATGATGCCTTCCTCCGCCAGCAGAGCGAGGTTGCGATACACGGTGGCAAGACCGATGCCCTGACCGTCAAGATCTCGGTGTATCTCCTGCGCCGTTGGATGGTCGCAGCGATTCAACACGTTCTCCGCAATGGCACGCTTCTGTCGCGTCATCCGTCGCTTGGGGGCTACACCGTCGGAGGCGTCGGGAGGCGTCGTCATCGTTGAACCTCAAAATCGGTCAGCGTTCATGACCTTGTTCCATGCTGAGATGAAATCGGCCACGAATTTGTCCTTGTTGTCGTCCTGAGCATAGACTTCTGCGATGGCTCGCAGTTGCGAGTTGCTACCAAACACCAAGTCGTACCGGGTGGCGGTGCGAACATCAGCACCGGTTGAGCGGTCCTTGGCCTGGTAGGAGTTGCTGCCTGTAGGCGTCCATGCGACGTTCATGTCGAGCAGGGTGGTGAAGAAGGACGCGTCCAGGGTGGTGCCGTCGCTCCAAAGGCCGCGCTCGTCGGAACTCACACCAAGCGCCCGCAGGCCCCCGACAAGGACGGTCATTTCAGGCGCAGAAAGGCCGAGCAGTTGTGCTTTGTCGAGCATCATTTCTTCGGGCATGACGGCGTAGTTCTGCTTCAGGTAGTTGCGGAAACCGTCCGAGACGGGTTCGAAGTAAGCAAAGGAGTCGACATCCGTGTGATCTTGGGTTGCGTCACCGCGACCGGGCGAGAACGGAACATCAACGCCGCTGGCCATCTCAATGGCAGCGCATCCGGCAAGGACGATGGTGTCAGCGACGCTGGCACCGTGTGCCTCGGCGAGCGGCTCGAGCACGCCAAGAACCTTGGAGAGTTGGGCGGGCTTGTTGCCCTCCCAGTCCTTCTGAGGTGTAAGACGGATGCGGGCGCCGTTGGCGCCGCCACGCTTGTCGGAGCCACGGAACGTGGAAGCGCTGGCCCAAGCCGTTTCGACCATCTCAGCGATGGAAAGACCGCTGGCTTTGATGGCGTCCTTCAGTGCGTTGACGTCGTAGGAGGTGCTTCCTGCAGGTACGGGGTCTTGCCAGATGAAGTCCTCGTCGGGCACATCGGGGCCGAGATAGCGGGACTTGGGGCCCATGTCTCGGTGTAGGAGTTTGAACCAGGCACGCTGGAACGCGTCAGCGAAGGCCTCTGGGTTCTCGTGGAAGTGCTTGGAGATCTTTCGGTACTCAGGGTCTCGAATCATGGCCATGTCCGCCGTCGTCATCATGGTGGGGACCTTGATGGAAGCGTCTTCTGCATCAGGAGCCATATCAGCCTCCTCTTGGTTGGAAGGTGTCCACTGGTGGGCGCCGGCAGGGCTCTTCGTCAACGTCCAAGTCTCGTCGTACTTGAACAGCATATCGAAGTAACCGTTGTCCCATTGGGTCGGGTTGGCCGTCCAGGCGCCCTCAATCCCGCTGGTGATGGTGTCTCGACCAACGCCGGAACCGTAGTCGCTGGTCCAACCGAAGCCTTGCTCCTCGAGTGCAGCGCCCTCGGGCTCGGGGCCCTTGTGGTCTTCAGGTCCAGCACCGTGTGCCTTTCCAAAGGTGTGTCCGCCAGCGGTCAACGCCACCGTTTCTTCGTCGTTCATGGCCATGCGCTTGAACGTCTCACGGATGTCCTGGGCGCTGAGGAGTGGGTCGGGGTTGGCGTTGGGCCCTTGCGGGTTGACGTAGATAAGGCCCATCTGCACGGCGGCGAGGGGGTTCTCGAGGTCTTGACGGGTGTCGCCGTAGCGGTCATCGCCGAGCCATTCGTCTTCACTGCCCCAGTAGATGTCGTCTTCGGGGTGCCAAATGTCGGGTCGTCCACCGCCGAAGCCAAGGACAGGGCCGCCCATGGACTCAATGGCGATTTGACCGGTGAGAATCAGCAGGTCAGCCCAACTGATGGCGTTGCCATACTTCTGCTTGATCGGCCAGAGCAGGCGGCGGGCCTTGTCGAGGTTGCCGTTATCGGGCCAGCTGTTGAGGGGGGCGAAACGCTGGGCACCGGTGCCGCCACCGCCACGGCCATCGCCGGTTCGGTAGGTGCCAGCAGCGTGCCAGGTCATGCGAATGAAGAAGGGGCCGTAATGACCGTAGTCAGCGGGCCACCAGTCTTGGCTGTCCGTCATCAACGCGTGAAGATCTTTCTTGAGACCCTCATAATCGAGGCCCTCGAATGCCTTCGCATAGTCAAAATCGGGGTCCATGGGGTTGGACTTGGTGTCATGCTGGTGAAGGATGTTCAAGTTGAGGTTCTTGGGCCACCAATCCTGATTGGATCGCATGTCCGAGGTTGAGTGGGTCATTCCGCCGCCGTGCATGACTGGGCATTTCGATTCGTCGCCGTAGTTCTTCATAGACGAACGCTGTCAGCGGCGGTATATAAAAATGAGTCTCGTTCTCAATAAGGTTAACCTTCAAACACCGTTCGCTGAACAGCCGGTTATGGAAGACGGTGTGCCGCTTGTCACCCTGGTGAAAAAGGCCGAAATTGGGCCGCGTCCACCGCTTTCTCCGGAAAGTATGGCCCTCGAGCAAACCCTCTCGATGCTCTGTTCGTTTTTATCTCTGGAAGATTTCATTTCATTTCTTTCTTCGACCATGTTTCGGGACTACGCCCAACACGAAGAGGTGTGGCTCGCCCTCGAAATCGGCCTGTACCAGGACCATACCAAGACCCTGCAACTCTACCCCGAACACCACGTCCTCACCATCGCCGACGATGCCATGACGGGTGCGTTTGATGAACACATGTGGAAGGGCGTGGCTGATGCCTCGTTGATCGACGTCCTTCAGCGTTGGATTCACGCCGTTGGTTCATCTGATCGATGAACTTCAGAAAAAGATGGAACAACACGTCAGGGAGCCGTCAGCAGCTCGAATTTCACTCATGTCGAGTTCAATGGTTTCGAGCCCTCTAGATGCAAGCGCTTCCTTGACCGCCGGATACCCCTCAGCGATGAGGATTTTTCCGTTGGGCAAGCCGATGGTGTTGCAGCCGTAGGCCTCTTCTCCGGGAAGCCAAACAATCTCGCAATCATCTGGAAGTGTACCGAAATCGTCCGGTTTGAGATAACCTTCTGGAACCAAAATGAGGTTGTCGGTCGGCGTTGAGGAAATGCTCGTCAAATGAAGCGCGTGGCCGGGAATATCGATGATTCGGAGTTCATGGCCAAAGAAATCCAGCAGGCTCTGAAGGCTGGCAATCCCCAGGTCGTTGGTCCGGGTCGAACGCCCAACAAAGAAGAGGTCGCCGAGTCGAATGATGTCGCCTCCGTCCATGCGGGCTTCGCCACCCATGGTGCAAGTTTGCACGCCTTGGAGGGCCTCCATCAGAAATTCAGCGATGGGGGGCTGTTCGGCCACACGCGATGGATGGCCGGGCGTTGGAAGAAGCATGTGGCCGTCGACGACAACGGCTTGGTCTTCAACGAACATGCAATCGGGATGATTCTCATCGGCCTCAAGGCGATGGACGCTCACGCCGTTGGCTTCGAGCGCCTCAACATAGGCGTCTTGTTGTCTGCGAGCCAAGTCAACATCGGTGGGCCCGGTGCCAAAGTACCGTGCAATGGCGTTGATGAACGATGCGGGAATGTTGCGAACCAAAGCCCGCTTCTTCTGGTCCACCCGCACGGAGGCCATGATTGAGTCCGCGGGCGGGCGTCCTTTAACCTCTTCGCCTTTTTTCGGTAGCCAATTTCCGTAGAATGGAAATTCAGGCTCGCAGTCCCTCGTTTTTGGCGTTGATGGCCACGGGTTGAGCCTGCTGGAGGATGTGGCGTGCGAGGTAACCGCTGACTTGAACAGGGGGTGGTGGGTCGGCGTTGCATGCTTCATCGGAGATTTCAGGCGCTGACCCTGATGGCCCTCATGCTTCTCGCTCCTCTCGCAGGATGCTTTGGTGAGGCGGAAGAGACGCCGATGGATGCGACCGCTCTCACGGTGGAGGGAAGTGAGGCGCTTCGAGCGGGCGTGTGGCAACAGATCACGATAACGGCGAACGACGACCTTGCCGTCTACATCCCTTACTTCATCCAGGACCCCGGGTCCATGCGTGCCCAAAACGGGACGGTGCTTGACATGGAATCCGGTGAGCGTCTCAGCCTCAACATCCTCTTCCCGCCCCGAAACGATGCGGTTGTGCTCTTCATTGATGACATCGGTCGAACAGAATGGCCCATTCGTCCTGCCGACGTGTCGTGGGAAACATGGTTGACCAATACGACCAACGGCTCGGCGGTGCAAGCTGTCCCGAATCAAGACCTCGGTGGAGAATGGCCGTGGTTGGTGCCCGGAAATTCGAGTGGTGATGCAGCCATACCCATCCTGTTGGAAACTGCGAGGCCTGCTCGAGCGGACTTGACCGATGACGACGGCGTTGGTGCCAGCGATGGATGGGTCAACGGCCGCGACGTCTACGAATGGGTTGAATTCATCACCGATGATGCGCCGTGTGCCACATGCGGCCCTGATGGGGCCGTTGGGTATCTTGACCGCTGGATTGGAAACGCCAATCCATCGTACGAACACGCCATCACCTACTTTGAAGGCGTTATGCAAGGATACGGGTTGGACCGAGTTGAGGTCCATCGATTTCAATCGGGCACTGCATGGGCCGTCAACATCTGCGGCTACAAAGACGGTTCCGTCTACCCTGACGAATGGTTGATCTTTGGCGCCCACTTTGACATCGCCCCGCCCGTTGCGTTCACTCCCGGCGCCGAAGCAGGCATCCCTGGCTACGGAACGCGACACGGGGCGTACGACAACGCCGCCGGCTCAAGCATGGTACTCACCACGGCGAGTGTATTGGCAGAATTCGACGCCCGTCGAACCATGGTCTTCTGTTTGTGGTCTTCTGAAGAAGAGGGGTTGTGGGGTTCTCGCTCCTTCGCCAACGACCTCCCTGCTGGCGTCACCGTCAGCAATTACCTCAACCTCGACATGGCAGGTGTGAACTATCCAGGTGATTACGCACTCTCCGTCTACCTCGGGCCGGACGGCACAGGGGATGTTGTGGACCAGGCCGGCATGTATTACCTCGCCGAGTGGATCGGTGCGGACGCCCTTGACCTCGGTTACGAAATCGAACGGGGGAGGGAAGCCTGGCTCGAAGGGGGCGAGAGTCCGTTGTGGGGCGACATCTACGAAGACACCGTGGCCATATACGAATCACCGACGGCGCGCAGCGATCACGCTTCTTTCCAAGACATCGGTGTGGCCACATTGGGGTGGAACGGATTGGTTGACGGGTATCCGTGTTATCACAGGGAATGTGATACGATGGAGACGATGATCGACTACATGGGGACCGACGACGCAAGCGGCATCAACAACCTTGTCCACTCGTGGGATATCGTAACGTGGTGGGCGGTTTACGCCTTTTTGCACATGGACCAAACACCCGTTCCCAACGAGCTTTGAGACTGAACGTCACTCGTCGTCTTCGATGGGCGTATAGGTTGGAGGATAGAGATACCGTGGGTCGCGGTCTTCGTCCATCTGCACGACGTAAACGCCTGAAACCATTTCTGAGATGAAAAGATAGCCGCGCGGGTCGTATTGAAGGCCCCAGTCAAAGGGAATCATGCACGAGGCCCAACAATCGGCCATATCGTAGCCCAGGGTTTCCTTTGGATCTTCAATCCACGTGGGCCCCGATGGGAGATAATAGCCCATGGTGATGGTTTCTGCGAATTCCTTGATGGCAGGAAAACCGACTTCGGGTGCTGGGACGCCATCAACCCAAACGGTGTCCTTCCAGATGTTGCTGTGGTCGGTCACCCAGTTGCCAGCGTGGTAGTGGGTCCAATAGACGTGACCGTTCGTGCCGGTGTCACCGTTGTGAGGGCTGTAGATGTAGCCGCCGGGAATGTAGTGGTGTTCGTGAACACTCCCGTCAGGTAGAATGCTCGTTCCTGGCAGCTTCCACTTGCTGAGCAAGAAGGGTTTGGCCGGGTCGGTCGTGTCGATGGTCCAGATGTAGCCGGTGTGGTTGGTGTTGGTGCCGTATTCAGGAGCGATCATCGTCAGATGGCGCCAATTGATGCCAAAGACGGGGTCCTCAGGGCCGGTTCCGCATTCTGCAGGCCATGTTTCAATGGGGTCGGTTTCGGCCGCTCCGTTGCACAGCAGGTGATCGTATGGAATCGCATAGTGAATCCAACCTGCACCGTTCAACGCCCCGGTGCTGCCGCCCCATTCCTCAGGAGTCATGTTGGCGTGGCCGCCACCGTCAGGGCCGTACCAGCCATCGCTATCGCTCGGGCAGCCAAGCCATCGGCCAACTTCGTAATCTTGGGGCCATGAAATGCCTTCGGGGTCGGGAATTGGGGGTGGGTTGGACACGTCGACGATGCGCAGTCCAGCATCCCAATAGGAGATGTAGAGCAGGGCTTGTCCGGTGATGGGGTGGATGTGGAACACGTTGTCGTGGTTGAACAGGGAGCCGCCACAGGTGGTTTCCGGTTCTGGTGAATAGCCGCCCCACCGGATGATTTCGCGGCTGGTGTTTTGGTCCTCATCGTTGACATCGGGCCTCCATGATTCAAATCCAAGCGGGACATAGAACACCTGTGTTCCCTTGTAGAACACGCCCGAATCACCCTCCACCATTTCGGGATAGGGGTCCGCACCGTAGAGGAAGAGGTGGCACTCTTCTTGAGCGTAAATAAGCGGGGCATCTTCCCAATCACAATCAACGTGCAAGTCTTGGTTGTGGAAGCCCGCTGGCGGGTTGTTCCATTCGGCGACCTTGATGGGATAATTCTTGTCGGAGACATCGATGACGTCCAGCCGGTTTGCGCCGCTGTTGGCGTCGTCGTCTTGTGGGATGGGGTCCAAATCGGAGTTGGTGAGTTCGTGATTGACGAGCACCCAGTTGTTGTCCGGGGTCACTTTGATGTCGATCATTCGGCCAACTTCAGCGTAATACGTTGAGAGAAGGGTGATGTTGTTGGGCTTGGAGATGTCCAAAATTTCGAACTGGTTGTACGACGAGACGTAAGCATAGCAGCCGCCGGTTCCGTCGGGCTTCTTCTCACAATCCTCGAGGAAATTGCCTTCGATGGAAATTTCCGAAGAGTCCCCTGGTGTGGGGCCGACGTTTTTGTATTCGGGATAGCAAGGTCTTCCGGCGACGTTGTCAAGCTCAGCCGGTGGAGCAACATTGCCGTCGCAGTTGAGGTTGTGATAGTCGATGAGCAGCATGTTTTCGGTCTGCAAACGATGGGCCATGAGGTCGCTATGGCTGTGGTTTTCATCCTCAATTTCCACCACAGGATCAATCCATGAGGACTCGTTTGGGCCATCGTCGAGGTCCTCATCGAGGCCAACGTAGGCGATGACCGAAAGGACGCTTATTGTAAGTAAACTCACCAAGGCAACAACAATCACTTTGTCGGTTGCATTCTCATCGCCAATCAACCGCCTTGATTGCATGGTAAAGTCGTTGAAATTGTTGTATTTGAAATAGGAGGTCTATTTGCAAAAGAATGTTCATTTCATTTATGAATGCAAAAGGATTGGGTATCATCGTGAAAGTCTTTCCTGTTCTTTTTGGCGCCATCTTCATTTCACTTCTCTTGTCGCCGGGCATGGTTCAAGCGCATTCTGCTGACACGTTCACCGTGGTGATCAAGGAAAGCGGGTTGACGCCCAACACCTCGCAAATCACATACAACGATTCGGTGGTTT
This sequence comes from Candidatus Poseidonia sp., assembly GCA_965661285.1. Taxonomy (GTDB): domain Archaea; phylum Thermoplasmatota; class Poseidoniia; order Poseidoniales; family Poseidoniaceae; genus Poseidonia. Next base: position 147,496 of record CBFIDD010000004.1, read on the forward strand.
GGCACAACACGGACTCGAGGGAAAACATCACCCACAGGATTGTGTTTGATTTTGACGGCGACGGTTTGTTTAACGGCACCGATGACCGGGATTCGGGTGATTTGGTGGCGGAATGCAACACGACTGCAACAAATAACAGCAGCGAAAATGGAACAGAGGACGAGTGTAACATCACCTTCCTCGTGTGGTTCAACGGGACGTGGGGTGTCGGTGAATACGCGTATCAAGACATGTTGTCCGACGGAACCGTGCTCAACGGCACCATCGTCGTCATTGAAGACGTTCACGTTGAAAATTCAACCGCGCCCGCCATCGGTAGTACATTTGGTACCTTTGAAGACGATGATGAGAACACCGAACCTGAAGAAGAAAACGATGCGGATGAAACCCGCAGGTTACTCTTGCTCGTCGGCGGTGGTTCGGGACTTGGTGCCGTGTTGCTGTTGGTCATTTTGATGCGACGCTCGGGTTGAACCGGCCTGACGGTCGGGGCTCAAAGCGTGTTCAAGTAGCGAATGTCATCCAACACCAAATCGAGGACCCAATCGTTGTCGCCCCACCACACACGCTGATGGCCAAACCGGTCGACGAGAATGGTTCCCGTTTCGTGGTTGACGGTGTAGTCATCCGGGTGATGGCGTGCTGAAGTGTTGGATGTGTTGTCGGCGTTGTTGGCATCGTATTCTTCGATGGTCAGTCCTACGCCAAAGTTGATCCAAACGTCCTGAAGTGCCTTCATGGACGGGCTCTCTGAGTCGTTGCTGGCAGAGGTCAAGTGAATCCATTCGGAATTGGTGCTCGTCTTCCAGTCATGCAGGGTGGAGGTGTTGTCTCGCCACGGGTCAACCGTGATGGTCAGGAACGTGGTTTTGTCGAGTTCGTCCTCCGAGAGTTGGGATTTCACCCACTTCATGTTGTGGGTGACAATGGGGCAGATGTCAAGACAGTTGGTAAACAAGAACGCGATGACGAGGGTGGTGTTGGCAGCTTCTTCGGAAAGCGTCCAATTGGTTCCCTCGCTGCTCGTGAGGGTGAAATCTTTCACCTTCACGCTCTCCAGCGGCTCACCGTGGGGCGTCCAGCGGTCGATGTCGCCTGGTGAAGTGCATCCTGCCAAAAGAAGGACGGCGCACATGAACACGGTGGTCGCCCGACGTCGCATGATATCGCCTCAAATTCGGTATGGAAGGTCAATGTCGAGTTGAACGAGGTAAAGGCCGGTCGAAATGCATGAGGCGTAGGTGATGCCGTCATGGTGCTCCACGGCCCACAAGAACGGAACCCAGCCGAAATCGTAGAAGCTGGAGTCGAGCGGGGTGCCGTCCTCACCGTGCGGAAGGTAGTAGGCCACGGTCGCTTCTTCGTGAACGGCGATTCGGTCGTCGGGGTTGGTCGGGTCGACCAGGGTTTCGATATCAACCACCCACAGGCCCGCGTGGTAGTGGGAGATGTAGAGTCGCCCGTCCCATCCGCCACCGTGGCTCTGGTCGGTGGTTTCATCGGTTTCGAAATAGGTGCTGTCGAGGTTGTGCGGTGAAAACAAGAGCCATTCGTCCTCGTTGGGATGGGCTTCGCAGTCTGCACCATAGCAATGATCCTCTGCGTAAGGAATTTCCCAATCACGAATCAATTTCGGTTTAAACTTGAATTGACCGTCTTCCATGGTGTATTCGGTGGTGTCAATGAGGTACATGATGCCAACACCCACGCTGGTGCTGAGGGTTTCCACCGCAGCGGTGACCAAGTGAACGGGTTCATCGGAATAGCCAACGTGCGAGAGGTCAACCATGGTAGGGAAGGGTTCAGCATAGTGGATGTACGAGACGCGTCCACCGTTTTCGTTGCCGGTTGGCCCGCTGTCGGGTTGTCCGTCCCCGTCCAAATCAAGGAAGTCCATCCACAGCCCGACTTCCGGTGCGCGCCAGCGGCACATGATGGGGTTGCCAAATCCTGTGCGGCAGGCGGTGGCGTGAAGCGTGTACGCCTCAGGTGAGTTGGTTGGGTGAGGCACATCGGTGACATCGCCGATACGGAGGCCGGCCTCCCAATAACTTCCGTAGATGAAGGTGCGGCCGTGTCGGGGGTCGTTTGGATCCTCACCAGGCCACGTTTGGACGGTCATGTCATGAATGTAAATCCAGCCACCCATCGTCGTTTCCCAAGCGACTTCATATTCTCCGACTTTGATAATGGTTTGACCTGAACCAACACCGGGAACACCGATGATGTTGTTTGCTGCCGAGCCTGCGAGATTGAGATGAGCGATGGTAACGCCTCCACAGGCTTCCCCAATGGCGTCGTTGCAGTTATCGTAATCTGGATTGGCGACGAACATGTACCATTCACCGTTGATCATGTGTGTATAGAGGTTGTGAGGGCCGGTTGGATGGTCAACATCGTACCACGAGTCAATCCAAACGGGGTCCGTTTTGTCCGTCACGTCGATGAGGGTGACGCTGACTTGAGCGGGGTCGCTCCACTGGCCGATGTTCGGGTCGGAATTACCGGGATCGATGAGCTGGTTCTGTTGAATGATGTATTCGCGACCGTTATACTCGAGGTATTTGACATCGAGAACTTGTGTGTTCGGGTCGTTGTACACGCCAGTTACGGTTGTGTTCATTGGATCGGTCACGTCCACAATGTGCATATCGTTCCACCCTGCAAGGTAGGCGTAGGTCTCGCCGTCAGGGGTCGTCGCCACCTGAACCTCAGCATTGCCGGGTGTTGTGAGCGGGTTGAAATCCAAAAGCTCCATGTTATCGGTGCCGAGTTCGTGTTGACTGGCGTTCTTGTGGTCGTGACCCTCGCCCTGAATCAACGGATCGCCGGCTCGCATCGACGGATTTTCATCCACCGTTGCTTCGATGTCGTCACCGAAGACCAAAAGCGTGGCTGATGTGAGAAAAAGAAGGGTGAAAATACCCAGCAGCAACTCTTTCCCGCCCATGGTCGGCTCAACTCAACCATCCGTTTGGTCTTTATGATTTGGTGATTGCGCATGAAGTATGGGAAACTGGCTCCGCGCCCTGCTTCTCGCGGTCGTTTTCGCGGTGAGTATGTTCGTTCCCGTCACCGCCGCTCACGAGCAAAAGACGCTCACCGTCATTCTCAACGACGAAGGGGTGGTTTCAGGCAACATCACCGACCCCTCGTTCCTGCAAGGAAATGCGGTTTGGTTTCGAATGTTTGACAACACCAACAACACGACCATGAATGTACGACTGGACGTCAATCAAGACGGTGTGTTCAACTCGTCCGATGATTTTGAGTCGGGTACGCTGGTCAGCGAATGCGACCTTGATGAAAACGGTTCGTTGGTGGACGAAACCTGTGCTGTATCAGCGCTCTACGCGTTTGACTTCAACGCCTCGGTCGGTGCATACCAGTTTTGGGTCCACAGGAACCACAACGGTTCGGAAGTCGTTTGGAACCATTCGATCATCGTTCACAAAGATGTGCACGAAGAGGAAGGTCCCGCACCCGGTGATTGTTTTGGCATCGGGTGTGTTGAGGAGAATGCGGAGGAAGAAGACGCTACGACATCGTCGATGAACGAACGCTCTGCCATCGTCCTCCTGGCTGTGCTCTCGTTGGTAGGTATGATGGCGTTGACATTATCTCTCCTCAACGAGCAAAAGGAAGATGAAACCCCATCGTTCACGAAGGGCCCCGAACCGATTGCCATTGGACAGTTCAAGAAGGAAGAGGAATGAGTGGTGACCGGCCAACCTGGCCAATGACCTGGCCTTGGAATGATGGAAAAGGAAGCCGAATGCATTGGCGAGATATTCTGAATTCACGCCGCTTCTCGGTCAGCTATCTGCTGATTATCGCACTGTTGTTTGCAATGTTCGGCCTCGGGTCTCGTCATTGTCCGGTGCCATCTGATACAATCATTTGCGATTTCGTCATGCGGCCTTACACCCTGTTTGAAGCACCTCACATTTTCGTGATCACGCTATTCTCCTCGTTTTGGTTCCACAACAACCCAGATCACATCCTCTTGGTGACCGCTTTGATTGTCGTTTTCCTGCAGACTGCAGAAATCCGAATCGGGGCAAAGCGAGCAATGATGGCGATGTTCAGTATACACGCTCTGGTTGTCGTGATGATGACGCTGTACCTCTACATGGGCAATTACCTCAATCCAGAGGTTGATTGGTACGAATTTGGACTCCGGGGTCGAAATTACATGGGCGGTTCAGTCGGTCTCTTTGGAGTCGGCGGCGTTTTGTTTTCACAGATCAAACGTCCAGTTCCGGGCGCCCTGTTCTATTTTGGTTTTGAATTCTGGAACGCTCACATCTACGAAGGTGCGGCGCTGTATGTCAGTATGGGGCATGTCGCCGCTTTCGCGCTCGGGTTCATACTTGGACGATATTGGTTGCACCAAGACCGAAAACAATCTGAGGCGGCTGAATTAAACTGAGACAAATCTTTCCTGCATCGAAGACCCACCTCATGTGATGTGGGTTGGCGGGTCGAGGTCAACCTTTGCGGCCAATTTGGGGCCAAGCGGCACGATCAATTGCAACGCAACGAAAGGAAGATGCGTTAGCCTTCGATCAGCGGACATTTGGTGTCGTCAATCACCTCGATGAAATGATTTGAAAAGAAGGATTGACGCTGACGAAGTTTGAACTTGAGTTGGTTTCGCTTTGACATGTTCTCATGGTTACATTGGCCCTGTTCCCTCATCAAAGAATCGGTCCAAGCAAGGGCAGACCTTGAGAAGGTGAACCTTCACGGCAGAACAATGGGGCAACGCTTTGGTCAAGCCTGTTTTCTCGTCCTCTTGATGCTCCTGACGCCGCTTTCTGGCTGTTTTGGACAACAAGACGGAGAGGGGTTGGAATCCACCGAAGATGTGGTCATCACGCCACCCGTCCTCACCGGCGGCGTCTTCCAGGGCATGACCATCGCCGCCAAGGTCGACATGGCCGTCTATGTTCCGTACTTGATGCTTAATTCCGACAACGGATTCGTCCAGAATTCCACCGTCATTGACTTGCGGGCCGGTGAATCGGCGATGTTGACGGTGTTGGCACCGCCCCGCACGGACACGGCTGTGGTCATGCTCGGAGAATACGGACGAGAACACTGGCCGGTTCGAACCCTTGAGGAATCCTGGCGAACGTGGATTCAACGAGATGGAAACGAACAAACCGACAACCCGGGTATCCAGCGCATAGCATCCGTGAACGGCACGCTCGATACCGTGTTGCCCGCCAATAAGAGTGGGGGCGCAGTGTTGGCTCTCCGCATCCCGATTGAACGACCGATGGCTCCAGCGTACGCTGAGGCAGACGGAGGACGCCACTCGACGGGTGTGGTGAATGGACGAACGACGTTCAATTTCCTCTCCTCGCTTTCCGACACCACGTCTGACCCAACCGACGTCGTTGACGGAGCATTGGGCTATCTTGACCGCTGGGCCGGCCAAGGCAACGCTGCCTACGAAGATGCAGCGCTTCATTTGATTCAGACCATGGAAAACTTCGGTCTTGAGGTGATCACACAACGCTTCACCTACGATTCGCTCATGACGGGTGCACAGAATCCCGAGGCGTACAATATCTGCGGATATCGCTACGGTGAAATTGACCCGAACAAGTGGATGGTGTTTGGAGCCCACTTCGACATCGCCCCGCCCGTAAACGGCGCAGTGCTTGACCCGCACATGTTTGGAAGAACCTACGGTACTCGCGTGGGCGCCTACGACAACACTGCGGGCACCAGCATGGTGCTGACCGTGGCCGAAGCCATGGCGAACTACAAAACGCGCAACACCATGGTGTTCTGTCTGTGGTCGGGTGAAGAAGGTGGAAAGCGAGGCAGTGATTTCTGGACTGATGAATGGGTGAAGAACGAAAACCCGGAAGTCGAAGTTACGAATTACGTGAATCTCGACATGGCTGGCGTCAACTGGCCCGGCGGCGGTGGCGCACCCTGCGGTGGAAATCATGGTCCTGAAGGTGGATGCGACCCACAACCTGAGGTCGACCCTGACGGTTATCCAAAAGACGAGGAGGTGTGGCCCATGCGCGTTTACATTGGACCGAGCCTCGATCACGACATCATGAACCAGCCCGGCATGGTCGGTTTGGCCATGTGGATTGGATCGGACGCCATCGGCGTCGAGGAACAAATGTCGATGCTCATCGGTACGGATCATCCTGCGGACACATGGAAAGTCGACGATTGGATGGCGAAAGACCGACCTGAAATCATCGTGTACGAAGACACCACGGCACGGTCAGACCATGCCACATTCCAAGACAACCTCGGTACGGTCACCATGGGCTTTGGCGGTCTGGTGGACGGTTATTGGTGCTACCACCAAACCTGCGATACGCTTGACGAAATGATTGACTGGATGGACACCACAGGCAAGGATTACGGTGAGGAGCAGTCGGGTACGAGCAACCTCGTTGATGCGCTTGATACCATCACGTGGTGGGCGACATACTCCTTCTTCCACTTGGATGAGAACCCGGTTCGAAACGCTTACTTGTGAACGAGGTCTTGAAGGCGTCGAAAAGGGAAGAATTCCCCGCTCATCGAATGAGCCCAGAGAGCGGTTCAGCCACCGCCGCTAGCAGCGCTGATGGGGACCAGAAACCGGTGAACATGGTGAAGACAGGGATGGCAAAAATTAGCAACACGGCGAAGAACGCCTGCTCGTTCCAATCCTTCACCTTCAGGCCGTCGAGCGGACCAAACGGAAGCATGTTGAACAAACCGAGAAGGAGGTTCGCAGAGAGCCAAAAATAGCCGGCGTCGGCCAGCATGGCCTGCCATACCAGTGCTCCATCAACGAGGTAAATGCGTTCGAAGACGTCTCTGCTGCTCAAAGCCAGGTAATCGTGTGCCCCCGTCAATCCGAGAATGAGACCCCAAATCGGTACACCGACGAGAAAGAGGCCAAGATTGGTGAGAGGGCCAGCGACGGCGATGTGGCCGTTCTGACGGCGTGTGACGAGGCCGGCCACCATCACGGCCCCGGGTGCCATAAAGAGAAATCCAAGGAAAAAGGAAATGGCGATGCCCAACTGCAATCCCTTTGGATCTGCTCGAAATTCCGCCCAGCATCCGTTTTTCTTGGCCACGAGTTTATGCCCAATTTCGTGAAAAAGAAAGGCGGGGCCGATGGCGATGAACATGACCGGCATGGCCAGCAGGAGTTTTACCGCCCAGGTTGAAAGTCCGAAATAGGAAATGCCGCTTAAGCCACGGGCGGCCATGAACCCAAGGGCGAGCGTGAAAGCGGCCATGGCAAGGCGAAGGTGCTGTTTTTCGGTGTCGCTGAAATGCCACAACTTCCCCGTGTGATGCTTTGGTTGTTCCCAGTTGCCACGCCCAAGAAACTGAAGCATAGCGTCACCCAGCGGGGAAGAGGTTTCGAAATGGAGGGCCCCCTCGTTGTCCACGCGTTGATGGATTCGGTGAATTCGGGGCCTACTACGTTGATTTCGAAACGGGTCGTTCTCCAAAATATCGGCGCGACGGTCCCGATTCCCCATGGTCGTTGCAGACCTCGGCTCACTTTGAATCCTCGTGTCCAAGGCTTCTTGACCTTGCCACCAATGCAACACCGGGTCTCACGATGTCCATGCCGCGTAAAGCCATGCAGGAATTGGGTTTCCAAGCCTGTTGTTTACGCTGTGATGCGCCCGATGAGTCCGGTGTGGCACGATGTCCCCCGTGCATTCAACACCACAGGCAGGTCAGGGAGGTGTTGGCCTCTGCGCCCCCCGACGACCCGCTGTATCAACTCGCCAAAGAACTCATGGCCATGGCGGCCGAGCCGCATCGCTACGATCACGATGAGGTTCACGGAAGTGCACTCATCGAGCAGCAACGACTCGCAGGCGCACTCGTTGGTGAACGAGCCGCCCCGACCGCCGATGATATCAGTGAATTGTTTGAACAACAGCGAGCAAAACGGCAACACAATGCTCTCCAAGACATTGGCAATCGAAACCCTTGGAAAAACCGCCCTCCTGAAGCACAAGAAGCAAAACAACTTGCAGAGCACACATGGCAACTTCATGGCGAGGAGGCGGCCCACTACGGAGCACGTACCGTTCCCAGTAAACCCATTGCAAAGGTCGACAGAACCGAACGTAGCGGCGAAGATACGGCGCTCACGGACCGGATTCATGCGGCTGCAGCAGCCCAAGCCGAACCCGATGAGGAGGCTGCTGAAATTTTCGAAGCGTTGGATTTCAACAAGCGTCAGGCAAAGCGTGCATCGCTCAAAGCCGCAATGAAAGAAGTCAAAGAATTGGTTGACGATGACCTCGAGTTTTGATCACATCACACGGTTCAGCGGTGAACGTGGTGCACGGGCTTCGTTCAGCGTGTAGCTGACACGTTGGGTTCCTTTCCCCTTGGATTTTTTCCCGAGCAAGGCAACATGACCGATTTCTCCAATGTTGCTCACGTGCGTGCCGGCACACGGACACATGTCAATGCGGTCGCCGATTTGCACGATACGTAATTCCTTCACGCTGGATGGAAGGAGATCCATGTTCGTTCGGTCTGCGGGCATGATCCCGTTGATTTCATCACGAGTCATAACCGCATCCGTAACCTCGAGATTAGCGTCGATGCGGTCATTGGCCGCAGCGATCAGATCGTTGAGCATGGTCTCGTCAAAAGAGATGGGATTGAAATCAATCCGAGAACGGTCAGCGTGGATTTGGTTACCCACCGTTCGAACACCATCGAACATCTCGTAGGCAAGACCGCTTACCAGATGCTGCGCCGTGTGCATCCGCATGTGAGCATAACGGGATTCCCAATCAATGGTACCTCGCACCTCATCGCCTACCGCAAGTTGGTGGTGTTCACCAACGGTATGCTGAACCGCTCCTCGCCCGCGAACTTCGGACACAACAAGGCCGCCGTTTGGCCCCGCAAGCGTCCCGGTATCCCAATGCTGTCCTCCGCCGAGTGGGTAGAAGAGTGTCCTATCGAGAACGACGGTGCTGTCTGTGATGTCGATCACGGTGGCGTCAAATTGCCGTGCATAGGCTGCTTCAATATCTCGCAGATACAACTTTTCGGTCATGAATTTCCGCAACCGTTGCGTCTGTATGAGATTAACCGTTTTCTGGTGCAGGGGCCCCAGGTCCGAAATCCTCGAGCAAACCGACGTTCTTTTCGGCGGCGGCATCGATGATGATAGCGGGTGTTTTCCATGCCACAGCGAGTGCGACCGTGGAATCCCACAGCGCACGAAGGAAACCGACTTCCTCGTATTCCCAACCGCGCTCTTCCGCATATTCTTTGACGATCGGCGCGGCCTTCGGCAGATTGAAGTGGGAAAGAGCGGGGAGCAGGTGGTGCTCGATTTGGTAGTCCAGACCTACGAAGAAGAACGAACCAACGGGTCCGAGTTTGATACGACGCCCTGTCTCAATTTGAAGGCGCCAGTTCTCATCGTATTCCATCACGATGGGGCGACCAGCATGGCCGACGATGAAAATCGCCGTCAGGTACAGGCCGACAATGGCCCAGAGGATGACATAGAAGCCAACGGTGACCTGCCATGAGAGTCCGAGGAGGATGGGGAGTCCAAGCCAGAGGAAAAAGTGAGCACACATCAAGGATACATCGAGAAGGTACATCTTGGAGAACCGGTTTTTCTTCGCCTTGAAAGGCGCGGTGATGATGTACTTGAGACCGTCATAGCGCATGAGGTGGCCAACAAGTGGCGTGATGATGGGCCAGAACACATAGGCCTGGAGGTACTTTTGGAAAAACCGACGGAGCGGGCCGCTTGTTTCGTATTCTTCTCGAGAGAACGTGAGGGGCCAAGAGTGAATGTCTGGATCCTTTTCCACGACGTTTGGATGTGCGTGGTGCTGCACGTTGTGTTTCTCCCGCCAGTAATTCATCGAAAGGCCTGAGAACAGTGGGAACGCAAGAGAGGCAAGGGTGATGTTTCCAGCCTTTGATTTGCAAGCTGAAGAGTGAACACCTTCGTGACCGATCATGGCAATCGTCGTGGTCACGAGCCCCGTGAGGGGGAGAAGTAGGAGACCCCACTTGAGTGGAAGCATGATGTGGGCGGCATACAGGAGGCCAACAACCACCAACAAGGCGATCAATTTGATCCATGACTTTGCGGTGGGTTTCTCGAGAAGTCCTTGTTCCTGCAATTTCTTGCGGAGTCCTGCCATCGGATGTGCAGCCATGTTCATCACCAACGCCAAGGCGTTTACAACCCTGCCAAAGCGTGCACCCTAAGAAAGTGGTGTTTCTAATCACACTTAATATCTAACTTTACACGAAATTCTTGATGAAGGCAAGAACACGATGAACAACGGCATCAAAGGAAAGATGAGTCCCATCTAACGGAAGAACAACCGAACACGTCTCGAAAAATCCTCGAGGTGGCGTCCATGTCATCTCGCCTTTCCACCACAATTCCGTCATACCGTCGCCGCGCTGGAGGTGGAGTTCTGTTGTGGGGGCGTCCTGTGCATCTTCAGTAAGCAAGGTGCCGCTCTTCCATAAGGCGGTGGTCAATACCGGAAATGCTTCAGGTTGATGCGGTGCAAGATTGTGATGTCGACGACCTGGTCCTTGCGTCTCAGGTTGACTCATCAAAAGAACACGGTCAGCAACGAGATGCGTTGGTAAATCCCGTTCTGATGACGACAGTTCAACAGCATATTGGGTCTTCTGCTGCGTACAGGACAGGATACGTGTTCGCGTCAAACACATCACGCCTTTTCGAGCAACGTTCGCAGCAAGATGCTTCAGCACCCAATCCCAGCGGCAACCCCAACCGTGTTCACTTTGTGAAAGAAGGAGAAACGATTGCTGCTCTTCCGTCATGTAGGTCTCGAGCAGCGCCGGTTCGATAACGTAACCAGGGTGCATCACAGGAAGGCCGAGTTCAGCTTCAAGCTCAATCAGATAGACATCGTGTTCATTCTGTAAGTGATAGGCTAGGAGGAGTGCTTCGACGGTACCGCCGATGAGGACGATGATCATGGAGACGCCACCGCTTTGATATCGAGTGCAAAGACCGGACATGATGGAATACAAAGACGGCAATGTGTACAATTTGGTTCATCAACGTAAATCATACGATCTTCCAACGTTAACACGTGCACTGGACATAATGCAATACAGGCGCCGCACCCAAAGCAACGATCTTCGTCGATCACGAATTCATGTGAAGGAATTCGGGCCATGACCTGTGGAAGAATTCACCGTTGAAGATTGCTTCGTATTGCAATTGAAACAAACTCAATATTTATCCTGTAAAGAATGGGGTACATACGCTGACCCCCTTATTTCCAGTGGAGACGGTTTTCGTGAAGGCAGAAATGATTGAGAAATCCAGAAGTAAAATCAAATTGAGAAATACCCGTGAGATATGTTCGCGAGAAGCACTTCAACATATTGGAAAAATCTACATGAAATTTTAAACGCTCAGAAACAAAATTTCACTCCAGTGGAAATACAGGGGTATCACCCACATCTTCATTGAAGAGAACTTCTTGGTAGAACCATGGTGTTGTATGCCGCAGGTCGAACGTCAACTTATCCAGACGAACCTCCGACCTCAGGATTACGGTTTCATTATCTTGGTGGCGGTGACGAAGTCGGAAATGTTGGCATTGTTCTCGAGGATTCTCAGGGAACTCGCCTCCTGCTCGACTACGGTATTGCACCAACATCGCCACCCCGTTATCCCAGTGAGGCTCCGGTGGTTCACGACGCTGTCATTACACATTCACACATTGACCATCTTGGCATGGCACCGTGGTTGTGTGCTCATCACAGGACTCGCCTGCACGGGACCATCATTACCGCACAATTATCGGACATGATGTGGCGTGATTGCTACAAGGTCAGTTCCATTGAACGCTATCCGCTTGCATGGGATAAACGAGACATTGACACGGCTCTGGATTCCTGGTATGTCCATGATTTTGGCACACCCTGGAAACATCACGATTGGACACTCACCCTTCACCCAGCAGGTCATATCCCAGGAGCGGCCATGCTCCACATCGAAACGCCAACAACGAGCGTACTGATGACGGGTGATTTTGACACGCGAGATTCCCCTCTCGTTTCGGGAGCTCAACCGGTTCAAGCGGACATCCTGTTTGTTGAGGGTACATACGGTGGCCGGGACCATCCACCGAAAGAAGAAGAGGTCGACCGGTTTATTCAGGCCGTAGCGGATGTTGTTCGTCAAGGCGGAACGGTTCTCGTTCCTGCGTTTGCGAACGGCCGAACGCAGGATATGGTTATGCTGCTGCATCGCCATCTTCCCAACCTCAACGTCCATGTTGACGGCATGGGCAAGCGCGTGGCCAAAACCCATCTTGACCATCCATCTTTGTTGCGCGACGCGAAATCCCTTCAGCGTGCCTGGCGTTGGGCAAAACAGGTGTCAAGCAAGTCCGACCGCAAGAAAGCCCTTCACGCCGATGTGATCGTCACCACATCAGGTATGTTGGAAGGAGGACCGGCTCTTTGGTACCTGAACCGTCTGCGCCACGATGCAAAAAATTCAGTGTTCTTCACAGGCTATCAAGCACGGGACACCGGCGGGCGATCATTGATTGAGGAAGGGGCACTCAACATTTACGGGCAACGCGTCCACATCGATTTACCCATCCAGCAATTTTCGTTTTCGACGCATGCCGGCCATCAAGAAATCGTGGATTTTGCTAAGGCTTGCAAAGCAAAACACGTCGTTGTTTACCACACCGACCCGAACCACGCTCGACCACCGCTGGTTGAAGCACTTTCACAACAAGGCCATACGGTTCACGAACCGAAGAACGGTGAATCGTACATCATCGATGTCTAATCCTCCCTTTGGAATGGAGACTGGCCGAGAAGGCGAAGTCATTGAATACACCAACACCCAGCGACATCATGAGTCCCATGGCAGCGAAGCGACCCGCAAAGAAAAAAGGCAAGCGCAAGCGAAAGATGCGACTCTCGCTGCGCCAGTCCAAGTTGAGCGCTGAAAAGGACAAGTATTCAGATTCCCTTGGCTGGTCCACCGATGTCGGTCGAACCTTGACCGATGCACCCAAACCCACCGGCCCGGAAACCATCAAGGTTCAATGCGAAATGTGCGGTTCAATGTTGAAAATTCCAAAACCAAAACGCTCCCGATACAGCGTTTCGTGCACGTACCCCGAGTGCGGCCACGTCATGAATTTCGATTGAAATGCGATTCAGGGCACTGCTTGTAGCGCTGCTGTTCATCCCCTTCTCGGGTTGTCTTTCAAGCGATGAGGTCTCGACCACGGCCTTCCGTTTGGGAACCACCACTTCCATGCGCGATTCGGGTCTTCTCGATGTGCTGGTTGAAGAATTTGAGAACATGCACCAAACCGAGGTTGAATATGTCGCCGTGGGCACGGGGGCGGCCTTGCAACTCGGTCGAACCGCTGATGTCGACGCCCTCATTGTCCATGCTCCAGAACAAGAAGCACACTTCGTAGAAGCCGGTTTTGCAGAGGAGCGCATACCTTTTGCGTACAACGCCTTTGTTCTCCTTTCTCCAGTGGTCTTGAACGGGTCGCTCTTCGAAGCCTTTGCAACCATTGTGGACGAGGAGCAGTGTTTTGTGTCTCGTGGCGATGATTCGGGAACGCACTTGAAGGAACAAGCGATTTGGCAGCATTTGAACGAAACACAGAACCTCGAAGTGGTTGAGGATTCAAATGGCCTTCATCCGGTCGGCGATTGGTATCTTTCCATCGGACAAGGGATGGGCGCAGCGATCAACATGGCGGATGAAAAGGGATGTGCGACGCTCTCGGACCGAGGAACTGCGCTTCAATTTCAAACACAAATCGACCTCAAGCGATCTGAGTTCAACGATACCATGGTCGTCAATCCCTACACCTATCTCATCGTTTCACAAACCAACAAATCCGCAGCTCATGATTTCCAGCACTACCTCCTCCAAGGAGGTCGGCACACCATTGCGAATTACACCATCAACGGCGAGGCGGCCTTTTTCGTCTATGACTGATCAATGTATTCGCCCTTCAACAACGAAACGGCAAACGGGTCATCATCCGACAGTCGTTTTCCTTCTCGAAGCACGATCAACCTGTCCGCCAATCGATGGGCTTGGGGAATGTTGTGTGTCACCATAACAATGCACGTGCCGCCCGCCCTCAATCGGAGCAATTCCTGTTCAATGGTTTGAACATGGGACCAACCTAAATTCGAGGTGCATTCGTCCAACAACAGCAAGGCGGGCGCCATGGAGAAATGGCGTGCAAGCACCGCTCGCTGACGTTCGCCACCCGATAACCGGTCAGCCCGCTGTTGGGAGGCGTTGTCGAGTTGAAACAGTTCGGCATAGGCCTGACCAGACGGCATCAAATCTGGGAAAAGGCGAGAGGATAACATAAGTTCAGCAGCGATGGAACCGGTGAGAAGAACGGGTTGTTGTTGAACATAGACGCACGCTCCTGGCCCACATTTGACGTCGTGTTGTTCCAATCCAGCGAGGGACTTCAACAACGTCGTTTTTCCGGCACCCGATTCCCCAACCACGACCGTGATGGTCCCCGGCTCAAGGACCATGGACACGTTCTCAACAACACGACGTCCGCCTTTTTCGATGTCGATGGTTTTCTCTTGGGTGGGCCCGAATGCGGTTGGTGCAGGAAGTTGGTCACCGGATAAGGCGATTTTTGCCGTTGTTCTTCGTTGCCGAACAACAGCGGCCAGGGCCACCAAACTCAACGAAAGGGCGAGCAACAAGACGCCCAGAAGAGCGGCCTGTTCCATGTTGCCTTTGGATGTCTCGAGGACGATACTCGTCGTCATGACGCGTGTTTTTCCCGCGATATTTCCACCAACCATGATGACCGCTCCCACCTCAGCAATCGCTCGTCCAAAGGCGATGACAATGGCGTGGTACACCCCGTTGCTTGCGAGGCGTATTTCCATTCCCAGCCGCTGTCGTTGATTGATCCCCAGTGTGGAAAGGGTATCGCTGTATGCCTCTCCAACGCCCTCAAACGCCGTCCATGCACCGCCCCAAACCAGCGGTAAAATCAGGCATGTTTGAGCAAACACCATGGCTTCAATGGTGAACAATAAATCCAGCGATCCCAACGCGCCCGATTTTGAAAAAAGCGAATACACGAAAACACCAACCACCACGGGTGGGAGGCCGTAAAGCGCGGTAATGACGGTCTTCAAACGCTGAAATTGTACGCTGGTTTGTCGGGCACACCACGCACCCAACGGAACCCCGAGGAGGGTAGCGAGCACCGTGGCCGTACCGCTCGTCATGAAGGTGGTTTGGATGGCTTGACCGAGTGCCACACCGTCAACCATGACCGTGCATTGAACCCCCCTCCATCATTCTACCGTTGACCCACATGCTCAAACATCACGCCTTCATGGCGTTGTCATGGATGACCTGCCCTACTTCATTTCAGTTGAGGAAGCGAGGGCGATTTGTAACGCCGTTTCCTTGGAAGTTGGTATTCAACACCTTCCGCTGGACCGGTGTGCCGGGCGCGTCTTGGCGCAAGATTTGGCCAGTAAGGTGGACGACCCACCGTTCGACAACTCGGCCATGGACGGCTTTGCTTGCAGGTTTGACGCATCGGCCACCTATCCGCTTTCATTGAACATCATCGGCGTGCAGGCGGCAACAGGCGAGAACGAAACCCATCATGTCAGCGAAGACCAAGCCGTCCGTATCATGACCGGTGCTCCGATGCCACCGGGAGCAGATGCGATTCTTCCTATCGAGCGCTGCGAGGTAGAAGGCGATAACGTTCATTTTCTTGAGGCCCCCAAACCTCACTTTGTTCGAAAACAAGGTGAGAACTTAACCAAAGGAAACGTGGCCTTGACGAAGGGGCAACGACTCACCCCTTCACGCATCGGTCTCTGCGCTACGATGGGTTACGCCATCGTCCCTGTCTTTTGTCGACTCAAGGTGGCCATCGTTTCGACGGGAGATGAACTCAAATCACCGGGTGAACCGCTCAAGCATGGCGAAATCTACGAATCAAATTCATTCGGTCTGGCAGGCTTGGTGGAGTGGGCGGGTCATGAACCCGTCCGGTTCCCCGCCGTTGCCGATTCAATGGCCTCGCTTCGTGACACGCTGAATGAAGCGGCCAAAACGTGCGACCTTGTGCTCACCTCCGGGGGCGTATCCATGGGAGAATTTGACTTCGTTCGCCGAATCATGGAGGAAGAAGGCGAACTTCATTTTTGGCGGATGAAAATTCGACCCGGCTCACCACCGTTGTTTGGCCTGTGGAACAGCACACCGCTTTTCGGACTGCCCGGAAATCCCGTTTCCAGTCATGTGGTGTTCCGGATGTTGGTTGCGCCCTACCTTCGACAAGCCTTGTCAACCGATGCGCCCAAGGAATGGAAGGTGCGAGCCAAGCTTTGCGATCCGGTGAAGTCCACCCGTGACTGCATGACACTCCGGCGCGTCACCTTGGTTTCAACCGATGAAGGTATGATGGCTCACCAACCTCGCCACCAAGGTTCAGGCAACATTGAGAGCCTCGCCAGTGCTGACGGACTAACCCTCTTGCAACCCGGTCAATCCGGTGAAGTGGGTTCGTGGATTGACGTGCTTGTGTTGTAGGTGGTATCGTGAAGCACATGCAGGAGACAGCCGGAGATTTGCTTTCCACGCTCCGTCACCTCTATCCGAACTCGAGCACCACGACCCTTCGGAAAATGCTCACACAGGGGCGCGTGCTGGTCAACGACACGGTCGTCCACCGCGCCAAACACCCGCTCCGAGAGGGGGATGAGATCGAAGTCCTTCAGCGGCAGCGCGCCGAAGAGAGAACGCCTCCACCCAAGGCCAAATCTGGCGTTGAACTCGATGTGTTGTTTGAAGACGATACGCTCTTGGTGGTCAACAAACCGCATCAACTCCTCTCGGTGGCCACGGACCGACTCGAGGAGGATACCCTTCACAGTCGCTGCGTGGACTACCTCCGTTGGTCGGACGAAAAGGCGTGGTGTTACATCGTTCATCGTCTCGACAAAGCCACGTCCGGCATCATGGTTATGGCAAAATCAAAGCGAGCGAAGCGAGACCTTCAGGAACAATTCCTGGAGCGAACCGTTCATCGCACCTACCACGCCAAGGTCGAGGGAACACCGCACCCTTCGTCGGGAACGGTACGTACTTGGTTGCTTGAAGATAAGCACCTCAACATCAAAGCGGTAAACAAAAACCACCCTCAGGGAAAGGAAGCGATTTCGCACTATCATGTGGTTGCAACCAGTGGCGAGGTCAGTTCGGTGGAGATCTCTATTGAGACCGGGCGGCGACATCAAATTCGGATGGCCATGCAGCATCTTGGTACGCCTGTGGTCGGTGATGAGCGGCACGGGGCCACCACAAATCCTCACAAACGCATCATGCTTCACGCTCTTGCTCTCGAATTTCTTCATCCCGCAAACGACGATCCTGTTCGTTTTGAAGCACCCCTCCCGCGAGGATTTTGAATCCGAACCCGGTGCAGACGCTCGATTGAACGGCGCTTCTCGAAATCCAAGTGGATTTCGGGTGTTGCGAACACATGGAGGGTTCAATCAATTTGGAAGCCCATGGCCAGACAGTCTTCGCATTCTTCGACGTGGTTGGTGCCGATGTCTTCGACTCGACCGCATCGCAAGCAACAGCGTTGGGGCGCGAAAATGGGGTTCAGTACTGGAGGTTCCACAGAGGCGAAATTTCCGTATCCGATATCAACCCTTGTTCTTTGTTGCAGCGGCGCAGTACTTCGTTTTTGGTAAGAATAGAACCGCGAATATATCAGCGAACACACAGAATCATGGTCGCATTGGCAAAAGCACGACTTGAAGAACTGTTGACCGTCCCTTGCCACTGGAGCGTTCGCGATGTCGGTTGGCCAGGACGGTTGGATTGAGGTCAAGGGTGCGCGTACCCACAATCTCAAAGACATCTCTGTTGAACTTCCAAAAGGCCAGTTCGTCGTGATATCGGGCGTGTCCGGTTCGGGAAAATCCAGCCTCGCTTTTGACACCCTCTATGCAGAGGGCCAACGCAGGTATGTCGAGAGCCTTTCTTCCTATGCTCGGCAATTTATCGGCCAAATGAAAAAAGCCGATTGTGATTCGATCGAAGGCCTCTCGCCTGCTATCTCCATTGACCAAAAACAAGGGAGCCATAACCCCCGTTCGACGGTCGCAACGGTTACAGAAATCCAGGACTATCTTCGTCTCTTGTGGGCGAGGATTGGGAAACCCCACTGTCCGACGTGCGGCAAAGAGGTGGCTCGTCGAACCGTACAAGAGATCGTGGACGACATTTTCTGGCGGATGGAAGGCCACGGCGTCGCCGTGTGGAGCCCTGTGGTACGTGCCCGCAAAGGCACACATGCAGAGCTTTTCCGACAGTTGGTTGAACAGGGTTACCTCAACGGGCGCGTTAACGGTCACGAGACGTCGTTTGAGGAACCACCGACGTTGGACAAAACATTCCGTCACGACATCGATGTCCGCATTGACCGTTTGCGTTGTACTCGGGACCGGAAACAGCGCTTGACCGAAGCAGTGGAAGGTGCGCTTCGCTTGGGTGGCGGCACGTTGGCGGTGGAAAGTCTTGAAGCACCAAAGGACACGGAAACACTGAGCAAAAATTCCCACGCTCACCTCACCGAACAAGGCCAAACCATTGCGTGGTCGGAAGATTTCGCATGTCCGGACCACGGCGCCTTCATGCCCGAACTTTCTCCCAGAGTGTTTTCATTTAACTCCCCGCTTGGTGCATGTGGCACCTGTCAAGGGCTTGGCGTTCAGCGCCAATTCAACGTCGACCTCATCGTTGACGGAAACATGAGCGTCTCAAACGGTTGCGTTATCCCGTGGCGGCAGTCAATGTCACCGTCTTGGTATCGGAAGTTGCTGGAATGCACCTGTGCGCACTACAACATCTCAACCACCCTTCCGTTTGAGATGCTTGACGAAGACGAGAAGGATATCCTTCTCTACGGGTCCGGCTCGACGGTTATTCACTACGAATTCACGTCTGAAAACGGCTCGCAATACAAGTACAGCAAGCCATGGGAGGGGATCATCCCTCGTCTCGAAAAGACCTATGCAGAGACGACTTCGGAGCGAACGAGAAATCGCCTCATCGCCTCGATGACCGACCTGGATTGTCCTGCATGCGGTGGCGAGAAATTGAACGATGCTGCCCGGTACGTTACCGTCGGCGGCATTCGGCTTCCCGAGGTGAGCGCCTGTTCGGTACACGATGCGCTTGGGCTCGTTCGGGCTTGGAACCCGGAGGGCGAAGGGCCCCCTGCAGCCTTCCAAGATCTTCTCGAAACCCTTGACGAGCGGAGCATGTTCATCGGTTCTGAAATCATTAAAGAAATTGAAGGTCGACTCGGTTTCTTGGACAGTGTCGGGTTGGACTATCTTACGCTCGACCGGAAAGCCAACACCCTCTCTGGTGGAGAAAGTCAGCGGATTCGCCTTGCAACACAAATCGGCAGCCGTCTGACCGGTGTCATGTACGTGCTTGACGAGCCGTCCATCGGTCTTCATCAACGCGACAACGACCGTTTGCTGAAGACGCTGCGCGAACTGAGCGATTTGGGGAATACCTTGCTCGTCGTAGAGCACGACGAGGATACGCTTCGCCAAGCAGACTGGCTTTGCGACCTCGGCCCGGGAGCCGGTCTTGAGGGCGGTGAAGTGGTGGCCAACGGCACACCCGAAGAGGTCATGGCTTCTGAGCACTCCATCACGGGGGCGTATTTGAGCGGACGACGAAGCATACCCTGGCCTGAAGAACGCGTTGCGCCCGGAAAACGCCACCTTACGGTCAAAGGCGCACAGCACAACAACCTCCAGAACATCAATGCCGCCTTTCCCATTGGATGCATGACGGCCGTTACGGGCGTTTCAGGGTCAGGGAAGTCCTCGCTGGTTTCGGGAATTCTCGCACCAGCACTCCAGCGACACGTCCATCGGGCCGAAGTCGTACCCGGTCGTCATCAAGGCCTTGAAGGCGTGGAACATGTTGACAAGACGATCATCATCGACCAGTCACCGATTGGGCGAACGCCGCGGTCAAACCCTGCAACGTACACGAAAGTGTTTGACGAAATTCGGAGCTTGTTTGCCAACACGAAACTCTCGAAAGAGCGAGGCTACAAGCCGGGGCAATTCAGTTTCAACGTCAAAGGCGGTCGCTGCGAAGCCTGTCGCGGGGGCGGTTCCATCAAATTGGAAATGAATTTCTTGCCCGATGTGTGGATCACGTGCGATATTTGCAATGGAAAACGTTACACGCGGGAGTGCCTCGAGGTTGAGTGGCGTGGAAAAAACATCTACGATGTCCTCGAAATGCCGGTTTCTGAAGCGGTTGATTTTTTCAAAAATCATCGTAAAATCCACCGGACATTGGAGACGTTGAACGCCGTAGGCCTCGGCTATATCCGTCTTGGCCAACCGGCAACCACCCTCTCGGGTGGCGAAGCCCAGCGCGTAAAATTAGCAAGTGAGTTGAGGCGAATGCCCAACAAGCACACCGTATACATTTTGGATGAACCCACAACAGGATTGTCCTTCAGTGATGTGGCCAAACTCATCAACGTCCTGCATCAACTTCGCGACAAAGGCCACACGATGATCATCATTGAGCATCATTTGGACGTCGTGAAATCCTGTGACTGGGTCATCGATCTGGGGCCAGAGGGCGGGGAACGTGGCGGGCAGGTCATCGCCGTCGGGACACCAGAAGACGTGGCGAAGGCCAAGGAAAGCGCCACAGGGCAATTCTTGGCAAAGATGCTGAAAAAGTGAAGGCGCAGACTACAAAGAGCGCATGGAACAACCTCCCCTTGTCCAACGGACGAGGTGACCGGTATGCCGATGACACGTGTCGAAGTCACACCACGTCAAGGCGAAGGAATGCGCGATGTTCGAGGGGATGTTGTCCGCCGCCAACTCATGGCGGACCACAACGTTGCTGTTGCCAACGTGCGTTCCATTTGTGGCTACCTCATCAGCGGCGAAACAGCTTCCTCCGCCATTGCAGAGCGTGTAGACGACCTCTTTGCCGACCCCATTATCGAAATCGGTGCAACGAACACGTCCATGTTGGCGACGCCGACCTTTGGTGACGTCCCGGAAACGGTCATCACGGTGGGCTTCAAACCCGGGGTGACCGACAACCCGGGTAAGGCGGCAACCGACGGGTTCCTGACGCTTTTCCCAGACGACAGGGATGCGAACATTGCGACCTACACCACCTATGTGTTCTACGGGTTGCCGGCGGATTGCGACGCCACGTGGCTTGCTGGCACGCTCCACAACGGTTTGATTGAGCGGGCCCTTATCGGCGACCGCCAAGCGTGCGCAAACCAGGCATGGCCGGAATTGATGTTCCCCACGCCTCCCGAACAGGTCTTCATTGAGCCCCAAGCCGTTGACCTCGAATGCGATGATGCAACCCTCGAAGAGATTTCCACCACCGGGTTGCTCGCTCTCAACTTGAACGAAATGCACGCCATTCAGGCTCACTACCGGGACGAAACGGTGCGCCAACAACGCATCGAGATGGGAATTTCCCCCAGCGCTCCAACCGATGTTGAACTGGAATGTTTGGCTCAGACATGGAGCGAACACTGCAAACACAAAATCTTCGCATCCCGCATTCACCATGTTGACCATGAAACCGGCGAAGACACCGTGGTGGATTCTCTGTTCAAAACCCACATCATGAAACCCACCCACGATATGCAAAACGAGGTGGACTGGCTCCTTTCCGTCTTCCATGACAACTCTGGCGTCATTGCGTGGGACGACCGATGGAGCGTCTGCATGAAAGCCGAGACGCACAATTCACCCTCGGCTCTCGACCCCTACGGTGGCGCCATGACCGGTATCGTAGGCGTCAACCGAGACATCCTCGGAACTGGACTCGGGGCTCGCCCCATTGCCAACACCGACGTGTTCTGTTTTGGCCCGCCCGACTGGGAAGGCGAACTCCCGGACAATCTCTTTCATCCTTCGCGCGTCCTTCGCGGCGTTCACGCTGGCGTTCGTGTGGGTGGAAACGAATCTGGCATACCCACGGTGAACGGGGCGATCGTGTTTGACGACCGCTACATCGGCAAGCCGTTGGTGTACTGCGGTACGGTTGGTATCATGCCGCGGGAACTCCCGGACGGACGTCCGTCGCACATCAAAACACCCGTTTCGGGCGATATTGTCTACATGGTTGGGGGCCGTGTTGGCTACGACGGCATCCACGGTGCTACGTTTTCTTCGCTTGAACTCACCGAGGAATCACCTTCCAGTGCGGTACAAATCGGCGACCCCATCACGCAGAAGAAAATGCTTGACATGGTCCTCGAGGCTCGCGATGCGGGCCTCATCACATGCATCACCGACAACGGCGCAGGCGGCCTTTCGTCTTCCATTGGCGAAATGGCAGAATACACGAACGGTTGTGAAATCGACCTCGCCACCGTCCCGCTCAAACAAGCAGGGCTTTCACCGTGGGAAATTTTGGTATCCGAAAGCCAAGAACGCATGACCATCGCGGTCAAGCCAGAAGACCAAGCTGCCTTTGAAGCGCTTGCTGCCCTCCATGAAGTCGAAGCAACGGCCGTAGCGACCTTCACTTCCACCGGTATGTTTCATGTTCGCTATGGCGAGACCACCGTGGCTTACCTCCCTATTGAATTCCTTCACGACGGCGTCCCTCAACTGCAATTGGAATCGGAATGGCGACCGCCCGAACTTCCAACCTTTGTTCCACCAGCCAAAGCCAACCATACCGACCTCCTCCGCGGTATGCTGCAACGACCCAACATCGCCAGCAAGGAAACTTGGGTTCGCCAATACGACCACGAGGTCATCGCTCAAACCGCCATCAAACCCTTTGTTGGCGTAGAGCGAGATGGACCGGGCGATGCAGGGGTCATCGCACCGATTCACGGCGACCCGCACGGGCTCGTCATCTCCTGCGGCATCGCTCCCCGTTATTCGGACATTGATGCCGGCGCCATGGCGGCCGCCAGTATTGATGAAGCGGTTCGAAATGCTGTTTGTGTTGGACTGGACGTGGATAAGATGGCCGGGCTGGACAATTTTTGTTGGCCCGACCCGATAGAATCCACGAAAACACCGGACGGTCGTTTCAAACTTGCACAACTCGTTCGTGCCAACCGTGAGTTGGAGCGCGTCTGCAGAGCCTATCGCCTTCCATGCGTGAGCGGTAAGGACTCCATGAAAAACGACTACGGGACGGGGCCTGACAAGATCTCCATTCCACCCACGCTGTTGTTCTCGCTTTTCGGCGACCACCCTGACGTGCGGAAGAGCGCTACGAGCGATTTCAAAACTGCAGGCGACAAAATCTACCTCGTCGGGCGATCAAAACAAGAACTCGGCGCCGCAGAACTGGCGTTTATGCTGACTGAAAGCGGTCAGGCCGAAGGCGTTGGGGGGAATGTCCCGTTGCTTCCACATCCCGAACAAAACCTCGCCACCTACAGGGCGCTGTCCCAAACCATTCGAGATGGCCTGGTTCGCACAGCTCACGACTGTAGCGAAGGCGGCCTTGCCGTGGCGATAGCCGAGATGTGCATCGGTGGGCGCATCGGCGCCACCGTCGACATCGACGGTACGGGGCCCGGTGATGTTTGGGGCCGATTGTGGGGCGAGTCGCTTGGGCGAATCGTCGTGGCGGTTCCAGAGGAGCACGAAGCAGCCTTCCTTTCTGCAATGAAGGGACATCCAACCACGGTCCTTGGTGAGGTCACCGACAGAAACGCCATGACCATCACCGATGGCGATGACGACCTCATCGGTCTTGATGTTGACACGATGGCAGCGCTTTGGAAAGGCACCTTGGATTTGACGGGAGGTGTGGTGTGATGACGCCTCGTGTCGCCGTACTGTTTGGGTTTGGCATCAATTGCGACCACGAAACAAAAGCCGTTTTCGAACTGGTTGGTGCAATGGCAGACCGTCTTCACGTGAATCGCCTCATCGCAGGCGATGCACAACTTGAGGCGTACGATATTCTGGCTGTTCCAGGTGGATTTTCTTTTGGCGACCACCTCGGCAGTGGACGGTTGCTCGGAAACCGAATGCGCTTTGCTATGCGAGATGCGTTGCAAGCCTTTGTTGAGGCTGGAAAACCCATCATCGGCATATGCAATGGTTTCCAAGTCCTCGTCAAAACAGGACTTCTCCCAGGTCCAGAGGCTGGACAATCACCCGACTTTGTTCAACGGGGCAGCTTAACCCTCAACGACAGCGGACGGTACGAAGACCGTTGGGTGACGCTTGAATTTGACCCGGACAGCCCGTGCATTTGGACCAAAGGCATGACTCGAATGGAATGTCCGGTGCGACACGGTGAAGGAAAGTACGTCATGCCATCAAGCGAAGATTTGGACCGCCTCGAAGCCAATCACCAATTGACCGTCCGCTACGTTGACCCGGGCACTTCAACTGGAGAAGGCATGACCAACCAACCACTTCCCTATCCAATCAGTCCAAACGGTAGCATGAGAAACATTGCTGGAATTTGCGACGCAACAGGCCTTGTGTTTGGCCTTATGCCTCACCCCGAAGCGATCTACGCCAGATGGCTGCATCCAACACACACACGCCAAGGCGACGAACACGCCTCTGGCACACTGGACGGTTGGGAGGGCGAAGGACTGCAACTCTTCCGAAATGCAGTGGAGTACGTCAAACAACGTTCTTGAGTGTCGATCATGAATAGCGAGAACCGAATCGTTCACATCGACGGTTTACGGGGTCTTGCAGTTCTGCTCATGGTGCTTGTTCACGCAGCAGCCACGTGGGAGCCCGAACTGTCAGGGCCGTGGCTGTTTTTTGGTGTCGTCGTGTCTGGAGCAGGCGGACTTGCCGCCCCACTCTTTGTTGCACTGCTCGGGTGGGGTATGGCACAGAAATCGCTTCCCGTCTCCAAACGCATCTGGAGAGCGGGTTTTCTCTTCCTTTGCCAGTTCTTGGTGAACCTTAGCGCTCCGCATCTTTTCGAACCATGGACACCTGGGGTGCTTTCATTGATGGGGGCACTTGTTCTTCTTGAACCGGCGTGGCGGAGGGTCTGTGATCGCTTGGGCGACCTCAGGAAAGCGTTTGCGATCGCCTTTGCAGGGGTCGTAGGCCTAACGTTCATTCTTTCACCGTGGCAGGGGCCATCGGCGTGGGATCCTCGTGTTTCAACCGAAACTGCGGTGATGTTTCTTCAGCACATGACCATAACAGGCCTCTACCCAGTCTTTCCCTGGGTGGTTTTTGCCTGGTTTGGCCATCTTGTCGCTTCGATGAAGGACCGGAACTTGAGAGAGCGTTGGCTGTGGAGGTCAACCGTTGTCGGGTTGCTTCTCTCGGCCGCTGTTCTTCTTCGCAGCTTAGAACAGGGACGTCAGTGGGCCCTCCCCACAGGGGATGCGGCGTTGACGTTCTTTCCCGCCAACGGTGCCTTTCTGATCGCAGCACTCACGGGCGTGAGTCTGCTGTGGTGGGTTGCAGAGCGCTTCCCACTCACCGATCGTCTGGCCGACCTTGGTCGAGTTTCCCTGACCGTCTACGTGTTTCACTTTCTTCCGTTCACCGTTTTTCATGCGTACGATGACATCCATCGGTGGAACCCAGCATTGACCGTCTTGGTCGTTGTGTTCTACACAATGGCCTGGTCCCTTGTGGGTACTTGGTTGTCTCGGCGTACGCAGCCCATCACGCTGGAAGCGTGGATGAAGCGACTTGAACCTTCGTCGTATCGTGAACAGACCGACTGAGTCCTCCACCTTCGTTGGGCTATCACGGGACGTGATGGTCCTACCCGGGAGAAACGGGGCGGCCGAGGCCACCCCGCTTCAGGGGGTTGGAGAACCTGGTTTGGTTTCACTCAGCAGCTGCCAAGGCTTCGGTAGCCTTCTTGGCACCCATCCATGCAACGACACCGAAACCAATCTTGTTGATGATGTCAGCGATGTTGTAGAGGATAGCCATGATTTCTGCATCGACAGCGTCGGGCAGAATGTCAGCGGTTGGGTTGAACAAGTAGCCGAGGGGGTAGATGATCCAGCCAACGCAGATGAACCAGCGTAGGGCGTTGGTACTCCACATGAGCTCAGGGGCAATCTTGCTGTTGTCGACACCCCTACCAGAGGACCAGGGGGTACCGGTAGCCACGATGATCATGGCCCAGCCGACTCCACCAAGGACGAGGCCAGCAATACCAGGGATAGCCCCGGATTCGCCGAGGTAGCCGAATCCAATCATGATGAGGGCGCCGGTGAAACAGATGCCAGTGAAGCCCAGTCCAGCGACCTTGTCGTCGGTGATGGCGTCCTTGCCCACGAGGGACGGAAACTTGAGGGCCATCAACGGAACGGTGATGATCCAGTCCATGTAGCGGTACTCAATGGAAACGGTACCGAGGTCGGTGTAGACACCGCGCATGTAGTAGTAGTGGAAGGCAGCGATACCGACGATCAGGGCCGAGATGGTCATGGTCGTTCGGTATTGTGGCGCCACGGAGTTGCGCTCTGCCATGAAGAAGACAAAGGCGGCACCCATGGAGATGTAGCCGACGAAGAAGAGGAAGAACGTGATGAGACCGAGGGTATCATCAGCATACTTCGCCGAGGGGTCGACGATTTCCGCAGCACTGACCGTTCCGGCCATCGCAAGGGCAAATGTGGCAATCAAAAGCAGGCTCGTTGTTTTCGAGAATTTTTCAGTTTTCATGGTTCTCAAACCGATGACCTAACGATTCAGTATATAAATGGGTGTATTTTTGCTAAGTTTCGCGCGTGGATTTTAACGATTTTCACACATCACCGGTTTGTACAGACCATAATCGGGCGTAAACACCATGCAACTCAATCAGCGATTCATGCGTTCCATCTTCAACCACGTTCCCGTTCTCAAGAACCAGGATACGGTCTGCGTGGCGTACAGTGGAGAGTCGGTGGGCGATGACGATGGCTGTTCTGTCCTTTGAGATACGTTGGATTGACCGCTGGAGAGCGGCCTCCGTTTCATTATCAACTGCTGATGTGGCTTCGTCAAGAATCAGGAGGGGGGCGTCTTTGAGCACCGCCCTTGCGATGGCAACCCGTTGCCGCTGACCGCCCGAGAGGCGATGCCCCCCTTCGCCCACCATCGTGCCCCAACCGTCCGGTAGCTCACTGACAAAGGAAGCGGCTTCAGCGATTTCCGCTGCCTTGACGACTTCGGCATCGGAAGCCGAAGGTTGGCCGTATCGTATGTTTTCCATGATGGTGGTGGGAAAGAGGGTGATGTGCTGGTCGACAAGCGCTATCGAGGAACGAAGCGCATGCAAGGTCCAAGCATCCAAAGGCTGATCACACCAGAGAATCCGTCCATCTTTGGGTTCAGCAAATCTGAGAAGAAGGCGAACGAGCGAAGTTTTTCCAGCCCCAGTCGAGCCGACAACGCCCGTGGTTTTTCCATGTTCAAACGTGAGGGACAACCTGTCGAACAACAAATTTCGCCCTGGATAACCAAAGGAGACCTCGTCAAGTTTCAGTGAGGACGTTCGCTCACCACCCTGAGGAACAAACTCGCCTTGTTTCAATTCCACGGGCGATGCCAAGACGTCCAACACACGCGTGGATGAGGCCATGGCACGCTGGTAGAGGTCAAACGTCTCACCCAATCGTGTCAAGGGCCACAGCAAACGCTGGGTCATGAAGACCAACACCGAATAGGCGCCGACCGCCATGGTTCCTTCAAGCGTAAACCATCCACCCAACAGGAGGGTGGCCGTGAAGCCAACAAGAATGGCCATGCGAATCAACGGCGTGAAGGCTGCTGATAATCGAATAGCATCACGATTGGCGTCCCTGTAAGCGTTACTCAATTCCTCTACTCGTCGCAGTTCACTCGCCTCTGCGGTAAAGGACTGAACGGTTGACATCCCCGAGAGGTCGTTCTCGAGCAAGGCGTTCATCTGGCCAGCAGCATTTCGAACTTTGGCGTAGCGAGGCTCCAAACTACGCTGGTAGCGAAACGAGCCCCATACGATCAAAGGAATGGGGAGGACGGCAAACAACGCCACTTCCCATGAAATTAACAAGAAAACGGCGCCAACCACCACAACGGTGGTGCTGACCTGAAGCAAATCGTTCGCCCCTTTGTCCAAAAACCGCTCCAACTGGTTGATGTCGTCGTTGAGAATGGCGAGGATATCGCCCTTCTGCCGTTCATCGAACCACACCATGCCTTGTTTCTGCACGTGGTCAAAGGTGTCCAAGCGAAGTTCGTGTTGAACGGTTTGTGCAAGGTTGCGCCACAAAACGCCGTAGAAATACTCGAACAGCGACTCGAGCCCCCATATCAAGAACGTGAGTACAGAGAGAAGGACCAATTGATGCCACGGGTCAACCACGCCCACACCCGCAAGGATGGAATCCTCCCGCAGCACAACGACATCGACTGCAAGACCGATGAGGAGCGGAGGTGCGAGGTCCCAGAATTTGTTGAAGATCGAACAAAACGCAGCCAAACGCACCGTCTTCCGATGCGGGCGCATGTAATTCAGCAGACGACGAAACGGCCCCTCATCGCCCATGGCTAGCCGAGAAGGTGGGCCCTTGAGAAGGCTCGCTCTCCATCACGTCGGGCGCAAGCCCTATGCTCCCCCCTCGCTGACCGCCCGATGAGCATCATGAATGTCGGGTCGTCCACCGTGCTGGAGAAGGTATGCCGTCCTGGTCGAGGAGCTCGCCACATCACCCTCATTGACCCGGCCAAGCAATCGGCTGAGATTGCAGCCCAGCGAGCCATGCTCGCCGTTGAATGCGGCTCAAAGATGATCTTTATCGGGGGCTCGACCGACACGCCCGACGATGTTGTTCACGCCACCTGCACCGCGATTCAAGAGGCCTTTGAACTCCGAATGTTTGCTGCAAGCCAAGACCCGACGAGCGATGAACAGGCCTGGGACATCCCTGTCGTGCTGTTTCCGGGCGGCGCACACGCACTTTCCCCTGCTGCCGACGCCATCACGTTCATGATGTTGATGAATTCCACGAAGCGAGAATTCCTGGTGGGTGAACAGGTTCGTGGCGCTCCTTATTTGCACAAATTTGGTGTTGAAGCGCTTCCAACAGGCTACGTTGTGTGTGCTCCGGGAGGACGTGTCGGTGAGGTTGGGGCAGCGGACTTGATTCAACCAGAAGACGGCGAACTCGTCCACGCATACGGGTTGTGCGCCAAGATGTACGGCTTTTCTTTGCTCTATCTCGAAGCGGGCAGCGGTGCCGACGTTCCCGTTCACACCGACCTCATCAAACAGGCCGCTTCGGTCGAGGGATTGACGCTCTTGGTTGGCGGCGGCCTGCGCACCGCAGAAGATGTGAGGCGCGCCGTTGAGGCCGGAGCAAACTGGATTGTGACTGGGACCATCACCGAAGACGCATCGTCAATGGAAGAACTCCGAGAACGCTTGCTTGGATTGGTTCAAGCCTGTTCGGTCTGATTCAATCTTCGTCGTCCTCGAAGATCACAGGGTCGCCCGTACCACCTGGAGATGGCGGACGAACGCCGTCAACATCCATGCCCGGTTCTAATTCGGTTTCTTCGGTTTCCAGCGCCACCTTTTCTCCTTCAGCGAGTTTGGCCATGTCATCAGCCGTTGGGGCCTTGATGGTGCGTTCAACATCCGGAGCGTTGGCGTACAGTTCACGCTTCAATTCCCGACTCTCATGACTTCGAACCAGTGAGAGTGAATCGGCGAACACACGACCGACAACCTCTCGAGTTCGCTCACTGCGTCGGGCAGAGTGAAGTTCGTGTTCCATGGAACTGCGCTGTTCCTCCAACTCACGCAGTTCAGCTGTTCGGTCCTGAAGCGCTGCTTCCAAATCCGTCATGGTGAGGGTCATTTGTTGGATACGCTCGTCGCGCTCGAACACATCGTTGTGAAGGCGACGCTCTCGTCGACGCAGCGATTCATATTCGCGATTACGCTCGAGCAGCCGGCGCTTTAATTCCTCGATTTGTTCAACCAGATAATCGTGCTCAGCAGAAACCGAGCGAGGGCCCTGCATGACCCGCTCGAGTTGTTCTTCAAGCTCAGCCAAACGTCGGTCCCGGGCGTCAAGCAAACCGCGCAAGCGGTCGGCGATGTCGCGAAGGCGCTGACGTTCTTCTTCGAGGGCTTCCGCAGCCGCTTTTTCAACATCGAGTTGGCGCTGACGTTCGTCCACTTGCTGTTTGAGCAAACGGACTTCCTCGGCGGTCACTGACGTCAGTCCGGCATCAGCCGCCTTTTCCAACGCCACGACCATTTGAGAGATGCGTCCTTCCATTTCCCCGATGACCTCGTCTTGTTCGGTGGTGAGCGTACGAAGTTGCTCGAGTTCGCCCTCCATGGACGAACGCTCTTGCTGTGAGAGCGAGGATTGCTGGGATGCCAACTCATCTCGAGTATCGGCGAGAAGTCGCTCGAGGTGAATAATTTGGGCCTCGTTTTCCTTTAGCGTCTGTTCGGCTTCTGCAAGGCGGGCCACCTCAGGAGCGATGGTGTCTTGCCGATCGGCCAAGTCGAGCTCAACCACCCTCAGTCGTTGTTTGACCGCAACCAGTTCGTCGTTGCGTTTGCCCAACTCCTTCCAGGCCACCAAGACCTCTTCGACGAGTTGTTCAACAGGGTAGCCCTTGAGCATCCCCTCAAGCGCTGCTTGTTCATCGGTGGTGGATGAACCAACACGTCGAATGCCACCGGGTGACGAACTCTCTACAGCCATACGGCAACGCATCGCAGATTTACCACACTTGAACCTTCCCAAGGTCGCAGGGCAGGAAAGCGGGTATTTGCTACCCTTCAGTCGTCGCCGCCTCAGTTGATGGCGGTGTACATGTCGTCAGGCATTTCGCTGGCGAGTTTGAGAGCGCCGGCAGCAACCGAGTTGATGGGGTCCTCAACGCACCAAACACGAACATCGCCGATGTCGGAGATTTCGTTGGCCAATCGGTCAGCGATGCCTTCGATGAGGGAACCGCCACCCGAGAGGATGATGTTGTTGCGCAGAATTTGCTGGTATTCTGGGTCGGCACCAGCAACGTTTCGCTTAATGGCGTTTCCAATCTTGGGAATGATGAGTTCACAGGCTTCCAAAATGAGGTCGCCGATGTCAACCACCTGTCGCTTTCCGTCAACGGACAACTCCACGGTCACTTCGTGGGCTTCACCACCGACGTAGGACGATGCTTCCTTCCACTTTCGGACCATGTCTTTGGTGATTTGAGCACCGGTGTACTTCTTCTTGATGAGCTCCATCAGTTGAAGGTCCAACCAGTCACCGGCTTCGGTGATGGTGACTTGGTCTTCGTCGGTCGGGAATGTTCCGTAGACACGAGCGATGTCGGTGGTACCGGCACCGATGTCCACCACGATTGAGCCTGCGATTTCGTCGATGCCGTAGGCGGTGGCAAAGGGCTCGGTGACGACCATGATGGCGTTCACTTGACCTCGTAGCGTGGCGACGAGGTTGGACTTGTCGGTAAAGGAGACGTGGCTGGGCGAACAAATCACGCCGAGAACTTCGTCGTATTCTTCGGGGTCAACGGTCTCAAGAAGATGGGAAACGAAGGCCTTTGCGGCAGCGAGGTTGGCTTCGTCATCTTGCGTGACACCGGCCGCCATGGGGCGGTACAGGTTGCAGGCAAGCTTGTTCTTGAGCGCATCATCGCCGAACAGGACATCTCGGCCCAGGAAATTTCGTGCGACCGGGTCTTTTGGACGGCCAACAACGGTTTCGATCGTGTGCAATTTACCAGCGCTCGAGGCGATGGTCGATTGGTAGGTTCCAAGGTCAATTCCAACATACAGGCGGTCGCTCATTTTTGTTCACCTTCCCACGTGGGATGGTCAACCGAGCATGGCACTGGCCTTCAAGGTTCACATTGGGATTTTGGAAGAGAATTCATGAAAAAACTCTTCAAAACGAGGCTTTGAACGGCACTCATCAATTAAGTCGATCATCGTTGTCGCTTTTATCGATACCCCAAAACGGACCCGTCAATTAATCTCCCTCCCGTCTCCGGTTTCGAGAACCACGTATGAACCAGGCAGTCGCCAATCCAGACAGTACTCCGAGGAAACTCCACAAAACGACTGGCGACCTTACCGCACTCGTTCTTGTGGCGTCGGGTTCCGCAGCGGTTTCGTTGGTCCCGGGGATCTCAAGATCCTTGCTCAAATCGAGTTGCAGCGATGTGGTAAATGCCGCAGGAGAAGCATTGGTTGTCTTCAATTCAACGACCATATTGTAGCGTTCTCCTCTTTGGAGAAACGGGGGAAGGTCATCAGGTAATGTCCACAGACATTGGCTTGTGCCAGGAAGAAGATGTTCCTGAGAACACGTGAGGAGTGTGATGTTTGGAGCCGATTGGGATCGCACCAACACCGTCGAGATGTATCCATCACCGTCTGCATCCAAAACACTCCAACCAACCGAAACCTGCCCGTCAAGGACGGAACCGTTCTCGGGGGCGAAAACCGAGGTCACCACCAACGGGTTATCATCCGGGTAGCATCCATCGCCTCGAACCGGCCAAGAGACATCCACTGTCGTACACATGTCAACATCATCGGTGATGCCGTCGCCGTCGGTATCGTCCAAGCAACCATCGTCATCGATATCGTACCCCTCAGCACCGATTTGGGGACACGCATCGTTGATGTTGGCCACACCGTCCTGGTCGTCATCGTCCAAGCAACCGTTCTGGTCTTGGTCGTCCTCGCTCGCATTCTCCATCGGACAAGCATCCATGATGTTCGAAACACCGTCTCCATCATCATCGAGATGGTCGGCTGAATCACGGTCAACCCCTTTGACAACAAGAGCGAAACCAACAGCATCGCCGTCAAGGCCGACAGCACCGCTCATACCACCCGGTTGGACAAAGCGTGCGACGACTTCGATATCGATGAACTCAGACCCGTTGAGCACATCCTGCGGCAGGTTGATTCCAACCACGGTCTCGTTGGATGACGGAAAAGCGGTGCTGTTGTTGGCATCGGTTACACTCCCGAAATACGCCGTGGGCGTGCCATCGCCTTGAATTTGGTCGGGGAGGTACAACGTGCCATCATCAAGTCGAATGCGTAGTTGGACATCGTCCACCATCGCAGGCTCCGGTTGAGCAGGGAACGCCATACGGACTCGCACTTCTTCGCCTGCTATGGGGGTCAGTCGCTGGGTGAACATCTCGCCGGTCCGTAAAAAAGGCCCAACACTCCCTGTTCCGTCCCAGCCACCGGTGTCCATTCCTGAGAGGTTTCCTGCCGTTCCACCGTTTGCGGTAAACCACGCCTCAACCGACCCTTCTGTTCGTCGGTAACTGTCATGGACCCACATATCCGCTGATGGTGAAGTTTCCTCCTCCAGCGCGGAGGGTGAAAGCAACTGGCTGAGGTTGAGCATCCCCCATCCGTCGTAGGTGTTGTGAAGGGCATGACCGCCGTTACCACCGTTCCGTACTCCGTCGGATAACGGAGAGACCGCCATGGCAAGCGAGGCGCGCATGAGGGCGTTCGAGGGCGAAAAACCCTCACCCAGTGAGATGTGCTGCACGTCCATGTCCTCTGCCCATACAGGTTGTAAATCGGAGATGTTTTGCAATGTGAGCGGAGCGTAGGCCGGGACAATCCACCCTTGCTCATACAACTGTTGGACAATCGCGGCGGCACCGGTGGCGTGAGGCGTGGCCATGCTCGTGCCTGATGAGGAACGAAGATTGGCGTTGTTGGTGTTCCAAAACCCATCCGCGCCCGCCGATTGGATGTTCGCGCCGGGCGCGACGAGGAAGATACCGTCGGTGTTGGCTTCGGTTGGTCCATAGGCGGTTGAAACCCATCGTTCTCCACTGGTGGCCTTCGTTCCTGCGCTGACGGCCACAACGTTCCGGCCGTTTGCTGGCTCCAACACCCCTTCGCCGCTATTGCCTGGCGCAATGAATGCCAACGACCACGGCATCGCTCGCGCATAGGCATCGAAGCGTCCAGTTCGTTCCGTGTAAGCCGTCGTGTCGTCTCCCCATGAATTCGAGTGGAGGAGGGCTCCATGGTGGCTGGCTTCCCACAGCAATCGGTCGGCGTCGGGAGGCACCCAACCGTCCTGTGAGACGATGTCTTGAACCACCAGCGTCGACGCGTATGCTAATGTTGAACCGTTGGCCGGCTTGCTGTTTTCCCGGTCGCTGTACACATCATGACACGCCAGGGAACCGATGACGTGTGTTCCATGTCGATAGTCGCTGTGCCCCGGGGTATCGTTGTCATCGAGGCTGGTGTTCATATGCTTGATTTTCCGATGTTCTTCGCCAAAGATACCTACTGCAGGGTACACCGCTTCCGCCTCGGCATATGGGGAGGTGCTGTTCGTTGCGTTCCGAAAACAGGTGTGGTCGGCATCGATTCCGCTATCAGCAACACCGAGGACAACGCCAGAACCGTTCAATCCAAGTTGCCAGAAAGGATGTTGAGAGGTGAATCCGTGTTCCATCAGGGAAGCAGCTTGGCCGTTGCGGCCTTGGGCTTCAAGGACGGGCTCAATCCACAGCACCCCATCGAGTTGGAGCATCCATTCCACAAGGTGAGCATCATCGACGTAGACGAACGCGGATGCCGGCACATTTCCGTAAACATCCAATGATGCTGACAGGACATGAGCGCCACGGTGCTCAAAGGACCGCAGGAGTCGCTGGGCGGCATCTTCGGGTAATCGAGGCTCGAAGAGGATGTTGATGGCTGAAGGACCTGTTTCCAACGGAGAAATGTCTGAGCGCCATGACGCCGGATGAACGGATTCCTGCCCCACTCCTTCCGGCCAAGACGACATGGGCGTCGACCACACCAACAAGGCATCGGACCGGACACTTCTCAACGGCTGAATGTTGTGAGAAAGCAAGCTTGACCACTTCTCGGAAGTCCACACACCGTCGGGAAGAACAAGCAAGTGTTCGCCGGCCGGCAGCTCGTTGGGTTCTTCCCGGAGATCGCTGAGCGTCCATCCCGATGCAAGGGGCAAGAGGAGCATTGCCACCAGCCACGCACCACCTCGCATGAACTGACGAAGTTCCCTTTTTGCCTCAATCTATCGGTGGTGTGAGCGACCGTGCCCGCGCCAGCGCGTTTAAGGATGGATGGCAGGTCGGAGGGCCGATGAAGGCCTACCGAGTATCTGGAACGGCGCCCTTCGGCAGCCAACGACAGCCATTTTCGTACGATGTCCCCGCCGAGGATGCCGAGGCAGCAACAGCCAAGGTGTACTCAACACTTGGTTCCCGCCACCGTATCTCACGTCGCAAGATTAACATTGACAGCGTGAATGAAGTCGACCCGCGAACCTCTACAGAACCGGTCATTCTCCACACCTTCCGAGACGAGATTGCCGCCAAGGGCGGGCGAATTGCGCCTCAAGCAGAAGAAGAGTGAACCTCACTGTGAGGCCAACCGGGTTAACCGTCACGACTCGTAGGGCCACTGCACGGCCCAGTCAAACAACGACTGCATGATCGGGCTCAGTCGTTTTCCGTGTTCACTCAATACATAGAGATAGGATTGGGGCGATTGAGGCTTTCTTGTCTGAACGACCAGCCCTGCCGTTCCCAATTCCTTGAGCCGTCTGGAAATGGTTGTTGATGAGGCATTAACGCCGGACTTGATGGCCGTAAACCGAAGTGGATGCTCACTTCGGTCGAGCACCGTCAGAATGTGGAGTGATTTTGATTTGGTGATCAACTCCAACACGTCGTCGACCTTGCCGTAGGTAGGGTCGCATGTCTCGTCGGATAGGGATGGCACGGTGTGACCAAGGTTCACATCCAAATAAAGACAAAGTCACACCAGTGGTACCTCACGACCCCCCCTTCGAAAAGTCTCAGCGGGGGCTTCTTCAACCCCAACCGACTCCGGCAGACGAAGGACATGGTTGACAGAGCCCAACTTCAACGCCTTGCGCAAGAGGTGGAGACGCTCCGCAAACGTTTGGAAGAGATCAACCTCCGCATTGAGCAGGTCGACGCTGTGCTTGCAGAACACGCCATCACCGATGCTGTGCTTGAAACCCTTCTCGGTCGCGGTAAAGGGGCGAGCATCTCCACGCATTTGCCCATTGGTTCTGGCGTGAGTCTTCCCTATCTGCATGAAGGTGCCGAAGAAGGCCTTGCCCTGGTCGACCTTGGCTCAGGTGTGTTTGGGGAGCGACCTTGGAGCGAAACGCGGTCACTCACGCAGAAGCGCAGAGATGACATCCAGCGCCTTCGTGACGAGTTGAAGCAACAATCTGACCAAACCGAAACCTCGCTCGGCCAAGCCGCACAGACCTTCAACAGCCTTGCTGAAACCATCAAAAAACAAGCTGTCGCTGAGCCTGTGGCCACGACAAAAACCGAAGAGCCCGCGACTCCCGAATCAACGCCGTCCACGCCTGCTCCAGCTCCCCGCCGCTCAAGAAAGCGTGGCATGTTTGGTGGCGATTTGACGCTTGACGATTGAGGGATTCGATGGGACTGTTTGATCGTTTTCGAAAGCGCGTCCATGAAGTGGCTGAAGAGATCGACGGCGAGGCCCTTTCGGTGGACGCCACCTCTGAGGAGGCCAAGGCGCTGATAGCAACGCCCTCCCAACCTCCTTCATCACCCGAGGAGTCCGATGACGACTGGGATGATGTCGACGAAGAACTGGTGCCCACCACGCCCGCTGCAGTTGAAGACGATGACGATTGGGATACATGGGATGATGACGAACCCGTCGCTCCCGTGACCCTAACGAAAAAAGAGCGAAAACGGCTCGAACGAAAGGAAAAGGAACGCCGCCGCCGGGAAGAAAAAGCCCGAAAAGCCATGAAGAAGCGAGGCGCCGTTGACGTCGCTCGGCCAAAAGGCTCCAAAGTCGACTTGTCCATGATGCGAACCACGACGGGCCGACAACTTGTGAATGTCCAACAAGCACCCAAGGGCTCCAGCAAAACCGCCGCCATTCAAATTGCAGACGGTCAATCCATCGATGTCGATTTGGGCGGTGGTGTCGTTTCGGAGGGTGGCCGCATCATCAAGCCCGGCGAAGCCTTGGAGAATCTGTTGGAGGAACTTGAATGGGTGTTGTTGGAGTCCGATATCTCGG
Organism: Candidatus Poseidonia sp.; assembly: GCA_965661285.1. Classification (GTDB taxonomy): domain Archaea; phylum Thermoplasmatota; class Poseidoniia; order Poseidoniales; family Poseidoniaceae; genus Poseidonia. Next base: position 184,703 of record CBFIDD010000004.1, read on the forward strand.
CCCAAGCCTCAGGGGCCATTATTGACAGTCTTCGAACCGCCCTGGTCGGGGCTCGCCTGCGTCGTGGCGCCGACTTGTCAAAGGTGCTTGAAGCGGCCATAAAGCGTGCGCTACGAGCCCTGCTTGAGGCTGGGTACTGGGACTTTGATGCCTCCGTGAACGGGTTCATCGAGGCAGGCGATGTGCCTGTGGTCATCATGCTGGTTGGCGTGAACGGGACCGGAAAAACCACCACGGCAGCGAAAATCGCGCAACGCCTCCTCAACAACGGCCGATCCGTCATCGCTGCAGCGGGCGACACGTTCAGGGCGGGCGCGATTCAACAACTTGAGACGCATTGTGAACGCCTTGGTATACGCTGCGTTTCCAGCCAACGTGGCGGAGATTCGGCAGCGATCGCACGAGACGCCATTGACTCCGCTAAGGCGAAAGGCATCGATGTCGTGCTCGTTGACACCGCCGGCCGCATGCAAAACAAGACCAACTTGATGAACGAACTCAACAAGGTCAGGAAGGTCACTAATCCGCATCTCACACTTTTCGTTGGGGATTCCTTAGCCGGCAACGACGCCGTCGAGCAAGCGAAGATGTTCCAAGACATCATGCGGTTTGACGGTGCGGTGCTGACCAAGATGGACACCGATGCAAAAGGCGGTGCTGGGCTGTCCATTGCGTTCGCAACCGGCCGCCCCATCGTGTTTGCAGGGGTTGGGCAGGAATACGACGACCTGATGCAATTCGACCCGGAATGGCTTCTCAACCAGCTCTTTGAGTGAGGCGTAGGAAAAAATACCCCCGCACCCGACACCCGTTCATGGCCGATATGTTTGCGGACGAGGACGCCGCCCGATTCTTTCAGATGGTTCAGATGCTTCAACGCTCAACGTTGTTGCAAATGGGCTTCATTCCCGACCAGTCGGGGACCTATCACTACAACATGGGCGAGGCCCGTGAAGGCATCGAGGTCCTTCGTATGTTTCAGCGAAAAACCGACGGAAATCTCAGCGACCAAGAGACGCAAATGCTCCGCGCGGTGATCAGTGAGTTGCAAATGCAGTTCACACAGGCACCGCAGCGCAAACGCGAGCGGGACGAAGAAACCGCTCAAAGTGAAGTGATACGAGAAACCTTTTCTCAACCTCAAGGCGGTCCTGTCGAAGACCTCTCAACACCTGCAGATGGTGAGGAAGAATAGCGGTTGATTGATGAGTTATCGCTCGTTGCCCTGCATTGATTGGCATGGGATTGGTGACCGAAGTCGATGACGAATCTGCGCCTACGGTGCTCATCGTTGACAACAACCCAATGTCCTCCATGCGCCTTTCGAATCTCTTCAAAACACGAAATTTCAACGTGGAATTGTGCGAGGACGGCGACCAAGCCGTCGACGAATACATTCGAATTGACCCGGAACTGGTTGTCCTTTCTCTGGACATTCCCTCTCTCGACGGCCACCTTGCGGCCTTGGAGATGCGAGAACACGGCGGAGAAAGCCGCATCGTGTTCGTTGCCCCCGCCCGAATGGCTGACCTTGCTCGTAACGCCACGTTTTCTGCGGGCGCTGTGGCCTGGTTGCAAAAACCCGTCTCCAACGAGAGTTTGGAAACCGTCTGGAAAACCATCTTGGGCGCGATACCCGAAGCCCCCGGCCTCGAGGACCTTGACGAACTTTACCCCGACCGCATTCAGGTTGAGGCTGATGAGGGGCCGCTTCTACCACTTCCCGCCACCCTTCCTCTCCCCGAGGTGGCTCTTTTGCCTGAGCTGCCCGTGGTGGTGCCGGTTGATTCCACGGAAAGCAAACCCAAGAAAGGAACGAAACGCTTCGTAGTTGTCGTGGCGCTTGCCTTGGTCGCTGGCGGGCTTGGCTACGCTTACCAGCAGGGCATGTTGCCAGTTTGAGTGTCAAACCATTTTACCAAGGGAGTGATAATTCATCCCTCCATCCCCACTTCATGAGGGGCGTATGGTTCGTTCGAATCCTTGTCCTCGTCCTTGTTTCGTTTTCCGTATACGGGGCCATCACGTACGGCGAATCAGAGCAGGATCATTCTGGGGGAGAGGCCACTCCCACAAATGAAAATCTGGGCAGCCCTGAAACCGAGAGCGCCGATGATGCACCCGCCGACGCAGCCCAACCGTTGGAATGGTCTGAGGCTGAAGAGGCTCCATCGCAAACACCCAACACCCTGGCCTACCTTCTCGGAGGGTTAGGAGGCCTTTTCTTGCTGTTCATCTCAGCCATATTTGTTGAATTCATCGGCGTTATCATGCTCGTAGCCCTGATTGTGCCGATGGTTTCGCAACGAAGAAAACACAAGGAAGACCAAATGAACAGGGGTCGTGTTTTGGGTTATATCGAAGCCAATGTCGGCATCCATTTTTCCGCTCTTCGGGATGGATTGGGGCTTGCGAACGGGGTCACGGCTTACCATACGAACGAACTCGAACGGGCGGGCAAAATCTTCTCATGGAAGAGCGGCAAACACCGACGATATGCATCTTCCATTCTTGACAAAGAGCAGCGCAAAAACATTCGTAATCCATTGTCGGGAACACGTCTCGCCATTTTGGAGGTCCTCGCGCAATCCGGCCAGTTTGGGCTTGAGAGCAAGGAGCTCCGAGAACGACTGCACATCTCTCGGCAGTTACTGAGTCACCACATCAAAGAACTTCACGCCTCAGCGTTGATCGAGCCATCTGAACGCTCGAAAAGAGCGTGGCGAGCCTCCATGCACGGGCACGATCAACTCCACAAAAGCCGAACCCTCCAAGAATTCACCAACATGTAAAATCAATTTACCAATCTCTTAATATCAACTTGGGAGCGTCTTTTCCTCATGGAACGCACGCCGCTTGTGGCCATTGGCCTGTGCTTGACGATGCTTATGGCGGGATGCCTGAATGTCACAGAGAACGTTGAGGTGCCCGATGTGGTGCTTCCAAACGACTGGTCGACCATCACCGCGAGAACCGTTGCCAGCCCCCAGTTGTTTGCTTACGACGATTGTGATGAATTGGAGCGATCGCTGAAACAATCCATCGAAGAGGAATACAGGGTGGACCTGCTGCAAGCCGTTGCTGAGCAATACGACTACGGCGGCGTGTGGTTTGACGGTGCTGAAATGGCCATGGACGACGGCGCTGTGGCGGATAGCAGCACCACCGCACAGCCACGCACGACGGCCCCCCCTCGAGTGGAAGGTGAGGATTTCTCAGGCACCAACAACCAGGAGTCGGGCGTGGATGAAGCGGACTTCGTGAAAACCGATGGCTACCACATCTACTATCTCCAAGGCCAACAACTCCACATCTTTGGTGTTCCCGAATTTGGAGAAATTGAGGCCACCTTCAACACCACCCTCTCGGGAAACCCGGTGGCCATGATGTTGGACGGCGACCAGCTTGTGGTCATTTCCAGCATGAACCCTTGGTCCATCTCACGGAACCACCCTGTGGTTGATGTGATGGGGTGGGGAGATGATTACGGCATGTGGCGGTCGAACAGTCTCACCAAGTTCACCGTGTTTGACATCACAAATCGCAGCGCCCCTGATATCGACCGAGAATTGTTCATCGAAGGATCATACATCACGGCACGTGAGATCAATGGAACGGTTCGAACCGTCACCCATGCATGGATGGATGTACCCGGCGTGACATCATGGTTGGACCTCCCAACCGGATATTGGAACTTGGACTACGAGGACCCGCTTCGCTTGGAGATACGAGAAAAAGTGGCCTACCAAACGATGATGAGCAACAGCGAGGCCCTGGACGGTCTTTCGCTGACCGATTTGATTCCCCAAGTCTACGAATACAGCAACGGAGACATCACGGTTCACACCATGAACGACAACGAATGCCGTGATTTCGTTGCGCCCGAAGACGGCATGGAGCGGGGCATCTCCAGTATTTTCTCCCTCGACTTGGCTTCCAGCGCCTTTGATTACGAGGTTGACCATGTGGTGGGCACCTACCCTCAAGTCTACGCCTCAAGCGATGTCTTGGTGCTGGCCGAGTCGGCCTTTTCCGACTGGTGGTTTTGGGGCAACGATGACAGCGATGAAATGACCAACCTCCACACCTTCGACATCAGCGCAAGCGATGCCACCCTCTACACCGGTTCAGGCCGTATTGACGGCACCGTCCTCAATCAATTCTCCATTTCCGAACACGAAGGCGTCCTGCGAGTGGCGACCACCGTTGGCCAGTGGGCGCGATGGTGGATGGAAGACCCTGAACCGATGTCGTCGCAACTCGTCACCCTGGTTCGCTCCGTTGATGTCGATACGGGAAAGCAGGTGCTCACCGAGGCTGGACGCGTGGACGGGATTGCACCCGGCGAACGCATCTGGAGCGCACGCTTTGATGGTGACCGCGCCTACATTGTAACCTTCGAACAAATCGACCCGTTGTGGGTCATTGATGTGTCGGACGAAACCAATCCGACCATCCTTGGTGAACTCAAGGTTCCCGGCGTATCCACCTACATTCATCCGCTCTCAAGGGACCACCTGCTGACCATTGGCTTTGGCCCGGCCAACGAAGACGGCACCGGTTTGGATTGGGCAGGAACGCAACTCTCGCTGTTCGATATATCGGCGCCAACCGACCCCCAGCAGGCCGATGTGCTTCGTTTGTCCCCGGTCGCTCAACAAAACGAACACATGTGGTCGTGGTCGTGGTCAGAAGCCAGCTACGAGCACAAAGCCTTCCAATACTGGGCGCCGAAGTCCATGCTGGCCGTTCCGCTTTCGACCTACCGTTGGGTCAACACCGAATACGACGATGGCCGGTACGGCTACGGGCATTACGAGTACATCACGAAGTTGATGCTCGTGCACGTCAACGAATCCGACGGTTCACTGTCCGCGTACGGCGAGGTCAATCATTCATCGTTGTACAACACCGAAGGGCCATCCCCATGGTGGGACGATCGCAATATCCGACGTTCCATTTTCATGGGCGATTTCGTCTACGCTCTTTCTTCGGCCGGGGTGACGGCAACCAACCTCACGACCTTGGAAGAATCGGGGCGTCTTTCAATCCCCCATTCCTCCCAGTACAACGAGCCTTACGTGTCCGATGGCGAGGCTGAAGATGCTGAGGGTCAGGAAAAGGAACCTGAGCGGGCCGAAGAGAGCGACAGCACCGATGATGATGCCGTTGCGGGCGAGGCACCAACCTCTTCTGACCGTTCTTGAAACGCCCGTGTTCCTCGGACGGCATCACCACCCTCATGAAGAGCGGCGGATTGAGGTGGACCATGCGCACAGCCGTGGCCACGTTTGGTTTTGGTCGGCCGGACCATTTTGAGCGCATGCTTCGTTCGCTCGGCACGTGCCCTGAGGTGATGGAGGGGGCGGTGGATGTCATTCATTTCCTCGACGGAGGGCCTGGCGCTGAGCAAGATGCGCTTCGTGATGTGATCGAGGCAAGCGGCGTGCCCTACACCTCCATCGTTGCCCGTCCTGAAAACCTCGGTGTCGGGCGCCAACTTATCGGCGCTCGACGAGAGGTCTTGGACGAGCAGGGCTATGACCGGATGGTGTTGGTGGAAGACGACATCGAACTCAATGCGACCTACTTGACGACCTTGCTCCGGCTCTCAGATTGGGCCGAACAATACGGGGACGTTGGGACCGTCCAGGTATGGAACGTTGAGGCGGGTGAGGAGGACGACTTACGCCCCCACTTGCATCAGGTTGAGTTGACCAACCGTCATTTTGTCACCTACTGCATCACGAAGCGTGCCTGGGAAATCATCAAACCCGTCCTCTACGCCTACGAGGAAAAGTTCCTTCTTCGCCGGCCGTACGCCAAGCGGCCGCATTACCGTATCCGTCGGTTCATGCGCCAACAACTCAAACAGGCTCGAACAACGCCACGGGGCCGGTTGCTAAACCCTCCCGCGCAGGCCGTTCACAATCCGTTTCCCTCCGTTCCGTGGCGTTCTGCCCCGACCAGCCAAGATGCCATCACTTCTCTTGCCATGTATCTCTCAGGGTTGCATCGCATCACCACCCGTGTGCCCCACGCTTACTATTTTGGTGTCACAGGCGTCCATTGCACGCCCGAACTCTACGAGTTCATGGGCTTCAACGACCAGGGCTGGTGGAAATGGGATGCGGCACCCGAGCATTTTGAGATTCGATACCAAGATTCAAACGGGGATTGGCTCAGTTCGACCTACCGTTGAGTGAGAATGATGGCCCCTACGATCGGTTTGGTGGGTTGCGGCCGTTGGGGCAGTCATCATCTTCGGATTCTCAACGAACTGAAATCAGCTGGACGAATTCATCGCGTCGCCGTTTGCGATATTGACGCTGACAAACGACGGGAAATCCAAGCCGATGCCGTTTATGCCTCCTTGGACGAGATGCTCAACAGCGAATCCCTCGACGGGCTGGCCATCGTCACGCCACCCGAGACGCATGTTGGGCTTGCCCGTCAAGGATTGTCTCACGGGCTTCCGTTGCTGGTTGAGAAGCCCTTGGCTGCCAATGCTGCGGAAGCCGACAGATTCCTCAACTCTCTCGACGGAACCGCCGTCATGGTGGTCGGATATATCCTCCGACACCATCACGGTATTGCACGACTTCGCTCAGACGATGTTCGAGCGTCTCTGGGAGGGATTCAATCCGTGAAGTATCTTCGGACGACGACACGAGAACGACCTCCCAATGCACGCCCGGTCCCGACCCTTGGCGTCCATGCTCTGGACCTCATCTCGTGGTTCTTGGACACACCCCTCATGTCGGGTGAAGTGGTTTCGAAAGTGACGGCTCCGGACAGTGCTTCGGTAAACCTGATGTTTCCCTCCGGGCAGAAAGGAGAATTTGAGGTCGCGTGGGCGGCATCGGAAGAACAACGTCTTCTCCACGTGAACGGAACGACGGGCCAGGCTTCCCTCGACTTTGGCAGCGGGCTTCTCACGCTCAATACAAACGGTGCTTCAGCCACCCTTCAATCCACGGGCGAGGAGCCATTGCTCGCTGAATGGAATCATTTCCTTCACCACATACAACGAGGCCACGCCTACGTTTTCCCTCCTGTTGAACGCCTTCACGACCAAAGTGTGTGGCTTCATACGCACGGCGGCGAGGATTCCCTCTGACCCAACCACTTCTTTGCGAGAATTGAAGAATGCCCTGCTCTTGGGCGAAACCATGGGCCTCTCCATGACCACCGTTCAACGCATGCTCGGGGCAAGCCTCGTTGCCAGCCTGGGTGTTTGGTTCCTTCAGGGAACGGTCATGGACGGCGTGCTCACGCTCATCGCATTGTGCGGGCTGACGGGCCTGATTTGGGGGCTTTCGGAACGTGAGTCGACGTTTGGCTATCTCAATCTCTCCGGCAGCGGCCCGTGGAACATTCTTGCTGTGGTGTTGAGTATCGTGGTGTTCGCACAAGTATCGATTTCAATTTGGGCCTTTCCTACCGTGGGCGCTTATCTCCTCTCACTTTCGTTTATTGGCTCGTTTTGGCTGACCGGCCACATGATGCAACCGGGCGGCGCCTGAACGAGTCCACGACCCCCTCTCTTGGGCGAAGGGTCAAGGGCCGGCGGCGAGGACGAGGCGCTTGATGGCAACCCACGGTGACCACCCGACACTTCCTGAACATCTTGAGTCGCTGCTCATGGACGATGTCCACACGGTCTTCCTGAAGGCAGATTGTCCGCCCCGAATTAAGCGTGGCGCCATCGGTTCACTCAAGCTGGTTGAAGCGGAATCCTCCGTCGCCAATTGGGACACCCTCACACTCGAACAGCTCGAAGAAGACTTGGTTGCCTTGGTGGAAGAGCACCGTTATCGCAGCGATTGTTTCTTGGAAATTGACCGGAAGGGCTGTCGCGTCATCCAACTGGGCGACCTTCGCATCACGTCAGCATGGCCGCCATTTTCCGATGCAAGGGAAATCACGGTTGTGCGACCCGTTGCAAAACTCAGCCTCGGTGACTACGACTTGGACAATCGTTTGGTGGAACGTTTGCGCAACCACCACCGGGGGGTCTTCATCTGCGGCCGACCCGGCTCAGGCAAAACCACGCTGGCCCAGGCCATTGCCGAATACCTCGACAACGACGTCGGAGCGTTGGTGAAAACGATGGAGGCGCCTCGCGACCTGCAGCTTGCGGACCGCATCACGCAATATGCGCCCCTCGAGGGGGATTTGGAAAAAACCGCCGAGATCATCTTCCTTGTTCGTCCCGATTTTGTCATCTTTGACGAAGTCCGACGCGCCCGAGATTTCGAGATCTTCGCCGATGTTCGGTTGGCAGGCGTTGGTTTGTTGGGCGTCACGCACGCAAACTCAGCCTTGGAGGCCATTCAACGGCTCATCGGCAAGGTTGAACTCGGCTTGGTCAGTCAAGTTCTCGACACCATCTTGCACGTTGAATCTGGAAAAATTCAGCAAGTGTTGGAGTTGCGGATGACCGTCAAACCGCCCACCGGGATGCAAGAAGAGCTGGCACGTCCGGTGATTGAAGTGGTTGAATTCCCGAGCGGCAAACTCACTCATGAAATGTTTGCCTTTGGTTCAGAAATCGCCGTTGTCCCCCTCGAAGGGCGCGCCACAACCAACGACCTTTCACCGGTGAGGGCCATGGCAAAGGATCGCATTATCGAGACCGTTCGTCAATGGGTGGGTGTCGAGTGTCAAGTTCGTTTTTCGAGCGACACGTCCGCTGTCATCTACGCTCCTTCGAACATGATTTCGACCTTGGTCGGGCGCGGTGGTGAGAACGTCAAACAACTGCAAAACGAGTTGGGCGGCATGCGATTGAGTATTGAATCGTTTGATGACATGCCCGAAGGGCTGGAGCAACCCAACCGGTTTTGGCAGGACAACCGCAAGAAAGGAGACGCGTGGGAGAATCCCCGCCGAAAAGGCAAGTCTGCCCGTAGGAAGCAACGAAAACGTTAGTCGGACGCGCATTGCGTTATCATCGTCCCACCAAGGATAATGGCACATTCTTTAAATGTCAAACAGCGGAGGTCGGGCCAGAGAGGTCTCACCATGTCCGATGAAACCCCCGCTGCGACCGGCTTGGCCGGGTTTGTACTTCAAAACCGCTCGTGGATGCAGGCCGCATCCCTTCTCATGATCGTCTACGCCGTATGGGCCGTCATCGAAGTGCTCTCCAACACCTGGTTCCACGACCTCCAGTCCTTGACCATTTTCGAGACGGGCACGGAAACCAACATCGACCCGGATGACCTTCAACGAAACAACAGCGGTCTCATCATCGCTTCTGGCGCCGTGTTCGGCCTGTTCGGCCTCTTTGCTCAGTACGTCTACCGCGGCGCACCCATGGTCGACTCGTCCATGGCCGCTGCCGCTGCCATGATTCTCGACCAGGCTTCCGCTGACCGCGTTTCCGAGGAAGACATCATTTCCAAGGCCGAAGAAGCCGCTACTGCCGCCGCTGCAGAAGTCGCAAAGGAAACAGCGGAGGACACCGTCATCGAAATGCTCGACCCCGATGCAGAGTCTGACGACGATGACGATGACGACGACGATGATGACGACGACGATGACGACGACGATGACGACGACGATGACGACGACGATGACGATGACGACGACGATGACGATGACGATGACGACGACGATGACGACGACGATTCCACCGAAGAGGAAGCCGAAGAGGCTGAGGCTGAGGAAGAAGAGGAAGAAGCTCCTCCGGAAGAAAAGAAGAAATTTTGAGGTGAAGAAAAATGTGGGAACATCGCAGTGTATCAGACAAATCATTCCAGGAAACCGGGCGCATTTTGCCCAATGAGACCTACGTCAAGCTGATGGACGAAGTGGAAGCCGTGGTCACACGGGCACAGGACGACAAGTTCGACGCCGAGACCTTCATGACGTACATTCCTCGCAAGGGTCCGTGGGAAGAAATTCCACCCTCAGACCATTCCAAGGCTGACGCCCGAACACGCTACATCGGTCCAGCGAGCGCCAAACTCCTCAACACCAACCTGGTTTTGGGATCGTCGTGGATTGACTCGGACCGGTTCAAGTACGAGCGAAGGATCGCCAACCTCGCTGACTACCTGAAGCAGAAGACCATCATCAATGCCAACATGTGGACGCCCAAGCAGTTGTTCACCACGCAGACATTCTTCTTTTGCTCAACCGGCGATGAAGAGCGTATGGGCGGGGCCATCCTCGAAGGCGATACCCGCAACGACGACCACCTGTTCCTCGGAACGGAAGGCAAGGAATTCCCAGAGTGGGAAGTCATCCTCTGGGGCCTCGGTCACCGCGGTGTCGTTCCCGACTCCGACCCGCTCGACCGTGTCTACTACCCGTCGCTGATGCACCGAAACGTGTCCTTCAACAATCGATTGGGATGGACTCGCTACTCGCCAGCCGGTTTCGGTAAGGACGCCTCTGGCTACTTGATGACCCGGCCCAACACCTGGATTTGGCCTGCCGTTAACGGCAACCGAGAAACGGCCACGGCCTTCAACCTCCTCGTGAACCTTCCCGACCGAAGCTCGTCCTTTGGCGAAGAAGGCATTTCCGACGTCTACATGACGACCGGCAAGACCTCGCTTTACACCATGATGGGCATGATGCAATCTTCAACCGTCCGACAGGCCTTCGGTGCCGGTTCGGAAATGGTCCCCTTGGAGTTCCACTGCATCGAACCCGGTCTTGACGAGTGGATCGGCAATTCCAGCGACGAGGACAAGTACAGCCGCCTGTTCGAAGTCTGTGCGACCCTCGGCTACGTCTTGACCGACCCGCACATTGGCACCCTCGGCGGCGCTGCCAAGCGACGTCGTCTTATCATGTACCCTTCGGACCAAGGCAACCTCTTGACCTGCGCCAACGCCAGTCAAGTGGCCGACCACGCCCTCAAGTCCAATTACGATGCAACGGTGTTTACCAAGCTCGACCAGGCTGATTTCATGAACCGCGTCACCCGCCGATTCAAGGCCTACGCCGATTTGGTCGCCGCCTCCGATGTCGCTCGAGGCGCACGATGGATCAGCCAAGCCGAGGTTGACGGCGAGAAAATGATTGGACCCAACGTCCACTCCATCCTTTCTGTTCGTGGTTATGACATCCTCAACATGCAGGAATATCTGAACACGTTTAACGACGTGTCGGCTGCTCCCGAGCGCTTGATGCGCCGCATCATCCAGACCGTGGCCACCAACGCCCTGAAGACCGTTTATCCTGTTGACATGTTGGGCGAATCGTCCGGACCCGCACCGTTTGAACACATCTTCAACTCGCCCGATGACAACCCGCTCGTGTACTACACCGACGTACGATTCCTCGTGCCGACCTCCATTGACAAGTTGCGTTTCCAAACCGCCGCTCGCGGCGCTGACCGTGGTCGCATGCGAGAAGCCTATGCTTCGCTCACCGCCGCCGACCCCATGACCAGCCTGTCCATCCAAGACCTGTGCCTGCCGTTCCTGGCCGACCTGGGTGCGGACACCTGGCAAACCGGCACGGGCATCAACGAGAACGAAATCGTCGTGGAAGTCACCATGGCCGTAAACCCGGGCCGTGTTTGGCGTTCCTACCTCGAGCCCACCATCAAGGAAGTCTTTGACATGCCCAAGGGCGACAAGGGCACCGCTGCTCAACTTTGGGGCGACGTGTTCATGACCAACGAAGTGCTTCACGACAAGATGAAGAAGGACGGCAACGAACACTACCTCAACTTGCTCAAGATGGCCTATCACTGGTCCAACAACGAGGCTCAGAAGGAGCACAAGTTGGGCAAGTATGCCAAGAAACCGGCTGCGAGGAAGTCCACGACCAGGAATTCCACTGCCAGGAAGAAGTGAGCTCGTCCTGAATAAGGATTGAAGAACATGAGGCCCCGCCTCTTGCATCATGGCGAACGGTAACGACGGAAGCGGGCGAGCCCCCGTTGCGATTGTTCGCCCCACCACCACGGTCACCAGCGGCGTGGGCGTCACGCAGAAACTCGTCACGGCCGCCGTCGCGTTTGGCGACCTGATGCAGGGCACGTTTGGCCCTCAAGGCCTTGACAAGATGCTCTACAAAACCAACGGGGAAACGGCCGTGACCAACGACGGGGCAAAAATTGTCGCCGAATTGCTCGTGAAGCATCCCGCGGCCAAAGCCTTCGTTCAACTTGCAGATGCACAAGAACAGGCCTGTGGTGATGGCGTTACTGGATGCCTGCTCTTCGCCAGCGAGTTGATGCGGGAAGCCGGTCGCTTACTGGAACGAGGTCTCCACCCGTTGGTTTGCATCCAAGGCTTCCAAACCGCCCTCGACACAGCCTTGACGCATCTCGACGATGTATCGGAGTCATTGGCCGAAGACGATGAGCGCCTTCAGGCCGTCGCCCGAACCGCCATGACGGGGACCTCAGCCGACACCGGGGATGACTTCCTTTCCTCGCTCTTGGTTCAAGCTCTCCGAACCGTGGGCTCTCAAAGCGAAGTGGATTTCGAGGATGTTCGAATGGCCAAGCGAACCCAAGGCAACGTCTTCGATACCCGCTTGGTCGACGGCCTCGTCCTCGACACCGCTCTGTCACTGGACCGCCTCCCCCGTCGACTTGAGAACGGAACGGTGCTTGTGTTGACCTGCCCGCTTGACCAAGAGGACACCGTTCGGGAAACAGAAATTGAAGTCGAGGATGCCGAGCAGTGGATGGCATTTGTTGATGCCCGCGATGCACTGCTGAAGAGCAAGGTCGAGGCCGTTTTGGCCACTGGCGCCACGGCCATCTTCAGCGCAGAAACCATCGAACCCAGCATCATTCACGCGCTGACCGACGCTGGTTGTTTTGTCCTCGGTGGGCTTGAGCGTTCCGGCGTGGAGGACATCGCTCAAGGCGCGGGTGCAACGATGTGCGATCATCTTGACGACGTGGATGACGCCATGCTGGGAACGTTCTCATCCCTTGAAATTGAAACCGGGGAAGGACTTGACGGCCGGAGAGAACGACTCTGCCTTCGTTTTGGACCGACTGCGGGTCTGGTGACCCTTGATGTCGGTGGAGGCGATGGCGTCGCCGTAGAGGAAACCATCCGGGGACTCTACGATGCCCTCCGTTCCACGTCGTTGGCCATGAAATCAAAGGCGATTGTCCGTGGCGGTGGAAGTGTTCACATGGGTGCTTCGCTGGTTGTCAAGGAAGCCGCAGAACGCCAGGCAGGACGGGAGCGCTTGGCCATGGAAGCCTTTGCACGGGCGCTTGAGAACATCCCCTCAACACTTGCTCAAAACGCTGGCGTTGACCGGCTGGATACCTTGCTTACCCTTCGGGCCCAACACCGCAGCGGGAAGGGCCACACGGGCATCGATGCCAGCGGCAAGGCCGTCGAAATAACCGAGGCGTGGCTGCCCGCCGACACCCTCCACCATGCGCTTGAATCCGCAACAGAAACGACATGCGGCCTTCTCAGGGTTGACCAGGTCATCTCTGCCCGCGGGGATTGATGATTGACCGAAACCCGCATGTCGCTATGTTCAAGTGCATCCGACGGGGCAAGTGCGATAACGGGTTCCCTTCATGAATGCCGTTTCATCGCCGCCTCGAGCGCTCCTCAGCGTCTATGACAAAACCGGAATCGTGGCCTTTGCCAAGGGGCTCTCGGACCTCGGCTTTGAGCTCATATCAACGGGGGGGACGGCTCGCACGCTTCGAGAAGCAGGCCTTGACGTGCGTTCGGTGTCCGAGGTAACCCAGCATCCGGAAATCTTTGACGGACGGGTGAAATCGCTCCATCCGGCCATTCACGGCCCTCTTCTCGCTCGTTTGCATCAAAACGACGATACTGTCGAACTGGAACGGTTGGGCTACGCACCCATTCCCGTGGTGGCTTGCAATCTGTATCCGTTTGGCGATGCCGCGTCCAAGCAGCCGCCCTTGCCCGACGAGGAGTTGTTGGAAATGATTGACATCGGAGGTCCCACGATGGTTCGTGCGTCTGCAAAGAACCACCAGCACGTGTTGATCGCCACCAATCCGTCCACCTACGACCGTATTCTTGAAGCCCTGAAGACTGCCGACGACGTTTCAAGCGTGCCGATGGACCTCCGCCGCTCCTTAGCGCTCGAAGCTTTTGAGCACACAGCGTCGTATGACGTGGCCATCGCCCAAGAACTGCATCGTCGTACCGTCGGCGACCCTGCTCAAGGCATCACCATGGAAGAACAACGAGATCGCCTTCCCTCCAGCATGCTTGCAGCCAGCCATCGGCTGAGCACATTGCGCTACGGTGAAAACGGCCACCAAGCGGCTGCTCTCTATGTCAATCACGATGCACCTCAGGGCCACAACACCCTTGTCACCGCACAAGTGGAGGGAGAGAAAGCCATGTCATACAACAATTACAGCGATGCAGACGCTACGCTTCGGCTGTGTCGGGCACTTTCCACCGATGAATGGCCGGCCACGCCCCATGCTTGTGTGATTGTCAAGCACAACAACCCGTGCGGCGCCGCCCTCGGTGCTTCCCAACGTGAAGCGTTTGAAATGGCGCTTGCCAGCGACCCGGAATCGGCGTTCGGCTCCATCATTTGTTTCAATGAAATCGTGCAGGCGGACACGGCTGAGGCGATGGGTGGTCTCTTTGTTGAAGTCATGATGGCGCCGGGTTATACCGACGAAGCCAAATCCGTGTTGATGCAAAAGAAAAATCGCCGGCTGTTGACCATCGAATCCCCGAACGACCGTTTAGCACCGCTTCAACGGCAGGTGGTTCGCAAGCCCATTGAAGGCGGTGTTCTGGTTCAAACCGAAGAGCCCCCCGTCATCGACTGGGACAAGGCCACCACCGTCACGGATGCGCAGCCAACACCCGAGCAAATCGACAGCATGAAATTCGCTGTTCGGGTGTGTGAACAGGTGAAATCAAACGCCATTGTCATGGTGCAGGGCACGGCCACCGTCGGCATTGGCCCGGGTCAAACCTCACGTGTTGAGGCGGTTAAAATCGCAGCGCGTCGGGCCGGTGAACGAGCACAGAACTGCGTATTGGCTTCAGACGCCTTCTTTCCCTTCAAGGACGGACTCGAACAGGCGGCAGAGGCAGGCGCAACGGCGATTGTTCAGCCGGGTGGCTCCATTCGGGACCAGGAAGTTATCGATGAAGCCAACAGAAGGGAAATCGCCATGCTCTTCACCGGGCATCGATTGTTCCGCCACTGATGTTTGCTGAACAACCTTGACGGCATCATGCCGTGGTCGGAACGCGCCAGCCAACCCACCAAATCCCAACAAGGGCGATGATGGCGATGGTGGTTTGACCGAAGCCTGGGTCTCCAAGGATGGTGATGTACCAAATTGACGCAGCCGATACGAGCGCAATCAAACCGCAAATGGCGATTTTGGAATGAAACGGCAGCGCCCTTCCCGACCGGTAAAAGCCCAGCAACAGCGCCCCGAACACGCGGTTGGTGAGAAGCCAGCGAAACAATCGCTGGGAAGAGCGTCCGTAGCAGTATGCAGCGGCGACCAGCCACGAGGTGGTGGGCCATCCCGGAAGGAAAACACCAATCCCAGCAAAGACCACAAAAACACTTCCAACCACAACCCAAACGGTTCGAACCAGAGGGTTGGCGCTCGGTTTGTGCGCCGAGAGAACCGTCTCAATCACTTCCTGATCAGCCATCGATTCGTATTGTTTCGCAAGGGCCATGGCAGCCTCCTTACGTTGAATCGACGGGCGAACCGCGGTTCCGGACATCTGTTCTCTTCGCGACCCAGTCAAGAGCGTGCTAAAACTCTTGGTTTGGTGAGGAAAGGGTTGAAACACCCATCATCTTAGGCGAAGCATGGATTCGAAGCCCCTTGGGGGACGAATTGCGACGGGATCGGCCCCCTTGCGGTGCGCTGTTTTCATCTCGGGTTCCGGGAGCGGCATGGAAGCCATGGTGTTGGCGCAGCGCCAGCATGACTTGCCGCACGAAACCACGGTGGTGGTGTCAAATCACGCCGATGTTGAGGGCGTTGTTCGGGCTGAACGGTTGGGCGTTCCCACGGTGGTGATCGAACGTGAGGTTGAGGGACGCACCCTCAGCCGAGAGGAACACGAATCCCTCATTCTCGAACGGCTTGAGGCGTATGAGGTTGAATTGATCGTCCTGTCGGGGTACATGCGTCTTCTCTCGCCGGTTTTTTTGTCAGCATGGGAACAGCGCGTCGTGAACATTCACCCCTCCCTCCTCCCCAATTTCCCGGGCGCCCATGCTCACCGAGATGTCCTTCAAGCCGGCGTTCACCTCTCGGGGTGTACGGTGCATCTGGTTGACGAAGGGATGGATACCGGGAGCATTCTCGCACAGACGCCGGTTCCCGTTTTCCCCGATGATGTAGAATCAACCCTCAGTCAGCGGGTAAAAATCGAGGAGCACCGCCTCTACCCTCTTGTCATTACGTGGATTGCAGAGGGTCGCGTGCACATCATACCGAATGGCGTCCGAGTTGAGGGTGTTGAAGATCGCTTGGTCGATTGAAGTTGGAGAACGCTGACCTGTGCTCCGACATGTCCACGGTGGGGAGGCTCTCGACCAGGCCGAGCACACTCGTCGCAGATTCGTCGCCGGTGTATCCATCAGGAAGATGAGCGAACAAGGGTTGTCGACGTCCGTTCTCATCGAGGGGGACGCCTCCTTCGGGCGTCGCTTCAAGAAGTGCAGCAACCGCTTCGGGCGTGAGAAGAAATGCATCGCATGGGACCAGGAGGATCGAAGCACCGATCGTTTTCTTCACCCAAGGTATGATCTGGTGCAAACCGTCCACATGCGGCGGGTCAACCATGACTTCGCCATCGAACAAGGCCGCCCGCTTTTCTTTTCCACACAAAACCACGCAGCGTTCAATGCCAGCATCGAACAAACACTGCCGAAGCCGTTCTATGCCTCCAAACATGTTCGCCTTTTCTTGCCCCATGCGCTGGCTGGCACCGCCTGCGAGGATAACGCCAACAGGTTTCATGTGCCTTTCCTCAATGCATGCTGTCAAGTTCGTCCAGCGCCGATTCAAGCTCGCTGAGCAGTCCTCGAACACGATTCAACAGCGCCTTTCGTTCTCGGCTCGAGCGGGCTTCTGGCAACCACTCGAGAAGGCGTCGAACATCCTTTGCGTCTCGGTCAACCGTCCACTTGAGGACGTTTTCCAGTACCGGGTCATCAGCTGGCAGCAGGCGCTCGACCATGGACATCAACGGCGATGATGCTCCTTCAATGCTCCGCTTGGAGTACACGTTCACGAATGCGTTCAAACATCTCTCCACCGGGCGGGGCCGACTCGACCAACGGGCGGCATCCAAGCGCCGTTCGTCGCAGCGAAAGGAAGAGGACACAGTATTGGTGCCAATGTGGGCTCTGTTGTGCAGCCGCCTCAAGCCAAGGGTCGTCGGGAACACCATGGCCACCTCGAACCAACTCTTCAGCGACCTCGAGCACCACCATCAGCGGCTCCCTCCGTTGGAGCAAGTGAATGAACGCCATCCAGGGGTCTTGACCAAGTTCGTCGGCATTTAAGTTGGCCAACAGCAGGCCGGCCATGCTCAAATCCTCACGTCCATGACGTTTCCATAACGCAGGAATGAGCTTGGCCAGGACGCGTTTTCGAGGCGCGTGGGTGAGCATCCACGAAGCGATTTGTCGCAGGTCGGGAAGCGGCGTTCCAACATGGAAGCGGAAACCACCGTCGGTCATCGTGACGTCCGTGCGGGGTTTGTTGGCAAAATCGCCGACACAAACGGCATAGGCCTCCTTGAGGAAGCGAAGGCCTCGCCGTTTTGTTTTCAAGCGGTGAGACGGTTGGCGCTCGAGCCAATCATCCAACAGCGGGTTCAACGCTCGTCACCCTCACTGGATCGTTTTCTAAAGTTATCAAACAGGTCACCAACCAAGCCAACGGAATCTTTCAACGTGTCCATGAGCGTGTCGATCATGGCTTTATCACCGTATTTCTCCTTCATCATTTCACGCAATTCGTGTTCGATTTCCTCGTGGAGGCTGTCGTCGATCTCAAATTGGGTGCGGAGGTTGGCCAACACTCGAAATTCATCTCTCGAAAGCGAGGCGTTCACGATGGCCACCTCGAACACTTTGGTGTAAATCGTTCGCATCTCTTTGGGTGAAACCAATTCTCCACTTCGGGATGCTGTTCCGGCTTGGATGGCCTCGTAAATGTAGGCCGGCTCTTCGGGCGCCAGGTTGAGTGTGCTGGCCAGTTTGATGATGAGGCGCTTTTCTTCGCGAGTCAGAACCCCGTCGGACAACATGACTTCAACCGTAGAACGAAAGACGTCCAACGCTCCAAGTTCAAGCGACGACACGAGTCACCGACGCGCTTCCACTTCTTGAAGAAACCGTATAGGGAAGAAATTGCAACGACCGCCGGGATGGTTGGCACAGGATTAAAAAGGGCTTGATGGCTGGAATTGTTTGTTCACATTCACTTCCCTCGCTCTGCGAGTGGAATGCCACGGACCCAAACGACACCCGTCGTTGGCCCCAAGCACGGTGGCTGTGTGCAAACTAGGAGCGTAAAAAAATGCGAAGAAACAACTCAAACCGCGGAGGCGGACGATCAGACCGCGGAGGCGGAAAAGGCAAGGCCATGAAATATGAAATTCGGGCTGATATTAAGGTGAACGGCACCGTCCAACGCAAGGACATCATTGGCGCCATTATGGGGCAAACCGAGGGTTTGCTCGGCGACGAACTTGAATTGCGAAAACTCCAACGCACGGCCCGAGTCGGCCACGTCGATGTTGAAATGGAAACCAAAAACGGCAAGGTACACGGGACCATCGTGATTCCAAGCAGCCTTGACAACGTTGAGACGGCTATCATTGCGAGCTCGCTTGAAACCATTGACCGAATTGGCCCCTGCGACGCCATCATCAAAGTCGTTCAGATCAACGACATCCGTGCCACGAAGCGAACGGCAGTGGTCGACCGAGCCAAGGAACTTCTGCTGACCCTCGTCAATTCCGGTGAGGCTGCCTCAAAGACCGTCATCGAAGAAGTTCGCTCGGTGTTGACCGTCGGTACAGCCAAGTCCTTTCACGGACTCACGTGCGGACCGAATGTTGAATCGTCGTCTTCCCTCATCATTGTGGAAGGTCGAAACGATGTTCGAAACCTTCTCAACTGTGGCGTGAAGAACGCGATCAGCGCTGATGGTGCTGGAAACATCAAGCAGGAACTCATCGACCTTGCCAATGGAAAGGAGAGCGTGACCGTAGCCATTGATGGCGACCGGGGTGGCGAGATGTTGTTCATGCAACTCTACGACATGATGAAAGTTGACCATGTTGCACAAGCGCCGGTTGGCCAAGAGTGGGAATTGCTCCCTCAGAAAACCGTCACCATGTGTCTGCAGAAGAAAACCGAGGCTGCCAAATTCAAGCACCAACTCGATAAAAAGATCGCCGAGGATGAAAAGAAGTTCGGCGGCAAGAAGGACAAGGACTGGGACAAGGGCATGGACGAAGAATTCACAACGGAAGAAGCGGCCACCGCGCCCGCAGAAATTCAGGAACTCTTTGACAAAGTGGACGAAATGGGCAAGAACAAAGCCGTCATTCGTTTCGCTGACGGAACATTCTCAGATGAGATTGGACCTTCCAAGCTCGAGTCAGCGCTCAACGAGGCTGAAGAGGCCGAAACCGTGCTGCTCAACGGCTCGGTGACCGAGAAGGTACTCAATTACGTGAACCAGTCTTCGGCGAACACCCTCGTTGGGACAAAGGAAGGCAAGGGCTTCGAAGCATCCGACGATTTGACCGTTTGGTTTGCTGAAATTCATCGATAAGTGCAGAACGGTTCACTTATGTTCTTGCGCGGCTAAGACTGCGTCATGGACGACGAAGCGTTCGCGCCGTGGCCAGCCGAGGACGACGAGCCTCAGGACAACACCGATGATCATCCGTCCGCCGGCATGCCCGGCCAGCCCGCAAGTGATGAGGTCGAGGCAGGAGGGCCTCAAGAAGGTGAAGACACGGCTGACGAAGCCACCACGTTGGCCAGCGAACCCTCGTCAGGCGATGTGGAGGCAGGGCCCGAAGTCGATGAAAACGCTGCTGTTGAACCGTGGACGCTCCCCGTACGAGCGGCCCCCATTCTCGCCCTCCAAGGGGAAAACGTGGTGGAGTTCCCGTTGAGCCAACACGTCAATGGGTTGGAGTCCACTTCACTGGTTGTGGATGACAAACTCATGCGTATTGTGGAGGCACGATACGACCCCGATGGCGTTCGACGACTCAATGTACGCATGGCTCTGGTGAAGGAACACATCTCAGGGTATTCTCATACACATCTTGACTTGTTTCAGAAACTCCAGGGCGTGTGGTGGAGTTCCATCGGTTTTGGCGTTCTTGCCGCCACCACGGTTGCTCAGGGCCTCTTAGCTCTTGGCAGCGGCGCCTTTGTGTTGGCCGGCATCGCTGGGTTATTGATGGCCAAACTCGACCTTCACCGCCTTTCCTTTTCCGACCATGGGGGGCGCCACGATTTCTACCTCTCCGGTTGGCGACAAGAGCCTTACCTGATTCACAACAGCACCGCACTTCTTGGGCCGGCTTTTGTTGAATTCCTGCGAACCTCGGAACTGGAAACCGAACACATTGATGCTGTGATCAAGGCCCTCGGAGCACCAGCGAAACCTGCACCTGAACTGCAGGTCGCTCCGAAACAAACCACGCCTGCCGCCCTACCGGAACCAACGACCCCTGCACCGCTTGCCGTACCTACAGCAACCACAACACCTGCTCTTCCATCTCCCTCCCCAACACATGATGTCGGGTTGGTCCCGATGACCGTTTCGAGCGGCCCCCCAATTTCCAATCCGCCCGCACCCCCCACGAAGCCCTTGCCGCCCCCAACGGCTCCTGTTCAGCACGCGTCACCTCCGCCATCACTGCCCGCCGCACCGCTTCCGGCACCGCTACCACCGGCCCCCCTTCCTCCACCGATGGCGCCTGCACCGCCGACGAGCAACGTGGATGAGGACGCTCTTTGGGACGATTTGTCCTGATCAGGCTTTGACGCCACCAGCGGACGGTAAGTTCACGCTTTGGGCTAATTTTTTGATTTCATCCGAAAGTCCGGCCAATTCTCTTGGCAGTGGCCAATCGTCCTTCTCCAGTGGTACGTGCCGGCCTAGGCCAGGGATACGTTCCAACGCCGTTCCCAGTTCAATCGCATCAGCGAGAAAGTCTCCCTTTGCACCGGAATGCCGGGCTTCCAACCGTCGCCGCATCCAGCGCTTGAGCGGCGCGACCAGTTGGGTCAACTCGGTCAACATCCGGGCCCGCTCACCGTCGCCCGTGTTCCCTTCCGGAAGGAGCCTGAGGCTGAGGCGTAGCAATCGGCCAACTCGGACATCCCGCGGCGTGATATTGACGTGCTGGGCCAAACCTCTTCGGACCTCGGGGAGGGCGTTCATGCCCTGCTGCGCCACTTTATTTGCAAGGTCATTCAAGCCCAAAAGGGCGACGAGCTCCCTCAAAACATCCAATGCTCGTTGGGTTGCTCTATCCGAAGACATCACCTCTACAGCCTCCGGCTCAACGACAACGCTCTCCGTGCTGGCCACACTTGCGGATGGCGCATCAACCGCTGGCTCGATATCTTCTTCAGGTTGGATCTCGCCAACAACCCCTTCAACGGGCGCAGTCACTGCTGGAGATTCTGATAACGAGGTTGCGTCCTCTTGCTTTTCCAACGCCCGCTCCTCCCGTTCGCGCCACCCACGCCAACGCTCAACAGACCATTTGTCATCGGCAAAAAATTCCTCATCCGACACACCATCATCGTGCAGATGCTTTGTGTCTGGGTGCCGCACCTCTTCTTCCGCTGATTCGATTGGGCGCCCCGTGTTGTTGTGCGCGGGTTCTGTCTCTTCAGCATCCGTCGCAGGTTTGTGATCCATGGCTTCCAGCATGGCTTCATGGGCGTCTTCGAGGGTTGTTGCAGGTTGGAGCACCGGGCGATCGGCGTGTTCAGGAATGGGAACCAGGGTCGGGCGAGTTTGTTCAGGTTGCCACAGGTGGAGTCGATACGCAGGGTCCTCGACAGGACGACCTGCCAAGTGGGCGGTGAATTGCGGAATGGCTCGGTTGAGACTTTCGAGTCGTCCCGGCTCTTTGATGTGCATCTCCACTTCCAAACCCAACGCAACATCTCGTTCCCAAGGAAGAACGGACAGACGCCGGCGTAGCAACTCGTGATGCTCCAGATGCGGGCGAGCGGAACTCAACTCCTTTGCAACCCGAACGGGGTCGTGCTTGACCAACTCCATCCATCCATGGACGGACCACCCTGCTCGCATGAGTTCAGTCAGCTCTCGAACAAGTGGATCTTGGAGGCGCATCGCAGCGACGGAGGCAGCATGAGCGGGGCGAGCGGACCCCCCTGAACGCGTCAATTCAGCGACATGATGCTCCAATTCACGGAGGTTCATTCGGTCCGTCCTTGGTTCTCTTTCAAGGACACCGGATTGCCGCATGGCCGCTAATTCTTGGTCCAACATGAGGCGGTGACGTTCGTTTCTTCGGTTGGTCCTCTCAACATAGGCTTCCATTTCTTCAAGCACATCGTCATGAAGGTCTTCCGAAGCCACCACTTGTCGGCGCATCTCGATGTCGTCCCCGCCAGAAAAGGATGTATCCACGCTGTCAAAGGCATTCATCAGGCGCACACGGCGGTCCCATCGATGGCGTTCTGCGGTCATTCGCTCCAAGGTGTTCAGCGGGTCCTCGAACACGCGTTGTTGCCAGGCTGCTACAGCCAGCCCAGCGTTTTCGTAGAATTGAAGCAACTCCAACCCGTCAAGTTCAAGTTGTTTCCACAACGCGTCGAACTCATCAACGACGTCTTGCAATTCATCGGTTCTTTCGAGATGACCGATGAGCGGCGTCGATGCCTTCACCCTTGATGGCCAATATCGGGCGAAACGTTTCCATCGTTCGACCAATTCCAGATGCCGCTGAACGGAGGCTTCGATGGTCTCGTGATTCGCTTCCCACTGCATCAGGTCACTGGGTTGCAGGTCGCCTTCATGAGGGAACACAATGCCTTGCCTTCTCCACTCGCGAACTCGGTCAGAAAACACCTGCCTGCGTTGTTCAAGGGCTTGGGCAAGGTCGTGCACTTCTCGGGACAGGTCGTCCAACGCCTGGTCGTCCTCGTTATCCATGAGTTGACTGCACCGCAACGCAAACTCGGATGCAAGAGCCGGGTCAAACGGTTGAATCATGTGGACGGCATTCAGCCTTACCTGCTCTTTTTTCCCGTGAAATTGTTGCCAACGTTCGAGGTGATGAAGTGCTTCGAGGAGCGGCCATTCCATCACGTCCTCTACGGCATAACCGAGCAAACGCAAATGCTCTGCTCCCGATTGAATCATGGCTCGTTGTCGTCGTTCATCGGTTTCGACCAGTTCGAGATGACGAACGAGTTCATCTGCGTGAATTGGGGAGGCGAAGAGTCTGTGAAGTGGAGCGATAGCAGCATGACTCGAAACATCAAGCGCTGCAAGTCGTTTGTAAAACATGGACCAAACATCGCCCTGCTCCTCACCGAACCATGCTGTCTTGCTCTTGTTCATCGGAGGCTCCCAGGGTGCGACACGATGAAACGCACGCTCGAGTTCAAGCGCAACGGCCTCGACAGAGAACGGGTCACCCAGTTGGGTTTTGTAGGCTTCAATCGCTGATGCATCCACGGATGAATGTTGACAGAAGGCAACGATGCGGTCTTCGAGTACAGATGCCGTTTCTCTGCGCTCTTCAAGCCACATCAGACGTTCGCTCATCGCACTGTCGTGTTCAGCGAGGAAGCCTTCAATCTCAGCGCGTTGGAAACCGAACTGCACGAGTGATTCGACGCGTGCTCCAACAGCGTCCGACTCCACCTCTACGCCGCTCATCGGTCCTCGTCAACAACACGGTGGCGGGAGGGCTTTCAATATGAGCGGTTCAAACGGCTAAATTCGCCCATCTTGCAGCATCTCTTTGCCGACGGCTCATCAGCAAGGGGGGAGAAACGAGCCTCTTGCCCCCCGATTCTTCCGCAGACCATAAAGGCGAATTGGACCGCTGAGGAACAATGAGTCTGCTCGTTATTGGTTTAGGAACTCTTTCTGTTGGCGTGGTCGGTGGCATTGGCTATTGGATGGTCAAGGCCAACCAAAAGATGGTTCGATTGCTCGATATGCAAACGCTGCTTCGAGAATCGCAGTCAACGCATTTCCATCATCTCAACATCGCCACGGAAGGTGTCATCTCTGACTTGAACGCCCTCCAAACAACGCTTGAGGCGTTGCGAGCGACCCACCCCGACATCGATGCATCAATGGCCGTTCACCAGTTCCTTCAAACCTATGAAACGGACCAATCCCGCCTCATCGATGTTCAAGAGGCATGCAAGGTCTTGCAGTCCATCGTTCAACACCAACCCGTCGACGGCGAGGCCTCGGGTAACCTCTCCGTGGTCCATGCGTCTCTTTTGCGACGATTGCTGACCGTTCTTGACCACCATCAGCTGACCATCACTGCCTTGCACATGGACGGAGATACGGCTCACCGCTTGGGTCTGGCCGCCTCCTCTCTCCAACGTTATGATTGGGCTGAAAGCGCCTTGGGTGTCGCCTACCAACTCTCTCCCGGTCAGTCAAGTGTTCTCGAAGGACTGGAACACATCGCTCGATTGCGAGGGGACGACGCTCTTTACCGACATTGGCTTGAGGCTCGGATGAAGATTACACCCGACGATCCCGAACTGCTCCGCTCGCATGCACACCTGCTTGCCTCCCTTGGCGATGAGGAGGCAGAGCACGCCGTTCGTCGCCTTGAAGCACTGGGCGTTGACACTGCGGCGGACCGCTCACTCCTTTCGGGGTTGCGGGCCCGCGCGGGTGCGCGAACAGAAGCCATCGAAGCGATTCTCCAAGCGCTCGAAGAGGACCCAAACCGTTCGGATGATTGGCTACACTACGCACAGTTGCTTGAAGACGAAGGTGAGTTTGAAGTGGCCCTCGAAGCCAACGAACGCTGCTTGACGCTCGACCGTCAAAACGGCGAGGCTTGGGCGCTCAAAGCCCGTCTCTTGTCCAAGAAACAAGGGCATGTCCGAGAGGCGCTCAAGGCCGCTACCCACGCCGTTGCCTTGGAAGCGGGTGGCGTAGATGCGATCTTCCTCAAATCCGAACTCCTCGAGGTTGAGGGTTCTGCAGTGGCTGCCGAAGAGACCCTCCTCAAGGCCTTGAACGCACAGCCCCACAACGGCGAATTGCGCGCTCGTATCGCTGGTCGGTATCTCCTGCAGCATCGGGTCGATGAGGCATCCGACCTGCTTTCGGCCACACCCGACGGCATCGACCACGCCCTCCTCCATACCGTTGAGGGCCGTCTTCACCTTGCCCACGCTGACCGCCTGCGAGATGGAACCGGCCTCACCGATGAGAATTTGCTTGAGGCCGCGCTCAGTGCATTCAACGGTGCGCTGGCTCTCAACCGGGAACTCGATGTCGCTTGGCTTGGTCTCGCACGGACGCAGCGCATGCTGGGCGATACGACTACAGCAAGCGAGTCCCTTGACCGCGCGGCCAGATTGAGCAACCAAAACGATCCGTCCATCGCCTGCGAAGCAGCGTTGCTGGCTCTTGACAACGGCGACCTTCAATCGGCATCGTTGCATGTCGATGCAGCGGAGGTGCACGGACAGAAAGCCACAACAGCCTACATCCGAGGAAATATCGCTGCTGTGAAAGGGCAACTGAAGCAGGCGCTGTATCACTACAGTGACTGTCTTACCCTCGACCCCAGCCACATCCGTGCACGGTTGAATCGCTCCTCTGTCTACATGGGTCTTGACGAAGCCAGAAAAGCGCTCGACGATGCGGAAGCCCTGCTCGACCTCGCACCCCAACTCGCCGTGGCACGGGTGCGTAAAGCCGACGCACACATGCACCTCGCAGAATGGGAAGCGGCTTCAAAAGAATTCAAACACGTGCTCGAACATGCTCCACATCACACCCACGCACTCACACAATTGGCGGCGTGCTACATGGGTATGGACCGTGCCGAGCGTGCGGAAGGACCGCTGAACGAAGCCCTTCGACAATCCCCCGACCACGCACCCGCCTGGCATCAGCGAGGTCTGTATTACATGCATTTCAACAACATCGAAAACGCTCTTTCTGATTTCGAGGCTGCAGTTCGTTGTGATGGCCACCATTTGGACGCTCGCCTGCAAATCGCCGCCCACCACCACGGTCTCGGGAACATGGAAGAGGCGGAAACAGCATGGAAAGCCATCTTGAGCATCGACCCTGAACACCAATTGGCAAAAACTCGGTTGCAAGCGTGCGAGAAAAACTTGATGAAAAGCGCATGACCACCAACGCCTGAAGGGAGGGGTGTTGATTGACCGAAGTCAAAGAGTTGAATCTGACAGAAATCCTCACAGCCCTTCAGGATTTCATGACCCAAGACGGGGCCATATCGAACGAGCAGCGAGAATTTTACAGGATTTTCTCTCAACACCTCCGAGAGCACGATGGCGTGTTTACCGTCGAGGATATTGAGAATCTTTTGATGCTTGGAAAAAAAGACGTCCCCGACCTGTTGGACGAGGAATTTTTCAAGATGGGCGAGGCTATTTTGACCCGCTATCGAAACAAAAACGAAGATGCACTCAACGAGCGCATTCGTCGTTTGGCGGAAGAAGAGGCTCGTAAGCGTGCGCTCGCCGAAGAAGAACGAAAGAAGCGGGAAGAAGAGGAGCGCCTTGCTGAAGAGGCCCGCCTCGCCGAAGAGGCCCGCCTTGCCGAAGAGGAGCGCCTTGCTGAAGAGGCCCGCCTCGCCGAAGAGGCCCGCCTTGCCGAAGAGGAGCGACTGGCCGAGGAAGCCCGACTTGCTGAGGAAGCCAGGCTGGCTGAAGAGGCCCGACTCGCTGAGGAGGCTCGCTTAGCAGCAGAGGCTCGTCTTGCGGAAGAAGCTCGTTTGGCCGAAGAGGCCCGACTCGCCGAGGAAGCCCGCTTGGCAGAAGAGGCCCGACTCGCCGAGGAAGCCCGCTTGGCAGAAGAAGCTCGCTTAGCCGAAGAGGCTCGCCTTGCGGAGGAAGCCCGGTTAGCCGAAGAGGCCCGACTCGCTGAGGAGGCTCGTTTGGCTGAAGAGGCCCGACTCGCAGAGGAAGCTCGCTTAGCCGAAGAGGCTCGCCTTGCAGAGGAAGCCCGGATAAAAGCCGAGTTGGAAGCGGAAGCTCAGGCAAAACAAGCGTATTGGGACAATCAAGAACTTCCGGCAGACGAACCAAAAATTGTCCCCGATCTCCCCGCCGACGCTGCACCCATCGCTGCCGAAGGAGGTCGCTCTGGAGGCGTCGTGTTGAAACTCTTGGTCGGCACCGTTCTCCTCCTCGGTGCTGGTGCAGCCTTCTTCCTTTTGTGAGCGGGGCGGAAGCAAGCCATTTTGAGCGATGAGCGATGAGGATCGTCCATGCCTCTCTCATCCGGTGACGTTGCTCCAGCCTTCGAACTGCCCAACGCCAATGCGAACGTGGGCTCTGCAACCTTGACCTTTTCGGATGCAAAAGGAGAACACGGAACGGTTGTTCTGTTTGAGTGCAATCACTGCCCCTACGTCGTTGCAAGCGTGGGTCGAATCAACGCCATGGCAGCGACCTGTCTTGACAATGGGATCGGCTTTGTTGGCATCAATTCCAACGACCCTATCGTTTACGAAAACGACTCCTTTGAGCACATGGTCAAACGCGCCGAAGGCGGAATGCCTTATGCGTACCTTCACGACTCCACGCAAACGGTCGCCCGTGCCTACGACGCGAAGCGAACGCCCGAATTCTTCCTCTTTGATGCCGATGACCGCCTGGTCTATCAGGGAAGAATGGACGACAGCCCTCGAAATCCGAACGACGTTTCAACATCCGAGTTGGCCGATGCTATCGATGCCATGCTGAAGGGCGAAGCACCAGCGGTTGACTACACCGACTCCATCGGATGCTCTGTAAAATGGAAGGCGTGAGCAAGCATGACCGGTTGCCGTCGTCAGTGCGATTGGGATGATAACATGGTGTGCCGCTCGTGCGGTATCGATTATTCTCCGCCATCTGAAGAAGAGTGAACTTCAGTATTGTTCCAACACCAATTCGGTGGTGGTGCTTGCGATTTCGTTGGGGGCAGCCAGCCACATCTTATCCAGCAGTGCACGCAAAGCCATGGTATCGTCCACGTGGACCAAGGCGACAAGGTCGGCTTCCCCCGAGACCTCGTAGACGATTTCAATGCCTTCCCACCCGGTGACTTCACTTGCAAACGAACCGATTTCGGAACCAGGTGCGACTTTGATTCGGACCAGAGCCGTCAAACCGACGCCTCCTTCACGGATGGTATAGCCTCGAATGGTGCCGTTTTCTTCCATGTTCCGGATGTGGGTTCGCACCGTTCGCTCGCTTGCCTCAACTTTTGAAGCGAGGTCCACGTAGGACATGCGTCCGTTTTTTCGGAGTTGGGCAAGGATGGCTCGGTCGATTTCTGCAATGCGAGGCATGAATCGCCCTTCACAAGGCCCTATTTCAAACCTTTTCCGGCAAAGTGTGTATGTTTCATGAACCTAAATCAATAATTAGGGTCGTAATCAAGAAAAATCCCACTGAAAACAAGCACACTTATTCAACAGCATTTTCCTCGGAAGCGTTTGAAAAAACCCGTTTGATTCAAGGGGCGACTTGGCTTCGCCAGCGTTGAGGGACCTCCATGGAAGGACACATTTCCGGCCTCGATTCGCGCATGGTGTTGGACAGTCGCGGTCAGCCCACCGTCGAAGTTGACTGCTTTGTTGATGGCAACCTCTTGGGGAGAGCCATCGTGCCTTCGGGCGCTTCCACGGGCGCCTACGAGGCTCTCGAATTGCGCGACGGGGACGCCAGCATGTACCTCGGCAAAGGGGTCACAAAAGCGGTCAACAACGTCAATGACCACCTGGAGGAAGCTCTGGTCGGATTGCCGGTGGATGAACAACGGGTCATTGACGAAGTGATGATTGAACTTGACGGCACGCCCAACAAATCCAAGTTGGGTGCCAACGCCATGCTTGGTGCCTCGATGGCTTGTCTCCATGCTGGTGCTGCCTTCCACGAACTTCCTTTGTGGAAGTATGTGGGCGGTGTTGCGGGAGGGCTGATGCCCGTGCCCATGTTGAACATCCTGAACGGCGGGGCTCATGCTGCATCCAACGTTGATGTGCAAGAATTTATGGTCATGCCTCACGGCTTTGACACCTTTCAAGAAGCCCTGCGAGCCGGTGTTGAAACCTACCATGCTCTCAAAGCGGAGCTCAAGAACGACGGTCTTCTCGGTGGCATCGGTGATGAAGGTGGCTTTGCTCCCAATTTGCCAGCGAACGAAGACGGTCTGAAGTACATGGTGCGTGCCATCGAAGGCGCTGGATATTCCACTGAAGAAATCGGCATCGCTCTGGATGTCGCTTCCACTGAATTCCTCAAGGACGATGGCTATCATATGGATGGCCGGGTGCTTTCTTCGGACGATCTCGTCGAAATGTACGGCGGGTGGTTGGATGAATACCCCATTTTGTCCATTGAGGACGGCTTCGGTGAGGATGACTGGCGAGGTTGGGCTGCGTTCACCAAGGCGTACGGTCACCGCGTCCAGACGGTCGGCGACGACCTGTTCGTAACCCAATCGGAACGTCTGTCCCAAGGGATTGAACTCGGCGCTGCGAATGCGATGCTGGTGAAAGTCAACCAGGTAGGAACGGTCTCGGAAACGCTGGAAGCGATGGACCTTGCCTCGAGCAACGGCATGAACAATGTCGTGTCCCATCGAAGCGGAGAATCCGAAGACGTCACCATTGCTGACTTTGCCGTTGGGACGCGTGCAGGCCAAATCAAAACCGGTGCCCCTGCCCGGTCAGACCGTGTTGCGAAATACAACCAATTGTTGCGAATTGCAGCAGATGTTCACGAATACCGCTCCCCGTTCAGTTAATTCCTCTCGGGCGGAGATGAAATCCCATGGATTACGCGTGGTACTCCCTTTCTCTGGTGTTGTCGTTCGCCATCGCACGATGGGTTACCGAGAATTTCAAATTTCATCTCCGAACAACGAATGTTTGGGTCCATCATTGGATTCTTGCACTGGTCGGAATGGTCATTCTCCTCTGCCTGAGTGTGGATGAGTCATGGGTTTGGGGAGCGGTTACCGGTGTCGCCCTCGAGGGCCTCCGCCGAGATCAATGGTCCATTCTTCGCAGAACGAAGTGACGCTCCTGGGGGTCGCACAAGCCCCAAGGAAAAAACCGCGCCTTAAGTAGACCCGAAATCGGGGGGTTGGCATGAACCGTGCGATTACGCTTCTTATCGTAGCCTGCCTCAGCCTCTCCACCGTGACGTTCGGTGTTGCCGCTGATGAAACCCAAGACATTCCCGCTAACGCCGCAGCCACGGGCTCGCACGATGCACTCGTGGCAGCGCTCACACACGCCGGCCTGGTCGAGACCCTCCAAGGCGACGGACCGTTCACGGTCTTCGCTCCAACCGACGCTGCCTTTGAGGCCGCTGGTATCAACCTGGACAACTTCACCACCGACGAGGCCAATGCAACCCTCTCTGACATTCTCCTCTACCACGTGGTGGAAGGTGCAGTCGATGCAGCCAACGTCTCCGACGGCATGGTGGCCACCATGGTGAACGGGGACAACGCCACGTTCACCGTCGACAATGGCACGGTCATGATCAACGGCGCAACGGTCACCGCTACGGACGTCATCGCCAGCAACGGTATCATCCACGTGATTGACACCGTCCTCACACCCCCTGCCGACGAGCCCGCTCCACAAGGTCCGCCCGGCGTCATCTGCTACAATGTCGTGACCCACACCATTGTGGTGGGCGCTGACGAAGCCACCTGTGGCGCATACATGTACCTCGAGGACTCTGAGATGAACGGACAGAACGTGACCGGATGCTACAACAGCATCACCCACGCCTTCGCCAACGTCAGCCAAGCAGTTTGTGAAGGATACATGTGGGTTCCGCCCGTCAACATCGCCATGACGGCCCAAGCAACCACCGTTCACACCTCCCTCGTGGCAGCCCTCACCAAGGCAGACTTGGTGGCAACCGTCAGCGGAACGGACAATTACACTGTCTTCGCACCCAGCGACGATGCCTTTGCGGCTGCAGGTATCGACTTGGACGCCTACGAAACCGAAGAACAAATCGCAGCACTTGCTGACATCCTCCTCTATCACGTCGTGGCCGGTACCGTCCAGTCCGCCGACATCGCTGCAGGCACCAGCACCGTGGTTGCGGCCAACGGAGACGACCTGACCATCGTTTCTGGTGAGGCCGGCGTGACCGTCAACGGAGCCAATGTCACCATCGTAGATGTGCCTGCCTCAAACGGTGTCATCCACGTCATCGATCAGGTTCTGTTGCCACCTGCAGACGAGCCAGTTGAGGTTGATCCGTTCGAAGGCATCGATTGTGCGGCCACTGTTGGTGTCGACGGCACCGCCTTCAGCCCCACCGTCGTGAACATCGCAGTGGGCGAGACCGTTTGTTGGTACTGGGAAGATGCCAGCATGCCTCACAACGTGAAGCAAGTTGACGGCTTCAAATCCACCACCTACGTTGAGAACGGCGTCACCTCCGGCGAAGCAGCCTCAACCGTCGCCTTTTCCCACACCTTCACCGA
Source organism: Candidatus Poseidonia sp. (assembly GCA_965661285.1). Taxonomy (GTDB): domain Archaea; phylum Thermoplasmatota; class Poseidoniia; order Poseidoniales; family Poseidoniaceae; genus Poseidonia. The sequence continues at coordinate 216,420 of CBFIDD010000004.1, forward strand.
AGACACCACCTTTTACTATGCATGTGAACCGCACATTGCCATGGACATGTTCGGCGAAGTGGTCGTCGGTGACGGTGCCCCGGAACCCGCATCTGAACCCGAGGAGGAGAACGAGGACACCCCCGGCTTCATGCTTGTCTCAACCGTGGTAGCCGTGATCGGTGCCTTGGCCTTGATGGGTCGACAAAACCGACGAAATCTCTGAGGTTGGGCCGCACCGATGTTCAAGCGACTGGCGTCGGCCGGCCTTCTTGCCGTGGTGGTTATCGTCGCCGTGTGGGCGTCGCTCGTGGTCAACTACGAGGACGACCTTGGCACAGACAACACCGTACAAGTCACACTTGGCGAGAATTTGACCGGCGGCTCCTCTGACGGACTTGCCACGCTCAGCTTCGAAGCCGGCGCAGAACCACTGCTTTGGTCATCTCTGACCATTGAGGTTGATGTGGACGGCACGACCAACGCCTGTGGTTTTGGGGCCCAGTCAGCCGATGCGGAGGCGTCGGCCAAGGTACAACCCCGACTGGGTGCTGATGGGCTGACATTTACGACCGTCGTGGATGCCACCGACGAGACGTCTTTCACGCATTTCTCGCTCCCACATCAAAAAGTTGGGAACGAATCCAACCACACGATGAGGTTTTCAAAAACCGATGTGTTCCTTGGAAGCGACGTTTCGTGGGCGTTCATTGAGGACACCTCTTTTGAGGACATCGCCGAACTTGGAGACACCGGGCTGAGCAACGACACGACGGAACGGCTTGAGTGGTACGATTACGATCTGGCCGTCCACCGCGTCAATCCCAAGACCGGCGTGTATGTCTTGATGGTTCAAGACATGGTCTACAAAGTTCAGTTCGTGAGTTATTACAACGACGCCGATGAAAGCCGCCATCCCACCATGCGTATTGCAACCCTGAACAGCAGTTCTTTCCCAGCACTCAGCGACCCTGCCCTGGTTTCACCGTCCCCCTGCCTCATCTTAGCGGGAGATGATGATTCGGTGTACTGGAACGCTACGGAATACATAGAGCTCATTGAACATGATATCGACTTCGCTTCGGCCGGGTCGAGTGTCTCCGTAACCGTTGCTTACGAAGGTCGTAGCGTACGAATTGTTGAAAATCAGGGATGAGGGTTCGCAGTATGATGCGACGACAACTCCTCGCCGCGGTGTTGTTTCTCATCGCCCTTCTCGTTGTGCGACAACTCTACCCCTATGTTTCAGGAAACGAACCCACCGTTGTCGACGGCTACGAGGTCAATCGTGTTGCTTCGGACTTGGGGGGGCCGACCTGCTTGGTTTGGGCCAATGAAACGTATCTTTTGATTTGCGATAGAGATCGGGGCGCCATCACAGAACTCGACATCACGACTGACCAGCGTCGAACGTTGTTGAGCGGGTTGGACCGGCCGCACGGTTTGGCACTCAACGGCGATCAGGCCTTTGTTTCAGAGGCAGGAAAACTCACCGCTTACACGGTCGCTCAGGACGGCCTTTTTGTCCAACCGAACGTGTTGGTTGATGGAATCCCCGTCGGCAATCACCAAACCAACACGGTTGAGGTTCTCCCGAACGGCACCCTCCTTTGGCACAGCGGCTCTACATGTAACGTCTGCGATGAACAAGACGAACGAAACGCAGCCCTGCTCTGGGTGAATGCGTCCACCGGTGAGCACGGCATCTTCGCAAGCGGTGTGCGAAACTCCTTTGATGGGGTTTGGGTTGATGGCCACGGGTATTTCTTCACGGACAACGGCCGGGACTGGGACGGCGACCACCCGCCCGAAGAACTGAATTTCATGATCGAGGGTGCTGCCTACGGATGGCCAGACGATGAGCCCGATACGCCTGTTCCTGTTGGAACCGAGGCTCCGGTTGGAGCGTGGACGCCGCACACGTCCATGAACGGCATTGACCTGCGGCCGGTACACTCCTCACTTCCCGGGCTTTCTTCTGCTGAAGGGTTTACGCTCTACGCCACCGTGTACGGCTCCTGGAATACACTGCTTCCCCAAGGCCACGAAATTCTCAGAATCGATGTGTTCCCCGGCGAAGATGAAGGCGTCTACACCACTGAAATCACGCGGTTTGCATGGGATGCGGGCACACCGTTGCCGCTGACATTTCATCCCGACGGAACGCTGTACTACGCCATCTTTGGTGGTGGGGGCTCACTGTACACCATCACCGAGTCATCGCTTGGATAGAAGCGGCATCACGCCAGTCGATGAGCCAGCGCTTCAACCGCCTCTCCGGGTTGCGCCAGCGACCTGATGTAGCGTGCGACGGTATGGTTGGACTGCTCAAGGTCGACAAAATCGCCACACCATTCCAGGTCCGTCTCCGGGGCCGGCTTTGATGAAGCGGGCGACTCAACGGTCCAAACCGAACAACCGCTTCCGTCTCCGGAAGCCACTTGTAAGCACCACGGTGCGGGTGCAATCCCGTGATCACCGCTCAAATGATGGCGCTGGATGAAACGGACGATGCAATCGTCAACGATGTGAAGAAGGCCCGCCTCGTTCAGCATCTCCAACACGCCTTCGTGTTCTGAACCCGGCTGGAACCATAGCAACGGCATGTCTTCCTGTTCAAATCTCATGATGAGTTCCAAAACGGCTTGTTTTGCTCGTTCAGGGGCAAGGAAAAACACGACGACCTCCGGGCGAATACCGTCTTCAATGGAGGTCCGAATCGGCCGACCGAGAATGGCGCCGCCTGCGTCCCTCGGGTGAATCGGTACCAAACGCCAACCCTTGCCGTCCAAGTCGTGAATCGCTTGATGCGCAGGGCGCTCGGGCTTGAGGCCTGCACCCAAGATGTGAATCGTCGAGGCGCTTTGGACCATCCCTTGAATGGCCGGGTGAGCGTCTCGAAGCATGGTTATTTTTCAGAGCCATCCCTTTTCAAACGATGTTCAATCCCCAAAACAGCAGTATAAAAGTGACATGAAGTGTAATGAATACATGAGCAAATCATTTCTTTTGGTTGGTGGGAGCAGCGATATCGCACGCCACTTGGCGACGTTGCTTCTGGACGAAGGACATCACGTGACCCTTCTCGCTCGAGACGCAGAACGTGTCGCAGACCTCGTCCAGCGGGGAGCGATGTTCGTTCAAGGCGACGCTCTTAATGAATCGACCGTCCAAAGCGCCGTGGCCCAAGCAGCCGAACAATGTGAAGACGGCCTCTCTGGCATGGCGCACTTGGTGGGCTCCATCGCCCTGCGACCCCCTCATGCCACAAAACTAGATGATTTCACGGCCGTGCTTCACACCAATCTCATCTCTGCTTTTCTCGCCCTCAAGACCGCCGGAAAGGCGATGCTCAAGCGGGGAACCGGGCGCATGGTCTTCACGTCCAGCGTCGCCGGTAGCTACGGGCTGACCAATCACGAAGCCATCGCTGCTGCCAAGGGCGGCATCGAAGCCATGGTCCGTTCGGCCGCATCAACGTACGCTCAGCGCGGTCTTCGGGTCAATGCGGTGGCCCCGGGCTTGACCGAGACCCGCCTCGGTGCGACCGTGCTGCGGTCGGACGCCATCCGAGAAGCCTCGGTCGGTATGATTCCCCTCAAGCGCATCAATGAACCGGAGGAAATTGCCCAAAGCATGCATTGGCTGCTCACGGGAGCTCCTGACAATTTGACCGGTCAAGTTCTCCACCTCGACGGCGGCATGTCAAACATCCGAGGTTAAGCCATGGACATCGCCGTGGTCGGAGGCGGGCTTGCGGGGCTGGCTGTTGCGCTCGGTTGCGAGCAGGACGGTCACAACGTTACCCTGTATGAGGCGTCATCGGAATTGGGTGGGCGGATGAAGACGCGCATCGAAAACAACCATCCCCTCGACGTCGGTTTCCATGTCCTCCACACGGCCTATTCCACCGTTCAACGCTGGATTGACCTTGACGGGCTTCACGCCAAACCCATGGATGCTTGCACCATGACCATCGCGCCGTCTACTGGTCGCCGCCGTCTGTTGGGCGATGCGCTTCGCAACCCTCGGTACTTGCTCTCAACGCTCAAATCCGTGGGCATTGCTGACGGACTTCGATTTCTGCGATGGCGAATGAGCACCTCGTCTCGAGACCTCGAGCGAGGCATGGACGCACCGTCGCCCACCATCGCAGAAGGGTTGCAGAAGCGGAACTTTCGCACTTCAACCCAGAACGTCTTGCGCCCACTCTTTGCAGGAATCACCCTCGACCCCACGCTTTCCGAACGCCTCGCTTTTGCAGACTTCACGTGGGGGGCCATGTCCCACGGCGACATGGTCATGCCCCGCGAGGGCATCGCTGCCGTACCGCAGCAACTCGCTGCATCTCTCGGTTCCACCACGGTTCGATTGAACTCGCCTGTTGAAGCCATCACCGCAAAAAGTGTCGTGTCAAACGGGAACGAAGACGGGTACGACCGCGTCGTTCTTGCGGTCCCACAACATGTTGCCTCCACCCTGCTCCCGGCATCAGCGGGCCGTCATCAACCCGAGGAGCGTTTAACGACCACCGTGGTATTTGTCGCACCGCGCGCTCCGTTCACGCACGCACGCCTTCTCTTGAACGAAGAGTGGGGCATGGAAAACCAGCAGGTGCTTCATGTCCACCTCCCCACGAATCTTCATCCGCATCCTGAGGGCGAGCACTGGGTGGTCGCAACGCTGGTGGGCGAGCATGCCAAAGCGGTTGACGTTCAGTCGGTCAAGGCTGAATTGTCAGCGTGGTTCGGTGACGCTGTTCAACAGTGGAGCCATTTGACGACGACCACCATGCGGCATGCCTTGCCGCACATCGACCCGAACCACCATGCTCGAGTCATGCCGGAGATTGAACTCAACGGCGTCCTGTTGGCTGGCGACCATCGCGCCCACCCTTCCGTGCAGGGCACCCTTCGCAGTGCGGAGCGCGTGCTCGAGCATCTGAACATCCCACTCCCGAGGAGGCCCTGATATGACCTGGCATAACGTGATGAAATCAAACAAATTGAAACCTGGAAAAAAGAAGATGAAGATCGTCAAAGGTAAGATGATCATGGTGGGCCGTCAAGGTACAGCATTGTTCGCTACCGAAGCCCTGTGCCGCCATATGCGCTGGCCGCTCGCTTGGGGAGCGAAGGTCGAGGACGATTGTGTTCGCTGCCCGCTTCACCAGACGACGTACAACCTTGACGACGGGTCGGTCGTTGCGTGGTCGCCCTTCCCCTTGTTTCCCGCGTATGGAAAACTGTTGGGGGCCATGTCAAAGAAAAAGGATTTGAAAATCTACGATGTTCGAGACCACGAAGGCATGGTTCAAGTGAATTTTTGACCCCCTGCGTCGGCCTATGTAGGATTGGTTAACAAGGACGGAAACCCCATCTGTTGCAGGGGGCAGCGATATCGAAGCGGTGATTGTCGTTGTTGGCCTCTTCGCTTGCGTCTTGGCTGCGGCCTTGACCGTGCCAGCAGGTTTTGGTTTGGCCACGATGACCACACCGCTGTTTCTGATTTGGTTTGAACCGCACCACGCCATCGCTGGCGTCGCCATCGTTCACGGCGCTCACAACGCCATGAAATCCCGTATGCTCAAGCAGCACATTGACCGGGATGCGCTGCGAAGGTTCGGCTGGGCTTTGCTCTTGGGCGCTCTGGTCGGAGCGCTTCTCCAAACCGTGATCCCTTCGGACCCGCTGTTGCTTCTTGTCGGGCTCGCCCTCATCGTGTTGCCTGTGTTGAAAATCAGCGAATCATGGACATCCATCCGGTTGCCTGAGGCTGAAGACCGTATCGGGGGCTTTGGTTCCGGTTTTCTTGGTGGCCTGACCGGGCATCAAGGAGCACTTCGGGCCATGTTTCTGCGACAGCGCCTGCCCGATAAATCGGAATACGCAGCGACCGCAGCGGTTCTTGCGCTGGTCGTCGATGCGACCCGAATCCCCATCTATTTGTGGAACGATGTTTCGGTTTTGACGGTGGACACGTTGTTGCTTGTTGGATTTGTTGTCGCCGCCCTCGTCGGTGCGCAAATCGGAAGGATTTGGCTGGAAAAATGGAAGAGCGACGACATCCAAAAGGGCATCATGGTGGGTCTTGTTCTCTCGGGTATTCTTTACGTGAGAGAGGCGCTTGTTGCGCTCTCATGACCGAGACTCAAGCCAGTTTCGAAGGCGCTGCGTACCTTCGTGAATGTTCTCAAGCGAGGTGGCATAACTGACGCGAATGAGACCTTCGCCGCCCTTCATGAGCGAGCCGGGGATCACCTGCACCTTGGCTTGCTCGAGGGCTTCGGTGGCGAATTCAATGTCCGACATCCCCGTTCCCGTGATGTCGCACAGGATGTAGAACGCCCCTTCGGGTTCAGGCACAGCGATACCGGGCAGGGACGAGAACGCCTCGTGAACGGCCAATCGGCGTTCGGCAAAGGCCGCTTCCATCACCTCAATTTCTTCGGTGAGCTCAAGGGCCTTTTCAGCGGCTGGCATCAGGAAGGTCGGTACGTGCGTAGCGGCACTGACGTTGACTTTCTTCACCCCGTCCATGACCTCGGTCGGGCCGGTTACCCAGCCCAAACGCCACCCGGTCATGGCCCATCCTTTGGACCATCCGCCAATGGTGATGGTTCGCTCTGCACCGCCTTCGAAGGCGCAAGGTGAGGTGTAACCGCCGTCAACCCAGACCAGCGTGGAATAGATCATGTCGTCAAGAATCCAAAGGTCATGTTTGACGGCAAAGTCAACGATGGCCTTGGTCTCTTCTCGGGTGTAAACAGCACCGGTAGGGTTGTTGGGGGAGTTGATGATGATGGCTTTGGTTTTGGCAGAGACATGGCGCTCGAGAGCGTCAAAGTCCGGGTGGTAGTTGTCTCGGCGAACGGGAACATGAATCGGTGTTGCACCGGTGAGACGAACCATGCCGTCGTAGGACGGCCAAGCGGGTGAGAGGAGAAGCACTTCATCTCCAGGAGCCATCGTGGCGAGCATGCCGTAGAGAAGCGCTTGTTTGCATCCCGGCGTAACGACGACATCATTTGCTTTGACGTTGATTTCAAACTGCGTGAGATGGCGTTGGACCGCTGAGCACAGGGACTCGGTGCCCTGGGGGCGCGTGTAGGCGGTTTCGCCGCGGTCAAGGGCGGCTTTGGCTTCGCGAACGATGGGCTCGGGGGTGTTAAAATCGGGTTGACCAACCGTAAACCGGACCACTTCAGGCCCGGGTGGGGCGAGGAATGCAGCAAACCCTGAGCCCACATCAGCAAGTCGAGGATTCAATTCCGGCATGCGTTTTCCTCCAGAACAGTGGTGGCTGGTCTCGTGATTTGCCTTTCAAGGCTCGTATGATATTTTCAACCTGAGAAGGGTTTTGGAGCACGGACGGAGATTCGAACTCCGGTCTCAGGATCTGCAGTCCCGCTCATAGCCACTCTGACATCCGTGCTGTATTCACGCCCAGTGACATGACCTATTTCAACGCGCCTTTGACCTCAGTGGCAACGTCAGAGGATTGTTTAAACGGATTCAGGTCAAGCACATGTCATGGCAGAGGCCGAAGATTCACCCGCATCTTCAACCGACGATAAGCCGTTTTTTGCCATCGATGCAGAAGATGTTGCCGAGGCCACGGCGGCTGCAACGGCCACCACCACCGCATCATCATCGGCGACACCGCAGCCGCCGCAACCCATGATGCTCGGGACCTTGAACAATCCAAGCACGCCCTCGAGCCCTGACCCCCCTTCGGGTGCGGCGAGTGATATGAGCGCCAACCCTTGGGGGGCGCCAACGCCCCAGTTGACCGGCGCCATCAATCAGGTTCAGGGACAAGGGATGTTCGCCGTTCCTGCGCCCATTGAAGAAAAGGGGTTCAGGTGGGGGCAATTTTTCATCGGGGTTGGTGCACCGTTTTTCGTGTTCATCGTTATCGGACTCATTGGGGCTGCTTTGGAACCGTCGTGGGATGATGCCTATCGGTCTGAAGAACCGATCCTGTCGAGCGAAGACGGTTCGTATTTTCAACACCAACTTGAACTTTCAGACAACGAATACGTGACGTATTTCAATGCGTATTTTGAAGATGATGGGGATTCCATCTACCTCAACAGTGGTTGGGCTGACGATGACGAAGATGACGGCCGGGCGTTTACCATCTACCAAGATTCCCCTGACCGATTTGTGGCCATCGGCCAGTATTATCCGTCCAATCAAACCCTTTCGTTCACCTTATCTGAAACATCCACCGATCGGCTTGAGTGTTTTGTTGAATACACGGATGTTGATTTTGAGGAACAGCAAGAACGAGCCACGGATTTCATCAATGCCATGCTTTGCTTTGCTCCTCTCGCCTTCATCATCGGGACCATCGCAGCGTTTGTCAAAGGGAATCGGGCGTTGGGCTATGGACTGATCACTTCGCTCTTTGTGGGTTTCGTGGTTTTACCGGTTCTGTTCATTGGTCTGCTGATTGTGGCGTTCAGTAGTGTGTAGGGTTGCGTATGATTCAGCACGTCCACGGCATCCCTTCCGAGCCCTATTTTCACACCCGGTACAGGGTGCTGAGAGAGCCCTTGGGCATGCCTCCGGGCAGCGAACGGCTTTCCGATGACGGCGAAGCGGTGCATGCATGGATTGAGGTTGAAGCAGAGGTGGTCGCTGTTGGCCGAGCCCACCTCATCCCGGAAGATTCCGACGGTTCAGGCGCCGACCACAAGGGACCCAATGCAGCCCGCATTCCACCGTTTGGGCTACTTGCCGACGGGTCCGCTCAGCGGCCGGCGTTCCAAATTCGGCAGATGGGGACCTTGCCGGGCCATCAGCGCAAAGGCTACGCAGCCTGTGTTCTCGGTGAACTTGAACGTATCATGTTTGAGGAGTTTGGTTGCAAAACCGGGCTCTTGCAAGCCAGGCAGCACGCTATTCCGTTCTACGAATCGCAGGGCTGGACCGTTATCGATGAGCCCTACAACATCGGAGTTATCGGGCCACACAGGTCCATGATGAAGCGATTTTGAACATCCAGAGTATATATCCCCTTACTTCTTCATGTTATCATCGGCAGTTTCCATAAACGCCCATTGAATGTTAAAATGAACACATAAGACGGAACAAAAAGATGGATTTGCGCCCGAAAGAGGGAGTAGAGATGAGATCAACACCATACATAAAGACAAAAGAAAATAAAACATCCAGCACGCAGGATACAAACATGAAAGATTCTCGTTCACCGAGAAACCACGGTAAATCAAAACCCGATTTCGATTATTACGTGGCGAAAAAATACAATTCTAAATCGGAAAAGGAACGGGAATTGTATTTCCAAAAATTACTCGATGCGTTTCGAACCCTCTCCGAAGAAGCTCCTGAGGTGTTTGATTCCATTGCTCCAGAAATGCTACAGCGAAGCATTTGGTCGTGGAGAGGGGCAGACCCACTGCTTTCAAAGAAATTCAACAACTGGCTCCTCGCAGACTATCAATGGACGCCGTTCGACGACATTCTTCCAAAAGAATCCACAGATTATCGCCCTCTGGAGGTGCCGCCGCTCGACCCTGAAGATTTGACTGACGCACATCATGCCTTGATCGAAGCGCTCCAGGACCGGTTCCGTGGCGACCCGCACCGCTGGGATGCTTCCCGACGAGATCAATTCGTCATCCTCGGCATGATGGCCACCGCAGGAGGATACGGCGTCCGTCAAGGCAAATTGATTCACAGCCTTGGCATGGGGCTTGCAGAAAGCGGTGTTCGGGGCGCCAACACCGTTCGAGCAGCAAAAATCGCCCTTTCACGGCTTGCCAAACCCTTCGGTCTGCAGCTCTTTGCGCCGGCCGTCGGCAACGGACCGGAACGGATTCATATGTTCAGCGACGAAGAACTCGCCGATGTGATCGCTCGTTATGTGTTCAATCACGAAGCCTCCATACTTCTTCCTGCAACCAACGTCCCTAACCTCTAGGCAGATATTTGGGGCTCGATCAGGTCGTCGCGCTCTTCATATAGGGTAGGGCCATTGTATTGAGCAGAGGGAACGCTGGGTTCCCTATGAACGACCCGTGGAAAACGATGCAAACGGAGGATTACGTCAACAACGAAAGCAATGCACTGAACGGCCTTTTCGCAGCCAACATGCCCTGCGAAAGCAACAAGACGCCCGCTCAGATGACTTGCTTGACGTCCATTGCTGATTCAAATCAGCGTAAGCTGCGTCGAAATCCCAAATTCAGTGTTCTGACCAGTTCAGACGCCGTTTTGGAAAGAGAGAACAGCGGGTTCTCTGTGTAAAACAACCAAAAACAAAAGGAAGTGAAAAAAACATGAAGACGAAAATGATGAGCGTGCTATTGGCTTTGTTCCTCGCCCTTTCGGCTGTTTCGGCAGCCTCGGGTGATGGTTCCGACCCCCTCGACCCCTCAGACGGCGGTGCCGACTGGGACGGCGATGGTTTGACCAACGCTGAGGAGCAATCCCAAGGCACCAACATGAACAATGCAGACAGCGATGGCGATGGTCTCCCAGACGGTTGGGAGGTTTCGAACGGACTGAACCCCACGAACGGTGGCGATGGAAACGCAGACCCTGACGGAGACGGCTTGACCAACTCCCAAGAGTATGCGAAGGGTACCAACCCGAACAACTCCGACACCGACGGTGACGGCAAGTCCGACGCAACCGACCAGTTCCCTAACGACCCCAACGACGGTGAGTTCTCTGACTCCGACGGTGACGGTATCCCTGACGCTTACGATCCTGACTTCCAGGAGTCCGGAGCAGGCGCAGGTAACGGCGACACCGAAGGCGGCGGCGAATCCGACGCTGGTGGACAGGGCGAAGGCGAAGGCCAAGGTCAAGGACAAGGTCAGGGCCAAGGTCAAGGCCAAGGTCAAGGCCAAGGTCAAGGCCAAGGTCAAGGCCAAGGTCAAGGCCAAGGTCAAGGCCA
>CBFIDD010000005.1:0-139093 GCA_965661285.1 Candidatus Poseidonia sp.
TAAAAAAAAGGAGACAAGAAGAAAATGAACAAGAAAAATACGAGTGTGCTGGTTGCGCTATTCCTCGTTCTGATGTCGGCTTCGGTCGTCATGGGCGAGGGTTCCGACCCTCTGGATCCGTCTGACGGCGGAGCCGACTGGGACGGAGACGGCTTGACCAACGCTGAAGAACAGCAACACGGAACGGACATGACGAAGGCTGACACTGATGGTGACGGCCTACCGGATGGGTGGGAGGTCACACATGGCCTCAACCCCAACTCGGCTGGCGATGCAAACGCAGACCCCGACGGCGATGGTCTAACCAACGCCCAGGAGTACGCGCGCGGAACCAACCCGAACTCGGCTGACACCGATGGTGACGGCCGACCGGATTCGACAGATCCGTTCCCGAACGACCCGAACGACGGTGAGTACTCGGACTCTGACGGCGACGGTATCCCCGACGCCTACGATCCGGACTACCAAGATGCTGAGACAGGCTCCGGAGACGGCGGCACCAGTGGTGGCGGCGAATCTGAGGACCAAGGTCAGGGCGAAGGTCAGGGCCAAGGTCAGGGCCAAGGTCAAGGCCAAGGTCAGGGCCAAGGTCAGGGCCAAGGTCAGGGCCAAGGTCAAGGCCAAGGTCAACAACAAGGCCAAGGTCAAGGTCAGCAAGGTCAGCAAGGTCAGCAAGGCCAGCAAGGTCAGCAAGGCCAGCAGGGTCAGCAAGGTCAGCAAGGCCAGCAAGGCCAGCAAGGTCAGCAAGGCCAGCAAGGTCAGCAAGGCCAGCAAGGTCAGCAGGGCCAGCAAGGTCAGCAGCAAGACAACGGCCAAGGTCAGCAACAGCAAGGCGGTCAACAAGGCGGCCAGCAAGGCGACCAGGCCAGCCAAGACCAGAACGGTCAGAACCAGAACGGTCAGAACGAGCAGCAGCAAGGTCAGACGCAGAACGGACAGCAAGGTCAACAAGGCCAGCAATCCGATCAGCAGCAGGGCCAGCAGCTCGACAACCAGGACGAGAACGACAACGATGGCGATGGTATCCCGAACGACGTTGACAACGACGACGACAACGACGGTATCCCCGATGTTGTGGATGATTCACCAATGGATCACGACAACGACGGCACCGACGATTTCGAGGATGATGACGCTGACGGCGACGGCATCGACGACCGCGAGGAAGTGAACGATGCAGACCCCAACACCAACATCTACGACCACGACAACGACGGCATTTCCGATGCTGTTGACTTGGACATCGACAACGATGGCATTGACAACCGAAATGACATTGGCGACATGGGCGAAGATCTGTCCCGAGACCACGACAACGATGGTATGGACGACGCTGAAGACGACGACGATGACAACGACAACATCCTCGATGTTGACGAAATCGACGGCGTTGCCGGAAGCTACCGCTACGACCACGACAACGATGGCATTTGGGATCTTACCGACAACGATGACGACAACGACGGTCTTATGGACTGGTTTGAAATCAACGACGGCAACGATCTCACGGGTCAATTCGACGCTGATAACGACGGACTCGATGATTACGAGGATGACGACGACGATAACGACGGCATCCTTGACATCTACGAATTCTGAAGTTGACGCGCTGACTGTCTGTCAAAGAACCGTCTCTGACGGGTACAACAGGTGCTCCGAGGCTACGGCCCCGGAGCACCTCCATTTCTTCCATTTCACAATGATTTTTTCAGTGGTTGTCCGGACAACCGCGCTCAACAATGGTGTTGATACGCAGCGTCTTGTGTGATACGGAACCGCACAATCGCGCCACGCCCTTGAAATAGGGTATTTCGGTGGAGAGGTGATTACGAGGTGCCCGCATGCTGTCAAAACAACACACCCAACAAATCGAAGAGCGACAACAACTCTCCATGGCCATCATCATTGTGTTTTTGATGCTGGCCAGTAGCCTGCTCGCTATCGTTCAAACCGTTCATGACGGTCCCGAAGCCACTCGAGAAACGCGCCTTGTGGATGGCGGTAGCCTCGGCATGACGCCCGTCCAGTCCACCGACCAAGGAGGCCAAGGCGGCTGGGACGGCGTGCACGACAGCCGCTACGACATGGCACATGAAGCACTGACCAATCTCATGTGGTCGGACCCAGGCGTTTCAGCAGGGGTCATCGTTGACCTCTCGGTTCTTGAAGCGGCGATTCCTGCCTACTCTACGTTCCTCGAAGAAACACGTGCCGGCGACCACGACAACGACGGCATCGACGACCTTGCTGACCTTGACGACGATAACGACGGTATCTACGACTTGCTGGAACGATTTGACGGCTGCTATGGAACCGACCCGTACGACCATGACAACGACGGCATCTTGGATGTTGACGATTGGGATGACGACAACGACGGTATCCTTGAGGGCCCCATTGACTACGACGCACTTGAAGCACAAGGACTTGACCCCCGCAACGTCTCCACGGACCGCTACCTTGACCCGAACATCGACCACCCTCACCCCGACATCGGCGCGGTTGGCAACTTCTACCTCGCCGACCAGAACCCCATGGACCACGACAACGACGGCGTGACCGACGAAGACAGCGACGGTGCAGGCCCCGGACGCTATGACGAGGACGATGACAACGATGGACGCATCGACCAGTTTACCTGGCCGTGCGACTTGGATTCCGACGGCGTATCCGATTATTTCGACACCGACGACGACAACGACGGCGTCCCCGATGTTGACGATACCCATCCCTACGATGCCGCCATCACAACACAAATGTCGGCGACATCTTCGTTGTACGATACTTCTCGTGTTTGGACGTTCAACGAATACCGAGCGTATTCCGGTGGCGTTGACTATGTGGAGTGGGAGCGAAATCGAGTAAACGCACCAACGGCCACCGCCTCGGGCTTTGGTGCCCTGGGTGCACAGGGCACGCCGACCTTTAGCCAAATCATTGATGGCGACTTGGATGGCGATGGAGCACCGAATTTCCTTGACCCTGACAACGACAACGACGGTACGCCGGACTCGGCTGACACCGACGATGACAACGACGGTATCCTCGACATGGTCGACCCTGACGACGACAACGACGGTATCCCAGACACCTGCATCCAAATTGATACCAATGGCGATGAAACCAGCGACTACACGGGTCTGCAAAACGGCGGTGTTACGGGCCTCTCATTGACAGACGGCGGTTCGAGCTACATCGACGGCAATGACATCTCAACGTCCTCGGCCACCAGCACTGGGACCGGCATGACGGTCAACATCGTCACTACATTAGGAACCGTTACCAGCGTGTCCGTCAACAAACCGGGTTCGGGGTACGCAAACGGTGACGCCCTCACCATCACGGGTGGCGCATCAGACGCTGAGATCACCGTGACCGGGACATCGAGCGTGAGTTTCGAAATTCCCGGTGCGGACGGCGATGCTGACGGCATCGTCGACTGTGAAATCGACTACGATTACGACCTTGACGACGACATTCTTCGCCCGTTTGATCAAAACTACAACGGTGTCTATGACTGGCTTGACTCCGACATGGGCGGAACAACCTCTCCTGACAACCTTGGCAACTTTGCTGTCGGGGGCGCAGACCTTCCCTACGACCTGGACAACGACAACATCGAAAACGAGAACGACTCGTTCCCGCTCGATTCCGCCGCTGATGTGGCCACATGGAATTGCCCATCTCAAGCAAACCCGAACCCTGTCACCCCCGATCCGCGCTGTCAAACACGACGCGCCTCTTTCTCTCAATTCAACGACTGGGACGGCGACGGTATCAGCAACTGGGACGACGTTGATGACGACAACGACGGCATCATTGATGCGCTTGACATCGACTGGGACTGCGATCTTGACAATGACAATGACCTCCACGTGCTCAACGGAGGCCTGTATCGGGATGACGGGCCCAACGATGTAGATTCAGATATTGATGGTGATGGATTGGAGAACAGCATTGACTGGGACGACGATAACGACGGGATTTCCGACCTCTTCGACCCTGATGACGGCAACTGTGGCGTGGTTGATTTCGACGGCACCGATGCCTTTGCAACCCCTTACTACCCCGTGAACGACGGAGGAGCACTTGATGGCTCGGCTGACAGCCAGCTGTACGGCACCAACTCCACCGACCATTGGAACATGGTGTTCAAGCACTACCCCTTTGCCGATGTTGTCCTGAACTACAACGGCTATGACGCCACCACGACGCCGGTTACCCCGGGTGTCGTCCCCGAATTCTATTGGTTCTTGTTCGCTCGTTGGTCCCCCTACAACGGTGGAAACGAATGGGATATTGATTCCGACGGTGATTCTCTCATCAACGGGTTGGATGTTGACCAAGATGCCGATGGTATGCCAGATTGGTGGGATCAAGATGAAGGAAACGATGGAATTCTCGACGTTGATGATATCAAGATGGGAGGAACATTCAACCTCTCCGTGTGTGGCTGGACGGCTGGCAATCTCGGGCAGGGCTATGTTTGTGGGTATTCCTATGCCCTGGCATACAAGATGCCACTCAACGGCGTGAACGCACAATTCGGTGCTCCGTACTCCACACGCCCCGATGCAGCGTTTGACCAGGGCCCGACCGCTGGTGGACCTTCAGGCAACTGGAGCTGCACGCCTGTTGCAGACATCGGTTGCTGGCACTATGATTTCGGTGGCGATGGAACGATTGACTCCGCTGTGACCTACACCCAGATGGTGGATAACCGCGACGCCTACATCACGTGGATTGGGCTGACCACCGGCATCTGGCAGTGGAACAGTGACAATGGCCCGGAGGCGGATTTCCCAGATGAACTGGGAGCTGACCTGCTCAAGAACGATGTTGATGGCGACATCGACGGCGATTTCACCAACTCAACCATCGATCTTGACGACGATTACGACTCGATTTTCGACTGGTTTGACGTTGACGATGACAATGACGGTGTGTGGGATTACTTCGAGGTCGACAGCAATTTCGACCTGGATGACGATACCGGCCAAAACAACGGGAACTTCTTTTCGGGAACCAACTGCGATGACAACGACGATGACGGCAACGACGCCGATGCAGACGATGACGGCTTCTATCAGGCGGTTTGGGACCAAGGTATCATGTCGCAAGGTCTCCGTCAACCAACCTTGTACGACGTCGACAACGATAACGATGCGATTCCCGATGGCGAGGACCCTGATGACGATAACGACGGCCGGTTGGATGTCGACCAGGAACGCCTGACTGGATGTTTCTGGGGCGAAGAACAGTCCACATGGGACAACGATAACGACGGTATTGTCAACTGGGCCGACGACGACTGGGACGGCGACGGATTGCCCAACTTGGAAGAATTGCTTGAAAGCATCACGGCGCCGTTTGACCATGACAACGATGGCGTTCGCGACGACCTCGACGAAGACGACGATGAGGACGGCATGCACGACGAAGACGAAGTGCTGCTCTGGCCCACTCGCTTTGACCGCAATTCTACCAACCCGTGGGACCACGACGACTTTGGCGACGGTGAAGCACTTGCCAACCCACTCGACACTTCCACGGGACCCGATGCCATCGACATGGACGACGACAATGACACGCGAAACGACGTGGACTTCGACCACACCGAAGACAGTGAACTGACATCGGATTGGGACCATGACAACGACGGCATTCTCGATGCTGACGACAAGGCGCCGACCTACATCACCCTCAACCTGCCAGACAACTTGTGGCTGGATGCACAAAGTCCTGCCATCTTCTCTGGGCATGTGGATTGGCTCAACCCCATCACCGGTGTGGTGGAACCGGCTCCGCAACTGCCGGTGCAGGTTCACATTGAATGGACTGCCAACAACACGACGGCCATCGAAACGATTGACGTCTTGACCAATGCGGGTGGCAACTTCAGCGTTGGACAGTTCCTCTATCCTGAGGATTTGACCGTCGGCGACAACACCACCTACAGGGTTTATGCAGAGGTCACGGAGATGTTCATGTTCAACGGCAATCAATCGCAATCCTACTACGTTGGGGCAGAAGCCAACATGACGGTTGACTATTCGGCCTGGACGTTTTTCCGAAGCGATGAACAACCGTTCTGGCTCGACTTCAAGGCGCACTATGCAGCCGATTGGGACCGTGGCCTCTTTGACAACCGCATCAAGAACTCCCCGATCACCTTCTCCATCTTTGGTGGCTTGTTTGGAAACTTGACCGCTCCAACCAACTTTACCGGTTTGGGCAACAACGGTTATCGAACCGACGCCTCGGGCTGGGCTTCGCTCACCTTTGTCCAAGATTTGGGTATTGCCGGAACCTGGAAACAAGTGCAATGGAACTCAACCGCCAGCAACGGCGCTGGACAAATTCCCGGCGGATACGAAGAGATCATATGGAACGACTTGACCAAGCAACACGACGTTGTGTTGGACGGAGATGGCGACATCGTTCGCTACAACTACACCAACACCAGTCTACCTGCTGGTGATATCGAAATTATCGCTCGGGCATCACCCGAACTGGCGTCAGAATGGCCGTTCCCCTACCTTCACGGCGATGAGGCCGAACCGTTTTCCGTTCGTATCATGCACCGCATGAACATCGAGGGAACCTTGGTTCTTGACGGATTGAGCCCCATCTACTACTACGACGCCACGGTCAACAACGGCGACGGAACGTTCGGCGACTGGTCGACGCTCTTCCACCAGCCTGCGCTGACAGCCGCTGGTGTCAACTACAACGATGTTTCAGCCTTCAAACCGTATCCGAAATCTTGGGACGGCACCCCCGAGGGCCTCACCGGACAAGCGGCCGCTCTACGGCCCTTCCTTTCCGGCAACGGCACGCACTGGTTCATTGCGCTGGTCAACGGTGGAGACAGCAACCTACCACCGTGTGGCCCGGTTGACCGAACCGACCCCAACAGCCCGATTCGCTGTGAAATCGTTCCTGAAATGAACACCGGAGATTCCCTTCAGGTCATCGGCAAGGTCACCAACCGCACCAACGATCCGTGGGACCAAGACCCCATTGCGCTGCAGGTTGACGTTGACAAGAACGGGCAATTCCTTGGCGCTGGCGAAACGGCTTACACCCAACGTCCGATCATGAAGGACGGCGATGCGACCTACGACTATAACTGGTCGTGGTTCAGCCAATACGGCGCTGGCACATACGGCCTGCGCGTTGATTTCACCAATTCGGCCTACTACTTCACCGGCAACTCATCGACGTTGGCCCCAACAGGCGCTTACATCAACGTCACAGTCGTCGGTACCACTGATTTCCAAACCACATCGCTCCCACGCCTCTACCGAAACACCAACACAACCATTCAGGCCAAGCTGGTCGACAACTCACTTCAGCCGGTGCGAAACGCTCCGGTGAACTACACGTGGTCCTTTGACGGACGGACGGGTGTGAACTTTACCGACAGCAACGGTTTCTTCGAGATTCCGTTCAACGTCTCTGCCAGCGACGCACTCGGTAACTTCACGCTGCAGTTCGAATATTCAGGGACTTCGTTGCTGAAAGGCACCACGGTGAGTCAATCCGTTTGGGTGGTTTCTCGTACCTACATGCAAGTCATCTCAACGGAAGACAATCTGCGTAGGTCCGGGGACAAGTGGGATTTCACCGCCCAAGTTTCGGACGACAACAAGACGCTCGTGCGCGATTCCGGTGGAACCGCTCTCTCCGGCTCTGAAACGCCGTACGGCGGATTGGTTGACGTCATCTTCGAAGGCACGGACTTCCAAGGTACGCTTCACCGACAGGTCGTGGCAACGCTCGCACCTAACGCTGGTGTGATCTCTTTGCCAGAGGTGGAACCGGATGGTTCACACCTCTGTTTCTACGACGGAAACGGCGACAACATCCCCGACCGAGACGTTGATGGCGACGGTTTGGAGGTTGAGGAATCCATTGGATGTTTGAAGTCAAACATTTCACCGCTGAACCCCGCTCTGCTGCGAGCCGACCCTGAGTCGTTCCTGCCTGACGGATTTGGCCCAGTGAACGTTATTCTCAGGTTCCAAGAGACGCTGCCAAACGAAGGATGTCAACCGCTTGATGTGAGCTATCTCGGTATCCAGGGCGCATGGGACCCATGTACACAGGTACCTGGAAACGACCATTTCCGCTTGACCATGACCAACAATGCCAACGGGTTCAACCTCATCGGCCGAACCGTCATGACGGTGGATGACCAAATCGTCTACACGAGCGAAATCGACCCGCTCACGGGCGAAGTGGTGCCCAAGCCGATGATAGTGACCGGCCAACTCAGCGACGAGTTGGGCGTGAACCTGACCGACCGAAGTATCCGCGTGAACTACGAGATGGTCAACGGCCAAACCGGCCCCGTTGCTTGTCAGTCCGGCACCACCAACGCCGACGGCCTCTTTGCCATCACCTGTCCGCTCTCCGACGTGATGGCTGGCAAGGCCAAGGTGACGGTTTCGTACTCTGCCTACGACAACAACGACGCATACCGCTACGAGAACAAGACGGTTCAGACCGAGTTCGATGTGTTCTCCAACTCGACATTGCAGATCACCGAAGTCGGACCGTTCAAGTCCAGTGTTGACCAGTGGGTTGCTCCAAACGGATCCCGCTACCCCGTGTTGTATCTCAAGGAGTCGTTCCACATCGACGCATTCCTTGCGCAGTCCAACGGTCAAGCCGTTGGCGGCAAGTGCCTCAACATCTACCTCGACCCCGACGAGAACATCCGCCCACTGGCAACCGTTCGCACCAGCGACATCGACGGTACCGTGGAATGGTTCAGCGGCGACCCGCTTCAAAACCCAACCCTCCGAGGCGTTGAAACCACCGGTGGCAAGCTGGAAGGCTTCCGTACCCTCAGGGTGGCGTTTGAGCCCGACCGCAACATCCCAGGTGGCTGCGATAAGGACAGCAGCAATGCACTGAACGGCTCGGCCATGGACACAGAGGTCCTCGTGCGTTCCCGTGTTGACCTGCAGGTCAAACAAACGTGGAGCAACAGCGGCGCCAACGGCGCCGACGAAGGCGACCTCATCAGTGGACAAATCGCTTTGCTGCGCGACCGTCTCGACCTCGCTGTTGAGAACGAAGAAGTCATCTTCGCTTACGAGTTCTTCAACGACGAAACCGGCGAATGGGAAGTCTCTGACCTGAACAACAAGACCCGAACCAACGAACAAGGCGTTGCCTCCTTTGAGTGGAGCTTCGTCGGACAGAGTTGCGACGGCAATCCGTGTTCGGGCGTGTGGCGAATCACGGCGTACTATCCCGGCTCAACCTACTTTGCGCCCTCACAGGACAACATCACCCACGAAATCACGTACAAGAAAGCAGAGGCGTTGGGCGACAGCAGTGGCTTGTTGAGCCCGGGCAACCTCATCGGTTTCGCCATCATCCTGATGGCGCTCTTGATCGCCGGTGCCATTTACTACCAGCGTGTCCAACAACAACGCCAGGTGCAAGCGCTCCGGGGTATCTTAACCGATGCCATGATGCAACTCGAAGCGAGCAACGAATACATCGCTGCGATTTTCGACTGCTACAAGAGTTTGGTGAAGCACTTCAGGAAGTACGGCTTCATGAAGAAGGTCTACGAGACGGCCCGTGAGTTTGAAGCAGCCGTTCGTGCCGCCTTCAACATGGTACCTGTCGACCAACTGGACGACTTCTTGTCCATCTTCGAAGAGGCCCGATACTCCGAGCACACGATCGACGCATCCCACCGCGACCGCGCCCTCCAAACGCTCGGTGCCATCACCAATTCGTT
This sequence comes from Candidatus Poseidonia sp., assembly GCA_965661285.1. GTDB lineage: Archaea > Thermoplasmatota > Poseidoniia > Poseidoniales > Poseidoniaceae > Poseidonia. The sequence goes on from CBFIDD010000005.1 coordinate 9,767, forward strand.
GACGATGGCGCTTGGCGAAGAGTCGGTGGTCAAGCGCGTGGACGTCACGAGCATTTACGACAACCTGACCAAGGCTGGCGAATTCGTGGCTGCTGACGGCTCGGTGCGCCAAGCCGGTATCGTTGAAGGCGAGAACACGGACTTCAAGATTTGAAGTTCTCATCTGTGAATGGCCGAAGGCACCTCAGCGAAAGCAAGACCTGTCGAAGCCTTAACCTTCAAAGGCTGGAGGCCTGTGTGTTAGTCCATGGACGACTGGAAAGCGCTCATTGACCAAGCCATGCAAATTGAAACGACCGACACCATCGGTGCCCACGGGACGTACGAACAGGCTGTTCGTGCAGCGCTCGCTCAGTCGCAAATGCTGCTCGGCGATTTGGAAGCGGCTCAAATCATCGAGTCCATTTACGGCGCTTTGGTGGCGTATTCCCAGACCGTCATGCTCCGCATGAAGGCCGAAGACCCCGAGCCAGGAAGCGCCGACCACGCTTTCCGTGCCGGACAAGCCTACGGCGTCAGTTGCGTTTTGAACCATCTCATCGACCAACTCACGGATGTCGCTGGCATCACGGCCCTTGGCGCACTCGACGACTTTTCGGACACGCTTCACGATGAGATCATCATCCAAGCACGTGCTGCTGGCTTGATGATTGAACTGCTGGACGCGAAAGGCGAAATTCTCCTTGAGTGAGCTTCACGCTCTTCAAAAATCGCTACGCTCCGGCGCGATTGGAGTCGTCTTCGCGTCGGTGCCTTCATAACGGGATGGACGGTCGGCAGGTTGCTTCAAAGCATCGAGGGAGTCAAATGAGCAATCCAAACCGTAAGACAAACGCCCAGTTGGTTGATACCATCAACCAGCTGAAAGCCCAGTCTCGCGACACCGGAGCCGCTGTTTGGCGAGATGTGGCCTTGCGCCTCTCAAAGAGTCGCAAGAATTGGGCCCAACCCAACTTGAGCCGTGTGAGCCGCTACGCCCCCGAGGGTGCCACCATCCTCGTTCCAGGCAAGCTGCTCGGTTCAGGTGAGTTGACCAACGGTCACACCATCGCCGCCTACAGCGTCAGCAACGGTGCCCGTGAGAAGATAGAAGCCGCTGGAGGTCGAATCATGACCTACGGCGAGCTGATGAACGAAAACCCAACAGGAACGGGGGTTGTTATCCTTGGCTGATGCAACCACCTACGTGTTTGATGCAGACGGTCTGATTTTGGGCCGCCTCGCCTCAGCCTCCGCCGACATTCTGTTGAAAGCCGCTCGCGAAGACCGTGATGACAAGGTCATCATCATCAACGCAGAGAAGGCCATCATCTCCGGTCGCCCACGAGCTGTTCTTGACAACTATCACAAGAAGTACGAACTGAACCACGCCCGAAAGGGACCGTTCTTCCCTCGTATGCCCGACATGATTCTCAAGCGGGCCGTTCGAGGTATGTTGCCCTATCAAAAGAAGAGCAGCGGCCGACGTGCCCTTCGCAACCTTCGTGTTGAGATCGGTTGCCCCAACCACCTCTCCGGCGACCTGCCTGAGGGTCATGAGCGTGGCGACGACAGCAAATTCCGCCGAGACCTGCCAGACCGCTACATCCGATTGGGTGATGTCAGTGCAGACTTGGGAGCACCCGCTCACCGATGGACGGGAGGTGACCAGTGATGGCACGAAAGAAGAAGTCAGTAGAATCCTCTGGAAAGCGCAAGACCGCCGTCGCTCGTGCGAGCGTCAAGGCCGGCAAAGGCCGCGTCCGAGTCAATTCCGAACCGATCGAAATTTTGCAGCCTTCCCTGGCCCGTCGCAAATCGATGGAACCCCTCGTCATCGCTGACGCCATGAACCGACTGAGCAAAGTCGACATTTCCGTCACCACCAACGGTGGCGGCATCATGGGTCAAACCGACGCCATCCGTACCGCCATTGCCCGTGGTCTTGTCCACTACAACGGTGGAGCAGAAGGCATTGACGAAGAACTTCGAGATGAATACCTGCGCTTCGACCGCAGCCTTCTCGTGAACGACCCACGCCGAAAGGAGCCCAAGCACCAACTCGGCCGTGGCGCTCGCCGCAAGAAGCAAAAGTCGTACCGATGAGGTGAGATGATGATTATTCCAGTACGATGTTTCAGCTGTGGCACCGTTGTCGCACACAAGTGGGAAGAATTCAAGCAATTGCTGGCGGACGGTAAAAGCGACGCTGAAGCCCTCGACGACGTGGGTTTGAAGCGGTACTGCTGCCGACGCATGTACGTTGGACACCTCGACCTCATCGAAGAGGTCGCACCGTTCAGCGCAGCACGCAACTGAGGAACTCCTCGGGCCCGTGGGTTAGCTTGGCCTATACTTGGCGGCTGGGGGCCGTCAGACCCCGGTTCAAATCCGGGCGGGCCCACCACTCTTGCTTCACAGTGTGTACACCTTGAAGACGCGGAGCCTTTGGATTGATATGGCGCCACCGCAACGCCAGTTCATGCGACAAGGCCGAGCAATGGGCATGGTAACCCTTCTCCTGACCGTTCTTCTTCTGCCCGTGGTGAACGCTGCAGACAGTACGGTCTCAACCAGTACCACATGGTCGGGAGACATGGTGCTTTCCGGCAACGTGACCGTTGCAAGCGGAGTAACGCTCACGGTGTTGCCCGGTACGACCGTCGATGCCAGGGAGTACGCCATCATCATTGAAGGAACCTTGGTCGCCGACCAGACCGTCTTCTTTTCCTCCATCACCCCTGAAACCCAAGGCTCACACGGCCAAGGGCTCTGGCCCGGCCTCGTTGTGGAGCCGGGCGGTCAAGCCAATTTGACCGAGGTGACCGTCGCCAACGCTTCTGCTGGCGTCTTGGTACGAGGCGACTTCAACGGAACGAATGTGGTCTTCAACGACGCCTACCGTGGACTTTCCGTCATGGGTGGCGAAGCCGTTGTTTCGGGATTCGAGGCCAACCGCATCGACTACGAAGCGATGTATGTTGAAAGCGGAGAACTCAATGTTACCAACGGTACGGCCACCGAAGTGGCGGCCGGTCTTGCCAATCACGCCACTGCAAACATCCTCGAATTCACCGTAAACCAGGCAGGTGTCGGCGTTCAGTCCTTGGGCGGCACCCTCGATCTTCGAGGTCTTGGCGTGTACAACGCAAGCGTTGGTGTGGCGACGGCCTCAGGCGCCTCCACATCGGTTCGCACGTTCTTTGGAACGGGACTCGCACTGGCCATTGATGCAGGAGATGCCGATGATTTCGAACTGCATCTTGCCCGCCTTTCGGGTGAACGCTTGGTGGTCGGTCAAGGTGTTTCGTCAATGTACATGGAGGATGTCGGGTTTACGGCGACCTCTGCATCTGAATTGAGACCGATTGTCGATGTGCGGTGCGATGGCCTGTGCAAACTGGAAAACAGCACTGTTGATGGCGTGGCCCGCAGCGGCGTTTCTTGGTCGGGAGCCGGGACTTCTCACATGCAGAATGTGTTCGTTCAAGCGGCTGAACAAGCGATTGGGGCCTCGGGAAGTGGCCATGCAGCATGGACGAACCTCACCGTGAACACCTCGAAGACGGGCGTGTCGGTACAGACCCCGACCAGCACCTTGGACGACATCACCGTCGTCCTCACCTCGGATGATGCTGTTGGGGTTGACGTCCTGGGTGGCGTCCACGATTGGTCTAACCTCACCGTGGAGAAATCCTTCGTTGCTACGGATACGAGCTCGGTCGGGTTGAAATCGTGGTACAGCGACCTCACCATAGAACGTTTGACCTCAAGAAACGTCTCAATCGGGATGCTGCTGGAGGACTCCTCACTGGTGGCCCAATCGGTTGAGGCCAACATTGGCAGCCTTGCCGGTGTCCACCTCATCGATTCCACCTATCGTGGTTCAGGCCTCACCACCATCGCACAAGACGAAGGCGTGTTGATGGAAGGCGATGCGTCCCTCCATCTCTCTTCCTGGACCGCACAACTCCACGATACGCCCTTGATGATGTCAACGGGCAGTACTGCTGTTGTGAGGGCCTTTACGCCACTGAATACGGCACCATCATCAGCCGACGCCCTCGGGGACGGAACGCTGTATTACGGTTCAAGTTCCAACCCCTCCATCAGCACCTCAGCGTCGTACCGTTTCGTTGAAACCGACGTCACCTTCACCGATTTAACCGGTCAACCCGTTGAAGCCCATGTCGCCGTTCACGGTTTTTCACTCATGAGCAACAGCAACGGCGCTCTTACCCTTCCCCTGGTGAACACCGGGTCGGTCGTTGATGTCACGCTTGATGGTGCTGGGGCTCGCGTCACGCTTTACGGTGGTCAAAACGGGCAATCGGTACAGGTTCCGGTCATTCCGGACGGTGACTGGACCATCGCATCCGGTCAAGATGTTGTGCTGGGGCCTCGCCCCGACGGGCAGCCTCATCAGTTAACGGGTGATTTGACGGTCGCCAACAATGCTGCATTGACCCTTGTCTCAACCGATGTCGTGTTTTCGTCTGGCCACACCGTGTCGGTGGAAGGTACGGGACAACTCATCGGCGAAGCTGCCACCATCACCGCCGATGCGCTTCAGGCCAGCGGTGAAAGCGTGCTGACCGGAAGCGGCACCGAAGCACTCACGCTTGATACCAATGTTCAGTGGGGCTGCCTCAGCCCACGAGAGGTGCAACACCTCAACATCCTCGGTACACTCACCGTCCAACCCGGATGTGAAATCGACGTGATGAGCGGAACGGTTGAGGGCACGATTACGGCCATGACCGGGGCGGTCTTCACCAGCTCATCAACCCTTGAGATCGAGGTCTTTGACAAAGGTGAACCGGTGGACGGGGCGCTAATCTCTATCGAGGGCTCGGTCGCCATGACCGACGAGAATGGAGCGTTGTCAACCGAGACCGTCGCTCGACGTGTCACCGATACCGGAGTGACATGGGAGGGCATCAAGACCGTCACGCTTCAGCGAAACAACTTCTCGGATTTTGTCACATGGGACACCAACCGTTCGCTCACGCACACCTTCATGGCGTCCACGGTACCCAGCGGTGCGGTTTCAGGATGGCTCGTGCTTGAACGCCAATGGAGCCCGTACACGCTGGATCATTCGCTGGAACTTCAAAGCGCCTCGACCATGACGATTCAGGACGGCGTCTCGTTGCGCATTTCAGAAGGCGCCACCATCACCGTGAACGGAGTGCTTGATGCGGGCGATGCCACGCTTTCCTCCACCGGCTTTGGGGCGCGCTGGGGCGGCCTTGCTCTCGGCAGTTCAACGGCGGCTGCCATCGAACTCTCGGGAACACAACTCATCGAGTCCGCCCCCGCCATCACGGTTTCGGGATTGGGTTCAGTTCAAGCCGATGGGGTCTTCATGGCACGATCTGCGAGCGATGCGCTCGTCGTGGTTGAGTCCGGAAGCGCTGCGACGCTGGTGCTTCGCAACAGCCATTTGCAAAACGCGAGCGGTTGTGCCCAACTCTACCCGTCCAGCGGCCTCATCACCTTCAGCAACGTGAGTTTTGCCGATTGTGAAGAGCAAGCGATTTGGGCGCAACAAACACCGCTTCAGTTTACCGATTTGACGTTCGCAGAGGGGACGGATGCAGGCATGGAATTGACCGGTGTTTCCGGTTCCATCAACGGCGTTGATGCGACCAACTTCCAAGGTGCCGATGCCATCATTTCGCTCAACAGCATCACGTCTGCATTTTCGCTGACCGATGTATCGGGTGAAGTCACCGGCCAAACCGGTATCGTTGGCGAGAACAACGAAGACATCACCATTGAGCGCGTCCATCTTACCGGTGCACCGGCCATTGACTTGGATCGGACCTCCGGCCTCCTCTCCGACATCACCCTTGAGGGCGATGGCAGCGGAACGGCGTTCATCTCTCACCACGGGCGTTCATCGGCCTCGTTGGTCGTTGAAGACCTCGACATCTCTGGCTATGCCGTCGGGGTTTCGCTTCACTCCGACCCCGGTGAAATCAGTGCACCGCTGGTGATGCGCAACGCTCACATCGTGGTTTCGAGCGCCTTGGCGACGGAAGAATTTCCCGTCAGAATGGAAGGGTGTTCCCTCATTGGTAGCGTCGATGTCGCCTTTACCGAGGTGGTATCGGTGGACGGCCAAGTCGGAACGGTCTCCGCCAGCGAAGGGGGAGAATTCTCTGCTTACAGAACGGTTGCACTTGATGCACAGCGTGCAGGTCTCCCGGTCGCTGCGACCTTTACCGTGAGCTATGGAAGTGAACTGCTCGACCCATTCACCGTCCAAGGCACAACGGTGGATGTCGAATTGCTCCTGCGAACCATGACAGCATCTCAGGAAGCGGTGGCCTCTCAATGGGTGGTGAAGGCCGTGGTCCCGGGGTCGCCTGCTGCCGAACTGACGGTGGCTTCACCCGCAACCTCGCCCTCCGTTTTGGTGGTGAACATTCTTGTCAACCAACCCCCAGAGGTCCAACTGCTCGAGCCGTATGCGGGTCAACGCGTCATGGAAGGGGATTCGATTCGCGCTTCGGCTGAATTCAGCGACGACATGGACGACGTCGACGCGCTCGTTCTCTCGTGGCGTGTGTACGATATGGCCGGAAACACCGTGCTGCAAGGCGGCGACGAACCCGTGTTCAACATCACGGATTTGACAGCAGGTTTCTACATCGTTGAGGCGACGGTATCCGACACCTTTGGCGAGCAAGCCATCGCATCCATGGATTTCGAATACACGCTTCTCGACACCGATAACGACTGGTCGTCTTCGTGTTCGTCCGATACGTGGTTTGACCCGAATACCGGTAAATCGTGCGGGCCCAACATCTACGACCAGGACGACGATAACGACGGCTTCAGCGACGAGAAGGATGCGTTCCCTCTCGACCCGTGCGCTCAACTTGATACCGACGGCGATACACAGCCCGATGTTTTGGACTGCCCGGAGGGCTACACAAGTTGGTTGACCGAAGACATGGACGACGACGGGGATGGAACCCCAGATGTGCTTGAGGGTGCAGATACCAGCGACGACGACGACATCAACGTGAACGCCCTCATGGTGGTTCTCGCGCTCTTTGTGGTGGTGGCCATGCTGTTCTTTGCTCGACTGCGACGGGGTGGTCCGGGCGATTTGACATCGCTTGACCAACAACATCTCTGAGGCTCAACCATGGTCGAACTCCCTTCCGCAGAACACGTCGCCATGGCGGCGGTGGTCGTCTTGGCGGCCATTGTGGTATGGGACGCTTACTGGTTGACTAAGCAACGACGAGATGTACCTCAACTCGGTGCGTTGTCTGGCGGTGGGTTTGCATGGGCCAGTGAGGGCGTGCACGAGATGGTTCGACAGTGGGGCAATCTCGGTTCCATGGCCGCCATGATGGTGCTCCCTTGGGCCCTGTTGGAGGCGAGTGATACCCCCATCATCTACGCCATCCTTTGGGACGTCTTCTTGGGACTTCACCTCATTTCTTTGCTGGTTCCCAAGCGCTACGCCATCACGTCCACCCATCTCTTTGCCGATGGCCAACGCTACCCATGGGAGCGTCTTCGATTGGCCAAGCGACAACCAAAACGCCGGATCATGTTGTTACGCAACGGGTGGGGCCCGTTTGGACCGCTTCCGCTCGGGGGCGACCGGGCGTCGCTTGCCGTCGCCCGCGAATACATCAGGGCCATGGAACAGGCGCGCCGAGGTAGCGACCCCCACGTTGAGGCGGAGTGAACGGCAGCCTCATGAGCCACCGTCCCGACCTTGGACCATGGAGTGGACGCGAAGCGGCGACGATGTGTTTGTGAGGCTTGACCCCGGAGAGGAAATACATGCTACGCTGCAAGCACTGGCCGACACGGTGGGATTTGACGCCGCCGCCATCACCAGCGGCATCGGTCGAACACGAGACAGCACCTACGGCTACATGGACGATGACCATGTCTACCATCGTGTGAATCTCAAGGATGGCAGCGAACTCGTCACCCTTCAAGGCAATCTAGTAAGGCGAGAAAACGGCGAGGCGTTCACGCACCTCCACGCCACCTTTTCAGATGACGATCTCAAGCCCCATGCCGGCCATATGTTCTCGGCCACGGTTCATGTTGTGGCCGAAATACATCTTCGAATTTTGAGCCAAGCCATCATGACGCGTTGCCCGCTCGAGAACAGTGAATTCGTGGCCCTCAAGTTCAATTGAAGGGTCAAAAAGCGATGCTTCATAGCCTGTCGCACCCCTGTTCACCTCATGGGCGAAGCGGGCGCTTTCTCCGAAGCAGATGAGGCGCGTATCGCCTCACTTGCGGACCAAATCGCCCATCATTCGCACCTCTACTACAACCTCGCCCAACCCGAAATCAGTGATGCAGCGTTTGACCGTCTGTGGGACGAACTCAAGCAACTCGACCCCGACCACCCTCAACTCAGTCGCGTCGGTGCAGACATCGCTCCGGGCAGCGTGAAGGTTGACCACCTCTTTCCGATGCGCAGTTTGGACAAAGCCACCTCGGCTGAGGAACTCAACCACTTTGTGAACACCACGACTTCAGGGGCCACTCGCTTCCTTTCTCAACCGAAATTGGACGGCTCTGCTCTTTCACTCGAATACCGCATGGGCAGATTGGTTCGTGCTGCCACCCGAGGAAGCGGTGAGCGAGGCGAAGATGTCACGCGAAACGCCCGGAAAATCGACAATGTTCCGCACACGCTCCCCCTCCCCGTCGACGTCCATGTTCGAGGTGAAGTCGTCATGCCGCTTGCTGTGTTTGAGGAGAAATACAGCGATGTTTCTCCGAATCCTCGGAATCTTGCAGCCGGCGCTTTGCGGCAGAAGCATGCCGACGGGAAAGCCGATGCATCGGACCTTGTGTTCCAAGCCTACGATGCTCAAGTTCCCGGCGACGAACATCGTCACCCCGACAGTCAACCCGTCCCCGATATGGCCAACGATACCGACATGCTCGTGTGGATGGAAGACCGTCTGGGCATTGCTCCCGCCCCGTGGGAACTCCATCACGGCGAATCGCCCTCGCAGGCAGCCCAACTCTTGGACCAAGCGACCGTTGCTTGGACAGAAAAACGCAGCACCCACGCCTTTGAAATCGATGGCGTGGTGTTCAAACTTGACAATTTGGCTCAACGAAACAGCCTCGGCATGACGGCCCACCATCCTCGCTGGGCCCTCGCGTGGAAGTTTCCCCCCGAAGAGGCGTACTCGGTGCTCCTGGATGTGGAATGGCAAACAGGTCGTACCGGCAACATCACGCCGGTGGCCCGTATTGCACCCCAGCGGGTGGGCGGGGTGACCGTTGAGAACACGACGCTGCACAACGTCGGCGAAGTTGACCGGCTCGGCATCAACATTGGTGACAAGGTCCTCATCGTCCGCAGGGGCGATGTCATTCCCAAGATTGAGCAAGCCCTCGGTCCTGCAGAGCCAAAGGACCTGACCGGGAGATTTCACGCGGATGGCGAAGCCTTCACGGACTCCCTCCCCGAACCAAGCGCCATCTCCACGCCGAATGCTTGTCCGGCTTGCGAGGGACACGTCGAGATCGAAGGGGCCTTCCTCAAATGCGTGAATCTCTTTTGTGAAGCTCGAACAAGCCGCTCGGTGCTCTACTGGTGCCGGGCTCTGGAATTGGACGGCGTGGGAGAGAAACTCGTTGACCAACTGCTCGATGCACAGCACATTCGTTCGTGCGCCGACCTCTATCGGCTCACGTTGGACGACCTGCTGAGTCTTGAGCGCATGGGTGAAAAGTCAGCGACCAATGTGCTTCGGGAGGTTGACAAGGCTCGAACCATGTCGCTTGGAAAGTTCCTCCACGCTTTGGGACTTCCAGGCATTGGGCCCGAACTGGCTTCAGCGATGGCGTCGGTGCTGGGCGATACGCAGCAGATGCTGGCATGGTTGGACGAAGCCCATGCCCAGCCCGGCGAGGCAGCTTTTGGTCCCGACCAAGATGAGGCAGGTAAACCGTATGCCCACAACCAAGCGCTTCGCAAGGTCCTCGCTCTCGATGGCGTGGGCGAGATTGTTGCCCTTCAGTTCCGGGACGGCCTTCAGGTCCGTCGAACGCTCGTCGAAGATTTGGTCGACCTTCTCACCATTGAAACCGAGGTCGTAAAGCCGACGGCCGGCCCCTTCCTCGGCATGACCTTCTGCGTGACGGGAACACTTTCCGCCCCCCGCAAGGAAATTCAACAACGTATTATCGACGCAGGCGCGAAAATCGTCGGCAGCGTTTCAGCGAAACTCAGCGTTCTCGTTGCTGGAGAAAAGGCTGGCTCGAAACTCACCAAAGCCACCAACCTTGGCGTTGATGTCTGGTCGGAACAAGAATTGAACGCTCGTCTTGAAGGGGATTCGGACGGAGGAAGAAGCGAGACCGCCATTGTTGAGGGCGACGAACAACCCCAAACAAGCGGCCAATCCTCGCTATCGGATTTTCTAGGATGATCAACCGTAGAGCATGGCGTTGGAGGAGGGACTGCCCTTTTCGGATGCGCCAGCGGATTCCATCAACGCAGAAATCTGGGCTTCCAGCATTTCCGCCTCGGCCAGCAGAGGTTCTTGTGGCAGGTCAATGGACGGCAACAATGCGTTCAACCGCTTGATCAGCGCAGCAGCAGCCCGAGCATCGGGCCAACGGGGGTCGGCTTCCACCATGAGGGACATGGTGCCTAACCCTCGTCGAGAGGCCTCACTAAGGATGCCAGCGTTCATCCCGCGAATGACGCCGGTTTCGAGAAGTGGGATGTCCATGTCCTTGAGCATGGCTCGAACGGTATCGTTGCAGCCGATGCCCACGATGTCAATCTCATCCGTGTCTTCGTATTCCACCACGGGGTCAACGCCGTCCATGCCGCTCTTCATCCCGGCCTTAGCAAAAGCGTCCACGACAACGCCAGCGAGAACTTGATGTTCTTTGGACCATTCAAACAGCGCCCAGACGATTTTGTGGACAAGGGATTCCGGTACGACCATCTCGCTCATGAGCAAAATCACCTGATCGCATCCCTCGATGGTACATTGGGGCTTCCCAGCATAGGCTCGAATCGGCGGAAGAGGGACGCCCTGGTTGATCATGGCGAGCGCTGGCAAACGCTCGTCAACGAGTCCACCCACGAACTCAAGGTCCAGGTGGTCGATGAGGTAGTGGCCCACGATGCTTGAGACCATGCCCACGCTTGGAAAGCAGGCGATGACCATGGCATTCTCGTTCTCAATGGAGGTGTTGATGCGCAAACTTGGACTATCCATGAGACGGGGTGGGACTCGGTGCCCTTCAACACTTTCCCCGTTTGGCCACCAAACCTTCATCATCAACGATGCCCACCTCAAGCCATGGGTGAGGGTACACCGGAGACGGAACGAGCGCACCAACTCTCCCCGTCCGCTTGGAACCGCTACGAGACCTGCCCGCGAATGTACTGGCTGAGCCGGCAACGTCTGCCTCGCAAAGCCGGGATGGCCGCCTCGCTGGGCACAGCCGTTCACGCCTCGATTGAAGACTTGCTGAACATGGACTTGACAGGGCGAGAGGATGCGGAGGCAGGATGGCTTCCCCTCCAGGCCGAACGCTTCCTCAAGATTCGCTGGGATGAGGAAAAAGCGGTGTTCATGAGCACGCCACGCCGTCCTGATTGGAAGGATGCGAAGTGGAACGAAGCGAAGAAGCAACAGCGCGGAGGTATCGTGCTTTTGTTGGACCACATCGGAGCGAAACATCTCAACCACGAACAAGTCACCGTCGCCCTTTGGCGCCATCTTCAATCGCTCACCATCGCCGTAGAGGGAGAATTGAGAACCGGCGACGGTCGTTTGATGGGCCGCCTGGATTTGCTGTTCGCTGATGTGGACGACGCCGGAGAAATGCAGGGTTGGCTGGTGGCCGACTTGAAAACCGGAAACGCACCGACAAAGGAACTCAAGCCAGAAGTCAACCGACAACTTCGGATGTACAGGGACATCTTGCTGGCCAATAACCCGAGCGCCCCTCCGGTTCGAACGGAGGGATGGTACACAAAAACAGCCTCCAAATGGTCGGCTGAAGGTGAAAGCGTCCTCGAACAGGCCTATGCTGCATGGGAGGCGACGCAACCCACCACCATGCCGATGAAACCAACGCCCGGTGCAAACAGTTGTGGCGGCTTTTGTGATTGGAAAGCTTGGTGTCCACACTGGTGGACGTGGCGCCAAGAATCCGGCACGCTCCATCAGGGTGATTTCTGCGATGCGGTCGTTTTGCTTCATCGGTACGAGTCGTCGTCGGGCGCCGCCGTGTTGGAACTCTGTGAGCCCTTGGATTCCACAGGCAGAGCCATACCGACCGGACACCAACTCGCCGCGAAGTTTGACGGACGTGGAAAAGAAGTGCTCGAAGAACTCCAAACATCAGGCCACCAAGGGGCGATCTTCCTTGGCTCGGTCATGACGGGGCGCGGAACGTGGCGCATAGGGCCGTGGTGTGATGTCTTGCCCTGGTCACCGATGCCCGATGATGAGCCCTACGAGCGACCAACATCATGAGCGCAAGTGCGCTTTGATGCGTTCCTTGGTCGCCTCACAATCCAACCCGTTGGCTGAAAGAAGCCAACCGATGTAGGCGGGGTCGTTGGCCTGAACCTCAGAGAGGTACCGGCCACGATGGCGCCCAAAGGCCAACACCAACGCTTCCCCGTCCTCTCGGACCTTTCCCATGGCGTCGACCGGGGCCAAGTCGTCAAGTCCACGTCCAAGTTCCGATGCGTCCCGTGGCTGGTCGCCATGGGCAATCCATCGCTCGAGTTCGGGGATTGACCGTCGGAAGGCTCCGGCATGTTCCACAGAGAGACGCCAGAACAGCAACATGGTCGCAGCAGCATCGGCAGCAGCCGTGTGGGCGGCCTCAAGGCGAATGCCGTGCCGTCGACACAGGGCACCAAGGTTGTGTGGCCGTGGAAGGCGGAGTCGACGAACCAACTCGAGCGTGTCCATGATGGCCTTTGGCTGCGGTGCTAAGCGTCCCATGCGCAAAAATTCGGTTTTCAGCATGGCGTAATCGAAACTCCTGACATTATGGCCGACCAGAATGGCGCCGTCGATGAGGTCTGCGAGTTCGTCGGCGACCTCAGCAAGCCTTGGCTTGTCTCGGACATCCTCGTTGAAAATACCGTGAATTTGGCTGGCGTCGTAGGGAATGCGAACGCCGGGTTTCACGATCTGCTCTCGGTTCACAGGCGTGCCGTCTTCCAGCGTCCCAATCAACGCAAACTGAACGATTCGGTCGTTGTTGGTGGAAACCCCTGTGGTCTCCAAATCAAAGGCCAAAACCTTCTCCCCATGAAAAAGGTCCTGTGCCATGAGCATTTATCGGCGGGCACCCCCTTTGAACATCACTCTCAAACACCATGACGCTCTCAGCACACCCATGGGCTTGCGGGATTGGTTCAAATCAGCCGTATCAACGACACCCTCCTCGCCCCCAAATGAGCCAACGGTTGACGAAGAGGCGATTCAACGGAAGGCGTTCGCCAAACTTCAGCAAGCGAAAACAGACGAGGCACGGTCGCTGTTCGATGATACTGAAACGGCACCTGAAGAAGAAGCCACGGTCGCTGCCCCCTACGATGCAAGTGATGCATCGGTCGAGGATTTGATGGGTCTGGAAGACGAGAGTTTTACCCATCTGGACGAGGTTGAGGTCGTTGATGTGACTTCGCTTGAAGATCCCTATCTTCGAGCCACCGTCGAGGGTGACATTCCTCAAGCGGTGAACTTTGGCAAGGAAGAAAACGACCCTTCTGTTTAATTTAAACTCCCGAACAATTAGAAAGGGTGAGGCCAGCCTCTTTTCCATGCTGGGCAATGGTACAAAGCGGATGTTCGCTTTGGTCGTTGTGCAAACCTTGTTGTTGAGTCTCCTCGCAGGCTGCATGGGGCCTCTTGATACCACCGTGGAGCCTCGAGCCACCCTCGAAGCCTACCCCACGCTGATCCAAGAGGGCGAGATGGTGACGCTGGACGCTCGCGATTCATCTCCGGTCGAGGGCGTCATCACACAGTATGCCTGGGATTTCGGTGATGGCACCACAGCGGAGACCATCGTCGGGTTCACTTCACACACCTACTTGACGTTCGGCCAATACACGGTTCGATTGACGGTCACCAACGACCAAGGTGGAACCGATGACGCCATCGCGACCGTCATCGTGAACGGTGCACCCAGCGTTAACATCACGATGCCAGCGACGGTGCGTGCCGGCGATGCTGCGTTGTTGGATGCGAGCAATTCGTATGACCCGGAAGGCGCCAGCCTCACGTACAGCTGGGACTTGAATGCCGCTGAAGACAGCGACGGCGATGGCGATGCTCGCAACGACGCCGACGCCACCACACCCACCGTGCTGCTCGACACGTCCTCGTCGGGCATTATCAACGGTGTTTTGCGCGTTGACGACGCCGCGGGCGCGTTTGCCATCGAACCCTTCCAAGTCAACGTGACCACACGGACCTTCCAAGTCACATGGATCACCGAGAGTTACGAAATGTCCTGGGACGAATACCTCGACCAGGGTGAGACGTGGTCGGGCAACATGACGCCCGGCGAGATTGGACGCGTCATGTCCTTCAACGCCATCTTGGACCTCGACCAAGACGTTGCTCCACCCCATGACAACTTCACGTTGGCCCTCCACATCGTTGAGGACGGCTACAAACGAAGCGTCGCCACAGAACCGGGTAATTATTCGACCAACGAACCGGCACGCGCAGAGATGGCCGACGACGAGATGAACGTCCGAGGCGAGGACGGCATGTACACCTCCGATTCTGCCGAAGCTTTGCTTCAATTGCTCCTTCGCTCCAAGGACAGCGGGCAGGGCCAAGGCCCCTGGGTTTGGTCGGTCGTCGCTCAACAATCCGACCCCGATGCGTTCATCGGTGAGATCGACCCTGACCCCGGAAACGATTGGACACTGACCGTTGAGGTCATCGTCATGCGCCCTTCGTTGACCGAGGTCGCCATCGGCTCCACGAGCGAGTGAAAGCGAAAGGGGTATGAAGCGGGGCCGTTTGGCAAGGACTGGTTACGATGGTGGACACGGTAGAAATCGGACGCGTTACCCTTCGAGACACGTTGTCGCTGGACCTCTCGGTATGGATGCATCACCCTGATGATTGGGATTTTCGCCCCACGTTAAGCTACGCCGGCAACACCTTGACCATCACCTGCGCCAACAAAGGAACCACGCTGGCTACCGTTGACCTTGATGACGAACAGGACGAAGCGCTTCAGCGAGATCGCATGGCTGAGTTGCGGGTTAAATTCCAGGTTCACGGCATGCACGGGCGCCTCAACGACATCCACCCCATCATTGCAGACGGTAAAGCCAAGAAATTGGCAACGGCGAACTGGAAGACAAAGCAACCCGTTGAATTCAAGTGAACTCCCAGCGAATCTTTGATAATGGTTCACGCTGATTTTTCTGTTCATGCCTCAACGAACAGGAAAAGGAAGTCAGAAACGAGCACGATTTGAACGCCTCGCAGAAGAAGTTCGCCGCTTTGTGTGCGCCAACCCCGGTTGCTCAGCACAAGCGATTGTCGCCAACCTCAATCACGACCGGAAACTGCGCAATCACGGCTTGACACCTCGTAAAATTGGATTTTTCATCACCCGGCATCTCCGTCAGTCCTTGACATGGTGGCAGGACCATCGAGCCGGTCGTCGCGTGTACGGACCCTCGCCAGAAGACGGGTGAAACACACCCTCTCTCGTTGGATGATGCGGTTCGCTCATGTAGGGTTCATGTCCTCGGACGGGACATGGGAACCGGGGTTGCGGCCTATTTCGATCTGGACGGGACCCTTCTCAACGCCTCGAGTGAGAAAACCCTGACGGCTCACCTCGCCAAGCGCCGGCCATGGCGAATTCCTTGGGGAGCGCTGGCGTGGACGACCGGTTTCATCACCAACATGATTCGAGGTCGCGCTGTGTACGATGCAGCGAGAAACCGTGGACATCTCTCCCTTGCTTCGTGGAACGTCCTTGAGCGTTATTCTCGTCAACTCGCTACGGAGAAATTGAAAGCGCACATTCCGCTCCAGGCCTGGGAAAAATTGGCATGGCACCGTGAACAAGGCCACCGCCTTGTCCTGGTGACCGCCACGGTGGCGCCGATGGCGGAAGCCATGGCGGACGTGCTCGGGATGGATGCGGTATACGGATGTGGACCCGAGGTCCGAGAAGGCATTCTTTCCGGGTCAGAGCGTGGATGGAGCGTGCCAAGACGGAAGGGGAAAGTTCCGGTGGTGATGGAGGATGCGAAAGCGAACGGGCACGACCTTTCGTCGTGTTATGGGTACGGAAACACGCTTGCTGATTCATGGTTCATGGCGCTTTGCGGCCATGCGATTGCCGTCAGTCCCGAGCAGCCCCTCCGTCGTCACGCTGAGGCCAATGACTGGGCAGTTGTTGACTGGCGTTCGTGAGTTTATATCCTGTTATGAGCCATGGAAAGCATGGACGAGACATTCGATGGTTTGGGAGCATTGTTTGGGGATGACATTCGAGAAGGCACCCTCCAAGAACTTCGGCGAGAAGACCTCCTTGAAGCCATGCTGAACGTGGCCGAAGCCGCGAAGGTCGCCGCACAACTGGTGAACGACGTGGTGAAGGATAACGAAGACCGCATGCACCTCGACAACGAACAGCGTCTTGTTATTGCAGGCCGCTTGGCCATTTACCGCGTCAACGTCAACCACTTCATGGAAAAGTTTGCCAATCCGTTTGCCTACAATTCCTTTGACGTGGTGGAAGTCCATCCGAAAACCGGTCTTGTCAAGGAACCGAAAACGGCCTGTGTTCAAGTGCTTCACCAGGAGAACATGCCTGCCTACGACCTCTTTGCCGGCTACCTTTTGGGCCTTCTTAACGATGAAATATCTTGGCTCCACGAGAGTTTGAGTCCACTCCGACGCACCTTATTCGGGATTTACGGCCTTGCTCGCTCTCCGCTGACGCCGAGCCTGGTCACTCACTTTGCCAAAGCCGTTGATGGCGACTTTGATTTTGACCATGACACCTTCACCTTCAACGGTACCAACGGGTGGAAATGGCGCCTCAACTTTGGCCTCCCGCTCAACAAAGGCTACCGAATCGCGTACCAAAAGCCACGGCAAACATGGTGGAACGTTCTCTTTGAAGACCATGAAGAAGAGACCACCGGGCATTACACCCTCTGCAATTTTTTCGAACTTGTTGACCATCTCAGTGCGGCTCCTGCTGGATTGAAGAGCGCCAGTGAATGGCAAGTCGACCCCATCCTGCTGCGAAAAGTCGCTACCGACTACCCTCCGCTTGCCAAGGCACTGGTCGGGAAACTTACGAGCAGCGATTATTGCCCCGAGGACATTTACACCGATATCGAAGAGCCCATTGGGCGAGTACATGCTGCCGTCATCAAGGACCTGGATGTGGAAGTTCTCGTGCGAGCAGGCGTTCCTATGGCTCACGCTTGAGGTCGAAATTGGCGGCCCCACCGCGATTTGAACACGGGTTCGAGGCTCCGCAAGCCTCTGTGATATCCAAGCTACACTATAGGGCCAATTTCGCCGAATGGCCACCCCCATTTAAGCGCGAGGGTGAGCCTCGGCGTCGCTGCACAAGGGTTCATGGGCGAGGCGTGCTTGGAGGAAGCATGGCCCTCACGGCAGTACGAACCGTGGAATTCTCCATGGTTGATCTGGCGAACATTGCCTATTATCCGCGTATCTTTGACTTAGCTCACCGATTTTTTGAATCGGTTTGGCCCGATATTTGCCAACAAACCTACCCCGCCCTCATCAACGAACGACGTCTTGGTTTTCCTGTTGTGAACGTGGAATCTGAATTTCTTCACCCGCTCCGTTATGGCGATACCATCACCGCTCACATCACCTTTACTGCCATGGGAACCTCTTCTCTGGGCTGGCGTTATCGTTTTTTCAACCAAGCCAACAAACTGGTGTGGTACTCCACGCAAACCACGGTCTGCGTCAACATGGATACGATGGAGACCACCCCGTTGCCTGACGATATCCGAGCAGGCGTTCAGCCTCATCTTGAGCCGGAGTCATCATCATGAGCGCGCCTTCGGATTTCGAGGTCAAGCCCGACCGCAAAGGCCCGAAGAACATCGCGATTCTTCTGTTGCTCAGCTCGTTGGTGGTCGCGGGTATGGCGTGGCAAGACTGGCAATTGCACAACGAGGGTCTCACCGACGCTCAAATCGAGACCTTTCTCACCACGCCTAACAGTCAACCTGGAGAAGACACCACCGTAGAGCAGTACAAGGATTTTGAATCCGAAGTTCGGGAAGCGAACGGGTATTTGATTCGTAGCGTAGCGCTGATGGTGGCCGCTGTTTGTCTCTTCATTGGCTCACCTCTCCTCTATCGCCTTCAACGGCTGGGTGCTCGTCTTTGCACAGGCGGTGCGCTGGTGGGTTTAATCGGTGGCGTGGCAGGCAGCGTCATCATCAACGATGCTGCGCAAAACCATCTCGGCGACGCGATGAAATTGACATATGAAATATGGGTTTATCTCTGCGGGGCCACCATGGGGTTGTGCCTCGCCGTCGCCGCCCTTCCTCTTCTCAACGCCAGGGCGCGTCTCGCGCTCCAACCCTCCGTGTCGCTGCTTCAACAAGAGGCCTGACCTCAATCTGACGGCTTGGGCCATTTCTTGGCAAGCGCCTTGCGCAAATCGTCGTCCATGATGGCGTTCCACCAGTCGCTGCCCTGCCAGATGGCATACTTGCCTCGAATGCCTCTTAGGTCGGCCCCTTTGAATCGGCAGTTTTTGAAATTGGAGAGGTTGAGACGGGCTTTCCGCAAATCTGCTCCACGAAAGTCCGAATGGTCAAAGGCAGATTTCATCAAATCCGCTTCCACCATGGAGGCTCGTCGAAAATCACACGAGGTGAAATCGCCCTCGGTGAGGTCGGCTCTGTCAAAGATGGTGCGTCTGAAATTTGAGCCGCTGTGTCGTCCTTTTCGTAGGATGACCTCGGTGTGATTTTGAAAAGAGTAGTCCACAACGACCGCTTCTTCGGCCGTGGTTTCGTCGTCTCGTGGGTCGCCTTGTCCGCCTCCCGACATCACCATGCGTTCACCTCAAGCGTTGGAGCGCTTGTCGAGGTGGGCTTGGCCTTCGGGTGTAAGGATTGCGAAACGGTTTTTGTCGTCCTTGCCAGCGGGGACGAAGAGAAAGTTACGCTCTTTCAAGCGGTTCAAGTAGAGCGAGAGGTTGCCGGGGGGTTCGATTCCAGCATCGTTGAACAGGTCGTTGACCACCCTCGGTGGGCTGTCTTCAATCCCTTCCACGTCACGCAGATAATGGATGGCCCCAAGCACCTGGTCTGGCTTCCGGGTGAGCGCGCAGTTTTCGAGGAGTGCACGGAAGGCTGACCCACGTTCTGGAAGGCCAGCATCTCGGGCTGCATTGAGGGCCGCCTCCATAGCGGCTTCTCGGGCTTCGCGAATACGTTCAAGCAGGACCGTCCATGTGTGTTCGGCTTTGATATGGCTCAGTTGTTCATCAATTTGGATGGCTGCGCCTTCCAAGTCAATCTCAACGTCACCCGCTTGAATGCTGAGTCTCAATATCCACGCCCTCGTTTTCACAACCCATTCTATTCATTCATAACATTATGTTGAAAAAAAAAATACATATTTGTGCAGATTTCTAGGTTCGTTCGGGCGAAACCGACTTAACCGTGCGAAGGCTGAGCGTAGATGGGGAGTCGCCGTGTCTCGTCGTAACATCATTGTCTCATTTCTGATTTTTTTTCTCATCGCACCAGCGTGGTCCGTCATGTTCGCCCATGCCCAGGGCGGTGAAATTGACACCTTTACAACGGGAAACCAGATCGAAACCATCACGATTTCTTCGGGACAAGCCACCTCAATCGGGTTTGAATTGGAGCGAAACACAACCATCACCACGGCCTACTTCTTTGTACAACCCACCGAGGGAGGAGATTCTCCTGGTTCGGTTGAGATTCATCTTAACAATGACAGCTCTCCCGAGTGGGCTTTCAACAATACCGGATACGGTGATTTCGGCCACCAGACGGTTTTTGTTTCAGGGAACACGTCAGAAACCCTCTCGTACGACAGGGATTACCTAAACCCGCAGGATGTTGACTCTCCTCCGTTTTATTTACCGGTGAACGCCGTTCTCTCAAGCGCCAATCTCGACGTCGGCTTCGTACCGAACTTGACCGGTGGATTCTTCCAAACCGGCTACATTCACGATGTCGCCAAAGGCGATCTCAACAACGATAGCCACGTTGATTTTGCGCTGCTCTCAAGAAACGCAAATGCATCTGCCACCAATGGAAGCGGACAAAGCAACAACACAACCACGGCCTTCAGAACCGTTTCTTATTCCAACACCACGGGCATCACCTTCTCACCATGGCACCAAACCTGCACAAATGCTACGCGAATCATGGTAGCGGATGTCAACTGGGACGACCATGACGATGTGATCGGCTACGCCCCATCGGATAACGAACTTTGTCTGCACTTCACCAATGCCACGACCGGCGCATTTCAAACACAGCTCAACATCACCCACTCCGGCGCCATCCTCGATCTCGATATCGGCGACCTCACCGGAAATGGACAAGCCGAACTGGTTTCCATTCGTAACGGAGGTGAGGTTCATGTTGAACGGTTCAACGGGAGGACCAACTCATTTTGGAGAGAGGGAAGCGCTATTGTCTACGAAGATATCTCTCAGACGACAAAAGCCTCGCTCTCCCACATGCTCTTCGCCCCTTCAACAGGCGCCGGGGTTCCTGCGTTATTGATTGTTGCCCAGGCCGATGGCGACGCGAATGAGGTTCGTTGGACGTCAAACGGGATGGTGGTCGAACCGGATACGATTGAGGGCGTTGCGGATGGTTCGATCATCGGTGATTTTGATGGCGATGGGGACCTCGATATCGTTGCTCCTCGGGGCCCTCAACATCGGACGATTGAGAACCGGCCGAATATGGGGGGCTGGTCTGGCGTCAACCGCAATGGCTTCATCGACCTCCTCAATGCATCGGTTTTTGATGTCAAGCAAAACGCAACCAGCCACTTGCTGGTACCACACCCGGGGTCGCCTGATGGGAACCCTGCGACCGTGACTGGGAACGTTTCAGTCCATGATTTCTGGCCGAACAAGGCTGTGAAATCCAACGCCTCTATGGCGTTGTATCCGTACACATCACCACGAGACCTTCACTACGGTGATATGGACGGCGACGGCTTGATAGAACAGCTCGTACTTGTGGGTGAAGGAAATCAAAACGGTGTGTTCATCTCCGCCTACCACACGGTTGGTTACGATATTGACGAAGATGAGGTTGTGGATTATGCAGCCGAAGGCTATGCGGGGAACGGTTCAAACGGTCTGAATCCATTGATGATTGTTGACACCATGGGGAATCTCTCTGATAATTTACAAGATTTAACGGCCTCTCCAACCTTGCCTTACATACTTGATGGGTATGGCAATCAGATGGGGCGACTCAACCTTTCAATGGACAGCAAAACCTACGGCGAGTTTCGATTCTCAAATTTGGAGGTTCAATACACCTCAAACTTCCTGGTCAATGTCAACCCGGGCGTAGGAGGCAATTTGAGCAATGCGCTCAATCAACAGATGACGCTCGGCACGGGTTCGTTCAACGTTCCCATCCAGTTCGCGACATCGCAAAACGGGACGTTCAACATCCTCAATCCAAGCATTCGCTACGTCGATGGGGCACCCAACATTCCACTTCCCACAACCCCAACGCTACACCTTATCGAGGCCCTCCCGAGTCGAATCGTGATCGGATGGCAACCGGTTGAGGATTTTGGCGATGATTTGCTTAATTTCTCGGTTTACAGGTCGCCCGCAGGCCAGGATGTTGATTTGGAGAACCCGTACAACACGTCGGATGCCAACGATACGGCTGACTTTGCCGTACAGCCGGGTGAATCGTGGACCTATTGGGTGAGGAGTTTGCACAACTACGGTGTTGCCAGCGGCCTTTCTGCGCCGCTTACCGTGTCGGTCCCCTATCCTCCTCCACAATCCTACATACCCAACCTAACAGCGGCCGACGTACCGGATGATGATGGCGGTGTGCTGAATGTGTCATGGAGTTCGGGGCATGCTTCGGTCATGGAACATCATATTTTCTTGCTGCCTTACGATTTCAATGATGTCAGCGACCAAACCAATGTCCAACCTTTGACGGCGGGTCAAAACGCAACATCACTTGAAACCTCAATCGACAGCACGGGGACACCTCTCATCGACGGCACGCCCTACTACGTTGCCGCCATCGGTGTAGACGTGTACGGAAACGCTTCGATGAACGTGACCACTTTCGGTCCTGTTTATACCCGAAACGACACGGGGCTTCCAACGACGTTGGACGTGTCCTACACCGACTTTTCACAAAACGAATTGGAGGGTGTGGTTCTTCTCGCACGAACCGAAGGTCTTGATGTTGAGGTCCTTCTTCATCAAGCAGGCACGCCGATCGCCAACGCTTCACTGACCCTCGAGATCCGCGACGATGCAGATTCGTTCACCGTGGACATGGCCACCAACGAGACCGGCCATGCAGCTTTGAGCCTAGATGCGCTGTCGAGCCTCGGCCCGATAGAGGCGGTGGGGGCCATGTCCTTGGTCGTAAGTTATGCAGGTGATGCAGGTGATGAGCAGCAGCAACCCTTGCTCTCAACCAGCACCACGCACGACGCGTATGGAACGGTGCTGCTCACCATTACGCCCGATGAACCCATACCTTTGCAGGACGACGAGACCTTCGAGATGTTGGTGATGGTTAATGCGAACGATCCCACGCAATCCGCTGCTCTTGCCAACCTCCGCGCGACCTGGGTCGCCACCGATGCAGCGGGGAATGAGGTCAGCACCGGAACTGCAGAGGCAAGAGGAAACGAACTCCCTGTAACGGGTCAAGGCGCTTACGACGGACGACTCGCCCTTCAACTCAGTGAAGACCCTCCAGCGTTTTACATCCCCGGGATGACGGCTTCGTACGCCTTTGAAGCAGCGCCAGAGGACAACCAAACCGGTGAGAACACGACGGATGACACCAACCAAACCGTGGAGCCTGAGTTCCCAGACATCACGCTTCCTGCAACCGTGGATTGCGGGACGGCCACCTACGAATGGGACAGCAATGCCACGGATGTTGGCATCACCTGCACGGTCACCAACCCGAACCCGTTCGACGTGATGGTTGGCTTCGCATGGAAGGTCATTCCTGGCACGCCACCCCCCGTTGAATTGGTCTGGAACGAGGCTGCTGGCCCTTCGTTGACGGTGGAAGCCAACGGGCGTGTTGACTTGACGTTCTCATTGGTTCGCAATGCTCCGACCGAGGGCATGTTCCCTGGACTTCAGGGTGAGGGTTACATCGTCCATCTCACCTGCCTTGACTTCGGAGAAAACGCCTGCGATGCCATGACTGAGGACACGGCGAACACCGAGGGAGAACTTCAGTGGACGCTCGGTGAGATGCCTGTTCAGGTCGTGGATGACAATCCGGTCCAAGACGAGACAGAGGGCGCAATGACGCCTGTTCTGGTCGGCATTGGTATCGTGATTGCTCTCATCGCTGGTGTGGTCGGTGTGCTCTACATGCGCAGCAACATGGACGACGATTTCTTTGAGGACGATGATGACGATGATGACGAAGACTACTACCGGGAAGCCATGGACACTCCAGCGACAACGCCCGGTTCAAATGGTCTTGATTTGGGCGCTTCCAAATCGCTTGACGAGTTGAAGAGTTCGGGTAAAGACCTCCACAGCGATGCCCCAGAGGGGCTTGCCGCCTCGCCAACGCTTGGCAGCAGTGCCGACGCCTTTGAATTCGGTGCGACCGCCGAAGACGCCATTCCCGAAATCGAAGGAAGTGAAGAGGAAGAATGGGCCGATGAAGAGGCTGAAGCCGATGATGGCATCACCGTCGATGAATACGGCACCGAGTGGTGGGAAGACGAGGATGGTGTCTGGTGGTACCGCGAAGAAGGCTGGGAAGACTGGGCCGTTTGGGAAGAATAATCCTTCCGTGACTCTTTTCATTGAGCCTTGAGTGGACCGATACGGAGGCAGAACGATGGATGCGAAGTTGCAATCCTATTCCCTTGTTCTCCACCAGGATGCAGACCCGAGAACGGGCGGCGTCGCCGTGTGCGGTTTCACGACGGCGGGGATGGTCGGTGTCATCGCTGCGTCACACATCATCAAAACACTCGGACTCAAGCAACTTGGAACGGTCATGCACAAGGATTTCCCTGCAGTGGCTCTCATTCACGACGAGGTGCCAAAACACCCCGTTCGTGTCTATCAGGGTGATGACATCGGCGTCTTCACCTCTGAAATCCAATTCGGCAACGAGACGGACATTCCTTTCGCGACCACGGTGCTTGAGTGGTTCACCAAGGGCGGTTTTGACCGCCTCATCATCATCGATGGCCTCACGCGGCCGGAAAAGGAATTGAGCAGCGGTGATTTGTTTGGCGTTGGCTCGATTCCTGCAGCCCGTGAACGCTTGAAGAGCCTCGACATCGAGCCCATTCAGCAAGGCATCGTTTCGGGCATCACCGGTTTTTTGCTGGGCGAGGGTGACCGACTCGGTATTGACATCACGGCTCTTCTTTCCGAAGCCAGCCCCATGTATCCCGACGCCCGTGCTGCTGCTCTTGCCGTCGAGGCCGTTGGTGATTTGACGGGATTGGACCTCCCCCTCACAGAACTGCTCGAAAATGCACGTTCGATTGAAGACAGCGTGCGGGACATCATCGAAAACGCCTCACAAATGTTGCCCGCACCCGACCAGAGCAACATCACCGACATCGACCCGTCGTTTGGATGATTCACTTCGCAGCGGCGACCAGCGCACGGGTGGCGTTGATCACCTTTTCAAACGGAGCGTCGGTGACGAAAAACGGGTCAATATCTGGAACGCGTGCAGCGGCAAAGCCGAGTTCGTTGAGCGCGGTGAACAGCGCTTCCATTTTCGGGGCTTGACCCGTACCCGCCATGTTGGGCAGGTCGTCCATGTGGTAGAGGGTGTGTTCCCGACTCATCAGATCGGCTGCTTCGGCGATGTACCTCACGCTTCGACGCAGTTCCCGTTTTGCGTATTCGCAGTCATCTTCGCTCCATTCAAGGCCATTGTTGCGATGGTGTTCGAGTTCGTTTTCGCTCGGGGAGCAGACCCCAATCGCTCGTTCTTCGGTCATGCGCCCCGCGATTTCTCGATTCCAAAGCGGACCGATCCACATGGGTCCGCTGGCTGCGGGGATGTCTTCGGGGGATGGATGATGCACGAAGGTGTAGGTCCCGTTGGTTGACCTCACCCTCCAACCTATTGAATCCAGAACTTCGGAGGCCCCGTCTCGGCTTCGTCGAACCTTGACACTGACGCGAACATGGTGCCCATCGAACAAAGCGAGAACCGGTTCAATGCACCGGTCATGGCGAGCAGCGGTCGTCGCGATGAGGCCGAGCAAAACCCGAACAGCGTCGTCATGGGCATAACTGTCGACGATGCCTTTCGCACCGTACCGTCGTTGTTGAGAGGAGGCACTTGACCCGGTAAGGGCTGCCGTGTCGGTGGCGGTCACTTCCAAGAACGCCGTTCGTGACAATCCCTGCACCGCAGCGTCAAGGAAATTGACGGGTGAGCCAAAAGGGTCGAGGTCCACCCACTGGTAAGCCGCTTCCATCAGGGCGATTCTTGCATCGTTTTGCATGATGAACAGGCCGTTGTGCATCTCACCTTTTGGCAAGCGCTCATAGCGGTCGTCCTCCAGAGCGTGCCCGACACTCACCGACGGAGGGTAGCGTTCATGGGCGCGTTTCAACTGCTCAAGAGCAACGTTGTCCAGGTCGTTGGCCGTGATTCGCAACCGTTGCTGGTGCGCTGCTGGAATTTCCCTTCGCCAACGTCGTACGCGAACACCGGTGGCGCAAAGGGCGTCGAGCGCCCGCACATCCTGCCCCTCCTTGACGAGCCAGTCATGTTCCAAAGCATCGGCCAAGAGCAAGACCGAACGGGTTCGAGCCGGCGCCATGGCCGGATTGAGAAACCCTGGACCCGTGCGTTTCGCTGGACCCCGAGGCATGTGTGTTGGGCGCTCTTGGTCGGCACGGAGCTCCACCAAGGTCTTGCCTTCCATCCACAAATGGCCGGGTTCGAGGTCTCCCGAACGATCTTCGGCCATGCACCTGCGAGAGGTTGCCCCCTCATGACCGCACCGCAAGTTGGGCCTTCAATAGTGTGAGAATTCGACGCCCTTGATAGCGTGGGTTACGCGGTGGCCGTGTTCGCGCACATGACCGACGACAGCGACACCGTCCATGCGTTCATGCAGCCAGTTCAGCACCGCTTCAGCCTGCTGGGAATCGACGGCGATCACCATGCCCATGCCCATGTTGAACGTTCGATACATCTCCCGTGTTTCCACGCCCCCTGCCGTTTGGAGCCACGTAAATTCAGGGAGCACAGGCAGAGGCGAATGAATGTCCCAGCCCAGCGTGGGGTGAAGTCGGAGGAGGTTGGACAACCCCCCGCCCGTGATATGGCAAATACCGTGGATATCGCTGATCGAAAACGGTGCAGTTCCGCGCGCTGCGTCCAGCAGGTCAACCACAGGGTCACAATAGATGCGTGTAGGGTTCAGGAGAACTTCACCGAGGGTTGGTGCGCCTTCGGTCCAACGCATCAGCGCCCGGGATGCGTGTTCAGCGTCAAACGGAGCCACGTCCGTGTAGGACACGCCAGTGTGCTCGATGATTTTGCGCACAAGGGAATAGCCGTTGGAGTGAATCCCGGCAGCTGGAAGTCCGATGAGAACATCGCCTTCGCTCAGATGCTCTCCCGTCACCGCTTGCCCCTTTGGGAGCCATCCAAGCGCTGTTCCCGAAAGGTCGAGTTCGGTGACAATACCGGGTAAGGAGGCCGTTTCGCCACCGGCCAAGGTCACACGAGCGAGACGGCAGGCTTCAGCCAGCGAAGCACCAAGCGCGGCGTGGATGGCAGGGTCGGGTTTGGGAACGGCCACGTAATCGACGAAGGCGATGGGTTCGGCACCAACGCACAACAAATCGTTCACGTTCATCGCCATGCAGTCAATGCCAACACCGCCCCACTGCTTCAGCATCGTAGCGATTTGGAGTTTACTGCCTACGCCGTCGGTGGCCATGGCGAGCAAGTTGTCGCCAAATTCAATCAATCCACCAAAGCCTCCGGGCAAGTCCACCGGAGCGCCGGGCATACCTGGTGCTCGAACGCTTTTGGAGAGAGCTCCGATGAGGGAGGCGACCGCTGAACCCTCGAGATCGATATCAACCCCCGCACTGGCGTAGTCCATGGGTTCACTCATGCTCCTTCCAACGGTCGGCGTTTCATGAAGGAATCGCTTCGGAATCAAGCATCCATCACGCGGCGCGTGAGCGGTATCAACGCCTCCAAACTCTGGTGAAGTCGGTGACCATCCTCAACCTCGTGAAGGGTGATATGGGCGTTGGTTGCAGCGGCTTTTTCGCTGTTTGAAAGGGGCACAACATCATCGTTCGAGCCGTGAAGAATGGCCGTTGGGTGGGGTAGGTCTGGCCATGCCATCGTTTGAACGGCTTCCATGAAGGACCACGGCATGACGACCGGTTCATCCCATCCCGGCGGGTGAAAGGTGTGGCTTCCTGTCGCCTCCCAAGCGGTCATGGCTTCATCCCCCAGCGTTTGTCTGACCAAATCGGGGTAGCCAAAGGCCGGTGCGAGCAACACCAATCGCAGGTCAAGGTCCGGGCGAAGTGCAGCTGCATTTGCGGTGGCCAAGCCACCAAAGGACGAGCCGATGAGCACGTCAAACGGTCCGTGCTCGTCAATCGCCTCCAACACCGCCCGGGTTTGACTCGCTTGGTCCCACCCAAACTTGCGCATGTCAACGACCACAACGTCCCATCCCTGGGCGCGCATCCACGCCGCTTTGCTGCTTTCCGTGCTCGACCAGAGGCCGTGGGCAAAGGTGACTCTCATGAGGGAAAACACGCCGACCACGCTACAAGGACTCTTCGCCTTCCGACGTTCTCCACACGACACCTCGTGTTGGCAAAACCACGGGCTTGCAGGGTCGTGTTTTTCCAGTGGAAGCGAGGGGGTGCTGTTTTGCACGAAGAATGATTATATCCGTTCGCCAATGTTGTTCAGTGTCCCGGCGGTGAACACCATGTCTGCAATTCAAGAATTTGACCTGCCCGCTCGCTGGACCTCCCTGCTCCAGGACAAGTACTCTGAGGCCATACACAACCTGGCCAAACTCTGGCCGGACGAAGGCTCGCTTGAGGTCTCCTATCGTGAAGTTGAAGGCTACGACCACGAATTCGCTCAGGATATTCTGGCCAACCCCGACCATCATTTTCGAGCGGCAAATCAGGCGCTACGCCAATTCCTTCTGGATGCCGGAGAGGGCAATTTGATGCCGTTCGTCCGCATTGTTCACCTTCCAAGCGATCAGGTCCGAACCGTCTCCCAGCTTCGTGCCGATGACATCGGACGACTCATCGCCATCGATGCGGTGACCACCAAAATCACCGGTGTGCGCCCTCGCCTTTACACCGCCGTGTTCAAATGCGCAGCCTGCGACCATGAAATGGAAATCAATCAGCCCAACGAACAAGAGCTCATCGAACCGATTGAATGCTCTCAAATCGACGGCGGTTGCGGCCGACCAAAACGCCAAACCCGATTTTTCTTGATGCAGCAAGAATCCCACCTCATCAATTCGCAGTTCATTGAGCTTCAGGAACTCCCTGAGCAGATGAAAGGTGGCATCCAACCCGAACGTATTCTTTGCATCGGTGAACAAGACCTCGCGGGGCGCCTCAATCCAGGTGACCGGGTGAAGGCCAACGGTGTGCTGTTCATCCGCTCTCAGCGCAAGGGTGGAAAAGACACGCCCGTCTTTGACATCTTTTTGCGCATTCACTCGCTTGAGCGTCAAAACATCCCCCTTGAGGAGATCGTCATTACCGAGGAGGAAGAAAACGAAATCAAAGAAATCGCTCGTTCGGAGGATGTTTATCATTTGCTGACGCGAAGCATCGCTCCCTCCATCTTTGGCATGGAGAAAATCAAGGAATCTCTCATGCTCCAACTCTTTGGTGGAGAAGCACAGGTCAACGAGGACGGGACGCGCAATCGCGGCGATATTCACATCCTCTTGATGGGCGACCCGGGTGTGGCAAAGTCGCAACTTCTCCACTACATGTCGACCATCTCCCCTCGCGGGCGGTTCGCATCGGGTCAGTCGGCTTCAGCAGCCGGTTTGACCGCCGCTGCTGTTCAAGACGCAGCCGCAGACGGCCGCTGGACCTTGGAGGCCGGCGCCCTTGTTCTTGCCGACTTGGGGCTCGCCGCCATTGACGAATTCGATAAGATGAACACGGCCGACCGTTCCAGCATGCACGAAGCGATGGAACAGCAGAGCATTTCCATCTCGAAGGCCGGTATCAACGCCAGCCTCCGAACGCGATGCGCAGTGTTGGCGGCTGCCAACCCAACAAGCGGGCGTTTTCAACCCGTCAGCGACGTTCCGTTCACCTCTCAAATCAACCTCGCCCCGCCTCTGATCTCTCGGTTTGACATCATCTGGTTGTTGACCGATACCCCTGATGAGGCCCACGATGAAAAAATCGCGACGCACATCATCGCAAACAGAGTGAAAGGGAGCAGCGAATTGTTGGTGAAGGAGGGGACGATTCCCGACCCAGCCAAAGCCACATCAACGCGGAAAGAGGCAAAGAAGGTGGACGGAAAATACACCGTCTTGCCGAGGGATATTTTGCGCAAATACGTCGCCTATTCCAAGCGAAGTTTCCACCCAAAACTCAACGATGAAGCCAAGGCAAAAATTGTGGCGTATTACGTTCAAACCCGAAAGAGTGGAGGCGAGTCCGAAGACAGCGTGGCCATCACGGCACGGTCCCTCGAAGCCCTCTCTCGACTGGCAGAAGCCAGCGCCCGTATCCGCCTGCAGGACATCGCAACGGTGGAGGACGCTGAACGCGCCATTCGCTTGACCAAGACATGGCGACATGAACTCATGGGCGAAAATTTTGATGAAACAACGCTCCAATCCGGCAAAAAAGGAAAGGTTCGCAACCAAGAAAAGGCCATCATCGATATTGTCTCTGTGCTTCAAAACGACTCGGGAACCGCAGCAAATTTGCTCGATGTCCTGACCGAAGCAGAGCGACGAGACATCCCTCGAAGCAAAGCCGAGGACATCATCGACAAGCTGTGTCGTGATGGACGAATGATGCGACCATCGGGCTACGATACGCTTCAAGTTGTTTGAGTCCGCATCAAGCGTCGCGCTCATGAAGGGTGAGCGCCTCGCACGTCCATGGCCGATGAACCTCAAGGCGACGTCCATCGCCCTTCGACCTTGGACCCTGAGCAGTTGGGGTTCATGTGCGGTCTTGAGGTCCACCAACAGTTGGCAACCGGGAAACTCCACTCAAGGCAGAGCGGTGAACTCTACGACATCACCGTCGACACGCTTCCCGAGGATTGGCCTCAATTCGAACGGCGTTTGCGAGCCAGTCGTGGCGAAGGCGGTGCTGTGGACGTTGCTGCAAAGTTTGAGTCCAAGCGAAACCGCACCTTTGTCTACGCACAGTCGCCAAATGCCGGACTGATCGAACTCGATGAACAACCGCCGTTGGCGCTTGATGAACACGCCCTTGACATCACGCTGACCGTGGCCGCATTGTTGCAATCAAAACCGGTATCGCTCATTCAGACGATGCGAAAAACCGTCGTCGACGGCTCGAACACGAGCGGCTTTCAGCGCACCTCCCTCATCGCCACCGATGGCGAGTTGGAGACCGACGAGGGAACGGTGGGCGTCGACGTGATCTGTCTTGAGGAAGACAGTGCTCGAAAACTCGATACCGTGGGCACAGCCCGTGGCCAGCAGGTGTTGTACAATCTCGATCGTTTGGGGTTGCCTCTGATTGAAATTGCCACCGCCCCCGACGTCCGTTCTCCTGACCACGCCAAGAGCACGGCGATCGCCTTGGGTCGCGTTCTTCGCCAGACCCGCCGTGTCCGTCGCGGGCTTGGAAGCATCCGCCAAGACCTCAACGTCTCCATCGGCGCCGGCGACCGTGTTGAAATCAAAGGCTGTCAAGACCTCGGGTGGATTCCACGCATCATCCGCCTCGAAATGGCCCGTCAACTCCACTTTTACCGGCTGGCCAACGACCTCAGGACGGCATTGAATCTTCCACCGCTCCCCGCTCACCGCGACCTTGACGATGCTGCCGTTGAAGAAGAGGTGGCGCAGACCGTCTGCGAGCATCTCCCGTTCTCCCTCCACGACGTTTCTTCGGCGTTCACCGCCACTTCTTCGGGCATGGTTGCCGAAGCTTTGGCTTCGGGATCGGTGATGTTGGCGCTCCCTCTCAAAGGCTTGCTCGGAAAACTCGGAAAGAAGACCGCCGATGAGGATGGGGCACAACTCCCCCGGCTTGGACGAGAGTTGGCCGGTGCCGCAAAACTTGCGGGCGTGAAAGGCATTTTCCACGCTGACGAACTTCCCGCTCACGGCATCACGGGTGATGAAGTTGATGCGGTACGCTCGCAACTCTCGCTCGGCGAACAGGACGGCTTTGTCCTGTGCTGTGCGNNNNACGGCATCACGGGTGATGAAGTTGATGCGGTACGCTCGCAACTCTCGCTCGGCGAACAGGACGGCTTTGTCCTGTGCTGTGCGCCTGAGTGGCAAGCCACCTTGGCATTGGAGGCCGTGCTTGGCCGTGCCCGGTTGGCCTGGCATCGTATCCCTCAGGAGGTTCGCAATGTCGTCGTCAAAAAAGGTGCACCGGAAGACGGAACCACCGCTCCCATGCGACCGCTACCGGGGCGGTCTCGAATGTATCCGGAGACCGACATCCCTCCGCAAGCCCTGACCGCCGAGGATTGGCAGCACGTGCTTGAAACCCTTCCCATGACGGACAAGGAGCGTACCGACCGTTTGTCCACGCACGATATTTCAACCGACCAATCCGACCAACTTCTCGCCAGAGAACTTGATGATATCTTCTGCGACCACGCAGGCCAGTTGCCCGCCAAGGCGTGGGCAGCCCTGCTTCTGAATCACGACCAAGAGGACCCTGCAACGCTTGCCGCTGTTCTCTCCCTGCGCGATGAAGGTCATCTTGCACGGGACCATGTGGACCGTGTCGTCGAAGCTCACCGAGGTCGGTCGGTGAGCCCAGAGGAATTGAGGGCTTACTGCGAACAGCACGACCTCGCCCCGGCTGACATGGGGGGTTTGGAAGACGTGATCACCGGCATCGTCGCCGAGCGTCTGGACTTCGTCAAAGAGCGAGGCATGGGCGCCATGGGGCCCTTGATGGGTGTGGTCATGAAGGCGGCCGGCGGTGCAGACGGAAAGCAAGTCAGTGCGTTGTTGCGTGCCGCCATACAAGCCGTGTTGGAGTGAGCCTTGATGAGGCGTCTTGCGCTTCTTTCGGCTGTCCTCTTCGGCATCCTCTTTGCGCCGCAAGGAGCGGCTGGTTTGACGAGCGATTGGACGGCTGACTGGTCGGTTGATCTCGGCGAGGGCTACATCACGACCTCCCCGGTGGTCGACCAGCGGCATGTCTACGTGCGCACCTCGGGATTTTGGACGGATGCTGACCGGCCAGAAGTCAAGGCGTTCACGCACGAAGGGATGCCTGTTTGGAGTTATCAAAGCGACACCACCACCCAACATGACATGGCCCCCCTCCTGCTTCACGACGCTGGTTCAGGGGCGTGCGGTTCGTGGCCCGACCTGTTGCTGGTGGGGTGGGCCAACGGAGATTTTACCGCCCTTCATCGAGGCAACGGAACGTTGGCCTGGGCAGTGAGCACGCCCGTGGACGGGTGGGGTATTACCGGAGCACCTCTCCTCGATGGCGACCATGTTGTGGTGCCCACACGAAGCGGTCTCACGCGCCTGTGCCTGGCCAACGGCGAGGTAGATTTCAGCGTGAATTTGAGTCTTGGTTGGCGCAACGGCGTCACCCTTACTGGAGGCCATTATTGGACAGGAAGCGAGACCGACCACCTTTGGAAGGTGGACCTGACGGGGAGTGTGGTCAGCAGCATCAACCTCTCGGGACAACTCCGGCACGCCCCTGTCGCTGTGGGCCAGCACTTGCTCTTGCACGTGCAACAGGCCACCTCGAGCACGATACAAGCCTACGAGTTGACGACGGCGAATCTGACTGACCTCAAGGCCTCAGGGGGTTCGCCCGCTCTTCCATTATCTGTGGGCGACACGGTGGTCTTCGGGGACAACGAGGGGTTAACCTCCGTTCGTTGTGATGCAGCATGCGCCGTTGTTGACCAACTGCCAACAAAGGTGAACGGAGAGATGGCCAGCACTTCGCCTTCCACGTTCTACGCACCGGTGAATTTGCCGGACGAAGGATGGGTGGTCGCTCAACTCAACGCTTCGGGCTGGTTTTCTGACACAACGATGTTTTCAACGCCCTACGACGGGTACGGTACATCCTCGCCCGCTGCCATGGACACATGGCTGTTTCTTGGCAACGATGCTGGGGTGTTGATGGCGTATTCTTCCGCACCTCCAACAGGTGATTTCGTCTCAGAGGAAGACCAATCTTCAGAACCTCTTCTTGAGTTGGTTGTTTTCTGTTCGGTGTTGGTTGGGGTGGCATCGCTGGCTCATCGAGGACGACTACCGGCCGCATGGCGCCTCTTTTCGCTGTCTGTGTTGGTGGTGGCGGTCCTCATGCTGCCGGATGTGTCGAAGACATGGACCACCGCTTTGGTTGACGAGCAGGACGCCACGACATCTTGGGATGATGATTGGCCAGAGACGTGGCTGGGGACCCAAATTGTGGTGTTTGAATTTGCTGAGGAACGCCGTGTGATTGGTGGTTTGGTGGGTCATCAAAATGTCTGGAGCCTGACGCAAGAAGCCGCTGAACTGGAAGGCTTTTCACTTTCAACCGAAGAAACTGGCATCGGGCTCTACGTGGTGGCCATCAACGAAACCGAAGGTTCGGGATGGGAGTATTTTCTCAACGATGTGCGAGGGGCCCTCGCCGTCGATGAAGCGGTTGTTGATTCAACCGTTGTAGTGCGGTGGAGCCTTGCTTGATGGTGGCAATGCTCAAGGCCATCGCCCTTGTCGGAGGAGACATGTTCCAAGCGCTCGGTGTCCACGGCCCCGTGTTGACGCCCTTTGCCAGTGCCCTGATGGACATCGCTTTGGTGAGCGTGGCGTTTGCATTTTTCGTCGGTGGCTCCCGTGCTAACCGCATGACGACGGGCATGTTGGGCACCATGGTGGTCGCCATGGCAGCGCTTCGAGTGCTGATGCAGCCACTTCCGAACGTCCAACCGCTCACGGTTGCAGCGCTTCTGGTCGGCGCTCATCTCGGGGCACGGCGAGGCATGGCGTTTGCCATCTTGGCAACACTCCTTTCCAATCTGTTGATCAGCCACGGCTGGTGGACCGTCTTCCAGGCTGTCGGTTGGGCGCTCGTGGCTGTTGTCGGCGCTCGAGCCAATCTTCTTCAGAACGGCCAACTCCAGACGGCTCGTTTGGCCGTGATGTCCGTGCTTTCTGCATTGTTGTTTGGTGTTGTTTCAACCCTCTCGCTCGTGACCTCCGCCATGACACCCGCCGCCTTCGTGGTCCTGCTTGGTCAAGGGCTTCCCTTTGATGTCGTTCACGCGCTTGGAAATCTCGCCTTTGTGGTGTGGATGGCGCCATCACTTCACCACTTCCTCAGCGGATTAGCGTCATCGGAGAGCGACTCGTCTGCGGTTGGTGAGGCACATGGCATCGATGCATGACGCGCCGTCCATGGCGCTCATCGTGCGACAAGACCTGCCGTTGAGCACGGGGAAAATCGCCGCCCAATGCGCTCACGCTGCGGTTGAGGTTGTTCGGGCTGCTCGCCGCACCCGCCTCTTGGAACGATGGCGTGCTGGAGGGTCGAGAAAAATCGTCCTGGCCGCCGAAGACCTAGGGTCGCTGCAAGAGCTTCATGCATCCATCCCATCGGCGTGTCATGCCCATCTCGTCACCGACGCAGGCCGGACAGAGATTCCCGCGGGGACGGTCACCGTCCTCGGCGTCCTCGGCCCGCGGCGAACCATGGACACGTTGGTCCGCCACTTGAACACGTTATGAGGGGGCACTTGCATGGGATTCCGTTCTTTTCTCCACCGCATAACAGCGCCCAAACCATCGCAGCGCTACGATGGAGCGCCCGTAAAACTGGTCTGCGTTGTGAACCAATCGCTCAAGATGGGCAAAGGAAAGGTAGCTGCGCAGGTCGGTCATGCTTCGGTTCAAGCCTTTCTCAATGCCGGAGTGTCCCATCCTTCCGAAGTGGAAGCATGGCTGGCCTCGGGTCAAAAGAAAATCTGCCTCAAAACACCGAAAGCTGACGATTTTGAGACGTTTCGCAACGAAGCAAAGCGGCGCGGCATTCCCACCCACGTGGTTCACGATGCAGGGCACACGCAAATTCCAAGCGGTTCGGCCACCGTGTTGGCGTTGGGTCCGTACGATGAAACCGTGCTCAATGAGCTGACCGGGCACCTCAAGTTGCTGTGAACACCGCCTTCATGAAGGAGAGCGTCGAGGCGTTTTCATGCGCGAACACCCCTCATCACGAATTGATTTCCGTTCCGATACCGTTACGCAACCCACCCAAGCCATGCGGGAAGCGATGCTTGAGGCAGCGGTGGGCGATGATGTGCTGGGCGACGACCCGACGGTGATTGAACTCCAGGACCGCGTGGCGAAGATTTTTGGAAAGGAGGCCGGCTTGTTCGTCGCCTCTGGAACCATGTCCAACGCCATCGCTCTGCGGACCCACACGGTGCCCGGCGACGAGATCGTGTGCGACAAAACGGCGCATATTTACCGGTACGAAGGCGGCGGATATGCTGCCCTCTGTGGGGCCTCCATTGCGCTGGTCGATGGCGCGGGGGGCTTGATGTCGCCCGAACAGGTACGGCAGGCCGTTCGCAAGGCAGAAGGCTCCGGCAGCCACTACCCAAACGGGTCGCTCGTCTGCGTTGAGAACACCTCGAATCTTGGCGGCGGGTCTTGTTACGACCAAGACACCCTCGATGAAATCGCTCATGTCGCCAAGTCGCTGGATTGCAAAACTCACATCGACGGGGCCCGTATTTTCAACGCATCACTGGCGACAGGGGTTGATGTTGCTCGAATGTGCAAGCATTACGATTCGGTATCGATTTGTTTCTCAAAGGGGCTGGGTGCGCCCGTGGGCTCTGTCCTCGTGGGTTCGGCTGAATTCATTGCCCGTGCACACCGATGGCGCAAGATGTTCGGAGGCGGCTGGCGCCAAGCCGGCTTGCTCGCAGCGGGCTGTCTTCATGCGCTCGACCATCACGTTGCCCGTTTGAAGCACGACCATGAGCGGGCGCGCACCGTTGCCAACATGCTCAACGCCCTGCCGATGTTTTCGGTTGACCTTGACTCAGTTCAAAGCAACATGGTCTACGCTGAGACCACCGAATCTGCCGCCGACGTTGTGGCAAAATTCGCCGAGCACGGCATTGACATGTTCGACCTCTCGCCGCATCGCATTCGTATCGTCATTCATCTCCACATCACCGATGAGGACATCGAACAGTTTCAAGCCATTTTGGAACGCTATTGGTCTTGAGATGTTCAAATAGCCTCGGCCAACTTGTCTGATATGACGAGCGTACGCGAGATTGACTGCAAGCACAACCCGCTGTCAACTGAGGATGAGCGTGTCTGTTCGCTGTGCCAGTCGATGATTGACTTTCAACCCAGCCATGGCTTTCAACCTCATCTTCATGTTGAAGACCACGAACGAGCCATGGCGATGTTTGGCGGCCCCGGTGGGACCTCAAAGCGACGGTGGAAGACGCTTGCAGCCAACATCAAGGATTCAGAGCACGTCCATTGGGCCCGCCTGGACGGCGAGGTTGACCCCATCGCGGCCTTCCCGTCCTCACAGCAGGACTTCGAAGACCTCGCTGAAGCGGTCGGACGGGGGGCTCCGCTCACGCCCCAGCAAGAAGCGATGCTTCGCAACGGGATTTCGTTTTTTGACGGCTCGATGCTTCGCTATATGGATTCAACATGGAACCTCAACGGCGTTCCTCTCCAAGGGTTGGGGCTCGCCGTCGTCTTCGCTCTGATCGGCCATATTGAGCCACGAAAGGGATGGAACGTTCCCGCACTGCTGCTGGGCATCTCTTCGGTCAATCCCAACCTGGGAGGACACCATCCAATGATGCAACGCTACCCTCGGGGCCAACGGGAACTCCACTCTCATTTTCGGCCGTTGGCAAGCATGTTGACCTGGCTTTCAAACCGACTGAAGGTTGACCGGACGCTTTCCATGGATTCCACCGATTGCGTGCCGATGTTGGCTTGGTCTCACGACATCCAAACCCACATGTTTCACCAACAACCCAACGATATGGAAGGCATGTTCCAAAATGCCTTGGGAAATCATCCACCCGGGTTATTTGAAGCCTATGACATGCCATGGATGCGTGGTTGGCGGGCTTTGGAGTCCGGCATGCAGTTTGCAGATACGCAAAAATGGGCCATGGACGTCAACCGAAAGAACGCCCGACTGCGGGTACGAACATCGGCTGGAAAACTCCGTCTCATTCAAGTTCCAACGAACCCGGTCCTGTGGGCGTTCCTGATTTCCATCACGCTGTCACCGTTGAACAGTGAAGCGGGGCGCTTGCTTTTGGGAATCCAGCACAACTGGTCGGTACCGTATGCTGAACCGAATCAACCCTCAGCCCCGCTCGTCAAATCCCTGGAATTCTGCCATCAAATCATGAACGGCCTTGATCAGAACATCTTCGTTCAACACGGCAAGGTGCTGGTGGTTGGCCGCCTGGGTCACCTGTACGAAGTCGTCGTGGAGTCTGGCCAGCACGGTGCACCGTACACCATTCAGCATCTGGTTGATGTGGAACCCAACGTGAAGCACCCGATTTGCATCCACAGCGGACGCATCGGCGAATCCGTTCCGCTGGGCGACACCATCGGGGGTGTGTTGCTCTCAATGGTGAACGATGTCGAAGCGTCAAAGGACATCGAAAGTCTGCACGACCTCCTCCAGCACCACGCGCCTTTCGGCTTCCCACTCGCCAACATCCCCACCGCTTGGCTGGACCGTTTCGATGTTGACAACATGAGTCCTGCCAACCGTGCAACGGTTCGAGGGCTTCGGTGGTATCGAATTCGACATGAGATTGACCACGACCAGATCCCTCGACGCGGGTTGCATCAATTGATGCAACGAAATCGAGACCGACGTCGCCATTCGAGGTATTCTCAACGCTGGAATTCGCGATACCACTCCACCTTTGACCGAAACGGGACCTTTCCCCTCGATGAAGTGGTTGCGGCTTGGCGAAACACCGTGCCTCCCTATGTTCCAGGAAGTTCGGGTATTCGCCAGCACAGGGAGTACTTTGGCCATCAGTTCCACGCCTTTTACCGGCGTCGGTACCACCACATCATGCCTCACCGTCGTTTTGACGACGTTCACGACGAAGGCGATGTGCGGGACGGTGAGCGCCGCTGGTGCGAAGTGTTCGCTCGGGTTTGGGAGGTCCTTGTCCATCAACCGTTGGGCTCGCACGTGCGCATTCCAAACGATGACGGGCTTCCCCTCAGCTTCGAACATGCAGCCCTGCAGGTCACCATCCGTTCCCCTTTGGAACGAACCTTTGTCACGAGGATTTCACGGGTTCTGGGATATGTGAAACACGATGAAGAGGGCCAGAACAGCATCTTTGTTCGCCGAGACCACCCGCGCCCAAACGCACGTCTCCAACTCACGGACCTTCTCCGCGACACGCAGGACCGGCAACGGGTCCGTGGCGCTCCCCCACGATGGTGGAACTATGTCGACGTGGTCGCGCCTCCTCAGGACATGCCCCGTTTGCGGTGGCAACTTCAGATCGATCACACCGATGACCGCCGCCCGCGGGCAGAGGATGACGCTCAAGTCCGCCTCAATTTCAACGATCTTGGCGACCTCTTTGGCTGAAGGCCAACGCCAAGCCGACAGCGAGGACAGTGGAGACCATCGAGAGGGCTGGTGTGTCTTTACTGGGCTCAAAGGGGCGCGTTTCTTCGACCACTTCCGGTGGGTTGGGCATGATCTCGTAAATCAGATGGATTTCAAGGTCATCTCCGTCATGAGGTTCGGGAAGGTTGACCACGGCTGAACCTTCGGTCGTGTCTCCAAGTGAGAAAATCTCCCGCACGATGTGAGGGTACGTACCTTGACCATTACTTCCTTCCTCGTATTCCGCAGATGATTCTACGACCCAAGCCGTGACGTTGAGCGTCATGTTTTCGAGCATGCGGTCGTCAATATCAAGCACCCATCCGATGGTGCCGGACCTCTCGGTGGTTGGCGTCCAAGTGAACATGGTGCTCCCCTCGCCTAATCCGAGGTCCCGCTGAGCAAGTTGCGTGAACTCCTCCACTCGATTGTCGTGGTCGTTGTCGTGAACGTTCGAATCCGGAACGCTCCCTGCTTTCTTGACCGTGCCGTTGAACACCGAACCTGGCGGTGAATGCGAATAGTCCGTGAGATGGACATAGCGGTCTCTGAATCGTTGCTCTAAGGCCTCGTCACCGAACGGGTCGCTCAGGGTCGAGTGGAAATGATAAGGCGTGAGGAGCCCATTCGCGTACACTTCCTCAATGGCATGTTCGACGTAGACACAGTTATCACACCACGTGGCGGTGTAAATTTCTACCACCGCAGCCAAATCGCTGAGATTTTCCGTCATCGCACTGGCGTTGCTGGTCGTTGTTGACTGACCCCCGAAGATCATGCCGTTGTCAACTTCGACGGCTGGGAGCGCCGTCGTGGTCGGAGCGGTTGAGCCGAGAAGAAAAATTGACAGCAGGACTGCGGTTGCGTAGCGTCGCATGGGCTATGCGAGCAGCACGGAGGATATCAAACCGTCTTCAATCGGTTCATTCCCCGGCTTCTTCTTCCGAGTCTGCCTGTTCAGGGGCTTTCTTCGCCTCGTCCACGGACGTCACAAACAGCGCTTCAGCGCCCGGGAACCGGCCCTTCTCGTACAGCTCCTCCATAATTTCGAGGCGGCTCTTCAGCCCTGCACCGGTGCGTTGAACAGCCTTGGCGACGGCGTTGAGGTTTCCTTTGCCCAGACCCATTTGCTGAAGCACCTTGTACAGGACACAAGCGGACACCATGGGGATGGCCACGTTGGCTGTTGGGGCGTCGACGTTGGGCTCACCGATGTCGCTCATGGCGTTGAAGAAGGCCTCCATCACCGCGTCCAAATCATTCTCGCTCAACCGCGCAGCCAAGGCGTCTTCCAAGTTGATAACGGCCTTGTCCATCTCGTCTTCACGAGCAGCGGCGGCGTGGAGTTTGTTGGGCATGGGGGCCCACTTCATGCGGATGCGGGCTTGGTAGTTTTGACGAATGATTTTCATGGCGTTGACCAGCTGCTTCTGGGTGATGCCGTAGGTTTCCATCAATTTCTTTTCGTTGATGGGGACGGTGCGGAACATCTTGGAAGCGAGGGAAGCGATGGCGAGGGCCATGATTTGCAAGTTGTCCTGTTCGGTCGCTCCTCGCAATTCAGGGTGCTCTTTTCCTCCAGCGCGACAGATGGCCGTTTTCGGGCACTTGAGCAAGCGCTTTTCACTCGAGGTCAGCGTGCGTCGTCGGGCTTCTTGCCACGGCTTGAGTTTGCGGGCGGTGGCGCGGGCCAACAGCTCGACTGCGCGAGCCATGTCGGGACCAAACATCTCCTGGATGGTGGCCATCAACGACGTGTACATCGGGTCGGTATCGCGTTGCGTAGCACGGTCTTTTCGAGCGAGGTCGCGGTATTTGCGGACCACGGCGTTGCTGAGTCGGTTGCCATGAGCGTCAAATTTGTCGCCCTTGGGGTTCATGCGTGCCCCGTGTTTTGCACCGGCCGTTGCTGCACTTTGGTTGGCGGCCTCGTTGTGTCGTTGCTCGCCCAGGGATGACCCGCTGTTGGTGTTGGCATCGTTCACCACGTGATCGAAGACCACGCCACAGTCACCGCACACAGCTTCCGCACGTGCATCGTCAAGTTCCAATTTCCCGCCACATTCATCACAATTTTCTTTCATCTTTTTGCCTCCGTATACCATTCACCGCCAGAGTATTTAAACACTATCTCTGCTTTCCCGGCTTGGTTGATTCATAAAATCGGTTTGACGGAAAAAAAGAGCATCGTTCATCGTTGCGGCCGCTCATGACTATTTCATATCTATTTAACCAAGTATTTATACTTTTTGTGTAGAAGCCCTTTGAGACGTGCATCCAACACCCGTAAAAACTCACAACAAACGTAGAGGAAGCAAGGAATAGCGATTTCCGCCCGACCCTATATGAACCACGCGATTCCTTTCACTGGCAAGGACCAAACATCATCCACCTTATCTTGAAATAGGCTCGGGTGTGTTGTTGGGGACGGGCTGGCATTCATGGAATCTTCAACGGCGATAACTTCTGAATATGTTCCATCGGGGGAAGGCCTTCCCTCGTGGCTGTTCGAGGCGTTGTGCTCACCTTCCCAACACGCTGCGATGCTGGTGATTCATCCTACCGAACTCCATCGCCAGCAGACCCTTGAACGCCTTCATCAGCACGGCGTCTCCGTCTCACCACAGCATCACTTGACGCTCAACAGTCTCATCCGTCTCCTTCATGTCGACCTCCGGCTTCCCGTCCTGCTCGATGATGAGGCGAGCACGTTCATGGCCCTCCATGGAAAATGTGTTGAGGCTGCAGAGGCAACGGCGCTCCCGTTTCTGTACACTCCCGGTGTTGGGTCATGGACACTCACCAAAACGCGTCGCCTCCAACGTTTGCACGGCGAACTTCTTCAACTGCGCAATCCGTTCAAGTGGGAGGGCGACCCGGGCGCTGAAGTCTTTCATCAACTCTGCCTTGAGGTTGAGGAAGCGGCTGGTGGAACCCTTCCGTCACTGATCACCCTTCACGTGCTCGAAGCCCTGCGCAAGGCCACCGAATCACCCTTTCACCTCAGCGGGGTTGCAGGCATCGTGCTGCTGGACATGGCACCGGATTTCACGGAAATTGAACACGACCTTCTTTCGGCCATCTCCGTGTTTTGTCCGGTTCACCAATTGCTCAACCCCGGCTCGTTTCGCTTGGGATTCCACGGCGCCTATCTCGTCGATGAGGCACCCTGCACGGCGGAAACCCTGCCGTCCTGGCTTCCACCTCATGAACCGTGGTCATCAACTAACGAGGGATGGCAAACCGATGTGGGTCGACAAAACACAACGGAAATCACACGCCTGACCCTCGACGAGCGTGGCCAAGCAACGGATGCTGCCTTGGCGCTGATTCAGGCTTACAGAGCACGCCACGACGGCGATGTTCTGGTTGTCGACGCTGCCGTTCGGGACCGGTCGCTTGCGTGGTCCTCTGCGCTTGCGAGCATTGGCCTCACCTGGCATGCAGGTTCGACGATGCTGAATCAACAACCCCTGCACCACGCCATTGCGCGGGCCGCTTCGATGGCGCTGGGGATGCGTTCTTGGGCAC
Source organism: Candidatus Poseidonia sp. (assembly GCA_965661285.1). GTDB lineage: Archaea > Thermoplasmatota > Poseidoniia > Poseidoniales > Poseidoniaceae > Poseidonia. The sequence continues at coordinate 52,460 of CBFIDD010000005.1, forward strand.
TTTCGTCCCTTCGCAGTGTCTTTTTTTCCGCCACCATCCCGCTTCTTGACGATCTTTTTCCCCGCCTCAATCACCCCACCGAGGGAACATGGCGCCCACGTCCCGACCCGAGTGTTCTCGAGGACATGGCGAGGAATTTCCACGTGCTCGGGGGCCCCGGGGCCATCGCTCGCTGGCTTGGCGTTCTCTCCTCGGCCACACCTTCGTTCGCTGAACGGCGACCAGAAGAGAAAGCTCGGGCTTTGGAAGAAACCCAATGGTGGCTGGCATGCTTGCTTCAGATGTGGGCGCCGCTGCTTTCGCCCGAAGACAGACATTTGCTCCAGCGCCCCGTCGAAGGCTGCACGTCGGGTGCTTCACTTCCGCTCCCCGAACCAACATCTTCTGGCATGGCGTGGCTGTCGTGGTTTGTCTCCATCATCGACGTTCATGCTTTGGCCTCACGCCGTGCTCCCCACGACGCTGGTGTGGGCACCCTCCAAGTGTTGATCGAATCCATGAACGATATCAAGCACCAACTTCAGGCCATGGGATTGCCCTTCGACGATGAGGGCGCGGCCTTCGTTGACCTGCTCGAACATGTCGGTGAGACGGCCAAGGTTACGCACCAAACCTCCCGCACCCATCGTCTTCAGGTCGTTTCCCCCGAAGATGCGCTTGGTTGTGCGGCAGACCTGGTATTGTTGGTCGGCTTGGACGTGGATGCGTGGTCAATGAAATCCTCCACCGTGCCTTGGTTGGACGCTCCCGCTCGGTTGGAACTTGGTCTCTTTCATACGGACCTTCGGGTGCGTCGTGGTCGCCATCACCTTCGTCATTTGCTCAACGCTGGAAAGCACCTGGTCGTGTTTGACTCCTCGCCCGAAGAAGGGGGCGGTCCGAGCGCACCTTTGGCTGAGTGGTTGAGCGACCAGCAACGGAGCAAGGCTTGGGATGCCATGCGCAGACCGCCGAGTTTCCTTCCGCCGTCCATGTACGAAGGCGACGAAGGGTCCCGATCTTTCGGATGGGTTCCGCGTGAGGAAGGGCACGGGAGCTGGCTCACGCCGGTCGTCCACGCATCCATTGAAACCGACGGTGGAACACATCTTGTACGGCACGGATTCAGTGGACGTGACCGACGACAACAACTCGGCCTCGACCTCCATGCCGGCCTCCACGTGTCCGAGGAACTCAACCACCCAAGGGCTCTTCTCGACGCTTACGAGGGTGCCGTCCAGGCCGACCGTCGGCGGCGTCAGCCGCTTGCAAAACGGATTGAAGCCGGCCAAGCCTTCCCCTGGGAGCGACGGGCCGACCTCTTGAGTGTGGACGCCGTGACGCTCCGGCCAACGGCTGCTTCGCTCAAGGTGGCCTCGGTGGCCTCGGGTGTATTTCCTCACCTCGGCTACCGTGGAGAGAAATCGGTCTCCTTGAGCGTCGACCCTCGCCCACTCCCTCCTTACAGCGCCACCGAAACAGGATTGGACCATCGCTTTGGCCAAATCGAGTCTTCGGTGGAACGGGAAACGTGGTCGCCCAGTCGCCTCGAAGGCTGGTTGAAATGCCCGCGTCAAGCATGGATGAAACAGGTGTTGGGTGCCGAAGACGATGAGGAGGTCGTTTCCGAAGACATCGATGTCAGGGTGCGAGGTCAAATCATCCACGATGCCGAGGCTGCCCTGTTGGCGGGTCACGGCATCCAACTCGGTCATGAGACCTCGAATGAACCCGTGCCTTTGCACGCAGGCCCGATGGGCCAAGGCCGTGCGGGCTGGGATACCATGCTCGCGTTCTTGGAGGAAAACGTGCTTTGGCTGGGACGAAAGAACGCCGTCTCCGTCCATCGCACAAAAGACCTCATCGACGCCACGGTTGAGGAGTGGCAAGCCTACAAAGAAGGCGAGATTGAATTGCCTCCCCAAGGACGCCTTGCTCGATTGTTGGAGGCCGACCTCTCGCTGCGACACGCCGCGCCGGTCGCCGTTGAATGGTCGCCGTCCACGAACACAGAACGTTCGGTGTTGCTCGACGACGACCCGCAAAGCGGCGCTCAGGGCTTCCGCCTGTTTGGATACGCTGACCGCGTGGATGTGCTGGTGTTGCCCGATACGGTTCGCAGTGCTTTTGTGGAAAGTGGCGTCCTCTCCGAGGACACGTACGACACGCCCTATCCGCTTCATGGCGAACGTCGTCCTGCGCAGCGTTTGGTCATCATCCGCGATTTCAAAACCGTTGCTGGACCGAAACCCGAAAACGTGGGCATGCGGCATATGCGCTGTTTGTTCGAAGACCTCCAACTCGCACTGTACGCTCGAGCTTGGGAACTCCGCCATCCCAACGACCGTGTGGTCGGTGTGGGCGCCAGCGAAGTGGGTGAATACACCAAACACCATGTTGAACTCGACGAAGATTTACTTCCTTACACCGAATTCCTTGAGGTCGGCGAGGTGAGCGATGTCTTTGCGAATCACTTCCCTGCCGAAACCCGAACCGGAAAGGCCACCACGCCGTTTCGTCGGTGGATGGCCGAACGGTTGGCGGTTGCTCAACGCGCCGTTGACACTGCGGCCCAGGGGCGCGTCAACCCGACGCCAGGGCGCCACTGCAGTTATTGTGCCCTCGCCCACTCTTGCGCCGTTTCCGACCACGCCGGGGGTGATTTTTGATGATCGAATTCAACAACAGTCAACGCTTGGGTTTGGACCTTGACCGACATATTGCTCTTGATGCTGGAGCAGGCACGGGGAAGACCACGGTGATGGCGGAACGCTACGTACAGCATCTGATCGCCGGCCAACAACGTGCGACCCATGTCACACCACCGGGGCCTCGCACACCCCTTACCGGCCAAGGTGCACTTCGAGCCCCGAAGCGCGAACGAACGTCACTCGAAGCGTGGCCCGGACTCCTTCCCTCCGAAACGGTTGCCATCACGTTTACGCGCAAATCTGCGGCTGAACTCAAAGCGCGCATTCGCCACAGGCTCGCACTGACCCGTGCCCTTCCTCCCGATGAAGAGGATGTTGACGGTGTGTTTGACCCTCGCTTGCGCCATGAAGGCGATGTCGAGATGTTGCTTTCAGGTCTCGATGAAGCGCCCATTTCCACCATTGACGCCTTCCTCAGTCAACTCGTCCAGCCCTACATCGACCTCGTGGCCCTCTATCCCTCCAACCAACAAGTTTCCGAGGAACGCAAGCCCTTGATGGTGCAGGATACGTTGCACGCGGTTTGGCGTATTCGTTCGGTTGAAGACGCCCGAGAGGCCGGTGTTCTCTATCACCACCAGGCGTTCCTTGATGCACGTGACCGTTTGGTTGGCCGATTGGGCGGCCAAGACCAAGCCGAGGTCGTTTTGGGAGGGCTCCTCGACCGTTCGCTCTTTGTTGAGCAATCTCACCGGTCCATGATTCAACGCGCTGAAACCATGGGTGCGGATTGGAACGGTCGGGGGCCAGCACCGATTCAGGTTCTGCTCAACACCATCGCTGAACCCGTTGAGGATGTCCTCGAGGACTTTCTCGTTCCTTTTCACCACGACCTCAATGCATGGGTGCAGGAATTTTTGCTGTACCGCACACAGTGCGTCGAGCCCGCAGAGGCCGACACACACCTCACGCGCTTCAACCACCTGACACGTTTGGTCACGGGCGACCTTCCAAGCCAACCCGGTGAACAACTGGCTTGGTTTTGGAAAGCCTTGCTCGGTATCGCTACTGCGTCGGGCTTGGTCAAGCCGCAATGCACGTTCTTTCCCCGTGATTTGCTGCCCAACGGCGATGGTTGGCCATCTGGTCTGCTTTCGAAATCGAGGGCCAAAGGCATTGGCAAAGACGACAAGGTCGCCCTGTATGCAAGGGCCCTCACCCACATCCAAAACCTGCGTCGCCGCTTGAATTCCGCCGATGGAACCCTGATGCGTCTCCTTGCACGCTCAGCCTTTTTGCTCAATCCGGGCGATGGCTTTGACGGTATGCCGCTTGAGAGTTCACTGCGTTTGGACCCCCTCGAAGACCCACTTCCCGCCGCACCAACCGAGCGAGGCATGTACGTCACGGCGACCTTACAGACGCAGGTTTTGAGCGACCTGCTCATCGTCCACAAAGCTTGCAACCAAATCCTGGCTCGTCGCAAATCCCTTGACAACATGCACGACTTTGACGACATGCAGCGCTTTGCTGCAGATTTGCTGCTGGCCCGCTGCCCTGACATCTGCCGGCATCGTTACCCTCCTGAGGTGATTGATGCGCTTGACGGACTTGGTGAGGAGCCGTGGAGTGACGCCCATATTTCACGAGCGCTTACGCTGCTCAACGACCGTCCTGCACTGCAGGAAGACCTTCACCGGCGCTTTTCCATACTCGGGGAGTTACGACGCCAGTATCGAGCATTCATCATCGACGAATATCAGGACACCAACCCGTCCCACTATCGGCTCCTCGCTCGTTTGTGGGGGCGCCGCCGTCACCATACCGACGATCCGTCTCGCCCACTCGGCGCCTGGGACCCAACGATTTGCATCGTCGGCGATATGAAACAGAGCATCTACCGTTTCCGGCAAGCCGAGGTTTCTGTCATGCGAAGGGCTGTCGAGGCGATTCGTCAGTTCAACGCGGAGGAAGCCGATGAGCCGCGCCTTCAACACCTTCGGGAATCGGGCTGCGGACGCGACCCTCGTCCGGTTGGCGGCGGTGGTGAAACCGGTTCGTTTTCCAATGAACATACGGGCGAGGTTTCGGCGCCTCACACCTTCGTTCGTTTTGCTGAGGAAGATGTCGAAGGGCAACCGGCCATTGCAGGGGAGCGTCTTCTTCGCCGGGTGGAGGGCCACATTGACCTGACGTCCAACCACCGAACACGCCATGATTTGATGGAGACGATGAACGACATGTTCGACGAGGTGTTTGACCCGAGGTACCACGCGCTTCCCGGGGATTGGCACGCTGAAGCCCAACGCCTTCGGCCAGCACGGAACACCTCTTCTTCCGGGGCGCTGGAATGGTTGCTTCCCATCCCGGGGTCCATCGAGGCGGTGCCAAGCGATCTCGATCTGGCGGTGAACACGTTTGCAGACCCCTCGGCTTCCATCGTTCATCTTGAACATGAACTTCTCGCAGACCGACTTCATGCGCTGCTGCACCAGAGCCCCACGCGGGTTTGGGACAGTCAAGCACCGGGATGGGTTGAGGTGGTCGAGCCAGACGGTCCGCCCGTCCGCCCGCAGGACATTATGATTCTCATTAACTCGCGAAAACACCTTCCCGACCTCGTTGAACGCCTGCGCGCTCGAAACATCCCGGTGATGGCCGACCGACAAGGCCTCCTGTTGATGCAACCCGTCGTTCAGCCGTTGATGGCCATTCTTGCTCTCATGGCACGCCCCGCTTCACGGAGGGCGGCGGTTGAATTGGCCCGTTCTCCCGTCGTTGGGATGACCGAGCAACAGGTCCACGAATGCTTGACGACCCTGCCCGAGGGCGGTGAAGTGCTCCCTCACTTGCTTGAGCGTGCGCCGAGTGAAGGTGTTGCCACGCTGCTCAGGAGGCTTCAACACCGCATTCAATGGGGGGCGGTCTACGATGCGTTTGACCTTCTTTTGGATGAATCGGACCTTCTGGTTGCGTATCCAGACGATGCCCAGCGCCAATTTGCCGAGGCGTGGGTGGCCATGCTCCACGCCATGGGGAAGGATTCCGGACACGACCCGGCTGCGATGTATCGTCGACTGATGGACGTCCGTGCGCTCGGCAACCAAGGACCGCAAGCCATCACGCAGCCCACTGCATCCGCCGTCCAAATCATGACCATCCACGGCTCTAAGGGTCTTCAGGCTCCTGTGGTCGTTGTCACCGGCCTGTTTTCTGCAGGAAAGGCGGATGCGAGCATGTCCGTCCAAGACAACATCCTCGTGACTCCACAGGTGCTTGCTGGGCGCATCCAGCCTTGGCGAGCACGAGACCGCCCGCACGATGGCCTGTGGGCGTTCACGGCCGAGATGAACAAAGCCCAAGACAAGGCGGAACTGCGTCGCAAGTTTTACGTGGCCCTGACCCGAGTCAAAGACCGCCTCATCGTCACGGGTTCGCCCGGAAATGCATCAACCTTCGACGCGTCCTCCGGCCTTCTTTCCGTTCGTTTCTCGCCTGACCCACGAACGATGGGACGCATGTTGGTCGAAGGCCTTCGCCGAGCGACCTGGCGCACCGGCACCCCTGCACCTTGGCTTTCCCAAAGCGAGGTTGAAAAGGCCACGCTCCCGCTCTTCAGTCCCCTGAAAACAGAGACGCTTCTCAATCCGGCCCAGTTGTTGAACACCATGCCGTTGGGCGAAAACGGGTTGGAAGGACTTCGTTTGTATCACCATCCCGATTGTTTTGAGACCACCACCACACGGTCGGCACAGGCACGTGCGAAGGCCCTTGCCCGTCATCTTCAGCACCTTTCTCGCTCGCCCACGCCAACGACGCCACAGCTCGTCCTGGAGGAGAACATCAAGGGGGCTGCTCACCACCTTGATGCAACCTTTTCGTGTTCACGAAAATATTGGCTCGAACACGTCAAAGGATGGCCGACTGAACCGTTCCGACTGCCCAACACGGCTGCTGACCTGCCTTCGCCCAGTCGCTGGCCGGAACCCACCACGTTTGGTTTGATGATGCACCGTGTTCTCGAAATCGGTTTGCGAAACCCGTGCCAGTTCGGTGCGACCACGCCTCACCTCGACACCTCGTGGCAACACAAGAGCGACGCCGACCTCGCGAGCACCGAAACCATCGGACGCGTGATGAATGAATTTGGATACGGGCTCGAGCAAGAAGAAGGCTCGCAGCACGCGGTCTGGCGCGACCGACTGATGGACTTGAGTTCGCTCATCGACGAGGGCTTGCTCGGACGGTGGGTTCAGGGTGAATCGTTGAACGGATGGACGGTTGAGGCCGTCCGAACGGAACTGCCGTTTTTCCACCGTGAGGTGCTGACAACACCGCCTTCAACCGAAGGAACGCCGCAACCCTTCGCACAGCGAGACGGGGCGGCCGTGCACCACGTGAACATGGATTTCAACGGGCGAGCCGACTTGGTCCTGGCGCTGATGGATGATGACGGCCAGGGCGCGCTTCAGGTGGTTGACTTGAAGACACGTGGTTGCCTTGGCGCCTTCAACCGAGAGGATGTATCGAAGGGTCACCCGCTCCAGGCGGTGCCGCCCAGCGAAACCAACCCCGTTCCCCAAAGCGACGAAGAAGCGGCCATCCTCCACGAACATCGCTTGCAGTTGACCTTGTATTCCATGGCGCTTGAAGCCGCCGAGGAAAAGAAACCGCCCTCAGAACAGCGACGCATTTTGCCTCCCGCTCTGCTTCTCGGGGCCAACGGCCGCATGGTCCAGTTATCGGAGGGCGCCTTTGCGCAGGCCAAAAAGGATCTCAGGGCGCATCTGGCCTGGCGAGCAACCGTTCACCTCAACCCGCATGCAGAGGAGCCGCGACGCCTTCCAAGCGGCTCGGAGACGTGCCGTCAATGCCCCTTTTACCGAGGCGACTTGCGTCGTTGTGGGCCGGAGGGCGAGCCGCTGGGCTTCATCCATTTGATGGACGCTGAGCCGTGAGAACGAGGGTACCATTCCAGCCTTCTTTAGCACCGATTTGGGTTGCCTCAACTCCGGTAAATCCGGCTTGTTGCAGACCTTCGGACCATTGCTCAATGGAGAGCAGCGCCATGTGGACGTTGAGTGAAGGCCCCCAGCCGTGACTGGATGGATTTTCGAGGTAGTGGTCAACACCGATCACGATGCGGCCACCGGGATTCATCCACGTGTCGTGAATCGTTTTGAGAAAGTCAAGCGGTTCTGAAAGATAGTACAGGAATTCCATCGTGTGGATAAGGTCAACAGGTTCTGACGGCGCCCAATCGGGCAGCATGGCCTCGACATACTCGCCTTCGGGGTCTATTTCTCGGGCCTTGGCGATCATGGACGGCGCGCCGTCTACACCAAAAGCTTGGGTGCACAGGGGATGCTCGCTGAGTCGGCGCACCACCCATCCGTTGCCACAACCAATATCGAGGGCGGTGAACGGCTCGTTGCGTCCGTTGAGCAAGCGCTCAAGCATGACGTTGACGCTGGCTGTGTGGCCTCTTTCCATGCCTTCATCCCGTCCCTTTTCCGCCCATTCGCTGAACAGGTCCGTTGCGCTTCGAAGTCCCATGGTTGCCGTGGATTCACGGCGTTCAATGAAGGTGTTCATGGCGAAAGGAACATGCAGGCCCTCGTTTTGGGCGTTGCATGCTCGACACCGCCACCTCCTTGGCTGACGTTCTCTATCCTTCGATCGAACCTCATACCGAGGGCATGCTGGAGGTCTCTTCGCTTCACACCATCGCATGGGAACAAAGCGGCAATCCAGACGGGCTTCCCGTCGTGGTCATTCACGGCGGTCCTGGTGGCGGAGGTCAACCTTCGTACAGGCGGTACTTCGACCCCGAGGCGTTCAACATCGTCCAGTTCGACCAGCGTGGGTGCGGGAAATCCACGCCCTATGCGGAGTTGGAAGACAACAACACGCACGCCTCGGTGGCCGATATTGAAGCGCTTCGAGAACACCTCGGCATCGATTCGTGGCATGTGTTTGGCGGTTCATGGGGCTCAACCCTCGCACTGATTTACGCTCAACATCATCCAGACCGTGTGCGCAGCCTTGTACTGCGTGGCATTTTCATGTGCCGTAAATCCGAACTCCACTGGTTCTATCAGGACGGTGCGAGCCATATTTTTCCGGACGCCTTTGCACCGTACCGCGACCACATTCCCGAGGCAGAACGTTCGGATTTGATTCGCGCCTATTATGCTCGCCTGACCAGCGACAACGTCGAGGTTCGGCGCGCCGCAGCCAAGGAGTGGACGCGCTGGGAGATGGCCACCAGCCGCCTCTTCCCCGACCCTGAGTACCTTGACAAGGCCGAAGACCTCGATTTTGCCGTGGCCTTCGCCCGCATTGAATGCCATTATTTCATCAACGCCATTTTCGTTGAAGAAGCCTATATTCTGAACCATGTTGACCGCATTCAACACCTGCCCACCATCATCGTTCAAGGACGCTATGACGTGGTTTGTCCGCCGCGTAGCGCGTGGGAACTGCATCAGGCCATGCCCGATAGCCGCCTGGTGATGGTTCCAGACGCGGGACATTCGATGGGCGAAGTCAGCATTGCTCGTGAATTGGTCGCCGCGACCGACGCCTTGCGCTGAGGGGAATATGCCGGTAAGGCGAGCCCCGGAGATGCGCTTTCAAGCGTCGGCTTGATAGGGAGGAATGGCCTCGCCGTGGATGGAGGCTTGACCTCCGGGTGAAGACATGACGGAAGGAACCATCACGCCTGAGGTCCAAATCAAAGAGCTCCAAGAGGCGCTCGCCACCGAAACCGACCGTTTGCAGAAGCTGTTTGCAGCCTACGAAACCCAAGAGAAGGAACTCGTTGACGCCAAGGCGGAGATTGAAGTCCTCGAAAAGGAAATCATCGACCGTGAAATCGAGAAAGAATCGCTTGAGTCCATCATCGCAGAAAAAGACGTTCGGGTCCGCGAATTGGAGATGAAAGCCACCAAGAATTCCAAGCGTGTTGAACATCTTGAACCAGAATTGGAAAAGATGGAAGAAAAGTACTCCCGTGAAAAAGACCGACTCGGCAAGGTCTTCGGCATCGCAGAGGAACTGGACAACGACCTTCGCCTGGCCGTCACTGAAATGAAAGCCCGAGACGACTGGTACGTCGATCACATGCAGATTTTTGAAGACCTGAACAAGGCGATCAAGGTGCGCTACGAGATGATCGAGCGAGCCGTTGAATCCGAACGCAAGTCGCAACACATGTCCCGTGCCTTCACCGAACGCGTGGAAGAAATGGTCCAAGCACGAAGCGAAGAGATGGCTAAATCCGAAGCCGAAACCGCCGAGGCAGAGGAAGCCACCGCCGCCGTTGAAGTGGTCGAAGAAGCACCTGCTGAAGAAGCCCCAGCCGAAGAAGAAGTTGAGGCTGAGGAAGAAGCAACTTCCGAAGAAGCAGCCGAAGAGAGCGCCCCCGCAGCGTGGGGAGACGAACAAGACCCCTGGGCCACGGAGTAAGTGATTGAATGGCCGGATTGGCCCCGGGCGGCCACGGTCCTGTTTTGACGATGACCATGATGGGCGTGAGCGCCCTCATCATCGGTTCGCTCATCGACCCGATTGCAGGCTTGGTCCCGCTTTTCGGCATGGGCTGTCTCATGGTCGCCGTGTTCTTCGGATATTTTTGGCGCGACCCCGACCGTCCAATTCCGCGATCAAGCGACGTGTTGGTCGCTCCTGCGGACGGGCATGCGATGTTTCTGAGAAGAGAGCGAGCCACAGGACGCCGCCCGACAAAGGATGAGGTCGCTCAGGGACTCGTGGAAACCGACCCGCTCACCGGTGATTGGTTTCCCGAACCGCTCGACGACCCGCTGAGCTTTGCCACCGAGCAGCGATACGAACCCGTTTCTCGCGGTGAGGAACAAGCAAACGATGTCTTGCGCTTGGCCCTGTTCATGTCGCCCCTCGACGTCCACGTCAATCGCGCCCCCGCTGCCGCAACGGTGGAGCGAATCGAACATCGCACGGGCAAGGGTTTGCGCCGAGGGCCGTTTCGTCCAGCGTTTCAGAAGGAAAGCGAGCATAACGAACGGGTACGCTCGGTGCATCTTCTCGAGAACGGTAAGCGACTTGAACTGACGCAAATTGCCGGAGCGTTGGCCAGAACGGTTGTGCCGTATGCGTTTGAAGGCGATGCTCTGCGTCGCGGGCAGCGTCTCGGCATGATTCGGTTGGGTTCAAGAGTGGACCTTCGGGTACCGGCTGAGTCATACATTTCTTCAATCATCACCGCAGAGGACGGGAAGAAGGAACATCCGAAGGGGATGCATGTCATGGCAGGTTCCAGCGTGGTGTTCGAACGAATTTTGGAGGAAGAAGCGTGAGTGGTTGGCGCAGAACAGTACCGGCGATGTTGATCTTTCTTATCGCAAGCCTCCCCTTTGCGTATTTCCAAGTGGGGAATCTTGTCTACACTCAGGCAGCCGCCAGCAGCCCAGATTGTTCGGGGCACTCAGCCCGTAACTCACCGGACGAGTTTAGCGTAGAACTGTGGCACGAAGACGTCACTACGGTCACTCACCAGAAGAACGAGACGCTCGCAGCTGAACTTGAACCGCTGTGGTTTGACCAATGGGACAACGTCACCATCGATGTGCCCGATGAACCCATCACGTTGGCGGCGTGGGTGATGGAGCACGACACATCTCAACCTTGGGTCATCATCGTCCACGGTATCCGTTCTTGCAAGGCCAATCATGAGGTGCTGATTCCTGCTGCTTGGCTTCACGATGCTGGCTTCAATGTCATTCTGTTTGACATGAGGGACCATGGCGACAGCACGACCGAGGACGGTTTGGTTTCAGCAGGACAGCGAGAGTACCGCGATCTGCTCGCCGTTTGGCAGTGGATTCAGGACGAAAAGGGGGCGTCGCCAGAGAACATTGGTGCCATCGGTATCTCCATGGGTGCGGGAGCGGTCACCATTGCCTTTGAGCAAGAACCTCAACTGCAATCGATTTTCCTTGAATCGCCCTTCTCATCGATGGGCACCATCATTCACGAAGAATTGGAGTTTGCCGGCTTTCCGCCGTTCCTCAAGAACGCCGCCATCTTCGCTGGCAAAGTCTCCTCCGGGGATGATTTGGTCAAGTACGAACCCATCAACGCCATGGCTGAGGTGGGCAATCGTTCGGTGTTCATCACGCAATCTTTGGAGGATGTTCGCATCAATATCCATCACGGGGAGTCCATGTGTGAAGCTGCTCAAGCGGGCATGAACGGGGACGGTTTCGTCGACTGCTGGTTTGAATCCTCAGGCGTCGCTCACAACGACCGTGACAGGGAAGGCATTCTTTCCCACATCACGCTGATGCTTACCCAATCGGACGAATATCAGGCCCGAATGGTGAGTTTCTTTGAAAACAGCATCGGAAAACCGGATGCGGTGGTTTGAAACAGGAGACGCTGACGGCGACCTGCGGTGAAGCCCATGACCGATACACCCGTTCTTCCGTTGCTCGGTCAAGGGAAGAAGGGTTTGCGCATTCACGATTTGGTCAAAGCCCCCGCCAACACGCCGTGGGCAAAAGCCAAGCAACAATCGTGGGATGCCAGCGAGCCAGCCACGGTCTACACCACGCCGGAAGTCTTGGCCGACGGCACGCCCTGCAGTGCGGTAACCGTCATCTTGCGAACAAAAGGCTGCCACTGGTGGTGGTCGTCCGGCTGCACCTTTTGCGGTTACTTCAACGATACACGGGACGATGTCACCAACGACGACTTGCATGCCCAATGGGCGGCAGCGAAAGAAAAGTTTGACAATTTCGCTGAACAAGCCATGGTCAAAGTCTACACCTCCGGAAGCTTGCTCGAAGACCGGGAGATTCCCGTTGCTTTTCAGGAGACGGTGCTGCGAGACTGTGCTGAGATGGGGAAGGAACTCATCGTCGAGAGCCGCTGTGAGCAGTTGACAGAGGAGAAACTCTCCTGGGCCACCTCCATCAACGATTCTTTCACCGTCGCCATCGGACTTGAGGCCTACGACGACGAAGTGCTTCGTTTCCATGTCAACAAAGGGTTCAGTACGGCTTCGTGGGATCGAGCGGTGGCCAATTTGGAGAAGTTCAACTTGCGCATCAAAACCTACCTCATGTTCAAACCGCCCTTCATGAACGAAGCCGACGCACTTGACCACTGTGTCAAATGGATTGGAGCGGTGGCCGAGCAATCCGATGAAATCTCCGTCAATCCGATGAACATCCAACGTGGGACCGTCATCGACCGTCTTCACCGCCACAACGAATACCGGCCGCCATGGCTATGGTCGCTGGTCGATATGATCCGACGTGCTCACCCATTGATTCACCCCGAAGGCGGGGTCAATGGCGACGACGACCAAGTCGCACGCCTCATCGTTCACCCCACGGCAGGTGGAAAAATACGCGGTTCGCACAATTGCGGTTCGTGCGACGCCGAAGTCGTTGCGGCCATAGAGCGCTATGCTGTTTCGGGAAGCCTGCTTGAATTTGACGGTCTGAAGTGTGATTGCGAGGCTGTTTGGCGAAACGAAGTGAAGTTGGAACGCCAACTCCCTGTTCCTCTCGGCCTCTCCAAGCCCCGTCGGGGCTCGGCGGTTGACCGTTTGCGTTCGCCTTGAGATTCGCCTCGCAGCCCGTGCTTTTTCGTTCAAAGAAGTGGTGAATGTTTATCACCGCCCATCAAGTCGCAGGCTTGACCCCTATGGGGTCAATTTGAGGTGAACCGTATGACAAACTCTCGAGCCCTCCCCGACACCACTGTCGGCACCGGCGAACCAGCCGCTAGCCGAATTGTTTTGACGTTGTTTTTTGTGGGCCTCCTCGGCCTCTATTCGCTCTTCTCAAATGTCTTCGGTTGGGACAACCTTCCCCTCCTTGGCGAACTCGTCCCTCTGGTGCAGAATCTCGGTGGGAGCGGCATCTGGTACTATTTGATTGGCTTCTTGATTGGCATCGGTGCCATCGTGGCGACGTTGGTGGGCGAGGTACTCGCTGAATGATGGAGGTGTGATGCATGGAAACCATCTTCATTTCTGGCGGCTTTTTGGTCGCGCTCCTCTTCTTCCTCTCACAATCCCTCTCCAAGGGCGTCGGCTCTGTTGGCGGTGCGTTGAAACAAATCGGTCTGTTCATCCTCCAAAAGAACCCACCTGGCTTGGTCGACATCTTTGACGACCGAGACGGCAGCGGCTCCCGCACATGGATGAACTTCAGCATGCTCTGGCTCGTCTTTGCCTCGCTGCTTGGTTTCCTTGGCGGGTGGCACAAGTACGACCCAACCGCTCTTGATTCCCTCGCCAGCGTGGGCTGGTCGTACGACGACGGTTCCGCATTGACCGACGCTACCCTCAATTTCCTCACCATCGCCCTTCTCTACGGCATGATCGGTAGCGGAATGGTCGCCACCGCTCGAAACAGCAACGGCCGCATGGCAAGCGAAGCCAACGCCTCCATGGTGGCCCTTCTCTTGACTGCGGTTCTCCTCGCCAGCTACCTCCTCCCGTTCATCTTCGGTTTCCTTGACATCGATACAGAAACCGGAGCGGTTGCAACCATGCTCTACAGCCTCGAGACGTTGGCCCTCGGCCTCCTCCTCGTTCCGGTGTTCATCAACGTCCTGATCACCGCTGCCAACCGAGGAGAGCAGGAGCTCCAAACCAGCGTTTGGTTCCTCATCATGGGTCTCGCCGCCTTCATCCTCTCCATGGTGTACATGTTCTTTGGCGAACTGGCTGACGCCACCCAAACGGTCTGGCTTGCCGAACGCGTCGCTCACGGTTGGGTTCCACTCGCGTTGATGTTCTCCGTCGGCTACCACGTCATCCCGATGACGGCGAAGCAACCCATCTGGTCGGGCTCGATGCGCACCGCAAGCATGCTCTTGCTCTTCATCACCATCCCGCCCTTCTTCATGACCGAAGCCTCGGCCAGCAACTTCGTGACCAACCTCGGGGCCATCCTTCTCACCTTGGGCGTGCTCCCCATCTTTGCCGCCTCCATCAACCTCCTGATGACGGCCAGTTCGGGGCTCAGTTCCATCGTCAAGCAACCCGGTGCCATTGCGGCCACCATGGCGTTCCTGGCCCTCCCCTTCTTCGCCGTAGGCGGTTATTTCACCGCCATGGACACCTTTGTCGGCACTGGCGAACTTGGCACGATGGGTGAGATTGTGAACATTGGTATGTTGTTCACGGTCGGTGGGCTCCTCGTGCTTGCTGGTGCGTTCACCAACTACCCCAACGCCATCGGAAAACCACTCGCTACTCCACCAACGGCGACCTTGGCCACGTGGATGGTCCTCGTTGGTGGTGTCGCCTCCACCCTGACCTATCTCATCGGAGAATTCACCACAAACGCCGTCGCTTCCTCAGAAGTTGAGGACGTCGTGGCCAACAGCGGTGGATTCTATTTGACGGGTGCAGCCTTGTTTTACTTAGCATCCATCGGGACCATCCTTTCCACGATGGTCGTGATTCGAACCGGCATCTCTTCCACCGGCCGCTCTAAGGTTGTTGAAGAGACGTCGGACATGGCCAGCTACACCTTGACCTCCGGTTCCTCCACCACGATTCGAGATCTTATCGGTCGTGGCGTGGGCGTCGATACCACGCTGGTTGTGAGCGAGACCGAACCTAGCGAAGGTGGCTCCACCATCATCGCTGTGGATTCTGCACTTCACAACGACGAGATCAAAGAATTCCCGACCACGGCCACGTCGGTCATGGTTGAGTTTGTCCAGTACCTCACCAACACCAAGCAGTCCGTGTTTGAATTGTTCCGAGGCATGGATTTGGACGACTCGGGTAAAATCGACAGTCAGGAATTCCTCGCAGCGCTTGAAGGATCAGACGTAGAGGCCCTTTCCTCCATGGACGCAAAGGAACTTGTTGAGCGTATGGACCTTGACGGTGATGGCGAGTTGAACCTTCCAGAACTTGACATCGCCATCGCACAGATCAAGCGCGACCACAACATCGTGGCCTCTGAAGAAGAGGAATGAGGCTTTGCAGGGCGTGCTTCCGTGCGCATCGGTTTGGTCGGCAAACCCAACGTGGGCAAATCCACGTTTTTCAGCGCAGCAACCCTGGCACAGGTTGACATTGCCAACTACCCTTTTTGCACCATCGACCCGAACGTCGGCGTAGCGTTTGTTGAGGCACGTTTGGACTGCCCCTGTCGCGAACTTCGGGAGAAATTGGAGGCCGAGGGCCGACTCGGTGCCGCCGAAGAAGACGACCCTCGCCAGGGCAGTTTGTGCGAGCCACGAACCGGAACGTGCATCGGTCACCGCCGTTCGGTCCCTGTTGCCCTTGTCGACGTGGCCGGTCTCGTCCCCGGTGCCAGTGAGGGACGCGGTCGGGGGAATGCCTTCCTTGCCGACCTTGCCAATTGTGATGTGCTGATCCAGGTGGTTGATGCCGCAGGATCAACCGATATCGAGGGCCAATTCACCGGTTCGACATCCTCGACCGAAGAGGCCGTTCATGCCGTTCAAGCCGAGATAGAATTTCTCGAACGAGAACTTGATGCTTGGATTGGTGGCCTTTTGCACGAGGGTTGGAATCGCGGGGTTCGCCGTGTGCAAGCCGAGGGCGAGAAGGGCTTGATGACCTTCGTACAAGAACGCTTGAGCGGATTGGGGGCCACGGCTCCTCTGGTCGCTCAGGGGATGGCGGCGTTCAATGCGATCCACGCCTCGGAGGCCCAGCCATGGGATTGGGACCGAACGTCGCTTGACCTTCTGGGGCGCTGCATGCGAGAACAACTGTTCCCCGTCGTCTACGCCGCGAACAAAATGGACATCGCCCCAAAAGGGGTCATCGAGGCCTTTCCCAATCGCTCGATGTACGCCTGCATGGCCGACATGGAACTGGCGCTTCGGCGTGCATCATCGGCCGGTCTCATCGAGTATCGGAGCGGGCAAGCTCGTTTTGAAACGGCCGCGGATGCATCGTTAAACGACGCTCAGAAAAAAGCCCTTGATCACATGCAAGAACGACTGCAATCCGCTGGAGGGACGGGACTTGCCAACCTCATGGACGAGGTGTTGTTTGACCGGCTGGATCACATGGTGGTCTACCCGGTCCAGGACGAGACGCATTGGGTGGACGGGGATGGACGTGTGCTTCCCGATGCTTTGGTCGTCCCTTCGGGCCTTCACGCCAAGGCCCTTGCAGGACGCGTTCACACCGATTTAGAAACCGGTTTCATCAAAGGCGTCGACGGTCGAACGCGGCGTGTTGTTGGCGCTGACCATGAGTTGGCTGACGGCGACGTGTTGAAAATTCACGCCAAGTCTTGAACGCGTTCAGTGGCCCTTGGGTCGGTCGTAGGCTGGCGTAAGGCGGGACATATCACCTGAGTATTGACCGCCTCGATAGATAAAGAGAACCGGAGCGGCGAGGGTGAGCAGAATCAGCAGAATGAGGAAAAACAGCCCCCACGGCTTGACTCCGGACAGGGTAGAGGCCCACAAAATCCACAAGAATGGAAGGTAGAGGAAGATGCTGTATCGGCGTGCGACGGCAGAGAAGCGAGCACTTGCCGCGCTTTTCTCAAAGAGAACAGGGACGTCTTCTTTGTTCACCAAACCCTTGTCCACGCCGCATCGAACGCAAACCTGCGTGTACTGGCCATTTCCGTGAATGAAGAACTCACGAGGATAGGTGCTGGCACAGTGTCTGCAGGTCGGCATGGCTGTTCCCTGTCCAACCCAGCCGGAAGGGATTCTTCAAGCATCCGATTGAACGGCAAGGAATTGCTCAATGATGCGCTGGCCTTGTCGTGAACCGATGGACTCCGGGTGGAACTGCACGCCATGAATGGGGAGGTCGGGGTGGCGCAATCCCATGATGAGGCCAGAGGCGGTTTCTGTGGCGTTCACGAGCAACTTGTGCTCCCCGTCTTCAATGGCGATGAGGGAATTGTAGCGCGTCATTTTCAACCCCTGCTCGAGATCTTCAAAAATTCCTGTGCCGTCGTGGTCGATATCAACAGGCACGCCATGAACGGGGCCAAAGGGTGAGGAGACGACCTGCCGCCCATCGGCCAAGGCCAAGGCCTGATGTCCAAGACATACGCCCAGAACGGGTACTGAGAGCTGACCGTCGAGGGCGAGGTGCGCCAGGGCCATGGTCAGCCGTGCGTCCTGGGGGCGGCCAGGTCCAGGTCCGAGGATCACATGGGTTGGTTGGAGGTGCTCCAACACATCGTGCAGGGCGACCGGATCCAGCAACCGTTGACTCGCAGGGGAGCGTCCTTCGAGGACTACGACATCGCGTCCGGTTTGCGCGATGGCATCGGCGATGTTGAGCGAAAAGGAATCGAGGTTGTCAATGAAAAGAACACCCGCTTCGCTTCCTGTTGCAAGCGCCTCGTTCAATGAATGGATTTGACCGCAATCCAAGGTGGTCGGGCGTCGTTTTGGGGGCTGCAGTGGATGGATGCCGAGTGTGCCTGTCGGCAACGTGCTTTGCTGGGCTTTCATCCAGCCCGCTGCGACCCGTAGTGCAGCACCTTTCCACGCTGCTTCCTCCACCTCGTTTTTGGGTTGCGAGGCGATGGTGATGCCGCCACCAGCACCGACCGAGGCTTGCCAGCGTCCACCGTGCGTATGGGCCTCGAGCGTTCGAATCAAGATGTTCCAAGCGGATTGGCCACCGTAAACATCGACGTAGCCGATGGACCCTGTCCAAAACGAACGCGGCATCTCTTCCAAACGGTCGATAACAGCACAGACGACGGTACGAGGGCAACCCGTGATGGAGCCGCCAGGGAAGACAGCCTGCAGTGCGCGACCCCCAGCATCGGCAGGACGGCGCTGGGCCGTGATGTGACTGACCAGATGCTGAACATTGGCGTAGGCTTCCACGTCAAAACGTTCGACGTTGATGGTACCGGGCTGGGCGATTTGGGTCAGATCGTTGCGCATCAAATCAACGAGCATACGGTGTTCAGCACGCTCCTTTTGGTCGCCGATCATCGATTCACGGTGGCGTGCCGCTTCATCAGGGGTTGAACCCTGCGGGCAGGTGCCCTTGATGGGAGAGGTTTGGAGGAGCTGGCCGTCGCACATCAAGAGTGATTCAGGAGAGGAACTTGCGAGCGCGAATCCAAGGTCGTGCGCCTCGGTGTAAGCGGAAAAGGGTGCGGGGTTGCTTCGCATCAGGCGCTGAAACACAGCATAGGGGTGGTCGATTTCTCCCAGCCAGTGTTTGCCGATGTTCACCTGATACACCTGTCCGTTCACAATACCTTGACGAACGGCTTCCACGTTCATTTCGTGGGTTTCGTCGGTGTGTGTCACGGCTTCACGATGTGGCTGGGGCGGTGAAACGACAACGTTCTGCCCGTTCCATTCCACATTGGGCTTGGCCGATGTGCACCATGTCTCGTCGCTTCCAAACACGTCAACGCTCCCGGATTGGTGGTCGAGGACCACCCCTCCCGTCACCAACCAAAGGACGGCCAGAAGTGCGCCCTCGTCAGGGGGATGTTGCAGGCGAAGGGGCTGGGTCCACTGCACGAGATCGTAGGCCAGAGCGCCGGACCAAAACGGTCGTTTGGGCAGGGAGGTGGCGTGGGTTTGGGAGAACGGTTCTTGGGGTGTTTCCGCCTTGAGTTTGGTGAACACGTCTTCGACGTCGCTCGCTCGCAAGGTCACGCTGTGATACCAAGAGCCGTGTTTCCACTCCTCGACTTCGGCATGAAGCAGCGGTCGGTCATGTGTCAAACGAAGTTCACCCTCAAGCGGGTTATGCGCCTCGGCTGCAGGCAGGTACGTGCGTGATGGTTGCCGGAGAACGACACGTTTGGTCGGGGGAGACGCAATCAGCGAATGTTTGGCCAGGTGGGAGACCGGCCCACCGGAGACCAGGAGAACTTTGTCGGGGGAACCGAATCGGAACGCCCCTTCTCCCAGAAGTTGGTTGGCTTCGAGTTGGTCCACGATGGCCATCACGTGTTCAGACATCGTGGGGCCTCACCATAGACCACGTGCTCTCCTCGGTAAAATGTTGGGCCAAGAGGTCATGACACGCGGAGGAGAGGGCCGTTGACGAACCGAGGCTTTCGCCGTCTAAATCGTTGATTCGGCAGACGCCCATTCCCGTACCGACCACGATCAGCTCAGCACACCGAGCCACCGTTCGTTCGTTCAGTTTCCCCTTGATCACAGGAAAGCCAACTCCCGGGAGTTGCGCTTCAAGCACGGCGGCTGTGATGCCGTCCACGCCCCCATCGGCGGAGGGTGCAACCCATACCGTACCGTCTTCATCCAGGAGCATTGGTGTGCCTCGGTCTGCATCAACAATGGCGTAATCATGAACCAACATGGCTGCGTCGCAACCGGCGTCAAGAGCGGCCTGCGTGGCGCGTTGATAGCCCGTCCAATCACCGTGTTTGGTACCGTTGGTTCGCTCGTTCCATCGCGGCGCAGGTACGGTGATGGCCTCGATCGCTTCGTTGCGAAACGATAGAGGTCGCAGTTCAACCTTCCAGTCGCTTTCGGATGCTGAGAAGGAAACACGCGCCAGCCGCCAATCCGCCGTATCAGCGCTGGTCGATACGCTTGGCGCCTCGGTGGGCAAGGTGATTCGCAATCGTTTGGCGTGGTCTTCCAGTCGGTTTCGGTGGGCAGGCCAGTCGGCAACTTCCCCACGCTCGTTGACAAGCACCGTCGTGAACACCTCTGAGCGTGGTCCAGCGGGCGCCATGGTGTTCCCTCACAACAAATCGTCAAGGAACGACGTGTCAATTTGTGGTGCTTTTTGCGCCGGTGCTGGCTCGTCGAGCAACCCATCGAGAAGCGCGGGGTCAACCTGCGGTTTGAGGACCGGTTGAGCGGCTTGATAGGCAGGACGGCCGTAATCGGAGGATTGGATCTGGTTGGCAGCGGTGTAAATGTCGTTGGCTTGTTGTGTGGTGATGCCCGGCGGTGGTGCTGGCGCTGCCACTGGTGGAGCGGCTTGCGGGGCTGCTGCGGGCGTGTTCCAATTCGAATCTTGGATACCCCACGTCGCCTCCTGAAGTTCCCATGACTTCGACCGTTGCTTTGAGTTGCTTCGCCCGCGAACGACCAGAACGAGCAGCAGGACCACGATGAGGAACATCCCCGCAGCAATAAGGTTCGGCGTGGTGAGAAGTGATTCCAGCGACAACGGGCTGTCCGAATCCGAGGCGCCATCACCTTCACCTGCAGCGCCGAGCGCTCCGAGTTCCACCGCTTCAACCGTTGATTTTGCCACGGCATCATCGTAGGGGACGACGGCGATGTAGTAGGTTGAGGCATTGGTGAGACCATCAAACATGTCTTGCGAGATGAGCAGCGAGTTCGCCGAGGCGGTTTCGCCCACCATCGTTGCGTCATCCGTGCTCGTGAACATCTCTTCGCTGATGTAGACGTGGTAGCCACGAACGTTCGCGTTGACCGAATGTTCCCATTCAACGAAAATGCTGGTTTCTTCAAACCACGCCGCCTCCACACCTTCGATGTCAGGGAGGTACACGCCCGGGTCGGTGATGCCTTCATCGGTAGCGGCGCTGGACGCCATGGTCAGCCCGTCAACGTGGGCGTTTCCAGCCGAGTCCACGACGACCACGGCGACCCAGACCTCTTGTCCGGGTATGACGGGGATGTCGCCTGCCAAGAGGTCAATGACCAACGGAAGTTCAGGGGTTCGGTCGAGTGTCGCAACCGGGTTGAGCGCCATTTGGGTACCTTCCTGGCCAACGCTTCCCTCAAAGTTGAAGCTCTCCGCATAGACGAGATACTGCGAGGCATCATCGGCTTCAGACAGGTCGAATGAGAGCAGCAAGGCACGACCATCATCGTTTGGCCGGTCGGTGAGTGTGAGGTCCTCAAGTCGGTCGGGGGCGATGTTGTCGTTGATGTTGTCAATTGGCGTGACGCTCACTTGGGTGAGGTCCGTGAGATGGACGTTACCTTTCAGGTCGTGAACGGTCACGGCCACGTAGAGTTCCACATCCGGTTGAATCAAGCCGGGTGTGCCCTGTGAGAGGTCGTTGCCACTTTTGACGTAGAGTGCGGTTGAAATCGTGAGTTCAATCGGATTGGTACGTTCGTCGATCCATTGTTTGTCGAAGGTGAAGCACCCGCAGACGTTCGCATTGTTGCCAAAGGCAGCGTACGCCAGGGAGAGGTCCTCAACCGGGGCATTGGCGACCCAAACCGTGTAGGAAGCGAAATCCTCGACCGTTGATGGCTCCCATACTACATCGATGGCCGTCCCATCGTCGTTGGCGTGGTCAAACGCCATCAAGGACGTAATTCGTGGCGGCGTGGTGCCTTGGCCGATGATGTTCTGGAGCGGTGTGGCGGTCACCAGCACGACCTCGTCGGCGTTGCCGTTGAGCCAAACGTCGTAAGCGACCACACCAACGGTGTAGATTTGACCGTCGATGAGCGGGACGCCGTCCAACGAGGAGATGATGGTTTGATTTTCATCGCAGGGGTTGACCACCGCTGCTTGGGAGAAACCGTCCACGGCACCCACGTCGTCCGAAGTGTGATCGCCCTGTTTCATGAACACCGTGTAGAAGGCGCAGTCTTCGGCCGTGCTGATGTTCCAACTGACAGCGATACGCCCGCCTTCGTCATCTGGGACATCGCTGGCTTCGGTTCCTTCCACCGGAGCGGGAGCATCGTTGTCGTTGAGTTCGCCGGTGGGGACCACAGGTCCAACAATGGTCACGTTGGAGAGGTTCTCTTGACCCGCTTCGTCAACGCACGTAAATCCAATCCACACGGGAACACCGGGGGTTTGTGAGATGACCGACTGATTGCCTTCGTTGGGTGCGTACGATGTGTAGGGCGTGCGACCGAGTGCATCCAACATCGGTGTGGTCGACACATACACGTTGGTGGTCGCCAAATCGAGCGCCGTGCATCGGGCCCATTCGAGTTCGATGTCGCCGTCATCGCCGTTGCTGCCCATGGCGCTGGCCGCGGCCCACAGCGGTGCGCCGGGGATCTCATCGCTGGGTGAAGCCGGTCCGAACGGTGGCGAAATCTTCCCCCATCGTCCGTCGGTGTATTCAGCCACCACGACACTGTAGTAGTCCGTTCCGTCCTTGAGCGGAACGCCGTTGGCTGTTTCAATGTCGGCTCCTAGACGGCTGTGAAGCGAAATGGCCTTGTCTGGCGTTTGGCCGAGCAGGTCAAGTTCCGTCGGGGCTGTCGCCCACGGACCCTCGTTGAGGAAGACGAGGTAGCGAGCGAAGTCCTCATCGTGAACCAACGACCACGAAGCGCTTAACACGCTTCCACCGTCGTCCGGGCGGTCTTCTAGGCCCACCATGGTGACGGGCGTATCGCTGCGAACGTAATCGTAGGTCAATCGGGCTTCGAGCGAACCGTTTGCAGGTGAAAACAGGCGAAGGGTAACGTGTCGGGTGTTGTTGTACAGCATCCCGTTGTCCACGGCATCTTGGAGGTTGAGCGAGAGTGATGGGTCTTGGCTGAGATTCAGGAGTACATCGTATTCCAACGCCACCGATTTGGCCCAAACCGCTGCTCCGGTGACCGGGGAGGTCAACACAACCGGGACGTTTTGGAACAAAAGGCCGTGAATTCCCGGCGTTCCTACCGTATTGTCAAGGCTGTAGGCGCCGTTAGGGTCGGCGAGGTCAAGGGACATGCCAGGATGGGTCATGGCGGTGATGTCCAGACCGCCGTTGTTGAGGGTCCGGACGGTCAGCGGTGAGGCTCGACGCATTGAGGTGGCGTCCACGGGCGCAAACTGGCCTGTTCGGTCCCACCCCTGAAGACCTTCTTCTGTGATGGCCCAGATGTGGTTAGCCCCCAACGTCCCCATGTCAGCCTCCATGGCGCTGAGGAAGGTCGTGACAGAATGTGCGCTCGAACGAGCCTCGGAGAGCATGATGTTGTTTTGAGAGCCAACGGAAAGGACGTCCTCTCCATCGCTCATCATGTGGATAACAGGATATTGAATTTGGAAGGAAGATGTACCGTCCTCGAAATCACCGCTCGAAGCGTTCCAGTGGGTCAACGGACCCACATCGGTGGCCATGTGGATACCCCACCAGTCAGCCGCCAGAGCCGTCACGGTGTTCGAAGGCAACTGGTCGAAGCGATGGGTGGAACTGACCTGGAGAGAGCTGGGGTCGACCAGCGACACACCGGGGCGGTCGGTTGCACTGCGTCCGTCATGTCCGACGATGAGCGTGGAGGCGCCGAGGTTGTTCGTGGTGACGGCGAGTCCCCATGCCGATTGGCCCATCAAACCGTTCGCTTTGGTCAGCGTTGTACCGCTCTGGGTGGATGGGTCCCAGACAAAGAGACCCGAAGGCGTTGCCATGTAGACGGTTGAACCGATGACCACAACATCTTCCACGACGTTGGTGGGGAGTCCGTTGGAGGCGGTGATGGAATCCATCCAGTCGTTGGTGCTGTAGTTCCAACGTCCCACGCCACCGTCGGTGGCGATGTAGAGCACGCCCGTGCTGTCGGCAAAGCCGTTGACGATGTTTGACGGCAGGCCGGCGATGAGGCGTCCGTTCCCGAACTGGTCGGTGTTCGGATTGAACATCTGTACGCCGGGTGGGCTTCCACCATCACCGGCAAGGCCAATCACAACTTGACTGTTGTAGGTGTGCATCGTGTCGAATTTTGTATGGAGTGATCCACCGATGCTGGAGATAAGCTTGGTCGTGGTGTCGAGTTTGAGCATGCCGCCGGGAGAAGAAGCGATGTACAAATCCGTGCCGTGAAGATGAAGGTCGCTGGCCACCGTGTTGCCAGGGAGGGTCCAGCCGTATTGCCATTCAACCGTTCCGTTGGGCAGGAAGGTCCCCTGGAGCAAGCCGGTTCCGGTGCCGCCAAAGTTTCCTGTGGTGGCCGATGTTCCGGTTGAAACCCACAGGTGCGTGGCGTTGGCCACCATCGTGGGCACTTGGCCGCTGACCAGTCCCGGTAGGTCGACGACCGTTTGCCGTCCTGAAGACGAAAGGGTGGCGACTTCGCTGTAGCCGGAAGAGCCACCGGCTCGCCCGATGAGCCACTCGGACGAACCACTGAGCCACTGCAAGGATGTCACAGGGGAACCTGCACCTTGGATTTGCGCTTGGAGGGCCGTGGCACCGCTGGCCACCAAGGTTGAGTATCCTCCTGCGATGAGGTTTGAGCCCGAGTTTCCAACGGCATGGCCGACGATGAGTTGTGTGCCCGAGTGTGAGAGGGCGTCGTACCACACGCGGTCGCTGGGAAGGTTGTGGCTTGATGTGGTGAGACTGGAGAGGAAGGCCGACGTTGTGTAGCTGTAGCGGCTGATGGGTTGGTTGTCGGCGTAGTAGCCGATGTAGAGCGTGTCTTGGTTGTCGCAGGTGACCGAGGCCGGGCCGAACCCGTCAAGTTGACTGCGGTCAAAGCCTGCATTCACCGTGGCGTTTTGCAGGTCGATGCGGGCAATACCGCCGTTGTTGTTGTACATGGCGATGTTGAGCATGCCGCCGCACATCTCCATGGAAATGGGGTAGCCGTCGGGGATGTTGTTGTTGGAATCGGCAGGGTAAGCCGTCCACGCACCGGCACCGTTGCGGTGCGAGATGATGCCTTCGTTGAACTGCCCAAATCTGTTGAAATCCGCACCGCCAACCACCAAGTGCGTGCCGTCGGTCCACAATTCGTAAAAGATATCGCCGGCGTTGCTGGGCAGCCCGTTTCCGGCCTCCCACGTGGTGTTCCACGTGTTGGTGTTCTCGTTGTACCGTTCCACGCCGTCCTCGGTCGCAAAGAGCGTCTCGCCGTTGTGCTCCACGATGCCCCGTATAGGGAAGCCAAGGTTGGTCCACGAATTCACGAGGTTTTGGCTGCTGTCGTAAAGTTCCAGTTTCAACTCGCCCCACGAAACCCACGTGTTGCCGTTCGTGGATTCATACGCCGTAACACGGTCGATGGAACCCGTTGGCAGAATGTTCCCTTCCCACGAGGAGTTGGTGGTGTTCCATCGGGCGATACCGCCAGAACCGTCGCTGTTCCACCACTGGCCGGACACCACGCTCACCATGAGCGTATCACCCGACAATTCCATGCTGACGATGTCGCCGCCGTTCTGACCGACCTGGGCGCCGATGTCGAGGTTGGTCAAGGCAGTCAGATTGGCCACGTCGAGCCGGCTGACTTCATCGCTCTGGTCGCCCGCATGGTAGTACAGGATGTTGTTGTGAATCATCATGTCTCGTGGGGCGCCGTTGGCGTTGTACAGGCTGCTGGAACGCTCGATATCGTAAGCCTCGCCCCCAGTTGTGACATTGATGAGTTGGAACCCATCATCACCACCCACCCACAGAAGGTTGGGGCGGATGTCAGCCACCAGTCCGGTGACATCGTCGTTGCCGCCGTCGAGCACACCGTTGTCTTCGGTGAAGGGTGTGAGCCACTGGTTGTTGGTGATGTCGTAGCGCAAGACGCCGAGGCCCTCGGTGCCGATGTAAGCGATATTACCCATGATTTCGACCACGGCGTTGCCCGTTTGGGTGCCCTGGCCCCAATTCTCATCGTGTTGGAAATTGGATTTCGTGATGAGACCCACACCCGAATTGGTGCCGCCGTACACGTAGGTGCTGTCGAAGCCCACGCTGTAGGTGGCCCAGTTGGGCATGCCGTCGTAGACGTTCTGACAGTCGTCAATGCTCATGGTGGCGATGCTGTATTTGCAGACGCCGATGTTGGTGCCGGCGTAGAGGCTGCCACTTCCAGTACTGAATTCAACAGCGAAGTCGAAGAATTGCTGGGGGCGTGTTTGCCAGGAAGAGCCCTGGCCGAAACCGGTCATCTGGTTGCCGTCCCACTTGCGTGCGCCCTGTTGCGTGCCGATGTAGAGGTTGGTCCCGTCGGTGTCCAAGGCGTAAATTTGGTCGGAGGGAAGTTGTCCACCGCGGTTACTTGCGATCAACGGCGAGAGAATCTCACCGGTGCTGAGGTCCTTTCGCACGACGCCAAAGCCCTGCAGGCCGAGGTGGAGGATGTCGCCGACCATGGCGACGGGCGCATTGTTGACACCGTTGATGCCGGTGGACCCCCATGGTTCAAGCCAAGTGTCGTTGATGATGTCGTACCGGAGCAGACCTTTGTCTTCGGTGGCCATGTAGGCGATGTCGTCAAAAAGCGCCACATCACCGACAAAGGAGGTCGGCAGGCCGTTGGTCGAGTCGTAGGCGGTGCAGCCGACGTTCGCTCGGTCAAAGTGGACGAACACGCCTGTTTCCAGCGACATCACAACGTTGTCATCGTTGACGGCGATGCCGAGAATATCGGCCGATGAGGGATAGCACCCTGAGGTTCCGTCGTATGTTTGGATGGTGTTCCCGTTGCCGTCCAGTTCTTCCACAGTCGGGCTCCCTTCCATCGCGACGAACAGCGACGAAGTTCCTTGTTGCGGGTTTGTTGCGGCAACCAAGTCCACCACGTTGTCGCTCAAACTCCAAGGCGTCAACCACGCAGCATCGCCAATATCGTAGCGAAGTAACTGCATCGAATTGTCGCCCGTTCCCACGTAGAGGATGCTGTCCACTTCCACCAGCGCCGTCATGTCGTTGGTCGATGGTGCGCTGGCGAGACGGATGTTTCCTTCCACAAAGGTCGCTTGATTGGGCGAGAGGTGAATCAAATTGCCGCTCCCATCGTCAACCAAAACGGCGTCAACCGCAGGGGATGCACCGCCGCTGGAGGGCCACTGCAACAGCGACGCGCCGTCGTTGGCAAGGCCCAGCGTCACAAGGTCGTACGTGGTGGAGAACACCCCGCTGCTGGTGTTGTAGGTGTGGAGCGAATCGCCGCTGAGGATGAGCAAGGACGGGCCCACACGAGCCAACCCTGCGATGACATCGCTGGCCAACCAATTCCCAGCGTTCCACGTCGAGAGCCAAAAGCCGGCGACGTAATCAAAGCGCGCCAGCCCGTTGTCCGGGGACCCAAAGAGGAGTTGATTTCCGGAGGTGGCCATGTGGGTGATGCTGTCGGAATGAAGGTTGTTCGCCGAGCTCCAGGTGGAGAGTGCGCTTCCGGTGTTGGTGTCGTATCGCAGGACGCCCGCCCCTTCAAACGCAGCGTAGACGATCCCGTTGACTTCAATCATGGAGAGAGGTGATGAAGATGTCGAGGCACCGAGGGATGAAACAGCATTCCATGCTGCACCGTCCCACTTTGAAAGGCCCACATCATTCGCTGCGAACACTTCGCCACCGCTCGTCATCAGGAAGCGCTCGTGGTCACCATCGGCCAGCGGTGTGACGAAACTGCTGTCGGTGGTCTGGAGGGCGCGGAAGGTGCCGTCGCCCATCAAGAGGTGAAGGATGTCGGTGCTGTCATCCATGACCATGTCGAGCACGCCGCCCTCGGTGGTGTAGTCGTAGACGTCGATGATGTTCGGGTCGTTGCTGGCATGGAGGACGAAGAGGTGGTCGTTGACAGCGAGGTAGAGAAGGCCAGAATCCGGGTTGGTAACGTGGTCTCGTATCTCAACATCAAGCGGCGTGAGGGAGACGATCGGGTCGGCAGGAGCAAGAGCTTCAATGACCATCTTGGTGATTTCAGCGTCGGATGGCAAATCCCAGCCGGCACCTGAATTGCTGTTGGGGTTGAGCCGCCCCGTGTAGGTGTTGCCGGTGCTGAACGCATTTGCTTCTCCAAGTACGCCCAGCCCGCGCCAGTCAAACAACGATGTTCCAAGTCCATCAACGACGAGTTGTGGCTCCTGAATGGTCGTACCGTCTTGACCGCTGGCGCGAATTTCTAACGTGATGTTGGATAATTCTGCTCCGGGTGCGAACGCCAATTCCCAGTCAGCGCTCGCTCGTTGACCGGTTTCAGGAACCGCTCCGACGGCATCGAGGGTGACCCATCCCGTGTCGTTACTTCCTTCCAGTGGCCATGTTACGCCGCTTGGTTCGGCGTGTGCAGAAACCATGGGCGTCGTGAGCAGAGGACCCATCGACATGAGCACCATCAGGGCTACCATCGAGAGCGCTCGTTGACGATGGGCACCGACCTCGTTGGCATGCGCCCTGTGATTCATAGAAAGCCGTGCTTTTTCACTTATTTGAAGGAAAGCCTTCGCTGTCTGTACAATGCTCTTGAACAGGGGGGGAGAGGGTTGGCATACCTCGTGCTAATCTGTAATGGTTGAAATCTCACCACGGGGCGGTTTACGAGGCGGTTAAAACACCGTAGAACGGGTCATCCTCTCGCACAACAATCAAACCCCGCCTTCTCGCCCTTTTTTTGGGGAAGCCCATGTCCATGAGCCAAAAAGACCGGATGCTGCGCAAGGAAGCGCTTGAGTATCACGAGGCTGAGCCTCAAGGAAAAATCAAGGTCGTTCCGACCAAACCCCACGCTACGGCTCACGAATTGAGCCTGGCTTATTCCCCGGGTGTGGCTTACCCCTGTTTGGAAATTGAAAAACGCTCGGAAGACGCATACCGTTACACGTCAAAAGGCAACCTCGTCGCTGTTATTTCCAACGGCACCGCCGTGCTTGGCTTGGGTAATATCGGGGCCCTCGCCAGTAAACCGGTCATGGAAGGCAAGGGCCTCCTCCTGAAGACCTTCGCCGGTATTGATGTCTTTGACATCGAAGTGGACACCGAAGACCCTGAAGAATTCATCAACACCGTCGTCAACATATCAAAGACGTTTGGCGGCATCAACCTTGAGGATATCAAAGCCCCGGAATGCTTTGAGATCGAGCGCCGAATCGCGGAAGCCACCGACATTCCGGTCATGCACGACGACCAGCACGGGACGGCCATAATCTCCGCCGCCGCCCTGCTCAATGCCGCAGAATTGCAGGGCAAAGAACTGGCTGACCTCTCGGTGGTCGTCATCGGTGCTGGTGCATCCGCCATCGCTTGTGCCAATCACTACGTCGCCGTGGGCGTGAGCATGGGGAACATCACGCTGGTCGACAGTCAAGGCATCATCACCAAGGCTCGGTTGGATGCGGGTGAATTGAACGAGTACAAGGCACCGTTTGCACAAGACCGTCCCGCTGGAGACCTTGCAGACGCTCTCAAGGGCGCAGACGTCATGTTGGGGCTTTCCAAGGGCGGCTTGGTCACCAAGGACATGGTTGCCAGCATGGCTCAGAAACCCATCATCTTCGCACTGGCCAACCCGACACCCGAAATCCTACCTGAAGAGGTCCTCAAGGTCCGCGAGGATGCCATCATCGCAACCGGACGCTCGGACTACCCCAACCAGGTGAACAACGTGCTCGGCTTTCCTTACATCTTCCGAGGTGCCTTGGACGTTCGGGCGCGCGACATCACGCAGAACATGAAAATGGCCGCCACCCGAGCGCTCGCGGCTCTTGCCAAAGAGCCGGTGCCCGACTACATTTCTGCGGCGTACGACGGCGTGGTCATGCAGTACGGCCCTGAGTACATCATTCCCAAACCGTTTGACCGCCGCGTCTTGATTTGGGAGGCTGCTGCCGTTGCCCAGGCTGCCGTCGATGAAGGCATCGCTGCGGTTTCAGCCGACGATTTTGACGTGAATCGATACAGAGAGGAACTCGAGGCTCGTTTGGGAGAATCCTACTCTGTCATGCGGCAGATGATCAATCAGGTCAAGGGCAAGGGCAAACGGATCGTGTTCCCTGAAGGCGACAAAGAATCGGTGTTGCGAGCTGCCGCTCAACTTGTGGAGCAAAACATCTGCCACCCCATCCTTCTCGGCCCCGTCGACCGCATCGACCGCATGGTTGAGGAATTGGGGTTGAACTTTGAATACGAAGCCTACGACCCTCGCTACGACGAACGCCGAAAAACGAAGTACGCCAACGCCTTCTTCAAGCGAAGACAGCGAAAAGGCACGACCTGGCCGGATGCTGCACGGCTGCTCAAGAGCCGCCCTTACTTCGCAGCGCAGATGGTGAAGTCGGGTGATGCCGACGGCTTTGTCGGGGGCGTCAGTCGAAACTACGCCGACGTGCTGAGGCCAACCCTCGAACTTATTGGAAAAGCCGACGATGCGCATTGCGTCATCGGTTGCTACATGATGAACATCAAAGGGCGCACCATCTTCCTGGCGGATGCGACGGTCAACGTCTACCCCGACAGTCGAACACTGGCTGAAATCGCAGTTCAAACCGCCAAAGTCGCACGCAGGTTCGGCGTGGCCCCGCGGGTCGCGATGCTTTCGTTCTCCAACTTTGGCTCGACCCGAGCCCAGCGGTCTGAACGCATCGAGGACGCCGTTGAGATGGCGCGAACCTTGGACCCGACCCTCATGATCGACGGTCCAATGCAAAGCGATACAGCGCTGAATCCGACCATCCAAGAGGAATACCCTTTCATGAAACTCGCCGGCCCGGCGAACGTGTTGATCCTGCCAAACCTCGCCTCGGCCAACATTGCCTACAAACTCCTCGAGGAACTTGGGGATGCAGAAATGACCGGCCCCATCCTCGAGGGCATGGCGCATCCCGTTCAACTCGTGGCTCGCCAAGACGGTGTTCGTCACATCGTCAACATGGCCACGATTTGTACCGCCGATGCGATTCGAAAAGACACCTATTGGGCGACGCTCATCGAGGAAGACTCCACGTCATCGTAGCGCAGAATCGGTCGCCGAGGACGCCAAATCGCTCCGGTGAAGAATCCGGCGCACAACCCCCCAAACAGCAAGTTGACCCAACCTTCCGTCGCATAGTCGCCCATCCCTCTCAGCACGGGAATCAGAAAGGAAGGAACGATGCCCAAGAGCGTCGTCCACACCAGTTCTGAGCGCACGTTCTTCCATCGGTCGGTGTGCTCGGGAACACGCTTGGGATCCTCTTTGCGTACCGGCGTGAGGGCCAACCTGACGACCACGTTGGGCAGCGGGCGGTCAAGCGGTACGCTGGTCATGGCGGTGATGGTGTCGTTGCGGGGATGAACGGCGATGGCGGCGGTTTGGGCTGACGCAGGGCCAAGGAGTTCGTTGGGCCGAGGACGTCCGTCCATCATCGCACCACGGTTGTTGGAGGTGGGTGCGTCGGCCAATCGCTCCGTGAGGCCGTTGTCGAGCATCAACACGCCTTGGGTCCGAGCAGCCTGCCACTCGGCTTGGGAAAGGGCTCGCAGTTCCCATTCGCCCTCGAGCGGCTGGGTCGCTGAGGTGAACGCTGCGGTCCCCATGATGTGGTCGGCCAACTCGGCGAGTTCGAGGGAGGTGAGTTCTTCGGTCGGTCGACCGTTCTCGCCACTTTCCTCTTTCACGCCCATGGCGTTGGCGACTTCTCCAGCGGTCAGCGGGGAAGCCATGACGTAGAACATCGGTGTCTTCGCCTCGTAACAAGGGCGCTGGCTGGCGTAAACCCAACCGCCTTTGGTGGTGCCCATGACGGTGGTGGCTTGGCTGACGGGCGTGAACTCAAGACCGCTGAGGCTGATGGTCACGGCAACCCCTCAATTCAACGAAGCTTCCATCCGCTTGTACCAAGACATGCCGTTCACATGGTCGGTCAGTTGCTGAAATTGTGGGTAGGGCGATACCGAGCGCATGTAGCCAAAGGCGGCGAAGTCCACCAAGTCGGGCTCGTCACCTCCGAAGAAGGGTTGACCGTCATGGGCATCGGTGAACTCCGTGAGCAAATCATGCCAGAGCTGTTTGGGTTTCCGACCATCGTTCTTTACACGCTTTCTGGCGATGATGCCCCACATGATGGGGAAGCCTGCCCAGGCGTAAAGTCGCTTGGAAATGAAGCCAAAGTTTTCGATTTTGGAGATGCGCGTGGTGGTTTTGAGGGCGGAGCCGAGGCTGCCGTAGAGAATCGGGACGGTGGCTTTGGACATGTGGGTGTCAACCCAGGTCATCCAGGTATCTTGACGGGTTTTATCCCCACGAGCGGCCAATTTGCCTTCGTTGTATTTCTCGTCGATCGCCCGCATGATGGGCGTGGAATCGACATGGTGTTGACCCGCTTCATCGGTAAAGACCGGCACCTTTCCCCAATCGCCTGCGAAGGCGACCTCCTTTTTGATGCGCATGCCGTTGACCGGAATGTAATCGGTATCGACCTTGAGATGCTCGAGCACACCGCGCACTTTCCAACAGAAAGGGCACGAGTACAGCAGATGCAGGGCAGGGGTCTGGCCCATGATTCTCCCTGCGTGCGTGTCCTTCTTCAAGGCTCGTTCTCTTCATCCATGCCGGGTTTCCAGCCTGCTTTCCAAAAGTTGAGGTCGTCCAGCCACCCTATCCATTCTTTGTCGGTGCAGTTGAGCAAGCGGAAGGCACGCCCTTCGAGTCCCTCGCGAAGCGACGGCGACATGTCGCCTCTGTCCATGGCTTCCTTCCATTCAACTTGCATGTGTCTGATTTGACGTCGCGCCTCTTCGGGCTGGTCGAAATTCATCTCGCACGTATCGCGCAGTTCGGCGAGCCACGTACGCGTGTCTTTCAAAATGGGGTCGTTGTTGTTGGAGGCCTGTTTTGCCTTTTTCCCAAACGGCCACCAGCCCATGCCCCGTTGTAGGCGGTTTTGGTTCATGGTCTTGTTTATCCGTCAACGGGTTCAAGTGGCGGCTTCGCAAGAGCGGTTCATGGGCCGTCTGACCGTTCACACGCACGGCGTCCCCAAAGAAAAGGCGATGAAACATCTCGTTGAGATGTACGCTGAGCGTCTCAAAGGACGCGGGATGTCCGTGCAGCACCATCCTTCCAAATTGGATGCAACCGCCTATGTTGACCGTCTTCTGGCCATACGAGGGCGCCTCATTTTGCTCGATGAAGATGGTCTGCAAGAATCCTCCACCGCCTTCGCCGCTCGCTGTGAACGATGGCAGTTGGGCAGCGATGACGTGCATCTTGCGTTGGGGCCTGCTGAGGGATGGCCATCTCGCAGCGACCTGGACGATACGGAGCGGCTTTCCCTCTCGTCAATGACCTTTCCTCACGAACTGGCGGCGGTGATGTTGGTTGAGCAACTCTACCGGGCGAGCGAGATAAAACGTGGCTCTGGCTATCACAAAGCATGATATTACTCGGCGAGCAGGCCTTGGTTGATGGATACGATGTTTCTTGACGAAACCTCGGGAAAATTGCTCGCTATTACCGTCCTCACCGTGGTTTCCGTCTCGCTCATTGGGGGCAGTCGACATCAACCCTTCCCGGAAATTTCCGGTCGATTCGGCTGGGTGCTCGCCAGCATCACCGCCCTGCTCGCCCTCGGTGAATCAGCTCCACGCCCAATGTCGCTGACCTTCCTGCTCGTGGTGGTGCTCGGTCTGGGGAGCTATGGCGTGCTGGTCGGTGTTCATCACATGGTGCGAACGCGGCGGGACGTGTTCATCGCGCCGATGTCGGGCTTTGTGTTTTGTACCGGGGCGGGTGGACTCATGGTCCTGACCTGGCCCGACTTGAACACCCTCGAACAGTGGGCTGGATTCCTCTTGCTCGTCCTGCTCGCCGGTGGTCAAACCTGGATGGTCTTCCGTGGCCTGCTCATCGGGCGTCTTCCGCTCGCTTGGAGTCAAGCCGGCATGGTGGCGTTGCAGCGACGCCAACTCCACGGCCCTCATGGTGCCATCGCCTGCTTTGAGCGTGGATGGGACGCTGACGAAGAGCACCTCAATCCCATGGCCTACGTCGCTTTGCATCGCATCCATCTCTTCCTTGAGCAGCCCAAACAAGCGCGTCGGTGGCTGGAGGCGTTCGAAGACGCCGGTGGAGAAGCGGCGGTGGCCCCCGAATGGATCGATGCCATTCACGCGGCGTTGACCGAGATGGGTGCAGATTTTGCCGCCTTACTTCCCGAATCCATAGTGGAAGAGGGTTGAGATTGCACTTTTCCGGGGAAAAATGACACAAAACAAACGAGGACTTATATCCTTCGAGGTCGATATAATACCATGAACCACCTTCAAGAGGCACCCGATGACTGGCCCCTCGGAAACATCCTCTGGTTTGCCGTCCTCGTTTGGTTCTCCTCAAGCCTCCTCTCCCAATCGGCATACATGGCGATTCATGGCTTGCCCTATGACGCCGTGTCGATGCTCGAATCGCTCGGCCCGTTCTACTATCTCATCATCGCTCTTGAGGTGGCCATGTGGGGCGGACTCTTGGTGATGGGTTGGCTCAAGTTGAGTCGGTCGGGAGCCGACGATGCTGCCTCCGTGGGCACGTCTGCATGACGAATCCGTCGGATGTTTGATTTTCATCGATAAAAGCATATTTCCCATCACGGGCATCCGATGACTACAAGAAGCGTCAAGTCAAGCGCTTACCGTGACTGCACCTTCTGACGAACCTCTCTATTCGGGGCTCCCCATGGCGCTGGACGAACTCTCCTCCGAGGAGATTTTGCCCTACCCGCTTCCCGAAGGGGCGATGGTGGTCACCATTGAGGAGGCCCGGGCATCGCTGCACGAAGCCAGCAACGTGCTGATGGTGCTGCAGGCGATGAGCGATGAAGCACACGACCTGACCAATGAACTCGAATTGCTCCTCGACCAATACGCCATGACGCATCCACACGTGATGGAGGTCGCTGAGCATCTCGGTCAGTTGGTCGGCCAGTGGCAGGCCAGCGTGGCTCGCCTCGAGAGCATCGGTGCACGCATCGTTTCCATGGACCCCGGCCGTCTGGAATGGTACGGTGTGGTTGACCACCGCATGGCCTTGTTTTCCTGGGCGGTCGGCGAGACTGATATCGAGTGGTATTATCGAATGGAGGAAGGCTTTCCTTCCCGCAAACCCCTCATAGAGGCATGAGGTCGCAGGGTTGAGGTCGGCCGATGGTCAAGATCAATCGCGTGTATACCGGTGGAGGCGACGAGGGCGAGTCTTCGCTCGTGGACGGGTCTCGACGTAAGAAATCGGACCCGAGGTTCCATGTGGTTGGCACGTGTGATGAAGCCAACAGTTGGCTTGGTTTGGTGTTGGCCGAAATCAATCGACTTCCGAACCACGATGACGGTGGCGAGAGGACCAGCGTTCATCGGGTACAAACGGTGCTTAACGAGGCCATCGCCCGCGTGCAGAACGAACTGTTTGACCTCGGCGCAGAGCTGGCTTGTCCTCCCGAAACCCTGCCCGAGTACATGGTCCTCCTCTCGCAGGCTCAAACCGATGTGCTGATGGCAGAAATGGACGCATGGTTGGCGACCCTTCCCGAATTGACCAGTTTCATCCTTCCCGCAGGCTCACCGCCGGTGGCCTGTATGCAGGTCGCTCGCACCGTCGTAAGGCGGCTGGAACGCGACATCGTTCAACTGCAAGAACGTGAAGGCGAAGCTTCGGTTCGGCCGCTGGTGAAGGTGTACGTCAATCGCCTCTCGGACTGGTTGTTCGTTATGGGGCGATGGGTCAGCACAACCCTCAACGAAGAGGAAGCGCTCTGGGTTCCCTTGGGCAAACGACCGGCCGAACAGGGTGTCGCTCATCGCGTCGAGCAAATGCAAGCGAATGACGATGACTTTTCTGCGCTTTGACGCTACTGCGACCCGTGAAGTTGAACGAATCGCCGGGCCAGTTGAACCACTCCTCTGGTCTCATCGTGGGTCAGGGTGTCCAACGCTTGGTCCCAGTCCAGCCAGAGATAACCTCGGTGCTCATGGGAGAGATGAATCTCCATTTCGTCGGTTTCGGCAACATACCAGTACACCTGTTTTGATGTGCGTTTGCCCTTATGCCGGAAAGTGTACTCGGTGCGTTCTTCAAACCCCTCAAAAATTCGAATGTCCTCAATGCCGGTTTCTTCTGCGAGTTCCCTTCGCATCGTCGCATGTCGGTCGTCGTCGTCTGCTTCGACGTGGCCTTTGGGAAGGTCCCAGTGGCCCTGCGGATACTGCAACAGCAGCACGGTTCCGTAATTGACCAGCACCACCCCGCATGAGGTCTCCATAGCCCCGGCTCGTCACTTCTCATTCATGGTCGTAACGGGTGGCCGCCACCCAACCTTGATGGACATGAAACCGAGGCACGGATGCATGGGCATCCTTCCACTGCGCGTCGAAGAGGTGCCTGCCTACCGCCGCATCGTCGCCGACTCGGACATGGACGGGTTGTTTGGCGCCGCAGTCCTCAAGGCGTTCCGCCCAGATGCAGAGGTGGTCTTCTCGCATGCTGCGGCGTTGCGCGCAGGTCTGGTCGACGACGTTATTGGACGGGACACCGTGCTTGTTGACTTGCCTTTTCATCCCGCATGCGGTTGGTTTGTCGATCACCATTTGACGAATCGCCCAAACGAGGCTGAGGCCTCGGCGTTTGCGTCGCAGGGCGGCACACAGCACTGGGAGGCGACGCCGTCGGCTGCCCGTCTTGCTTACGAACTGCTGGCGGACATCACGGACATGGACCATCTCGCACCCATGATGCCGGTGGTTGACGCATTGGATTCCGGGGGCATCAGCAAGGAAGACTTCCTTGCCGACGGTCCGCTCTTGCAACTGTCTCGGACGTGCACGTCTCGCGACCCCGAGTACATGATGCACCTCGTGAACCTTCTCGCCAACGGGGCCTCGTTTGAGGCCTTGCTCGCCGACCCCGTGGTGAATGCCAGATGCGAACAAGCGGCGAGCGAACGTGCCACGGCTCAACAGCATGTTGAGAAGAACACCACGATCCACGACCGTCTCGCTGTCTGTCGAATGGACGAAACATCGTTGCGAAGCAACGGGTATTTGGTCACCGCTTGGGTCGGTGACGCCGCCGATGCCTGCTGCATTGTCCACGGCTACGCCGACGGGAGTTTGGAAACACCTGAACGCCCCCCCCTCGGCGCCAGTTTCTACGCCAACTCGTTCTTGCCCAACGGCCAAGGCCGCTACGACCTTTCTCGGATGGCGACGTCGCTCGATCCCACCGGTGGTGGTCACGCCAATGCGTGCGGTTGTCGGATTCAGCCGCCCGGGCTGGAGGCCAACATGGAGCATTGGTTGTCGATGTGGGCTCAGCGCGACGTCGTGCTGAAGCTCTAAATCAGAACTTTCGTGTCATCGTGATGTTTGAGGAGTTCTCGATATCGATGTCCTCGTCAACGTCCTCAACCGGTGCTTCGGCTTGGACAGTCGCCTTCTTCAGGCGTTTGACGGTGGCTTTGAGGACTTCAAACTCGATTTCGAGGTCTTCAAGCGCATCTCGGGTTTGTTCGATGTGCTTCTCCACGCGGTTCAACACTTTGTTGACTTTCTTGAGGGTGCGTGCCTCTCGGGCCATGGTGGAGGGTCAGTCCACCTTGATTTGAAGGTTCTCCACAGGAAAAGGGGGTCACTCTTGCTCGGTTTTTGCTGTTCCTTCCGGGGGTGAGATGCCCGAAGCAGCGGCATGGGCCGTTGGTTTGGGGCCGCGTAGGAAGGCCGGCGCCCACCAGTTCCACTTCCCCATCAGGCGCATCGTCGACGGCACCACCAGTGCTCTGACCAAGGTGGCGTCGATGAGGATGGCCAGCGCAAGACCGAGACCGATTTGCT
This sequence comes from Candidatus Poseidonia sp., assembly GCA_965661285.1. Lineage (GTDB taxonomy): Archaea > Thermoplasmatota > Poseidoniia > Poseidoniales > Poseidoniaceae > Poseidonia. The sequence continues at coordinate 90,519 of CBFIDD010000005.1, forward strand.
TGAGAATGATGACCGAGGACAGGCCAAAGGCACTGAACACGACCACCATGATGGCCGCTGCACCCGTGATGAGTCCACCGGTTTTCTGCAGACCGTTGGCCACAGCCAGCGTGTTGTCACCGGTCCGTTCCCATTCTTCGTGAATCCTCGAAAGCATCAGTACCTCATAGTCCATCGATAGCCCGAACACGATGCAGAACATGATGACGGGGTTGCCTGAATCAATGGGTTGGGGCGTGAAGTTGAGCAGTTCAGATCCATACCCCCACTGGAACACCCAGACAAGCATACCAAAGGAAGCCGAAATCGAGAGGATGTTCATGGCGATGGCTTTCAGCGGAATGACCACGGAACGGACCTGCATGAAGATGAGGAAGGTGGTGGCGATGAGAATGAACGCCAAGGCTCGAGGCAGGTTGTCGGAGATGGCCTCCAGATTGTCGGCGTTGTACGCGGCAAAGCCCGCAACCAACAGGCGGTCGTTCTCGCCGGTCAGCTCGTCCAAGAAACCGCCACGTTCGTTGCGAATGTCTTCAACCACTTCGCGAGAGTCGACGTTGGTTTGCGCCCCCTTGAGTTGCACCGACATCATCGTGGCATCGTCGCCAACAAAGGCACTCCGCAGGCTTTCACGCATGGCGATTTGCTCGGCCGTGAGAAACGCATCGGGTGCGCTCCAGTACTGCACGACATCGTCAGCACTCATATCCGGTGCTGGCAGACCAACACCAATGCCGCCGGCCACCCTTGAATCGTTGAGCAGTTCCGTGAGGTAGGCGTGCTGGGCGCGGAGGTTGACCTCGCTGAGCGGGTCAGCACCGTCGGTGTCGATCACGAGGAAAATTGAGTTCGCTGCCTGGTCTGGCCACTGCTCGTCGATGAGTTCCATGCCCAGCCGCGACTCGTCATCGGGCGGAAGCGCCTTCCACGAGGAGAGCGAGAATTCAGCGTAGGCAAAGGGCAACCCTGCACCGATGAGCAGCACCAAGGTTGGAATCAGCACCGCCCAAGGACGGTCCATGACGCGCTTAGCGATGCGTGCCCACATACCGTCGTCCTTTGCGGACATGTCTAGCGCGTACGGGATTTTCAGGCTGTTCACGCGGTGCCCGAGCCACGCCATGACGGCGGGCAACACGATGGTTGAGTACACCATGGCGATGGTCACGGAAATGGTGCCGCCGATGCCCAAGGAAGGGAGCGAGGTGTTGGTGAAAAACAGCATACCCATCAAGCCGATGGCCACGGTGATACCGGAGTAAAAGACCGCTTTTCCGGCGGTGGCACAACTCATGGCCGTAGCGGTTCGAACATCGTGTCCTCGGCCCAACTCCTCGCGGAACCGATTGACCAGGAACAGGGAATAGTCAATGGAAACACCGATGCCGATCAACGATATGATGTTGGTCGCATAGACCGTCACGTCGGTTACATTGGATAACCAAATGGTCATCCCGATGGCGGCCAGGACGGTTCCAATGCCCACGCCGACGGGCAACAACGCAGCGATGAGGGAACCGAAGACGAGCCCCAGAATCATCAAGGACAGCGGTCCTGAAACCAATTCGGCTTTGATGAGGTCGTTTTTGATGCGGTCGTCAAAGGTCCAATCAACGGCGATGCCGTCGGTCATCCAACCCTCAAAATCATCATCGATATCGACGCTCTCGTGGAGGTCGTCCATGATGGATTTTGCCTCTTTTCGGTTGGTGTTGAACACCACTTTGTTGATGGCGTACTGGCCGTCGGGATCGCTGGCCACCACGTCTTCTCGGTCGACTTCGTCAATGTCCCAGGAGAACTCGATGACGACATCGGGATGGTCGCTGAAATCAGCCAGCGCTGCTCGCACGGCGTTTTGCCATACCTCGCTGCTGTCGTTCAGTTCAGGATGGAAGACGAGGTAGCGAAACGAAGGGCCACTGTTGTCGTCGTCGGTGGAAAACCGTTCGGAAATCAACCGACCAGCGTTCACCGATTCAACGTCGTCCTCACCAAAGCCTTCCGCCCAATCGGCCCCCATGGACATGAGCCCCGTCATCAGAATACAGGAGACCAAACCGAACGCCATCATGGCCTTTTTTCGGTCGTGTATGAACAAACCGAGTTTGTAGAACGCCCTGTCTTTGAGCATCTCCGGGTCGGTGGCACCTTCCATGATTCCTATCCACAAAAAAGGTGTATTTGAATCGGCGTCTTGTTACCCAACACTGGACGGTGAAGAAATCAGGTGGTGCATCGCGAGGCGAGCACGGCCGGTGCATCACGTCAGCACGTCAAACGTGTAAATGAAACCGAGGAAGGCGTGGATGAAGACGAGGTAGATGATGAGGTCCGCTGCACGTCCGTGCTTGAGTTTGGCCGCAGCGAACGATTCCCCTGCTTTGCGTTGGGTTCGGGCCTGCTTGCCCAGGCGCGTCATGAACACCATCAAGCCGAAGCCGACGGGGCCCATGAAGCCGTGAAGGGATTGAGGTATCAGTGATACGGCGATGGCCTCGCCGGCGTACCAACCTTCAACACCTCGGGCAAGGAAGGCGACGAGAATGACGATTCCGGTGGCCCATAGCAGGCGCTCCCCGTTCGTTTCATGACGAGCGAGGTGAAGGGCTCGCTCTTCACCTTTGAGTTCGTAGGATTTCTTCCGCCAGGCGTACTGCCACCACATCCAGCCCACCAAGGCACTCGCGAGCAACGGGTGCAGGAGCAAGACAACGGTGGGCACAAGTTCCATACAGACTCATCATCCGGAGGCGTCTTGGGTTCAAGGAGGTATGCCTCGAGGCCTTGAATTGAGCAAACCAGCCCATCGGTGGATTGAAAGGGCTCCCGTCGTGGGGAAAAACGAGGGGATGAAGGGTTGGACGAGCAGTACATGGAGACCTGCCTCAAGGCAGCGTTTTCAAAACCCAAGTCGGGGGCTGCTCGCGTTTCCATCATGAACCGCGAATCAGCGTGGAAAATGCTGGACAAACCGCTCCGCGCTCATCTCGTCATCGCCGCTCACGAGCAAGAGCCGCCCGCATCCGACGATGACGATGATGCAACGCCTCGTCGGCCGGCGATGAACCGCCCACGTGGCCGGATGCGTCGGTCTGGACGCCAAACGGGCCCTTCGCACATGGGCTGGCTTCACAAACCGCAGGAGGTCATCGACGAGTCGCCCTACACGACTGCGTACCAACTCGCTACCCTGCTGGTTCACAAGCAACTCGATGAAGACGGTTGGGATGAAGCCTGGAACGCCCATGAAAACCTGCTTCGCGAGACCTGCATGGTCGAGGGCGTTCACCCCGTCTGGCACACCATCGGTGAAAAGACGCCACTTCTCGGTCAATTTCTTGCTTTCCCCAAGGCCAAGGCGGTCAAGGCGAAGGCGACCACGACGATGGGGACGGATTTCTTTTGGATTGACCCGCGGGACAAGGACGCCGTGGTCACGGTGTTGAAATTGGCCGGTGCGGGCGTCAACGATCCGGACATCAAAGTGGCGTTGCAAAAGGCAACCAACCAAATCTCGGGTGGCCGATCGTTGACGTTGGAGCACCCCTTGGACGCTCTGGACGGTTCCATGTCGTTCATCACCGTGCTTCTGGCGCTCCATGCGAGTCAAGAGGTTCCTGCATCTGCACGAAAGTCCTGTAAAAAAGCAGATGGCGACCTTGCTGAAGCGCTCGAGGAGTTCGAACACCTCCTGAACGGAACGGTGAACGATTGGCCGGGGCTCCTGTCGCTCAACCGAGACGATACGCTTTCGGTTGCCCGTCGAACCCTTGGATGGCAACATGCACCCTCTGAGGCCGAAGCCTGCACCTCAACCGAACTTGAAACAGGCTTGGATTTGCTTGAACAGGCCGGCATTCATGAAGGGCGCGACCGACTGACATGGTGGCGCTTGAAGGCGCTGTTGCGAGAGGGCAAACAGGAAGAAGCGGTCGATGTGCTTGAACAACGCCGGCTCGATGCTTCTTCGGCCGTTGAGGAATTGATACCGCTCGTCGCCTCACTCGCCAGCGAGCGTGCCGATGCTTGGCTCATGCGCTTCATGGACGACGTTGACGAGCACGCTCTGTTCCACATCGCTCAAGATACGGCTCTCAACCCGCTCCTGCGTCGTAAGGCTGCCCAGCGTCTGTGCGACGAGCAAGGAGCGATGTGGGACGAATGCCGTCCTGTAGCCTTGACCTTGCTGCTGGAAGACCTCGACGTGAACCGTTTGGCACGCGTCTTTGCCAGCGACGCCATGCTCTCGCTCTCCTATCCTTACATGTCGTTGCTCGTCAGCCACCTTGCTCCGGCCAACATCGACGCTGAGCTCCGACCGCACATTCATGCCTGCCGAAGCCAAGCCCTGCAGGCCATTCACGGGGCCGATGTCCCCGATGTGTTGAGTCCGCTGGCCGAGCATCTTCTTTTCTTGATGGAAGGCATCTACAAGGAAACACCCGAAGTGGTTGATGTTCTCAACGCGAAAGCCATCAAAGCCTTCTCACCGATCAGCAGGGCGCTGGCCGACAACGGCGTGGTCAACGCCACACAAATTCGCAACATGGAGGCCAGTTTGGACGAGTTGGACCTCTCCGCCATCGAACGTCGTTTGTTTGATGTTATGTTGGTCACGCTGACAATGAACCGCCATTTGCAGGCCTACAACATCGGCATGGCGAAGACAGAGGATGCCAAGGAATTGAACGACCTCTTGGAGAATGAAACCCTTCCACTCCGTTTGATTCAATCCTTTTCGGTGTTGATGGTGGAACATGATTTGGGGCTTGAAAACTTGGTCGTTTGGTATCAAAAGAACGACCCGTTGTCTCCCTGGGCTCCCCTCGCCCGAGCGGCTCATTTTGCCGCACTGGGAGACGAGTTGAACTCTGCTCGCGAGTATTCACGAGCGGCCGAACTTTTCACGAAGGAGCGAAAAAGCGGCGGCACATCGACGCAATGGGCATCGGAAAGCGAGGACGACGATTTCGTTCTCTCGTTGCCGCTGATGCTGTATCGTAAATCGCTCATCCACTACGCGCACGCCACCTCGTGGGCGGAGGCCATCGATTTGCTCGAACGCGTGCCATCGCTGAAAACAGCCATTACGGAACGTTTCAAGCTCTATCTGCGCGTGTGTTTCACGGCCAAAACCGATACCAACGCAGCCGCTCGGCTGATCCGAAACCACGTTCAGCAACGGAAGACCGTGCTTGAGGAAGACGTTGAAGGCAACATGGTGGAAAAAACAAGGACGTCCTACAACGAGGAAGAACTTGACCTGCTTCGAAACTATCCCTTTGAACAAGCCCACCTCCTCCCTCCTGAGCCTTTCCTCGGGCGGGTGACGGCCGCTTCGACCCACATCAGTCGCGACCTTCGCCGTTCACGAACACAGTTCGAGCACCTCTTCCGACAGGCCATGCAGAGCCCTTCGCCTTCGATGGAGGAGGTCTATGAGATCGCCAAGAACGCCGCTGAGGAAGGGGCGTTTGAGGGCTTGATGTACCTCGAGCGGGCACAAAATTCCAGTAAATTTTCCATTACCGCCCGCAATCGGCTGGCCGGTGTTGAGCAGTCGCTGTTTTCCCAATACAAAGACGACATACCAACATCCAAGCGTCGTTTCTTACACAACCTGTCGTTGTCACCGCTGGTGATTGTTGACACCAACGTCCTGGTTGATGCCCTCGTGGAGCGGATGTATCAGCGCATGGATTTGGTTCTTGATACCAACGTGAACATCATCGCGTCGAATCAATTCCATCGCATCTTGCTTCATCACGCTAAGTCGAAGCGCTTGGAGCTGATGATTCCCGAAGATGTTCGTGGTGAACTCAAGCAGTTTGCGAAAGACCAGCGTCTCGTCTCTCGATTCAAGGGTGCCATGGTCGACACATCCACGCTTGAAGCGACACTCAACGAGGAGGTCATGATGAAACTCGTTGAAGAGGTGCTTTCGGAATACAACACGTGGCGACCCACCGCCGATATGCTCGCCGACGTTCCCGAGGCTTCAGACGACCTCAATGCATTCTTGATTCGCCACAGCGATGTGTTTGAGGAACTCTCCGAACTCAAGGGTTACCGGGGCATCACCTACCGAACCGAACTTGAGGGAAGAGCGATTTATCCGGAATCTACTGACCTTGATGTCTACCGTTTGGCCACCCATCTTGCGTCTTTGCCGCTGCCCAACATTGGGGCGGTTTTGGTCGCCACCATGGACGGTGATTTCACCTTGGTTGACCGAGCCATCGAAGAGCGATTTGGGTTCAGTGTTGCCAAAAATAACCGCTCGCTCAAGCCGTGGTTGAAGCGTCAGACAGCCTGAGCCTCTTCGTTGAGTGTCAACCGACTCACATGTGTTGGATCATGGCCTCGCCGAAAGCACTGCAGGAAAGCAGCGTGGCATCGTCCATCAACCGCTCAAAGTCATAGGTCACCGTCTTGTTCGAGATGGCGCCTTCCATGCCTTTGACGATGAGGTCGGCGGCGTCCTTCCAGCCCATATGGCGGAGCATCATCTCAGCGGAGAGAATGAGCGACCCGGGATTGACCTTGTCCTGGCCGGCGTATTTGGGTGCGGTGCCGTGGGTGGCTTCGAAGATGGAGATGCCGGTGTCGTAGTTGATGTTGGCGCCAGGTGCGATGCCGATACCACCGACCTGCGCTGCAAGAGCGTCAGAGATGTAGTCGCCGTTGAGGTTCATGGTGGTCAGCACGCTGTATTCAGCAGGTCGGGTGATGATCTGCTGGAGCATGGCGTCAGCAATGACATCCTTGATGACGATCTCGTTTCCGGTGTTCGGGTTGGTGAGCGTGCACCAGGGGCCGCCGTCAAGTTCCTTCGCACCGAATTCTTCCTGAGCGAGGGTGTAGCCCCAGTCTCGGAATCCGCCTTCGGTGAATTTCATGATGTTCCCTTTGTGGACCAGCGTGACGCTTGGTTGGTCGTTGTCGATGGCGTATTGGATGGCCGCACGGACGATACGGGCCGTGCCTTCCTTGGAGACCGGCTTGATACCGATACCGGAGGTGTTGGGGAATCGGATTTTGTCGACGCCCATCACGTTTTGAAGGAAATCGATGACCTGTTTGGCGCCGTCGCTTTCAGCTTCCCACTCAATGCCAGCGTAGACGTCTTCGCTGTTTTCTCGAAAGATGACCATGTCCACATCTTGGGGTGCTCGGACCGGGGAAGGTGTGCCGTCGTACCAGCGGACCGGTCGGACGCACGCATAGAGGTCGAGTTTCTGTCGAAGCGCGACGTTGAGGGAGCGGATGCCGCCACCGACGGGCGTGGTGAGGGGGCCTTTGATGGAGACCAAACCGGTCTTCATCGCATCAAGTGTGGCTTGAGGCAGCCATTCTCCGGTGGCGTTGAAGGCCTTCTCGCCGGCGAGCACTTCTGACCAAACGATGGTTTTCTCGCCGCCGTAGGCTTTCTCCACGGCTGCGTCGACCACACGAATCATCACCGGGGTGATGTCGACGCCGATACCGTCGCCCTCGATGTAGTGAATCACAGGGTCGTTGGGGACCTTGAGTTGGCCGTTGTCCATGGTTACCGGTGTACCTGTCATGTCTCTCAGCATCGCCCACATACCTCTCCTTCAAGAATGAACCGCCCCTGCCATGTGCATGCAGGGACGCGTGGAATGGCGAGGTGGCTCATCGGCCGTTGGTTATACTTCATCAGGCCAGGAAGTTGCATACGATTGGAACGACGGGCCATCGCCCATGCAAGTGGCGTTGCAAACGGTGGGCTTGTGCACGCTTGTCGATGTCGTCATCGGCATGAAGGACCGTGCGTTCAGCAAGGCATGGGTCGAACTCGATTCCACTCGGGCCTCCGAGCCGCCCCGGCGTTTTCTTTCCATCAGCATGGTGTTTCATATCGTCGGTGATGTGCCTGTCAAACTGGTTGAGCGAATCGTTGACAAGACGCTTGAGAAATATTGCAGCGTCGCAAGCTCCCTGAACCCCGATATTCCAATCGACTTCAAGGTCGTCGTCCACGAAGACTCAGAGGCTTGAGGGCCGACCCTGTTGGGCAAGCGCATCGGTCAGTGCTTTGCAAAGGGAGTCGTACACAGGCTTCCAGCGAGCATGCAGGCCTTTGGGAGCGGCCATGGGTTTCCATGCGTCTTCGACAGCCAACACGGTGGCGAAGGGCTTGATGTGTTCACCGCCCATGTCGACGATGAGTGAGAGATGGTAGGCCTCTCGGTCTCGCTCGACCTTGAGGCTGGCCATGTCCACTTGTCCGCCAGAGAGCGAGGCGACGAGGCGTTCGTGGTCCAGCAAATCACGAGCCAACGTTGCGAGGAGTGATTCAACGCTCTCGGCGGAGACGCTTGGGCTCGCCATCAACTCGGCCACCGGCTCTTCGTCGTCCTCCATAAAGGCGGCCAGCGGGTCGTAGGCTTGGACAGCAGGCTGCTCGTTTGAAACAGGCGTGTTGAGGCCGAGGGCTTCGTAAATGTCGATGTCTTCATTATCGGTCTCGGGAACACCGAACTCCTCAATCATAGTATTATATTCGCGCCTCTTCATACTTAATGCATGGTTTCTTTTGTCCCTTGTTGCATCACGGATTGAGATAAAAAGCAAGCCTCTTACCACCCCCCTTGCTGGAGACGGCATGGTCCGCCCCCGCACCTTGTTCTTGGCGACCATGTTCCTGTTGCTGTGGGGGAATCAACTGGCGGTCGCCTCGCCGTACGGATTGGGGGACGAAGCCAATGAAGGATGCCTCTGTCACACGCCCGAGGCCGAAACGAAGGTGCAGCTTACCGGGCTTCCCGATGCGTTTGAATCCAACATCACCTACACGCTAACCCTTGAAGTCATCAGCCCGATTGAAGCCGTCGATAACCGCTCACAGGGCGGTTTCCGGATGTTGATTTCAGACGGAGAACTGGCCTACGACAACACGAGCGTGCAGGAGCGTGACAACGGATGGACGCAGACCTCAAACGGTTCGTATCATCGAGCATGGACCTTTGCATGGACGGCCCCACCCGCTAACGACACCGCCACGACCTTTACCGTTCACGGCAATGCTGTCAACGGAAACAACGCACAAACAGGTGATGCGTGGTCAACGCTGGAGACCGTTGTTCCCGGTGTTATGTACGAAGGGGACCTTTCGCCCGAGGAGGGCATTGACGGTGTCAGTCAAACCGACCGGATGCTGCTTGCCGTTGGCCTCCTGCTCATCCTCGCACTGCTTTGGTCGGTTGCCCGGCCGTGATCAGTTGACGAACTCGATTTGCCGATTGCGCAACGCTCGAAGTTGACGGTTTTCGGTCGAGCCGTGAATTTGGTCGCTTTTCACGCCGGTGAGAACCAACATCACGCGCAACTCGTCATCGCCAAGTTCTTCGCGTACAGCAGCTCCCCAGATGATTTTAGCATTCGGTGAAATCTGTTCCTTGATGAGTTGGGAGCAACGCTCTGCTTCGCCCAACGTCAGCGTGGTTCCAGCGACGACGTTGATGAGGGCGCCACGAGCGTCGCTCATGTCCAAATCAAGCAAGGGCGAATGCAACGCTTCCATCGTCGCAGCGTCGGCACGTCCCGGCCCTTTGGCGCTGCCAAGACCGATCATCGCGACGCCAGCGCCCGAATTGACAATGGATTTCAGATCTTCAAAGTCAAGATTCACCATGCCGTCGGTGGTGAGCAGTTCGGTCACGCCGGTGATGGAACGGACCAACAATTCGTCCCCAACCCGGAAGGCACTTGCGATCGGGAGGTCTTTGACACCCTCGATTTCCAACAAGCGCTCGTTGGGAATGACCAAAATGGTGTCGCAGTGTTCTCGCAAGCGCTCAAGACCCCACTCAGCGTTTTGCTTACGAAGGGATCCCTCGGATTTGAACGGGTAGGTTACCACGGCGATGGTCATGGCGCCCTGCGCTTTGGCGAGACGTGCGATATGTCCAGCAGCACCGGTCCCGGAACCGCCTCCCATGCCCGCCGTGATGATGGCGAGTTGGGTGTCGTTCGTGATGCGACGTAGCACACGTTCAGACTCCAACGCTGCTGCCTCGCCCTTGGTCGGGTCGCCTCCGGCCCCTCGGCCTCGGGCCGTCCGGCCAATCAGGATTTTTTCCTGAATGGGTGATTGGAGGAGGGCCTGTGCATCGGTGTTGATGGCGTACCCTGTCACGTAGGAGGATTCGAACAACTTTTCATCGAACAATCGGTTGATAGCGTTGCATCCAGCACCCCCAACACCGTAGACACGGATGCGAGGCTGGAGCGATTCAAGCAGCGCCTTCAGCTCTTCTTCGGTGCCTTGGTCGGGCACCTCAGCATGTTGGACCACGCGTTGTTCCTCTTCGGAGAGTTCCAGTACACGTTCGATCAAATGGCGCATGACCACATTTTCCGTTGTGGACATCTTCAATGTGCCGCCACTGGAAGGGCGCGGGAGACGGGTTTGAGAGGCCGTTTCTCGAAGCCGGTTCAGTCGCGCAGTCCTTCTTCGGTGACCTGATAGACACACTCACCGTCGGGGAGGTTCGGTGAGTCGACCAAACGAGCGATGCGTCGTCCGCCCTTCGCCTTGCGTAAGTAGAGTCGGAAGGTGCTGGCGTGCGCCAGAATGTGACCGCCAATGGGCTTCGTGGGGTCGCCCCACATGGCGTCGGGCTTGGAGTGAACTTGGTTGGTCACCAGCACGAGCGCGTTGTTCACATCGGCGAGCTTCTTGAGGTCCTTCAGGTGGCTGTTGAGCTTTTGTTGTCGGCGAGCCAGCATGCCTCGTCCAATGAACTCAGCACGGAAGTGGCTGGTCAACGAGTCGACGATGATCATTTTCACGTTGAGTCCCTTGCTCATTCGCTTGATTTCGTCAGCCAGAAGCATTTGGTGAGCGGAGTTGTAGGCTCGGGCGACATGGATACGGGACAGCACGTAGTCGGGGTCCAGTCCATGCCCTCGGGCCATCTGAGTGATGCGCTCGGGTCGGAAGGTGTCCTCGGTGTCGATGTAGAACACATCACCGTCGAGACCGCCCTGGTCCTCCGGGAGCGTGCAGTTCACGGCGAGTTGGTGCCCAATCTGGGTCTTACCGCTACCGAATTCACCGTAGACTTCCACGAGTGCTTGGGTTTCGAATCCACCGCCGAGCAGGTCGTCAATGGATTGAACCTTGGAGGAGAGCTTCTGGACTTCACGGCGTCGCTCGAGGAGTGCATCACCTGAAACGAAGCCGCCGATGTTGGCCATCTTCTTTGCAGCGGCGATGATCTTGGCCGAGACGGCCTCACCGAGTTCGGCTTCTTCTGCGAGGTCGGCAGGCGACATCACGGCGAGTCCCAAGAGTTCCTCAAATCCGGCTTCGCGTAGTTTTTCTGCTGTTGCAGGCCCTACACCTGGCAGGTCTTCGATGGTCACCTTGACCTCTTCTTCTTCAGCCATTGGTGCGACCTTCTCGTCCACCGGTGCTTCATTCTTTTCAACTTCAATGCTGACTTTTTTCTTCGATTTTGTTGGCATGTTCCATCCCTTCATTTTGGCGGTGGCGTGCTTCACTATATGAAGGAGCGAAGGAGGGTGGCCGAACTCGAACGGGTTGACGACGGAAGATTTGCGATAATATCGTGCGCTCAGTGCATCGTTTTCTTCACTTTTAGTTTTGATTTCGTCAAACTGAAAGTGAATCATGAGCGCCGAACGGTCGCCTCTGTTTCCAAGGGGTTCGGCGATGATTCAACCGCCTCATAGGCGATGGTGACGATGTGATGAATATCGATGGAATCGTTTCCTGCGTCAATGGAGACATTGAGTGCCCAATCTCCGCCATCAACATTGTATTGGCTGTGCGTCCAAGATGCTTCCTGCCCGTCGCCAATCTGTTCGGTATGGAAGGCCTGCTCTTCACCCTCCGGGTCAACGAGGTGCCAGGTCACCGTGATTTGGGTTCCGGGAAGGATATCGTTTCGGTTGGTGATGGTGGATTGCACGGCAAGATGTTCAGGGGTTGGGCACTGGCAGTCAGGGGTGGTGGCGAGCACCATGGAATCGGGGTCGTCGGTGTTGGTTTGAGTCCAATCGATTTCCTTATCGATGCGCAATACGAGTTCCATTGAGGCTTCGTTGTCGCTTTCATCGGTTGCCGAAAGGACGGCGGTGAACAACCCGTGGGTTTGGTAGGTGTAGGTAATGGTGGCTTGTTCATTGGCATTCACCGTAATGGCGTTGACCCCGTCGTCGTCGTCGCCAGGGTCAAACGAGAACGTCTTCATCATCCCGGCTTTTGAGGACACCCTTGCGAAATCAAACGACAATTCAACGCCCGTCGTTGAGATGACCGCTCCATTTTGCACCAGTTCTGCGATGGTGCCCGAAGTGGTGTCGTAGTGGACGTTCATTGAAATCGGGTTGTTGTCCCCATCCCCGTCGCCGTTGGAGAGACACCCCGTCAGCGTTGCAGCGAGCATGACGGCGAGCACGGCCATCGTCTTGACGCAGTCGCCTCGCATGAATAGGGTAGGTCGTACCACCTCATCAAATCACCCGTTTTCATGATGGGGTCGAGACGGTGGTTTGAAAGCGGTGAACCTTGGCGGACGGAGTAGCGAGGTGGGGTAGTCTGGATATCCCGTCGGGCTCATAACCCGGAGATCGATGGTTCAAATCCATCCCTCGCTACCATCAACCGTACTGGTAGTAATCGTGCTTTGGCTGCAAACTGTCCAACGCTGTTTGAAGCCGAGCGTTTGCCGCTTGTTCTCCCGCGATGATGGCCGCCTGTTGCCCCTCAAGCCGCGTGCGCTCCGCTTGAAACCGCTCGGCATGTTTGGGCACCGAGGTTGCGGCATGGTGCAGGGTGGTCAACACGTCGTGGAGCGCCACCGCAGGCGAACCTTTCGGTTCGAGTTGAAACACACCGTTGGCCTGAATGACGTCGCCTGCCGAAGCGATGGCCCCCAGAAAGCGTTCAGCATGCTGTGGGTTCGGTATCGCGTTCAACGCTGCTTGAGCTGCTGCCAAATGACCTGGCATCAACTTCTCACACACACTGAAGGCTTTGGCCGCCTTGCGAGACTTTCCCGCCGCAGCCCAAAGAAGGCCTGCACGGAGGTGGTCTTCGTGTTCGGGTTGCATTGAGGCGAGCATCTGGGGCGCATGTTTCCGCAGCACCTTGACCAGCGCCTTGCGTTCGCCGTGCATGCGTTTGATCGTGGCCATGCTCTGGTCGGCTTTGCCTCGCAACAGGTAGATGTCGCACATCAAGCGAAGCCCTTTGAGCAGGAAGATTTGGTCTTGAGGCTCCCGCTTTTTCTTGGCGAGCATCATGTCGCAAAACTGGGTTGCCATCACTTCGGAGAGTTCCAACCGTCCCTCCTGAACATATCGTTCAATTTGATGCAAGGTCTGTGAGGGGTCTTGCATCCCGAACATGCTACCAATCCACCTGAGGGCCTCCGAGGCTATGGAGCCTTTGCTGCCGTGGTTCGCATTCTGCCTTCTGCGTTTATCAACCACCGCCAGCGAGAATGCCGTATGGACCCCTGCGTTTTGGCCGTCTCCGGTACGCCGGGCGTGGGCAAGACCCACCTCTGCACCACGCTCGAATCCCGAGGTTGGGCGGTCCTCTCGCTGGGTGACGTGGCCGAAGAACACGGCTGCTTGGGCGAGGTTGATACCACCGACGGCGCCGCTCCTATCGACATTCACCGTCTTGCTGAGGCATGGAAACCCCCGACATCGGGTTGCTGGTTGGTCGATGGGCATCTGGCCCATCTGCTGGAGGTCGATGGATTGGTTCTTCTACGCTGCCGACCTTCATCGCTCGCGCAGCGGCTTGAAACTCGAGGGTACAATGCAGACAAAGTTCGTGCCAATGTCGAATGGGAAATGACGGCAGGCCACTGGGCGGAACTGCTGGAATTTGAGGTCGACCTTCCGCTCTTGGAATTGGATGCTGGACAGCATGCGTCCTCTGAACTCGCCGACGAGGTCGAGGCGTGGTACCGCAAAGGATTGCCGAGCGAGCCGCTGTCGGCCATGGCTGACGGGGCGTTGGATTGGCTGAGCGAATCCATGGGTTGACCCGCTCGGCTTCCATAAACCATAACACCCCCTTGGAGGTGGTGCTTCCATGGCCCTTGAGAAAATGCGTCGTCGTTGGGAAGCGTGGCTCCAGCCTTTGTTGACGACCTTCTACAAAATGTCGCCCAACACCGTGACATGGCTGGCCCTTCCCTTCGGTGTCGTCGGCGGTTTGTTGGCGATGTACGCCCCCGACGACTCGACCGGCGGGGGATGGTTGCTCAGTGCTGCACTCATGATTGGGCTTGCGATGATCATCGACGGCCTTGACGGGTCTTTGGCCCGAGCCAAAGGTGAAGTCACCCGGTGGGGCGACTACCTCGACCACACGATTGACCGCATCTTGGACGGCACGTGGGTGGTCTGCATCAGCGCCTCGGTGTTTGTTGGCGATACGACCCTCGGGTTTGCCGCCGCCTTCCTGACCTTGTTGGGCTCCTACATGGGCACACAGGCCCAAGCCGTTGCCGGTTCGAGGAACTACCGTGGATTTTCAAGAGCGGACCGGACGGTCTTGACACTTCTCTCACTGGTCGTGATGGGCGTGATGGTGCTGGCGGGTTGGAGCATTGACGCCATGTACCCCGGCATGTTTGACCACATCGAGGTCAATCCGTTGAGCCTCATCGTGTTCATTTCCGGTATCGGCGGCTTGTGGACCTTCACCGTACGCTTTGTTCAAGCCAAAGGGGAAATTCAGGCGCTTGATGCGGCCGACCCGTTGCCCCAACCCGGCATTGAAAACGAGTCGGATTCGTGAAGGATTGGCAGGCTCAAAACGGTCCCTTGATGGGCTGATTTGTCCTTTTTGAAGCGACATAGTGATAACGGACCAAGGCGACATGGTAGATGATGGGTAGCCCAACGGCTGAACGAAACGGTGGTCTGCGCGCCGTCATCTTGACCGCAGTCATGCTTCTTGCACTCGCTCCATTGAGCCCTGTTCACGCCAACGATAGCGAGGGTGAACCCACCAATTTGCAGGCTCAAAACATTCAGGCGGTCTTTGACAACGCTTCGGAAACCACGGTCATCACGTGGGAGAACATCGCCACAGGCGGGTCCGAACTGACCGGCTTGTTCAGTGCAACGTACATGCTCTATCGACACACATCACCCATCGATGCGGTCAATTTGGGCGATTTGGACCACTTTGCGGAAGTCGATGCCTGTGATGCAGGTGAGACCGGAGGCAACCCGTTCAACTGCCAAGGGGGCATCCACTCGGGACACAGCGTGACCTTCCCCGTAGCGCCCGGAACCAACGGGACGTTTTACTACGCCATCACCACCATGCTTTCCAACGGCACCGAAGCAGCCGAATTGCTGTTCAACGGCTCGCAAATCTACGAACCCGTTGAAGAAATCACACGGTCGGTGTACACGCCCTTCCTCATCTCGGTCCAGTTTGACGCCGCCAGCAGTCAAACGACCCTCAACTGGCTGAACTACAACCAAATCAACAGCATCCTTCCCGAAACGGGGCCCGATGCCTTGCAAATTCGGGTCTGGCGAACGGATTACCAAATCACCCGGGAGCTGGGTTCGTACCTCGTCTCGCAGGAGACGCCCATCGCAGTGCTCAACGCCACGGACACCACCTACACGGTTGATATCCCCCCGAACACGGAGCGAAGCAGCTACTATTCGCTGACCTATTATCTTCCAAACTACACCGAGAACGGCGATGATTACGAAGACATCCGCTTTGTTGGCGACAACACCATGACTGACCCGGTGCTTGAGGACAACCGCCCCCCCAGCCAACCCATCTTGCTTTCAGCAGAATTCACCTCCAACACCGACGGAACCGGCACCACCAGCATTTCGTGGGGCGATGTCGCCGCTGAAACCGGAGAGACCTACCGTGTTTACCGTTCCGACCAACCCTTTGCAACCATCCTGCGGGACGATGTTTCACTCGTTGTTGAGGGGATCCTTGAGGGCATTAACGCCTACGCCATTGAAGTCCCGCAGGGCTTCCTTGGCTACTCGTACTATTGTGTGGTCACCGTCGACGCCACGGGCGTCATTAACACGGACACCACCGGCGATGCGTGTACCAACGCCATCGAGGAGAACGCCTTCTACGGTTGGGTGGCCGAGCCGACCAACGTCCATGCTGAGTTCATCGGCGACCGAACCACTCGGGTCACCTGGAGCGACCAACTCGGCATTGAAGGCGAAATCTACCACATTTGGCACACCACCTACCGCGTCAGTGGAGCACAATTCGTTGAGAACGAGACCATGACGTATCTTGGAACGGTGGGCGACGGTATCGGCTCCTTTGATGTCGAAGTGCCCGACGATGAATACCGCACCAACTCGTTCTATTTCGTCACCTCAGAGGCGCTTTACGGCAATGTCAACGGCACCTATCACTACACGGGTTTGGTTCAAAATTACTTCCAGGTGCCCTTTGAGGACACCCGTGCACCCAACCCGCCGCGCATCAAGAACGCCTTCTCTATTGGTTCTCTCAACCTCGTCAGCCTTGAATGGTTCAACGAGGACGAGAACAACGAGTCCTACTCCATCTGGCGCCATTACGGTGAACCCTTCGGCGAGGACGAGAACGATGTCTCCACCATCGAGACCGACGGCTGGGAGCCCGTTCTCATGGACATCGACGCCACCACCGTGGTCAGCGACACGCTCACCCGTGAGTTTACCATTCCTGCCGATGTTGACCGAAACGTCTGGTACGCCGTGACCATCACCGATGAATTTGGAAACTTCAATGGCGAAATCTTCGCCGGTTTCGGTGGAAACGCGTTCAAGGTTGCCGAAGACACGCTGCTGCCCAATGCGACTCTTTCCGTGTTCGACGATAACGGTGAACTCTACGACAGCACCACCCTCGTCGCGGGCCAATACACCATTCGGGTGCAGGTTAACGAGGACCTTGGGACCACGCCGACCATTTACATCACCACTTCTAACGGCGGCGTGCTGACGGGAACGGACGAGCCCCTGGCCTTGCTGAATGACAATCGAAACAATCCCAATCTCGGCCCGCTCTTCACGTACGACTTCAGCATTCTTTCAAGTTCAGAAGCTGGTGATATGACCGTGTATGTGGTGATGGAGGACGAATCGAACAACGTGGTGAATCAGAGTTGGGGCCACCTCTCCATCGACGCTCAACTCCCGTCCATCAGCATCTATTCACCCACCCCCTCAAGCGACGGGTCAAAGTATCTTTACGGCAACAAAATCAATGTCCTTGCAGGCGTTGAGGACGATGTTGTGGTGACCACCTTCCAGTACCGGTTCACCTACCACTATGGCGGAACGACGGGCGTCTCCCTTTCCACACCGTGGTCGGACATGACGGGATTGACCTACCACGACGAAAACAACCGTGAAATCACCGGTGACATGGAAATCTCGGCCGGTAATTTCGAGCCCGGCATTCACCGGCTGAGCGTTCGTGCGACCGACGCTGCCGGAAATGAAGTCTCCAAGAACGTTGAGTTCATCGTTGATTATTGTCGAAACCGTTTGGACGGCACGACCGTATGTTCGTACGAAGAAGCGCTCAAACCCCCGGTTGAGCCCGAAACCATCACGCCATCCTACACCGACCCGCCCTACGTGTTGGTGTGGATCATCGGTGTTGTGAACGTCCTGGCCATCGTGGTCTCGCTGTTGATCGTCCGTACGAGCATGTCCGGGCCGAAAAAGAAGAAGCGTGGCGAAGAAGAGGACGACGACTCGTGGATGGCCGAATTCATGGGCACCAGTCAAGACCTCGACATGGACGCCGTGACCGGCACCGGGGCAGCCTCGACCCCTGAAGAGGAAAAGAAGGAAGAATCCCAAACCGCCGCTGCTCCCGAAGACGATGATGACGACCCGTTCGCCATCAACATCGTCCAACGCAAGTCGCGCCGTCGAAAGAAGAAGCCTGAGTCCATCGAGATCAGTGACGGTGATGACGACGACGATGACGACGACGAAGATGATGACGATGATGACGAGGACGACGACGAGGACGAGAAGCCCAGGAAGCGACCCGCCCGAAAAGTCGGCCGCCGTGCAGCACCTCGCAAGGCGCCCGTGAAGCGTCGTGCCGTGAAGCGGAAATCCGATGACGACTGATGCCTCGCTGTCGAGGCGCATGAGGTGGGCCCATCATGAGAACGCAAGAGAAGATTGGCTACGGCTTGGTCGCTCTTGCCGTTGTTTTGGGGCTCGTCGGCTCCATTGGCTTTGTTCTTGAAGGCGAGGTCAACGACATCCCGACACCCAACGTTCCCGAGCGGACGTTTTTCAGTGATGAACCGCTTCCGGAAAACGGTTTGAGCACGTTCATATCGGCCAGTCTGACCTTGACATGGGACCGGGATGATATCTACGTGGTCATCGTCGACGACGACGAGAAGAAGACCTGTGAAGCCAATCCGCCGGGTCTGTTCAACGAGGGTTCCACCACAGCGTGCACGCCCTACGATGCGGATGTTCTTGCCGCCGGTACTGACGGTAGCAAAGGGCTGACCTGGGACGTCGCGCCCGGCGTTCACTTCGCTGGTATCGGAACGGTGGGCGAAACCCTGCCGGCTGGAGCCGAGGTCAACATGAACTACGAAGTCCACCTCCAAGCGGGCTTTGTTGCCTACTTCTTGTTCGCCTTACTGGGCGTGGCGGGACTGGCGTACTCACGGGTTGAGTGAGCTCATTCAACGCCGTCGTAATAGGTCGCAACCGCAGCGTCGATTTCGTCAAGCACGGCCGTCTCATCAACCGTGAGTGTGGTGCCGTCCCTGCGCAGCGCCTTTCCGTTCACCCACAAATCCATGCAGTCGGCTCCGTTGAAGATGAGATTGGCCAGATGCCGGTTGTCCGAGCGCCCTCGAGGGCGCATGCGCACATCCTCAAGATTCCATACGGCCCAGTCTCGACTTCCTTTGGTGGCCAAGTCCATGGCCTCAACGGCTGGCAGAAGGGTCGAATCCCAATGGTCGTGGCGCTGCACGAGCGAGGCCAAGCGAGCCTCCGCCTGCATGTTGAGGCCGTTACCTGAGGAGGCCGCACCGTCGGTTCCCAACCGCACATCGACGCCTGCGTCCATGTAGGCCGGCAGCGACAGCGTACCCCCGCAAGCGAGTTTCATGTTGGAGGAAGGGCAGTGAATGGCGGTGGCCTCGTGCCGCTTCAGCATGCGAATCTCGTTCTTCTTCACCCAGGAGGCGTGGGCGCACAACGTACCGGGCTGGAAGAAGTCAATGCTGTTGAGGTATTCCACCGGGTAGAGGCCCGTTTTGGCGTGGCAGTCGGCGACCTCTTTGCGCGTCTCGCTGACGTGAATGTGGAGTCGAGCGCTTCGCTTTTCGGCCAGTTCCGATGCCCGTCGCAACGTGTCTTCGCTGCACAGGTACACCGAATGGGTGGCGATGGCGTACTGAACCAACGCCTCATCGCTGTTCGAGGCGAGCAACCCGTCAAGCTCCTCGAGCGCAGAGGCTGCGTCCGGGTGGCTTGGAAGGGCGGCATCGCTGACCGGTCCACCAACGAGTCCACGCAAGCCCGCTTCGGTCAACACCTCGCCAGTGACGCTGGGATAGAAGTACATGTCCGCCGCAAAACTGCTCCCGGTGCGTATCATTTCGGCTGCAGCGCAGCGGCTTCCCATGCGAACATACTCGGGCGTGATGCGGGCTTCGGTGGGAAAGATGGCTTCCTCAAGCCAGCGATGAAGCGGAAAGCCGTCGCTGAAGTCGCGTGCGTTCAACTGCATTGCCAAATGCGTGTGCCAGTTTTGGAAACTGCGGGTGATCAGCCGCTTTGAGCCGTCAATGTCCTCAACGACGTCCTCGTCGCCGTTGGAAGCCGTCCACGAGCCGTCGGCGTGGAGCAAGACATCGCCCACGGTCTTCTGTCCGCCGCGGTCGTACAGGACCGTGTTGCGGTAGCGGACGGGAGCATCGCTCATGGGAGGGCCTGCTCGCCATGATTCATGAACGCTGAGGTTCGCACCGTGGGGCTTATGTTTGATTGAGACAGCGGCAGGCTTGCCGCCACTGTGGCTTAGTTGGTAGAGCGTCTGATTCGTAATCAGAAGGTCGGGAGTTCGAGTCTCCCCTGTGGCTCCTTTACGCCTTGGTTTCAGCCGAGCTGATGTCGATGCCAAACGCTACGGCGCTCTGCTCAAGACTGACCACGGCTGGCAGCGGGCGTCCGGCGATGTAATCCAAACAGGCGCCGCCACCGGTAGAGACGTGCCCCATCTTCCCGGCCAGGCCTCGCTGTGCGACGAGCGTGGCGGTGTGACCACCGCCCATCACGGCGTAGCCGTCGGACTCGGCGCACGCGTTGAGCATCTCGATGGTACCCAAGGCAAAATCGGGGTTCTCAAACACGCCGGCAGGTCCGTTGAGGATGATGGTTCCAGCCGCTCGGATGGCCGCTGAGAGGTGGAACACGGAGGTGATGCCGATGTCCCAAAACTGCGCTTCGATGGGGAACTTGTCCAGCGGGATGTCCACGCGGTTGCCTTCGATGTTGGCAGCAAGGTCCACGGGGAGATGAATGGCGTTGCCGTAGTCCTCGATCAGCGCTTTCGCTTGCCGGATGGTGGCACCCCAGTTCTTCCCGAGTTCTTTCTTGAGGAAGGCGCGGTTGGGCTCGCCGATGTCGTAGCCGGCCAAATCCAGCAGGAGGTTGGCCACCCCTCCGGTGGGCCAGAGGGCGTCGGCGATGTTGTTGCGCAGCATGTTGTCGGCGACCTGAATGGAATCGTCGACCTTCACGCCACCGAGGACGGCAAGACACGGGCGTTCGGGCGTCTCAAGGGCGTGGTCGAGTTTCTGAATTTCGTTGCCCATCAGTTCACCTGCTACGCAGGGCAGCAAACCGGTGAAGCCGATGATGGACGGTGTCGCTCTGTGGGCGCAAGCAAAGGCATCGTTGACGAAGAGGTCCGCCACGCTGGCGAGCCGCTGAACGAAACGAGTCTCGGCCATGGCCACTATGTCCTTGACCGTGGTTTCCTCCTCATCCATGCGGACGTTGTTGAGCATCAGCAGTTGTCCGGCCTGGAGTTCTTCGATAGCCTTCATGGCCTTGGGGCCGTGAATGTCGTCCACCCACTTCACCTGACGACCGAGCAGACGCCCAAGTTCACGAGCATGACCGAGGGTGCTGGTAAAGTCGTCTTTTCCGGGACGGGACTGGTGGGCCATGATGATGACCTTGGCCTTCACCAGCCGCTGGATGGTTGGCAGAATGGCGCGGATACGGGTGTCGTCGAGAAAGGCCTTCGTGGCCGGGTCCAACGGGCTGTTGATGTCCACGCGGAGCAGGACGGTCTTTCCGTCCACGTTGACGTCGTCCAAGGTCAGGACCTTTGCCATCAAATCCACCCAAGGGCCTTCGGTTTTTCATCCCTCGCCCGCCGCTCAGGGCGAACATCAGGATAGGTCGATGGTGATGGTACCTGAGTCGCCTTCCTGGTTGTTTCCACCGTAGGTCTGCCCGTCGACGATGAATCCGATGTCGCTTTCGTAGAACGTGTACGTCATCGTCCAAACATGCCCTTCTTCGAGGGTCACGTACTTCCTGTTGCTTGAGAAACTGGAGAGGGCAACGCCCTCACGGGCATCTGTTGTGAATTCAACCTCACCGTCCCAACAACAGAAAGTGAAGGCGCTCAGGTCAAAGAATTCCACGTGGTTCTCCTCTGAACCACAATCGGCGAGCGTAACGCCTCCGATTTCCTCAACGGTGCTGTCCTCGACTTGGCTGCCAAGACGCGTTAGCACCAACTCAACGGTACCGGAATCGCCTTCCTGGTTGTACCCTCCGTACACGATGCCGTTGGCCATGAAACCAATATCGTCCTCGTAAAACGTGTATTCCATGGACCACGTCATGGATTCGTCCAAGAAGACGTACTTTTTCTCACTGGAAAAGTCAGCGATTTGTTCTTCCGTGCCGTCTGAGCTGACAAAGGTGACCTCTCCGCCCCACTCGTCAAACTCGTCGTTTGAGTTGTCAAAGAACTCGACGTGGTACACCGCGGTGCAGTCCGAACTCGAGATGTAGGATACGGGCGACTCGCCTTCGCCAAGGCACCCCGCAAGGGAACTGCTCATCAGGATAACAACAAGAACGGCCATGGCCTTTTCCATGGGAACCGGTTATGTCTTGTTCTTGGACATACATAAGCAACACCCCGACACTCGGAGCCGTGTTGGCGTTGGGGGCGGGAGAAGAAGCATTTTTTGACGCAGCGACCGGACGCTGGCTTGAGGCTCATGAAGAACGAGAACCTGCTGTTCACCTGGGCTGGGTTGCAGCAACTCCTGCGTCCGCACGTCGACGAATTGGTGTGCACAACCGACGAGCCGGGTGATTGGCGCGTTGAGACGCCGGCTGGCCGGCCCTTTCTCACGCTGCGCATCCAAAAGCACCATGTGGGGCTCTATCTTTTGCCGATGTACTACCACCCTGAGGTCCGTCCTGCCGCGCTCAATCGCTACCTTTCGGGCAAGAGCACCTTTCGGTTCAAGGCCCATCACGAGCCGCCAGAGGAAGCACTCGGAACCATGGTCGAGGCCTGCAAAGCCTTCATCGGGTTGTACTGAAGGGTCGCAAGACGCGCGTGCCACCCTTGCTTTGGGCGCGAAAGGTGATAAGTCCCGCGACGCCCTTGCCCTCCATGGCCGATAAAGCGCTGGAGGACAGCACACCCTTGGAGGGTGCTCGTCGTCGCGCCTCCACCGCCACCTCGTCCTTCGGCGTGTCCCGCCGTGAGGGCCATGACGCCAGCGTCTACTACACGAGCCGTCTCAACGAGGGCCTCGTCAGTTCACGAGACGTCGGCGCCGCCCAGGTTTTACCCGAAGAGCACGCCAACACCGTGCTGTGCGGCGATTCACGCACCTTGCCGCTGCCCGATAACTGCGTGCATTTGGTGGTGACCTCACCTCCCTACAACGCCTCCAAGGATTACGACGAGGACCTCTCGCTGAAGGAATACCTGACGCTGCTTCACGACGTGTTTGCCGAGTGCTACCGCGTCCTCACCCCCGGGGGCCGGATGGTGGTCAACGTGGCGAATTTGGGGCGAAAACCGTACATTCCGCTTTCCTCCCACATCAACATCATCATGGCTGAAATCGGCTTCTTAATGCGCGGTGAGATCATCTGGGACAAATCCGCCAGCGCCGGTTCCTCCTGCGCCTGGGGCTCCTTCCAGTCGGCGTCCAACCCTTGCCTGCGAGACGTCCACGAGTACCTGCTCGTGTTTTCCAAGGGCGACTACAAACTTCCCCGCAGCAAAACAGAGCGAGCGGACGGGCGACTCGATACGATTCCTCGCAACGATTTCATCCAGCACACGAAGTCCATCTGGTCCTTCGCCACCGAGCGTGCTTCCCGTGTCAACCACCCTGCACCCTTCCCGGTTGAACTCCCCAAGCGCTGCATTGAGATGTACTCCTTTACCGGTGACGTCGTCCTCGACCCGTTCAACGGTTCGGGCACCACCTGCGTCGCTGCCAAGATGCACGGTCGTCGCTACCTCGGTGTTGACCTGTCGGAGGATTACTGCTCCATCGCCCAAGAGCGACTCAGCCAAACGAAGGCCTTGGACCCCGACGACATCGTTGTCTAATCGTCCTTGATGCCACCCCAAAACGCACCGGTACTCCCGACCTCCTTGTCGAGGCTATCTTCGGTGGGCGTTTGTTTGGTGGGTGCATGTTCGGAAGAGGGTGCTTGTTCTGGCTGGTGGCCGAATTGCTCGAAGTACGGTGTGCTGGCCACCGTCAGACTGGTGAACGTTGAGCCGACCGTGACCTGGTGTTCTGCTTTGTTCGACATGGCGATGCCACGGCCGACGAAGACGTGGAGCAGGATGCTGATGCAGCACATGCCCGAGCCGAGGTCAGCGATGGCATTTCCCGTGGCGTAATCCTCCATGAAGTCGTCAAGGTTGCCCTTCACGGCCATGATGCTGACCGAATCGCTTGCGCTGAAGCCATAGCTTCCTTCGGTGAGGTTGTTCAGTCGATACTGATAGCTATCGGAGGACGACCAGTTTTTGCAATCCGTTTTTTCAACCGGAATGAAGCCGAAGTTTCCGTCACGGAGGTCAACGCTGAAGCCGAAGTTTTCGCAATTTCCATCAACCTCGTCCGTGATCACGATGATGGATGCATCTACGTTTGAGGCATCGATGACAAATCCACCGTTCGTGCCGTAGGCGATTTCATCAGCGCCGGGTTCGGTGAGAGAAGCGCCGATGGCGATGAGCAGCAAGCCGAGCGCTACGAGGGTGAAGACGACGGGTTTGTACCACGACTTCGCGCCCATGTGGGGGCATACTCCCTCTCAGTTTCTAATTTCCTGTCCTCGGTTGTTCCGATTGGGTTTTGAACGGGTGGCGTTCACCCTCTACCATGACCTCATGGTCCACCTCGGACATCGTCGGCCCGGACGGCGAAGACTGGCGCGTGCCGGTCTCGGAACTTGAGGCTCGCCAGAACCGTCTGGCCGAGATGCTTGCGGAAGCAGACCTGCCCGGCGCCCTCATCCAGCATCCCGTTGACCTCTACTACTACGCAGGCGGTCGACAAGACGGGTCGCTCTTCGTTCCAGCCAAGGGCGCCGGTGGTAGCGAAGAGGCCGGCGGCGACGGCCCTGTGGCCTTTGTTCGCCGTTCGCTTAAGCGAGCCGTTTGGGAAGCCGGTGGCGATGATGCGCCGCACCGCATCGAAGCCTTTCCACGACTTTCGCAGTTTGCCGACCACCTCCGCTCGATGGGTGTCACGGGTGCCCCGGCCCTTCAATTCGGTGAGGCTCCCGGCACGTTCACCGCCCGCTTTGCTTCTGCTTTGTCGTCCTTGGGCGAGTGCGGCGACGCCACGGGTGTGATTCACCGCCAGCGCGAGGTGAAATCAGCATGGGAGCTTGAGCAGATGGACATCGGAGCCTCGGTGCAGATACGGATGTTCGAAGCGGTTCAAGCCGTGGGTGGTGAAGGCATGAGCGAGCTCGACATGGTCGCAGCGGCTGAAGCCATCAGCCGAAGCGAGGGCTTTGGCGGCAACGTGCAGATGCGTCGCTATCCGCTGCAGTGCGACCGCGGCGTCATCGTGGCCGGGCGCGCCGGCGGCATTCCTTCCTTCTTCGACTCCGCCGTTGGCGGTACCGGTCCTCACCCGCTCAGCGGCATGGGCTCAGGCTTCAACCGTGTTGAGAAGGGCGACCCGGTGTTGGTGGACTTGGTTCACGCCCACCGTGGCTACATGGTGGACGCCACCCGTATGTTTGTTTCGGGCCAGCTCAGTGCTGCGTGGCAACAGCGGCTTGACGACATGATCGCCGTCAAGGAGGAAGTCGTCGACGTGCTCGATCAGGGCCTCCATTGCAGTCAGGCTTGGGAGGCCGGTCTTGCCTTGGCTACCGAACTGGGTTACGTCGACCACTTGATGGGCACCACGCCCGACCAGAGTCGCTTTTTGGGGCATTCCATCGGTTTGCAACTCGACGAATCGCCTGTTGTAGCGGCCGGCTTCGACCGCCCGCTGCCCGTGGGTGGAACGATGGCTATCGAGCCCAAAGCGGTGTATGCCGAGGGCAGCGTGGGAAGCGAAGACACGTGGGTTCGAGACGAGGAAGGCATGCGGCCCATCACGGCCGACGGCGCGCTTCCTTGGGTGATGGAGTGGGATGCATGACACAAGAGCACGATGGAGAAGAGGTCTGTGAAAAGACCGAAGATTGGGACGAAGCCGACGTCGGCAAGCGCATCGTGAAGCGTGTCACGCCCAACGGGACGTACTTCAACGAACTCATCGTGAACGTGTTTTGCGCCATGTGCGGGGCTTCGTTCATCGGCCCCTCTCGCGAAGCCGGCGGCTTTCTGGGCGGGCACGAATGCTTGCATGCGTGGGAGTTTGGTCAAGTGATGGGTCGCAGTGACGGCGTGACCGAATGAGCCAACCAAGGGCACCACATCATTCAAGGGTCGCACGACCACGAGACTCCTTATGGTCGCCAAGCCCTACTCCAGCAGCCACATCGCCGCGGTCTCGTCCCATTTTACCACGATGCGGCTGTCGGGTGATGTGAAGCAACGCCTCGTCGACCTTCTGTGCGAGGAACTCGACCGTCTGGTCCCCCGGATGGAGGAGGAAACCCTTTCTCAGGACCCCGAGCGAAAAACACTGGACGACCCTCGTCGAAGCCGGCTGAACTACAATCGCACCCGTGAATTGATGATCGACCGCATCAAGAACATCGACTCCGTTGGTTCCGCAGCCGTTCAAGCGGGCATTGACCACCTCGAACAACATCTTGCACAGGTGCTTCGTCACGCTGCAGAGGCTGCCGAACGCGACCGCGTGGCGACCATCAAACCCCGTCACCTCGACCGGGCTCTTCTCAACATGAAGCCCGTAGAAGGCGAAGAAGAAGGCGAAGGGGTTGCAGAAGTGGGGGCTGCAGAAGAATTCGTCGCCGGTCAAGCCGGCGGCCTCATCACGGCCACGGGCCTGCTTTCGATGGCCAAAAGCATCGCCAAGATGGGCGTCACAAAAGACGCACTGGACGAGTTGCTCTACCTCTACGCCGAGGTGCTCGAAGATTTGGAAGAGGACATCCGCAACCACGCTCAACTCGGCAGCAACCCGGTTCAGTTCATCGAATCCATCAATGCCATGCGCGGGATGATGACACTCGGATGGATACGAGCCCGGCTCACGCGAGCAGCGGAGCACGCCAAAGGCCGGGGTGCCAAGGTGATTGAACTCCAGGACATCATCGACAGCCAATCCTACGCCTTGGAGTGATGGCATGGACATCACCGCGTTGACCGACGCGAAACGGGTGCTCGGTGCCTCCCAGCCCACCCTTCTCATCCTGGGTCGACCAACCTGCGATGACTGCCAGGCTTTCTATGCGGCGCTGGCCGGTTGGAAGCCCACACGTCCGCTCGAGGTGATGACGCTGAATTTGAGAGCGCCCGAAGGCGATGCGTTCCGCTTCGCCAATCCGTGGGTGGCCGCCATTGATTTCGTGCCGTACAACGTGCTCTATGTTGCTGGTGAACCGGTGGACAACTGGACCGGTGGCGATCTTGGCCGCCTTGAGACCGCCTTGGCTGCGCTGGAGGGGTGAGCGTGGAGTGGACTTCGGTGTTGCTCTCCGCCGTGTTTGCCGGCATCGTGGCGACGGCGGTCACGGTAGCCATTGAGAAATGGGGCGGTTTGGTCGGCGGTTTGCTTGGAACGGTCCCCTCAACCATCGTGCCTGCAGGCATTGGCATGTACGTGGCTGGGGGCGAGGATGTGCTGGTGATGTCGATGTCCGTGGTGCCACTTGGCATGTTGCTCAACGCGTTGTTTTTGGGCGCCTGGGTGGTGATTCCTCGGTGGTTCCCCAACGCTCCCTACCTGCTCTTGTTGACGGCGGTCGGCGCTTTGGCCTTCTGGAGTTTCCTTGGCATGGTGTTCTTGGTTGTGGTTGACGAACTGACGACCTACCTTGAGCTCACTCAACTCGCAGCGCTCGGTCTGGTCTTGCTGGTGGTCACCGCCATCGTGTTCAACCGTCGACCTCGGCCCGCACCCAAAGGCACGAACCGCGTGTCAACCCTCGTCCTGGTGGCACGGGGCGTGATGGCGGCCACCGCCATCGGCATCGCTGTGTTGTTCTCGGGCCTTGGTTTTCCAACGCTGGCCGGTTTGGCCAGCGTGTTTCCGGCCATCTTCCTCACGAGCATGGTGGCGTTGTGGTTGGCTCAGGGGCCCACCGTTCCACAGGGTGCGGCCGGCCCGATGATGCTTGGCGGGGCCAGCGTGGCCGTGTACGCCAACATCGCCATGTGGTCGCTGCCAGCTCACGGGGTTCTCGTTGGTTCGCTCATCGCCTGGATAGGGTCGGTGGTGGGTTGGTCGCTACCGGCCTTCATGCTGTTGCGTCGCCACCACGCCTCGGTCAACGGTTGAGGGCTCGGGTCCACCTCGGCGCAGCGGGAATGTCAACCACATGAAGCTGCACAAAGGTCACACCCTTCACTTCGGTCAGTCGCTTGCGCAGGGCATCGAGGTCGAGCAGACAGCACGGGCAGTGCGGTCGTGCAGGCTTGACCGTCAGATTCACCTCGCCGTCTTCCGCGATATCGACGTGCTGGACGATGTCGAGTTCGGGATAGGGTTTGGTGTCGTGGGGGTCGGTCCACGAGGACAGCACGCGAGCGACCCGCCGCTGAAGGGCCACGTGCTTACGTCCCATGCCAAGGCCTCACGCGTCGTCCTTGACCAAGGCTTCGGCTTCATCGAGTCGGAGTTCAGCCAACCGGCCTTCAACTTCACCAAGTTCGGCTTGGCAGCGCTTCAACAAGGCCGTGCCTTCCTCAAACATGGCCAGCGTCTCATCGAGGTTTTTCCCACCGCGTTCGAGTTGGCTCACCAGGTCTTCCAGTCGTCGCAAGGCTTCGTCGTACGTCATCGTCTCTTCGGTCATGGTTCGTCCTCCAGGGATTCAATCGTGTGCACGTCGGCGGCCGCCTGGCCGTCGGCGAATTGGAGTTGGATGGTCTGCCCTTCTTTTAGCGTCGCGACGTCCGAGATGACGCCCCCCGTTTCGTCCTGTACCATCGAATATCCACGCTCCAAGACGCGTTTGGGGTGGGCTGCGTTTAGGGTGGCGCCGAGTTGAACGAGGCGTTGTCGCTGGTCGGCCACCGCCATATCCATCGTGCGCTGCATGACGTGAGCCAGTCGGTTCAGGCGTTGATGATGGTCGCCCACGGTGGCGGTGACGGTGCGCTGCAGGCGATGGTCGAAACGGCTCAAACGCTCCTTGGCCGCAAAGATGCCTCGGCCGGGTGCGTGGCGCAGTTGATTGGCCAGGAGGGCGAGATGTTGCCGCCATTCGCTCACCCGACGGCTCATCGCCCCCTCGAGGCGGACATCGAATTCGTCGAGCAGTTGAACCACGGCTTGATGCTCAGGAACGAGGCGTTCGATGGCGTTGGAGGGCGTTGAAGCGCGCACATCCGCGACCAGGTCAGAAACGAGGTGGTCCTGTTCGTGGCCAACGGCGGAAACGATGGGCACGGGGCTGGCCATGATGGCTCGGACGACCGGTTCGAGGTTGAAGGCCCACAAGTCTTCGGGCGAGCCACCGCCTCGCCCCACAATAACGGCATCCACGGGTGGCAGGCCAAGACGCTGCGCCACATTCGGGCGTGCGAGGGCCCGAGTGACCGCCAATCCGCGTACGATCTCCTTGGCAGCGTGTTCGCCCTGAACAAGCACCTCGATGACGGTGGTTCGCAGGCCCGGCCAGCGGTCGGCCATGAGTTGGCGCATGTCGGAGAGCGCTGCTGAATCGGCGCCCGTGACGATGGCCACGTGCTTGGGCAGGGCGGGAAGACGGCGTGAGGGGACGTCAAGCGCCCCTTCAGCCCGCAAGGTTTCGATGAGGCGGCGTTTCGCTTCTTCCATCGCGCCCAAGGTCTGAACGGGCTGGATGCGGGCGACGACGATTTGCAAGCGCCCTCGTTTGGGCCAAACATCCACGCTGCCGATGATGATGACCTCGCTGCCGACCTTGATGGAAGGGCTCATGGTGAGGCGAGCGCTGCGCCAAATCACGCAGTCCATCTGGCCGTCATCGTCTCGCAGCGTGAAGTAGATGTTGCCGTTGTGAACGTTCCACGACGACACCTCGCCCACAAGCGCTTGGTGTTGAAACAACGGGTCGCTCTTCACGGTCTGTTGAACCAGCCGAGCGAATTGACCGATGGGCAGCGGGCCCGTCGTCGTTTCATGGCCCGCTGACATGGTTCGGATGGGTCGTCAAGGGTTCTTGAAGCATCGGGCTTCGTCGTTTGTCATGGACCCTCTTCGCGATTGGACGACGCCTCATCCTCCCTTTGCTCTCGCTTGCGCATCAAGCGTTCGTGCGCCTGACGGGCTTCCACTTCCTTGAGTTTGAGTTGGATGCGGGATTTGAGGAACATGATGACGATGACGATGGCGATGAGGTCCACGACCAAAATCAGCCAGGTGCCGGCCGTCCAATCCTCGAACATGGTGCTTCCTCAAATCGGTGGACGGATATCGATGTCGACATCGCCTCGGGGTTTGCCGATGCAGCCGAGGCGGGCACCTTCTTCCACCAACCAGTCATCAAGGCCGGGAGGGAGTACCTCGGGAAGCGGGACTTCTCCGAGAATGAGGCTGACCATGCAGGTGCCGCAGGTGCCGGATGTGCAGTTGGTGGGCAAGGTGATGCCGCAGGCTTCGGCGTGGTCGACGATGGTCTCCCCGGGATTCACGGCGCACTGACCCAGCAGGTGCGGGCCTTTGAGAAATCGAATCACGGGCGCGGGCGGGACGGTGGCAGGCGGGGTCGCATCGGCGGTCAGGGAGGCCGGACTTGCGGACATAGCAACGCCTCAACGTGCTTTTTCTCGGGTCCATCGGCCCGTTTGCTTGTTGAAGAACAGGCCGGCCTTCTTCATCCACTTGTTGAACTTGGTCGCACCTGCGCCGGTCCGCAGAATGAAGTCCTCTCGGTCTTCTTGGGCTTGGATGTAATCCTTGGCAGCGAGGGTTTGGTCAATCCAGTCGTTGATGTCCATCAAGCCGCCCGCCACCATGCTTTCTTCGACCACGCGGGTCATTTCATCAGCGGTCGCACCGGTTTGCTCGAGGTCCTTGCGGATGAGGTCGGAAACCGAGGAGTAGTCCATGCTCGCTGGCTTTGGAGGCACGGGGTTTCGTGGCGGCTTGTCGGGGTCGATGACGATGCGCGTCTCGTCGAGGACGGACTCCACGTGGGTGGCAAGGGTGGGCGTGAAGCTGGTTTCGCACTCCCAGCAGATGAACGCCCAAGCCTCGGGCTGGTCCGGGTCGCGGGACTGACGGGGGTCGAGTTCGTCGCCGCATTCAGGACAAGCGTGGAAAATGAGGCCGGGGACGTGCAGGCGACGGAAATCAACGATGTCTTGGGGTGTGCCTTCCAGTTCCAACATTTCGTGGTCGCGAGCAGCCTCGAGGCCGCGGGTTTCAAGTTGGTCTCGAATCTTGACCTTCTGGTCGTCTTTGCCCTCGTCGTGAAGGTTATTCTCGAGTTTGACGATGAGTTCCACCGTCTTGCCCAAACGGTTCATGATGAGCTTCTGCGCTCGGAAGGCTTCGACCTTGGCGATCTTCAGCCGTTCCTTTTGCTCGGCGAGCTCGGTGAGCACGTCCTTCTGCTTTCGCTGGAATTTCATTTCCTCAATGCGGGACTCTTGTTTCTTTTCGGGAGCGAGAACCTTGGAGAGGAACCTTTCTTTGCCGTGCGACTGCGGGCCGGCGGTGATGATTTCGATGACGCCTTGGGCGATGGCTTCCTTGAGGCCGTAGTTCTCGACCAGCATGTCCTTGTCGATTTTCTTCAAATCGCCAATTTTCAAGCCGGCATCCGCGAGTTGGTTGGCCGTGGTATCGTCAATACCGCGGCGAAGCAGTGCAAGATAGGTGTCCTTCTTTGCCATCCAAGTCCCCCGACAAGTTGAGGCGAGCAGACACTCCTAAGAAAAGTCTCTCCCCAATGCGTTCATTCGTGCGACCCGATTTGAAGACTCACGCCTCTTCTTCACACGACGCAAAATCAGCTCCCAATTCGGCCCACTCGTCCAACTCCAACGTCTCCGGACGACGCTGAAGCCTCGGGTCGTGTTCCATGGCTGCGTAGGCACGCTTCCAGCGGGTGGCGTGCCATCCGGGGATTCGCCCAAGGCGGCGGGGTGGTTTGCGAAGGGTTCGCTTGAGTTTCTTTCGGCGCTGCTCAAACGTTGTTCGAATCATCTGCACGAGCAGGCGCCGGTCGCAGGGCCATTCCTCCTCGTGCGGTGTCATGCGAAGCAACCTCGAGTGGACTTTGGGCATTGGCGAGAAGGCGTGTGGACCGACGCGCTCGCCCATATCGGCATCAAAGTCCAGCGCCACGACCATGCCGAGGGAACCAACATCGCTGACGTATTCCATGACGACGCGTTCAGCGAATTCCTCCTGCACCAGCATCACGATGTCCTGGAGCGGGGTTGTTCGTGGGTTTCGGTGGTAGCGGGTGATGACGTCGATGAGCGGTGAGGAAATTTGGTACGGAATGTTGGCCACCACGCGTGTCAGGTCGCCGGGCCACGCGACCTGAAGCGCATCGCCTTCCAACAGCGTGAGTTGTTCTTCTTGAAGCGCATCGGCAAAGACCGAGCGGAGGTGCTCGCACGCACCGCTGTCCAGTTCAATGGCGGTGACTTTGCAGCCTTTGGACAGGAGGACTTCGGTCAAGGTGCCGGGGCCCGGTCCGATTTCGAGCACGTGGTCTTCCACATCCACCTCGGCCCACGCTACGGTGCGCTCAAGCACGTCATCGTGAACGAGAAAATGCTGGCCTAGGGCCTTGTTGAACGGCTGTTTGGCGCGCAGTGCATCGACGAGGCGTCGAGCACCCTTCATGCTTCCACCGGGAGAAGAAGTTCGCAGAGCCGTGGGACGAGCGTCTTGTCTTCAATC
Organism: Candidatus Poseidonia sp.; assembly: GCA_965661285.1. Taxonomy (GTDB): domain Archaea; phylum Thermoplasmatota; class Poseidoniia; order Poseidoniales; family Poseidoniaceae; genus Poseidonia. The sequence continues at coordinate 123,104 of CBFIDD010000005.1, forward strand.
TCTTCAACGAAACGCTGGGCAAGGAGTTCGGCGCCCTTGATCTTGGCCAACGCGTTGAGTTCGTCCATGGAAGCGAACACGCCCACCTGGTCTCGTGCTTTCACCATGTTGCGGGCCTTGACGGGGCCCACGTCGGGTAGCAATTCGTAGGAGTGCTGCTTGAGCGACATGGGGCCTGCTTTGTTGTAGAATTCGTCCACGAAATATTGGCCGTGCTCTTCGATGAACAGTTGGATAAGGTTGGGCATGTCCTGTCGAGCCATGTTGGACATCTTGTCCAAATGAGCCATGCCGAGGATGGCGGCGACTTCGGTGCGCTTGGACGCATCCTTACCGATGTAGAGGCGGTGATTGAGGGCTTTGACCTCGTTGCCCTTGAGTTTCAATCGGCAAAATGCGAGGCTCTTTTCGGCCATGGCCGTGGCGATACCGGTTCCAGCATCGTGCTCGAGAATACGGGCGTGGGTTTCGCTCTTCAGCGCCTCGGGTTCGGGGCGCGGTTGGTCTCGACGGCCTTGTCCACGGCCGCCTTGGCGTCCACCACGCGGCCCGCCCCGCTGCCCGCCGCCTTGCCGGCGTTGTTGGCCACCGCGTTGACCGCCTTGCTGGCCGCTGCGACGCTGGCCACCTTGCTGACGTTGCTTGGAGGGGTCGGGTTTCGGCTGGGGTTTGGGGACTTCTTGACGTCCCGTCGCCGTCTTCAATTTGTACTTGGACGGGTCGGGCCCAGCGGCTTTTTTCTTTGGACCCGCGGGGGTCTTGATGTTGCGCCTTCGCCGTGGGTCTACCATCGAACATCACCTGTGGAGGGATGCGGAACGCATCAAATGACTTGGCGCACGATGTCGAGGACAGCGTCAATTTCACTGTCTTCAATCACGATGCGCTTGGAGCCGAATACCGCTTTCACGTCTTCTGGTGCAGCGGGCATGAGTTCGGCGAGCTTGGCAGCGAGGTCGGGGTGCTTGGCCAAGGTCTCAACTTCGAGGAGTTTGGTTCGGAGTTCTTCGAACACTTCGGGCTGCGTCGATACACCGTTGCGGGCTTCACTGGCGGCCCACTCGGCGTGCTGAAGCGCCCACTTTTGTTCGTACTTTAGCGCACCACGGCGCTCTTGAGCGTCGTAAAGCATCTCACGGACGGTGGCGAAATCCAAGAATCTGTCTTCTTCGGTCATGATGTATCCCTCACTCGAGTGGTCGGAGGTGCTCTGGACGAGCGATGACGGTCTTCTGCATGTTGCCGTCTTTGACAGCGACGACCCATGCAACACCTTGGCGCTTCTTGATGAAGCCGGTGCGTCCGTTGAAGCGGCGGTGGGGCATGCCACCTTGTTGACCACCGTCGAGAACGATGGCGACGCGGTCGCCTTCCTCGTACTGGTGCATCACGCGGCGGATGTTCAAGCGGCTGCGTTCGTTCTTTCGTCGTCGCAAAACACTGCGTGTGCCGACTCGCTGACCCTTTGAGCGCTTCATGTTCTTCGCCTCCAATCGCTCCAATTCAGCGCAAGCGCCTCTTCGGAGCAATCTGCCGACCCACCATCCCCATATAAGCACCGCGACGGGAAGGGGCGCCCTCAAACAGGGGCTCAGTCGGCGTGAATGTCGCCCACGTCCAACCAAATCACGTTGCACTTGGCTTTGATGAGGGCGGCCACGGAGGGTTGGGTGCGACCGCTATCGCCGTGAATGGTCTCCTTGACGTAGGTGCCGGACTCGCATCGCAGCGTGAACTCGATCTCTCGCTGACCGTCCTCGTTGACTTCGATGAACGGGGTGTGGGCTTCAAACACCGTTCGTTTCCGGATAAGGTCAGAGCGTCGATGGGCGACACGTTCGGGTGTTCGCTGTGCCAGTTTGATGCCGTTCAACCCCTCAACGACCTTCAGAATCGTCTCGTCGTCGGGCAGGTCAAACACCGCAGGTGCGGGTGGAAGTGCGGCCAGAATGCGCTCGATGAGTTCGTCCTTCTTCCCCGACTTCGCAAGGCCGTGTTGTTCAGCCAGCGCCACCAGCTCGGCCTTTTTCATCGCCTTGAGTTCCTTTTCGCTGGGTCCGGAGGTCGGCACCTCGATGGTGGCTTCAAGCGGCTTGGTGCGGTCGGCTCTTTTGTCGCCTCGGCGTTGCCGTCGTCGCTTCTTGCTCCTGTTCTGAACGTCCTCTTTGGTCATGTCCACCGGTGCGGTCAACACCGCGTATTCGGCCTCGTTCATCGCCTCGAGCGTGAAGCGAATGGTGTAGGATTTCTCAGCCGGCGTGTCCTTGATGCGCACGACTTCGCTGCGCGAGGAAGGACGAATGGACGAGACCTCAACCGAACCCTCGGCGGCTTCGTTAATGATTTCAGCCAATTTCTCAGCGTTGAAACTGCGCTTCTTTGGTTCTTTGACCTCCAGCACAAAGGGCCGCCCTCGGCCCAAACATCGCACGTCGATGTCCTCTCGTCCCATGCCGTGGAACGAATGTTCCGTGCCTTGGAATATCTCCAGCATTGGGTTGCCAACGAGGTCCTGGACGCTCTTCTCGTATTGCAGGCCGGTGTGGTTGCAACGTTTGCAGCCCCGTCCTTTGCAGGCTCGGCACGGCCAACGTGTTTGGGGAATGCCTCGCTCGAGTTTCCGGTAGCGCCCGTAGACATAGACAGCACGAACATCGAGTTCAACCGTCAACGTGAGCACGTCGATGAGCGCCAACACGTCGGGTTTGTCGCTGACCATGGTGATGCCGTCCAAGCGAGCCTGAAGGCGCTTGCCGATCTCGCCGACCAGCGAGGACTTGAGGGGGTCAGAACCGCCCGCACCGAGGCGCTTACGCAGTTTTTCTTCCGCTTCCATGTGGTCTTTGGGAAAGCGTGCACCGAGTTGCAAACGACTGATGTCGTAGGGTTCAATGGCGTCAAAGATGATGTCAGCGAGGAGGTCCACTTCTTCAAACAGGTTCTCACAAAACGGGCAGAGTGGCTCGTCTTCTCGGATATTGGCCAAATGGCTGTCCTGTTCCACCACCGAATCCCGCACACCTTTTCCGGCTTCTTCCAGCGTTTGACCGTACACCCGCTTGCCACCAACACGACCCAAACAGGCATCGCATGTGCCCTGGCGGACCAGATGCTTGAGTCCGGCTGGGCGGGGCGCTCGAGGGATTTCCTCGACGTGGGTGCCCAGTTGCATGGCGACTTCGACCTTGTGATCTTCGTCTTCCTCCACCGGCTCAACGTCGTCCCAGAGCGAATAATCGGTTTCACCGAACCCGGCGTTGGCGTACTTCATCCAGTCGTCGTCATCGTCGTCGATGTCCTCGGCCTTGTTGGGTTCGTTGCCTGTCATGTCGCCACCACCTTCCCGGGGTCAACCCCAAGGACGGCAAGATGAGCGCAGGCTCAATCCTTGATGAAGTAACCGATGAAGGTTCATTTCCGGTCGAGGAAGGCCAACACGCCGGCCACAATGCCGAGCACACCGCCCAGCACCGTCAGCCACACGCCCATGCCGGCACTCGTATCGGTGTCCGTGTCGGGCAGCAAAAGCCACCACACCAACACGGCCAGAAGCATCAGGACGCCAGCGGCCATGCCGGCCCACTTGCCGTGCTTTTCGGCGTTGGCTGGAAGGGTGCGGCCGATGGATCCCGAAGCGAGCATGACGGTGCCCAGCAAAGCACCGATGGAACCGAGCCAGAGGACGAGGCCGCCGGTTGAACCAGCGGCGGGCGTCTCGAGGCAGGTGTCCCGAGATTCGGCGAGGTCCGCCATCAGTTCCTCATTACCCGGGCCAAATACCGCACCGATTTTGTAGACGTTTTCGCAAACATCCTCGATGTCCCCCACGATGACATCGTCGATGTCGTCGGCCGTGAGGTTCTCAGCGGAGGCCTCTTCTATGTCTTCGGCATAAAGTGTGTACGCCGCCACCTTGCATTGGTCCACCGCAGCCTCCTTTGATACGTTGAGGCTCAAGTCGCCTTCTACCATGCTGCAGTCCACGCGAACCGTCGTGAGGCCGAAACTGCTGCCCTCGTCTTCGTTGTTGACGATCCACGCATGACTGAACTGCCCCGCCATCGACAGGAGCAGCGCGAACACGATGCACGCCACAGCGCCCCACATCATCGGCGTCGTGCCGCCCCCGGGAAGCGGGGTGGCGGTCATGGGTGCATAGGCGCTGGGTGCTGCAGCGGCAGGTGCTGCGACAGCCGGAGCTGCGGCGACGGGAGCAGCGGCCACGGGAGCGGCCGCCACGGCGGGTTGGACCTCGGGTTGAACCGCAGGAACGGCTTGCTGGGAGACGGGCGCCGCCACGGGCGCGGCGAGTGGCTCGGCAACACCGGGGATGAAATCAGGGTAGTGTTGACGGGTGTAAGCGAGAGCGTTTTCAGGCGTATGGCCCATACCGAGGACTTGGTTGTAGTAGTCTTGAGCGGCTGACATCGGCGATGTCTTGGCTCGGGTGCTTGATGATGTTTTCTCCGATTTTAGGCCTCTTCGTCCGCTGAAGTGGCCGGAGTGCCCGCTGCATGAACAGCGGTGGCCGAGGCGAGGTCGGGAGCGGTGATGTTGTCGGCCGGCGTGCTGATGAGGCCGAGGGCGGCGGTGGTCAGCACGAGGCTGGCGAACAGGGAAAGGGCGATCATCGCCGCCGAGAAGATGCCGAAGTTGGCAAAGAGTCCCATCGGCGAGAGGGCGATGACGAGGAAGCCGGCAATGTCCGAGGTGGCCGAACCGAGCAGCGCCAAACCGCACGCACCGCCCACGGCAGCGAGCGCGTCGTTGTGGGTCTCACCGTTTTCTCTTCCTTCGCGATACCGTTCAGTGACGTGAATACAGTAGTCGATGCCCACGCCCAGCGAGATGGTCGCGATGGTGACGGTGACGATGTTGAGCGACGCCCCGGCGACGTACATCAGGCCGTAGAGCCACACGACGACGAGGAAAATCGGGACGAAGGTGACGACCGCTTGTTTGGGGGAGCGGAAACCGATGGTCAGGGAGCCGAGCACGAACACCGAACCGAGCACCAGCGAGGATTGCATCTCGTCTTGCATGGCCGTGGAGGCCGTGAATCGGGTGATGGGCCGACCGGTCAACATGACCCACGTCAGCGGTTTGTCGTCTTCCTTCTCGCCTTCTGCTTCGTAGGTGCCGCTGGAGAGGTTGGTGAAGACCTCCAAGTCTCGCCACACTTCAGCCACGCCACCCTGCATGCCGGGGAAGTCTTCGGGCTGGGTCATGCCAAAGCGAATCTGCATCATGCCGTAGGCCGCATCCTCGCCGTTCACATCCAGCCACGGGCGGTCGGGGTCGAGGTCAACCACGGGCATGATGTAGAGCTGGACGATGCTGGCGGGAATGTCGGGAATCGGCCCGACGCCGGGCACGCCGTAAAGCGACAGGAAACCGTAGAAGAACGCCAAGCATTCACGGTCGGTCGTGTCCACCAACGGGCCGTTGCCGGCCAGTGAGCAGTTCATGCCAAAGCCGTCCACGTCGGGCTGCCAGCCGGCCGCTTCGAACGGCGTGCTGTCGAGCACGAGGCTGCCTTGGGCGGCGAACACCATCTCGTCGAGGGCGAGGATGTCAATCGTGCCGTCGGGCTGTCGGGTGATCTTGTCGGGCACGCCTTCGGGCAGGGCGTCCATGTCCTGGCGGAACTCGTCGATGGCAGCAAACACCCTCGGGTCGAGCACGTCGCCCAGAATCAGCAGGTTCGCCGGCTCGCCTTCGTCGGCGAATCGCTCGGCGATTTCGTCCACGCCGATGGCGAAGTCCGAACGCTCGTCGAGGAAATCTTCCACGGCGAAGTCGCCTTCCAGACTGGCCATGCCCATGGCGGCGGGCACGGTCACCAGCACGGCGATGAGGGCGATGAGGGCCGCAGGTTTTCGTTGGCCCGAGCCGTAGGTTACCTGCTTGAGCCAGTCGGGGTTGACCAGCGATTTGATTTCACCCTGCTCTTTTTTGTTCTGGCGTGCTTCCAACCAGTCGTCCACACTGACCCGAATCAGCGGCGCCCACAATCCGGTGAGGATGAAAGCTGCCAGGACGCCAAGCGCCGCTTCAATGCCGAAGGAGCGCAGGGCGGCGATGTCGCTGAACAGGTTGGCGGCAAAGGCCGACATGGTCGTCAGTGACGTGAGGGTGATGGCCCGGCCGACACGGGACACGGTGATGCTGCCTGCCTCCTCCGAAGTCTTGCCGTTGGCGCGCTCTTCCTTGTAGCGATGCAGCGCGTGCAAGGAGTCGTCAATGCCCAGCGCCAGCACGAGGATGGGCAATAAATTCGAGAATTGTGAACGGGCGATCAGGCTCAAGCCAAACCATCCGGTGATGTTGGCGAAATGACCGATGAGGCCCTGCATCCACAGCAGCGCAGCGCCCAGAGCGAACATGACGATGGCCACGTCCGACCAGCGGCGCAGACTGACGTAGAGGAGCACGACGATGGCCAGCCCCATCATGGCGATGAGACCCGCACTGGACTGCAGTTCCCGATTCACTTCCACGTTCACGCCTTGGCCCAACAGCAGGGTGACGGTGGTGCGGTCGTGGGAGCGCAAGTGGCCTTCGAGGTCCATGTAGGTCCATTCGGTGGCGCAACCGGCCCCTTCGGCCTGAAGTTCCAGGCATGCCTCTTCGGTGTATTGCGGAGGATGGAGCACCAACTGTCCGTCCGCCAGACGGTAGCCGCCGACTCGGAAACCTTCGTCGGTGAACTGAATCTCTTTTTCTTGGTGCGCGTCCTTCCAAACGACTTCCCAACCCATCTCTTCCAACTTCGTGCTGTCGAGTTGCACCAGCAGCCAGGTGGAGGAACCGGTCCAGCGACCCTTGCCCCACAGGGCCCCTTCCCACGTCCCGTTGGAAAGCAACTTCCCGTAAATCGGGCCTTCTTGGTGGGCGGTGTAGTCGGCTTTGAAGCCGCGGTCAAGGGAGAGCCAGCGCAGGAAATTATTGTCCGAGGCTTCGGCCATGCGGGCCGCCGCCATGTCGATGTGAGCCTGGGTGATGTTGGCGTCGTCAAATTCCAAACAGTCGAGCGGGAAACAATCCGTCCAGTTGGTCGGAGGCTCGGTGACGACGCCCAGCGGCGTGAGGCCGGGCTGGGTGAGGATGGACGTGTTGTTCATGAAGCCGCGGAAGTGGTCGGAAAGCGAGATGGCACCGTTGGACTGATGGCCGGTCACGTCGTTCACGAGCGGCTTGAGTGCGGGCGCCAGCGGATGTTCGAGCACGAGGTTGAGTTTCGTGTCCAACTCCTGGAGCACGGTCAGGTTGAGAATGCCACCCGTCGGGGCGTCAACCCCCGCCCACGGTTCGCCGGCCGGGGCCATTTCGGAAGGATGGGGCAGCGAAGCGTAGTCGGGCGAACCGTCGGCCATGCGGGGCACGGGTTGCCAGTCGTCTACGGCGGGCACGCGGTCGGGGTCGCGCGTCGAGACGAGGAACCCGAGGATGATTTCGGAGTTCGGGAACTCCTCGTTCACGATGGTTTGCGCCGTCAATTCGGGCGATTCCATCTCGTAGGATTCCATGTCGATGGGCTGGAGGGCCATCATGGCGCCTGGAATCATCAGCAGCGTGAGCAGCACGACGGCGACGTGGGCGCCTCGCTTGCGAGGCAAGAGCCACGCAGCGATACGGTCGTAGCGACGGCTCATGCTCCCCACCCTGAGCCACCGCCTTTTGAAGGAATGTTTCCCTCTCTTTTCCTTTCACAGACCAAGAGAATCTCCTCTGTTGAGGCGTCGCTGTGTTCGCGAATATCGGCGAACCGCTTATGAACATGAGATTTGAGCCCTTGCTAGGGAAGGATGTGTTTTGACCATCATCGAAGACATCATCGACCAGGCCAACGGACTGGACACGTGGGCGCAGTATGCGCTTGGTCTTGGTCTCACGGCGCTCTCCTTACTCATCGTTCGCTTCTTGATGCAAAAGGTCATTCTCGACTTCGTCAAAGCGACCTCGTTCAAGTGGGACGACGCCCTCTACCGTCCGGCCACGCAGCGCCTCTACACCTTCATTCTCCTCGTCGGTGTCCAGCTCACTTTGCTGTGGATTCGCGGCGATGAGGACGACCTCAACGTCGCCCTTGACCCGCTGTTTAGCGCAGCCTACATCCTGCTGACGACATCGTTGGCCAGCGTGGCCGTCAAGGTCATGATTCCCGTCATCATCGAACGCTTCTCCAACCCGTCTTCGGTCACCGTTTCGGGAAGCAATTCGCTGGTCATCTTCCTTCTGCGAGCCGCTATTTGGTTCGGCGGTCTTTACCTCGCACTGGACGAACTCGGCTTCGAGTTGGTCGGACTTCTTGCCTCTCTCGCAGTCTTCTCGCTCATCATCGGATTGGCGATGCAACAAACACTCGGGAACATTGTGAATTCCTTCATGCTCGCCCTTGACCAACCCTTTGAAGTCGGAGATCGCATTGAGGTCGATGGCCATCTTGGGTCGGTCGTCTCTGTTGGCATTCTCTCGACAAAAGTGCTGACCATCGGCGAGAACCTTGTCGTCATCCCGAACAACAACCTCGTGAACTCGACCGTCATCAACCACGCCCGTGGCGGTGGCGACGGTCAGGGCCGCCGCATCTCGCTCGTGCTTGACATCGGCGTGGAATACGATGAGGACATCTCCCACGTCAAGTACACCGTGCTACAGCTGATGCGAGAATGCCCTTACATTATTGATGTACCCGAACCACGCGTTCTGCTCAATGAACTTGGGGACTTTGCGAAAATCTTCCGAATGTATGGATGGGTTGAGGACTATTCAGACGAGTTCGTGGCCAAGGATTGGCTCTACAAAAACATCGCAGAATCCTTTGCGAAGGAAGGTATTGGAATACCATTCCCAACCGCAGTGGAAATCGCATCAGACCATCGAGAATCCTACAACAAGCAGCGCAAGGCCACGAATGTGCGCCGCGCACGCTTGCAGATGATCAAGGAAGACAAAGCCTTGGAACGAGAGAGGGCCGAAGCCAAGTGGGAGATTGAAGCCATTACTGAGCGCCTCAAAGACCCAGAGCTTGAACGCAAGGAAAAGGCTGCTCTTGAAGACTCTCTGAGGGAACTTAACCGTGTTTTGAGCATGTTTGAAGCTGGAGACAATTGAGCCTTTGCGCTCACAGGATTTACATAGAACAAACCGTTCATGATAGGTCATGGGCGCCGTTGATTTACGCTATATGCAAGTGACACTTACTCTTGAGGAAGGTGCTCACCTTCCAGGTATTAGCTTGACTAACGACTTCCTGAAGGTTGAATACTTGACCAAAATAGGTTATGATGGTAAAGGGATGCATGCTATCATTCAACTGGAATATGAAGATCCCAAGGTTCTCAATAAGCCACAGGGAGCCTATGAGATCATACGCATTCTTGAACAATCATCAACTGCTGCACTTTGTGAAATCATTGCCACAGGTCCCCTAGCGAAGGCCTTTTCTACACTCGAACATGCTTGGTGGGTTCCACCGACGTATGTTCATCAAACTGGGATGTTGATTACCATTTGTGGGACCAAGGATGCGCTCAAAAATGCTCGTAGGGTCCTATCCGAGATTGTTGGAGACAACTTCAAAATGAAATTGGGGGGGGAATCACTATACAATCCCGAGTTCATCGACTTGCTACCAAAACGTCAACGATTGGTATTGGATAAAGCAATTGAATTGGGCTATTACGATCGCCCAAGAGGGTGTACGCAACGCCAAATAGCCGACTCACTTGATATCAAACAGGCTACGGTCAGCGAGCATTTACAGTCTGCAGAAGCGACCATCATCCGCGCCTTCACAACCGAAGTTTGAACCACACCCTATCATAAACGGTTTGACCCATTAACACCTAAACTCCTATGCCGTAGCATGTCCAGCGGACGCCATGCGAATTTTAACCGAGCCGTCGTTTTATCGCTCTTGATGATGCTGATGACCCAAGTCGGGTATCTCGATTCAATGAATCCGTGGACAAACGGGGAAGAAACGCTCGACTCGGACGAAGTGATTTCACATACGTCTGCTGCAACGTCCGTGATGTATGGGAACAATTCGTTGTGGGCTCCTGACGGTAGTCAAATATGGAATGTTGGCGATGAAATGATGGCCGTTACATCCGATGTTGTGTTTTATATCGGAGCCACTAATCAAAACCCTCAAGACTTTGAGAAATGTTTGGCTGCATACAACTCCTCCAACATGACGAGATGGATTCCAAACATTGCAGGTCGATCAAATACCTGCTCGAGTAGTGCCCAAGTAGGCCAGTCGACGGCTGAATTCAACTTCATTACTCAAGTTGATGGACTCACATTTTTTGTCATGAAGGCCTCCTCAGGCAAGCAACAGATTCATGCCTACAATCCTGCAAACGACACGGTGTATCTTCACGACACCTCCCGTACTGGAAAAACTATTCTTGATAGTGTTGCAATTGGCAGAACAATATACTCACTGCAATATAGCCCCTGGATCATGACAGCATACAACATTGACAATGGTTCTTCATGGGATATCTCAACTACAAACCAATATTATAATGATTTAAACGCCGTAGGAGGCAAAATTCTAGCTTTCAACAACAATACACAACAACCAGTTCAATCAAATCCGAATAATTGCAACAACACAGATTCATGTTATGAGCCATGGATTTACGATCCAGCCAACAACACATGGTTCAGGCCAACAAGAGGAAACGAAATCATCAACTATTCCATTTCGACAACTGTGAACAAAGCCCTTGTCACCAATGGACAGATGTTTTGGGCTGACTCTAACTCCATCTACGGAATGGGTGCGTGGGTGTTTGATTCATCCAACAACACATATTGGATGCTTGATGCAAATGCGTCAACAGGGATGTCAACTATCACAACTGGACGATCTCCAGCAATTCGTTCTGGAACATCAATTTTCTATCTTACCAGTCCTGAGTATTCGGTTTCCGGGCAAACCTTGTATGGCCTCGATCTTTGGGGTTACAGCACTGTCAATTCGTCGAGTTGGCGTCTATCGAACATCACGGAATTGCACCAACCTGATGCTCAATATGGATGTTCACCACAGCTTGCCGGACTCGCCAATGGCGATTTTGTGATGTCCTTCGGGCGGGGTTTCGGTTGCAGCACGGTAGAAGTCGTATTTTATTCTTTAACCAACGACACGGCATGGCAAGTTTCTGGACTCGACTCTCCAAGCGATACCTCAAAGGTTTATTCTTTTCAGGGTCCTAGACTAATGGGGGTTTATGGGAACACTGTTTATTTGAAGGGTAAAACTGCATACCCTTCCTATGATCATGGACTCATTGCTTATGACGCTACGAATGGTTCATCGTATTCAACAACGGTTACGGGAGGATTCATCTCTGGTATTTCCAGTAACCAGCCCGTACTCGGAAACGGGGGTCAATTCGTTTTCACGATGGGAAGTTATACCTGTAGCTGTAACCCTTCTTGGGCAGATAGCTCCAGATATTCGTTTGCAGTCTGGACACCAACCGCTATCACCGTTAGCGATGCATGGAATCTCACACCTGGTCAGCGTATCGATGGACCGATTACAGGAGGTTTGGGCGGCGCATCGGATTCGGGTGTAGGCGTTCAAAATCTAACCGCCAGCGCCGAAGGTGCGGAACTCACCGTCGGTGTGCCAATGACCAACATCACCTTCCAGTACAATGCCAGTGCAGCAAGTGGCTCAGGCAGCGGCTCAGGCACCACAACCAACGGCAACGGAACAACATGGGAGGTGGCTGATATCCGCAGCGGAGCAACCGGCAGCTACCCCGGACAATACATGGAGATACTCGTCGGTGATACGCTCTATTTCAGTGCGGGTGATACAAGCGGCGGCACAGAACTGTGGGCTCATGATACCTCAAGCGCCTCAACGTGGCGGGTGGCTGATATCCGCATCGGAGCATTCGGCAGCAACCCTGGACAATACATGGTGATACTCGTCGGTGATACGCTCTACTTCAGTGCGGGTGATACAAGCGGCGGCACAGAACTGTGGGCTCATGATACCTCAAACGCCTCAACGTGGCGGGTGGCTGATATCAACAGCGGAGCAAGCGGCAGCAACCCCGGAGATCACATGGCGATACTCGTCGGTGATACGCTCTACTTCGATGCGACTGATGGAAGCAGCGGCGACGAACTCTGGGCTCATGATACCTCAAACGCCTCAACGTGGCGGGTGGCTGATATCCGCAGCGGATCAAGCAGCAGTAGCCCCGGACAATACATGGCGATACCCGTCGGTGATACGCTCTACTTCAGTGCGAATGGTGGTAACGGCCACGAACTGTGGGCTCATGATACCTCAAACGCCTCAACGTGGCAGGTGGCTGATATTCACAGCGGAGGGAGCAGCAGCACCCCCGGAATTTACATGGCGATACTCGTCGGTGATACGCTCTACTTCAGTGCGCATAGTCCAAGCAGCGGCTACGAACTGTGGGCTCATGATACCTCAAACGCCTCAACGTGGCAGGTGGCTGATATCCGCAGCGGAGCAACCGGCAGCAACCCCGGATATTACATGGCGATACTCGTCGGTGATACGCTCTACTTCGATGCGGATGATGGAAGCGGCGGCATAGAACTGTGGGCTCATGATACCTCAAACGCCTCAACGTGGCAGGTGGCTGATATCCGCAGCGGAGCAAGCGGCAGCAACCCCGGAGATCACATGGCGATACTCGTCGGTGATACGCTCTACTTCGATGCGTATGATGGAAACAGCGGCCAAGAACTGTGGGCTCATGATACCTCAAACGCCTCAACCTGGCAGGTGACTGATATCCGCAGCGGAGCAAGCGACAGCGACCCCGGACAATACATGGCGATACTCGTCGGTGATACGCTCTACTTCAGTGCGATTGATGGAAGCAACGGCCACGAACTGTGGGCTCATGATACCTCAAACGCCTCAACGTGGCAGGTGGCTGATATTTACAGCGGAGGAAGCCACAGCAACCCTGGACAATACATGGTGATACTCGTCGGTGATACGCTCTACTTCAGTGCGCAGGGAAGCAGCGGCCGCGAACTGTGGGCGCACCAACCATCCGAGATTACCTCACTTGGAGGCGGCTCAGGCAGCGGCTCCGGTAGCGGCTCTGGCAGCGGCTCAGGCACCACAACCAACGGCAACGGAACAACATGGCGGGTGGCTGATATTCACGGCGGAACTGGCAGCAGCACCCCCGGAAGTTACATGGAGATACTCGTCGGTGATACGCTCTACTTCAATGCGAATGGTGGTAACGGCCACGAACTGTGGGCTCATGATACCTCAAACGCCTCAACGTGGCGGGTGGCTGATTTTAACAGCGGTTCATCAGCCAGTTACCCCGGAAATACCTTCGCGATGCTCGTCGGCGATACGCTCTACTTCAATGCGCATGATGCAAGCAGCGGCCACGAACTGTGGGCTCATGATACCTCAAACACCTCAATGTGGCAGGTGGCTGATATTTACAGCGGAACTAGCAGCAGTAGCTCCGGACTATCCATGGAGATACTCGTCGGTGATACAATCTACTTCGATGCGTCTGATGGAAGCAGCGGCCGCGAACTGTGGGCGCATGATACCTCAAACGCCTCAACGTGGCAGGTGACTGATATCGACAGCGGATCAAGCAGCAACCCCGGAGATAACATGGCGATACTCGTCGGTGATACGCTCTACTTCAGTGCGGATGATGGTACCACCAGCACAGAACTGTGGGCTCATGATACCTCAAACGCCTCAACGTGGCAGGTGGCTGATATTAACAGCGGAGGAAGCGCCGGCAACCCCGGATATTTCATGGACATACTCGTCGGTGATACGCTCTACTTCAGTGCGACTGATGGAAACAGCGGCCACGAACTGTGGGCTCATGATACCTCAAACGCCTCAACGTGGCAGGTGGCTGATATTAACAGCGGAACATTCGGCAGCAACCCCGGAACTACCATGACGATACTCGTCGGTGATACGTTCTACTTCAATGCGAATGATGGAAGCAGCGGCTACGAACTGTGGGCTCATGATACCTCAAACGCCTCAACGTGGCAGGTGGCTGATATCCGCAGCGGAGCAAGCGACAGCAGCCCCGGACAATACACGGAGATACTCGTCGGTGATACGCTCTACTTCGATGCGAATGATGGAACCAGCAGCCACGAACTGTGGGCTCATGATACCTCAAACGCCTCAACGTGGCAGGTGGCTGATATTTTCAGCGGAACGCTCACCAGTGGAACCGGATATTACATGATGATACTCGTCGGTGATACGCTCTACTTCGATGCGGATGATGGAAGCGGCGGCATAGAACTGTGGGCTCATGATACCTCAAACGCCTCAACGTGGCGGGTGGCTAATATCCGTAGCGATTCAGCCTCCAGTACCCCCGGACAATACATGGGGATACTCGTCGGTGATACAATCTACTTCGATGCGAATGATGGAAACAGCGGCACCGAACTGTGGGCTCACCAACCAGGTGAAATCACCTCACTGAGCAGCGGCTCAAGCAGCGGCTCAGGCAGCGGCTCAGGCAGCGGCTCGGGCAGCGGCATGACCAACGTCACCGGTGCAACCTGCAGCGTTTCACCTTCTCTTCCAACCGGCCTATCCATCGACAGCAGCACGTGCACCATCAGCGGTACACCAACGGTTGCGACGAGCAACACGACCTACACGGTCACCGCCGTCATCAGTGGAACGACCTTCCAGACGGCCGTTTGGTTGTCCACGTCTCCGTACGGCACCATCACCTCAGCGGTGGAAGGTGCGGCGCTCAACTTGGGTGAAGCAATGACGCCGATTTCGCTCAACTACACTTCACAGGCGCCTGCAGGGTCATTTTACAGCGGAAACGGATCGTATTGGATGACCAAAGACATCAGACCCCAACCATCCAGTTCTACTCCCATAAACCAGAAATCAAGTATGAGCACCCAAAATAATGCTCTTGTTTCAATGGGAGACTTTGCCTATTTCGCAGCAACAAACGGAACAGTTAACGGTTTGTGGAAGAGCGATGGCACGGAATCTGGAACAGTTCTGGTCAAAGAACATCTTTGGCCAAGTTGGATGGTGAGCGATGGAAATTCCCTGTACTTCCATAATGGTTCGATGGAATTGTGGATGAGCGATGGAACAACTTCCGGTACAGTGTTGCTCAAGGAATTTAATCAAACAAACACGAGTGGTAGCTCTATTCTAACCAGTGCCCTAGGTGTCTTTGCAAACGGTCTTATGTTCTTCGTTGCCGATGATGACAATGGAAGGGAATTATGGTCGACTGATGGCACCACTTCTGGAACTCAAATGGTAAAAGACATCCGTCCTGGATATCCTTCTACTCAGACTTACAACCCGTATGATGGTTTGTCAAGCCAATACCTCACCGTGCTTGGAAATCATGTGTATTTCGGAGCCAACGACGGAACCAACGGAAGCGAGTTGTGGAAGAGCGACGGAACGGAATCCGGTACAGTGATGGTCAACGACATAAACAGTGGAAGTGGCGACAGCTTCCAGTCTGTTTGTGCTAACTGCATGGCTGTTCTAGACAACAATATCTACTTCTCAGCCTATACCGCAGCCAACGGTATTGAATTGTGGAAGAGTGACGGAACGGCCTCAGGCACATTGATGGTCAAAGACATCAATACGGGCACTCAGACTAGCCTTTCCCAGTTCCAGATCGTTGCTACAGAAGAGAAAATCCTCTTTATAGCGAATGATGGAATACATGGAGATGAATTGTGGAAGAGTGACGGGACTGCAGCAGGAACAGCATTGTTGTCGGAATTGACTCCAACAGCTGCAGGCTCAACAATCTCACACATGACATCAATGGGTGAATTGGTATTTTTCCACGTCTATGTAAATGGTGGTGGAATATCGTACAGGGCCGCGTTTGTTTCTGATGGGACCCCAGAAGGAACATTTGCGGTTGTAAATTCGTCAAGCCTCGGCTC
>CBFIDD010000005.1:139190-189481 GCA_965661285.1 Candidatus Poseidonia sp.
TACATCCACTCCATTACCAGCTTTTCCGCTCTTGGTGACCAAATGTATTTCCACGTTAATGCGCCAAACGCCAACCTCTACGTGAGCGATGGCACAACAAATGGAACAACTTCAATCACGCCGTTTACAGGATCCGTAAGTACGTATAACGGCAATTACCTCTACCAACCGGCAGTCATTGCCGACAACACGGTTTTCTTTTTCTCGTGTACTGGAGTGCATCCAACACTTGGCACGATTGGTAATCATTGCCGTGAAGGTGTCGAGTTGATGGCATACGATCCAGTCAACATCACCTTGAACTCTCCTCCATCGATTTCGTGGGAAACTGAACCTCCACTACCTGCAGGCATGAGCATCTCGGGCGGTACGATCAGCGGTACACCTTCGGTCTATGCCACCAATCAAACCTACACGATTTACGCCAATCAGAGCGGTTATTCGACCACGCACGAATTGTACTTCAGTGTGGATACCACGAACGCTCACACGGTCGTTGAGAACCAAACGATTGATCCAATTGGCTTCCATCCACCGTTCTGGAACGGTACCACCACGTGGACGGTCTCACCTACCTTACCGGGCAACCTCTCCATCGACGGAAGCACCGGTGAAATCACAGGCATGGTCAACGGAACGCTGGCCCAAACCACCTACACCGTGACCGCCACCCACAACGGCAGCGCCACCGAGACCTTCTCGCTGGATTTGCGAAGCCTTGCGGATTACGACGGTGATGGACTACCAAACGACTTGCCAAGCGATTACGATGCAGCCGAAGGACCAACGCCCGGTCTTGTGGCTGACAGCGACGACGACGGCGACGGTCTT
The DNA here is from genome assembly GCA_965661285.1 of Candidatus Poseidonia sp. Classification (GTDB taxonomy): domain Archaea; phylum Thermoplasmatota; class Poseidoniia; order Poseidoniales; family Poseidoniaceae; genus Poseidonia. The sequence continues at coordinate 140,022 of CBFIDD010000005.1, forward strand.
GCCGACAGCATCGAAACGGATACTGGTACCTACATTGACGCCAGTGATACGGGCACCAACCCGCTCAATCCCGACACCGATGGTGACGGTATTTGCGACGGTCCCAACGCTGTTGCAGGCGTTTGTGTTGCGGGTCCAGACAGCGACCCCAACGGTGCAGGGCAACCAGCAACCTTGGTGGCCCTCAACAACACCGCCATCACGACACTTTCGCCCTACCTCTCGATATCAGGCGGAACCTACGAGATTGCACCGGACTTGCCTGATGGACTGGTGATGGATGCCAACACCGGTGAAATCAGCGGCACGCCAACAGAAACCTCGTCCAACATCACCTACACGGTATGGTCGAACAACTCCAACGGTGATTCTCTCTCGTGGAACTTCACCATTGAAATCTTGGAAGACAGCGACGGCGACGGAATGCCAAACGAACTTCCGGGGGATTATGATCCAACCAACCCCGATTCCCCCGGGCTCACCGAGGACCTCGACGACGACGCTGACGGCGTGCCCGATACCAACGAAACGGATGCGGGCACCAGTCCAACCAATCCCGACAGTGACGGCGATGGCATGTGCGACGGCCCCAACGCTGTTGGCGGCGTGTGCACGGCCGGCCCCGATGCCTTCCCGCTCGACCCGTCGGCTGACACCGACACGGACGGCGACGGCCAACCCGACACCATCGATGGCGACTCCACGAGCGTTCCACCGCTGACGGAAGACGAAGACGACGACGGTGACGGCCTTGACGACGTGAACGAGACGAACACGGGCATCAACAACGGACCAACCGACACAGGAACCGACCCGCTCGACCCGGACACCGACAACGACGGAATTTGCGACGGTCCCAACGCTGTCTATGACGCTCAAGGGACCCTCATCTGTGTGGCCGGTCCTGACACCACACCGTTTGGTGAAGCAGCAGAAGGCGTCGTTTACGGCTTGAACAACACCTTGTTCAGCAGCCTCGTGCCTCCGTATCAACTGCCTGGTGCTGCATGGAGTATTTCTCCAGACTTGCCTGATGGATTGAACATCGACCCGGTCAGTGGTATCATCAGCGGTACACCCACCGAAGCGACGACGAACATCACCTACACCATTTCGGGCATCACCGATACCTCATCCATCACCTTTGATTTCAACTTGCAAATTTTGGAAGACACCGACCGAGACGGTTTGCCCAACGAACTGCCCGACGACTATCCCCGTGACGGTGAGTTGGTCGAAGACTTGGACGACGACGGCGACGGTGCCTCTGACCTGTCCGAGACGGGCACAGGCATCTACAACGGCACCGGCGACCTTGGTACGGATTCCTTGAACCCCGACACGGACGGCGACGGTATCTGCGACGGACCCAACGCTGTTCCACCGGTCTGTTTGGCCGGTCCAGATTCCAACCCTGTGGGTACGGGACCACTCGGCCCAACCGTGCTGGTCAACAACACCGAGACGACGCCGATCAACCCGCCCAACGCCGTTTCCGGCGCTACGTGGGAAGTCTCCCCCGACCTGCCCGACGGCCTGGTGCTCGACCCTGCGACCGGTATCATCACCGGTACGCCGACCCAAGCGATGGAGAACACGACCTACACGATTTGGGCCAACACGACCGACCCTGCGTTCTCGATTGAAGCCATGTTCTGGCTTGAGATTCTGGAGGACTTCGACGGCGACGGCATGCCCGACCAGCTGCCCGACGACTACCCCGACACGGGCGTTGAGCCTTACACCCTCATCGAGGACGAGGACGACGACAACGACGGCATGTCCGACACCAACGAGAGCATCATCGGCACCGACCCACGCAACCCAGACACCGACGGTGATGGCTTCTGTGACGGTCCTGGAACTGGCGACGGCGCCTGCTACGCTGGCCCCGACTCCTCGCCGCTCGACCCGGCCCTTCCCGTGAACACCGACGGCGATGCCTACCCCGACGAGGACCCTGACGGTCCTGGCGGCCTCATCGCTGACGACGACGACGACAACGACGGCTACCTCGACACGACCGAAACGGCATGCAACAGCGAACCGCTCAACGCCACCAGCATCCCTGACGACATGGACGGCGACGGCATCTGTGACCTGATGGATGATGACATGGACGGCGACGGCATTCCCAACGAGGACGAACTCGGCCTGCCCATCGACACCAGCCCGTCCAACCCGGACAGCGACGGTGATGATGTGTGCGACGGTCCCGAAGCGCCCGCCAACGGCGGCTGCGTGGCCGGTCCCGACGCCTTCCCGCTCGACCCGGCCGGTGCCAAGGACACCGACGGTGACGGCAAGCCCGACCAGTTGGCGCCCGGTGTGACCTCGACGAGCCAGCCCCCCCTGGTGGAGGACTTGGACGATGATGACGACACGTGGTCGGACGCCGACGAACTCGCTTGCGGCACCTCGAGTCCAGTGGACGCGGCCAGCGTACCCGCGGACACGGACGGCGACGGCATCTGCGATGTGCTCGACCCCTACCTCGACCTGCCGTTCACGCTGGAGTACCCCACGCAATACGTGGACCTCTTCGTGAACCGCACGATGGAGCCGCTCCTGCCGTTCCTGAACGGCAGCGGTGAGGTCGTCTCGTGGGAACTTGAAGGGGAACTGCCCGAAGGCCTGACCTTCGGTTGGAGCCCGGCGCGAGACGCCACCATGGACGGCAGCATCCGCGGCACGCCCGTGAACGCCACCGAGACGGTGAACCTGACCGTGTGGGCGAACAACTCGTTCTACAGCGAATCCTTTGCGCTCTCCTTGACCGTGTTCAACGACTCGGACAACGACAGCCTGCCCGACCAACTGCCAGAAGGCTACGTGGGCAACCTGACCGAGGACACCGACGACGACAACGATGGATTCTCCGACGCTCAAGAAACCGAGTGCGGCTCCGACCCCAACAACAACATGTCGGGCCAAGAGAGCTGGCTGGCCGTTTGTCTGTCTTCTGATGGCGACGGTCCCGACGACGACGGCGTGAACTGGATGTGGTGTTTCCCGTGCCTGCTTCTCCTGTTGCTCTTGCTCATCATCCCGCTGTTGATTGGACGCGACCGCTTCCTGGTGATGCTATCCGACGGCCCCGAGCCCGAGAACACCTTTGCTGAGCCCGACTTCACGGCCGGTTCGGGAACCGAGGATGACCCGTTCATCCTCGCTCCGGTCGGACCGCTGCAACCCGGTACGATGGAATCCACGGTGGAAGAGGTCACCATCACGAACATGGGTGACATCAAGGTCGACATGTTCGACTTCAACGACGAAGAGAACTACGGTCGCTTCACGATGTACGAGTCGGCCTTCAGCATGGAAGGCTCCCGTCAGTTGCCCGTGGGCAAGGACGGTGAGATGGTCATCAATTTCAAGTTTGACGACCGTGAATTCCCGACCTACGAAGGCGGCACCTACACCGGCCTCATCAAGTTGGGCAAAGCCAGCGTGTACTTCCTCTGGGAAGTCACCATCATGGCTGACGAGCGCAAGGCAGAGAACGTCAAGAAGCAGACCATGAGCCGCATCAAGAAGCGAAAGAAGGACTTCAACTTCGACCGCATCGGCAAGGCGACCAAGAAGGATGCTGACGACCTGCAAGCCATCAAGGGCATCGGCCCGTACAGCGAAGAGAAGCTCAACGCGCTGGGCATCTTCACCTACGAGCAACTGGCTCACTTTGACCGCGAGACGGAAGACGAGGTCAACGACGCCATCGAGCACTACAAGGGACGCATCCGTCGCGACGAGTGGGTCAAGCAGGCCCAGGAGATCATCGGTGCGCAAGCCAAGGCTGACGAAGAGGCCTTGAAGGCCGCTGAGGAAGCCCAGGCCAAGGCCGAAGCCGAAGCCAAGGCCGCCGAAGAAGCGGAAGCCGCTGCCAAGGCCGCTGTGGAGGCGAAAGCTGCCAAGAAGGCCGAAGAGGAAGCCGCCGCCAAGGCTGCTGAGGAAGAAGCCGCTGCTGCCGCCGCTGCCGAGGCCGACAAGAAGGCCAAGGAAGAGGCCGCTGCCAAGAAGAAGGCGGAAGCCGAAGCCAAGAAGGCAAAGGCTGCTGAAGAAAAGGCTGCCAAGGATGCTGAGAAGAAGGCGAAGGCCGAGGCTGACAAGAAGGCCAAGGAAGAAGCCGCTGCAAAGAAGAAGGCGGAAGCCGAAGCCAAGAAGGCAAAGGCTGAGGCCGACAAGAAGGCCAAGGAAGAAGCCGCTGCTGCTGCCGCTGCCAAGAAGGCTGAGGAAGAGGCCAAGAAGGCCGCTGCTGCCAAGCCCGCCAACAAAGAGGAGAAGAAGAAGGCCGAACTGAAGCGTGTCAAAGAGCGCTCCAAGTCGATTGACTTCAAGATCCTCGGTACGGCCAAGGCCAGCGAAAAGGACGACCTTCAGGTCATCAAGGGCATCGGACCGTTCATCGAAGAGAAGTTGAACGCCTTGGGCATCTACACCTACTTGCAAATCAGCAAGATGACGGCCAAACTTGAGACACAGGTCAACGAAGCCATCGAGTTCTTCCCAGGACGTGTCAAGCGAGACCAGTGGGTGAACCAGGCCAAGATCTTGCTCGGTGAAGACGCGAAGTTGGACGAGAAGGCGCTCAAGCAGGCCGAAGAACTCGAACGGATTGCCAAGAAGGCTGAGAAGATTGACTTCGCCACGCTCGGTGTGGCCTCCGCTTCAGAAAAGGACGATCTGAAAGCCATCAAGGGCATCGGGCCGTTCATCGAAGAGAAGTTGAACGCACTGGGCATCTACACCTTTGAGCAAGTTAGCAAGATGACGGCGAAGATCGAAGAAGAGGTCAACGTGGCCATCGAGTTCTTCCCCGGTCGTGTCAAGCGCGACCAGTGGGCCAAGCAGGCCAAGAAGTTGCACAAGGACAAGAAGTGAAGCGCATCGGCCCTGAAGGCAGAGACGCCACCACCATCCTGTTGAGCGAAAGCGAGGTCCTTTGCACCAGCGGAGGAGCCATCGTGCAGTTCGCTCGCTGAGTCGCCGATAAGAAGCGATATATGCACAAGAAGGGAGGCAGGAGCATGGGGGACAACGAGGATCTCATACGCCGTATGAATGAAATCAATTGGTTCCACTCCATTCCTATCCGAGACGGTATCGTCACGCCAGGCCAGGACAACTCCATGGACAAGTTGGGTCAAGTTTGCCTTCCTGAGGACCTCACGGGTAAGACCGTGCTCGATATCGGTGCATGGGACGGTTTCTTCTCCTTCCAAGCCGAACGCAACGGCGCCAAGCGTGTGCTGGCCACCGACCACTTCTGCTGGAGCGGGCCCGGATGGGGAAGCAAATCCGGCTTTGACCTCGTCCATGAAACCTTGAATTCCAAGGTCGAGAGCCTGGACATTGACGCGATGGCCATCACCCCAGAAAAGGTCGGGAAGTTTGACGTCGTCCTCTTTTTGGGCGTTCTCTACCACCTCCAAGACCCGATGGGCGGACTTCGTGTCGCTTCTGAGGTGTGCGATGAGTTGCTCATCATTGAAACACACGTGGACGACCTTCACCGCTGGAAGCCCTCGATGGTGTACTTCCCAGGCGATTCCCTGAACAACGACGACACCAACTACTGGGCACCCAACGTGGCCGCCATGAAGGGGATGCTGAAGGACCTCGGCTTCTCTCGTGTAGAAGTCGTCTACCCCAAGCGCCCTTGGCTTCGCTACGCTTGGCCCGTCCGCTTCCTCTCGTCCATCAAGGGCATGATTCAGCGACGAGAATCCTTCCGTCAAACCATCAATCAAGGACGGATGTCCTTCCACGCCTACCGCTGAGGCCTTCGTTTTCTCTGCCGAAGGCGTTGAGTGTCCGCCAAAATCTTCGATGATGGGCGAGCGATAGACTTCAAGAGGGGCGGACAAGTCGCCGCACCATGGACGACTTGGACAAGGGTGACAACTACACCGTTCGCGATATGGGACTTGCAGAAAACGGGGCATTGCTCGTTGATTGGGCCCGAGCTCGTATGCCGGTGCTCGCCAAACTCAAGGAAGAAGCCGAGCAAACCAAGCCTCTTGCAGGGATGCGAGTGGCTGGCTGCCTTCACGTGACCAAGGAAACGGCGGTGCTCATCGAGGCCATCCGAGCCGCCGGTGCTGAAATCTCCTGGTCGGGCTGCAACCCGCTCTCGACCCAAGATGAAGTGGCTGCTTGGCTCGCCAGCGAAGGCTACTCCGTTCACGCCTGGCACGGCCAATCCACCGAGGATTTCTACTGGTGCATCGACAAGACGCTCGAGTTCAAGCCCACGCTCACCCTCGACGACGGCGCCGACCTCATCGTTCGCGTCCACGGCGACAAGTCCGAGTACGCAGAAGGCGTCATTGGTGGCACCGAAGAAACGACTACCGGCGTTCACCGACTGCGAGCCATGGCCGCCGCTGGCGACCTGCGCTACCCCGTCATCGCCGTCAACGACGCCGTGACCAAGTGGGATTTCGACAACGTCTACGGGACCGGTCAGTCCACCCTTGACGGTATTTTGCGAGCCACCAGCGTCTTGCTCGCTGGCAAGACTTTCGTCGTGTCAGGATTTGGCCACTGCGGAAGCGGTGTCGCCATGCGTGCCCGCGGCATGGGCGCCAATGTCATCATCACCGAAGTTGACCCGCTCCCCGCCCTTCGTGCTGTCATGGAAGGCTACCGTGTCATGCCGATGGACGAAGCGGCCAAACTCGGCGATATTTTCTGCACCGCTACCGGCATGGAAGATGTCATCGTTGGACGCCACTTTGCGTCCATGAAAGACGGGGCCATCGTCTGCAACACCGGCCATTACGACTGTGAAATCAAGATCACGGACCTTGAAGCTCAAGCCAAGTCGGTGCGCACCATCCGTCAGGACAACGAGGAATTCCTCATGCCCGACGGCCGCCGCATATTCTTGCTCGCTCGAGGCCGTTTGGTCAACCTCGCTGCCGCTGAAGGTCATCCCTCGGAAGTCATGGACATGTCCTTTGCCAACCAGTTCCTTTCCCTGTGCCGCTTGGCCAAGGACGGCGCTTCGATGGGCAAGGAAGTCTACGACATCACGACCGAACAAGACCAAGATTTGGCCACCACCAAATTGGAAACCCTCGGTTTTGCCATCGACAAGCTCACTGACGCCCAACTCGCCTACCTGGACGATTACACCGTCGGTACGTGATACTGACTTTGTCCGTTGAATCGGGCACTCTCCCTCGGGATGGCCTGCCCGCGTAATGGGATTTTACGAGCACAGCAATTCTTGATATAGAGGGGCCAAGAGGGCCTCTCCATGACACAAGCATGGTTGTTCACCTCAGAATCGGTGGCCGCAGGCCATCCCGACAAGTTGTGCGATGCGATTTCTGACGCCATCGTCGATGCGTGTTTGGCCCTCGACCCCAAAGCCAAGGTGGCCGTCGAAACCCTCGTGAAAGGCCGCGAAGACCGTTCTCACATCGTGCTGGCCGGTGAGGTCAAACTCGCTGCTGGCATTGAGGCACCGGATTACGTCGCCATCGCTCGTAAGACCGCCGCCGCCATCGGCTACACCTCTCACGGCATTGGCATGGACGCCACCTCCGAGGACTTGTGCGAAGTCACCGAACTCATCACCAGCCAGTCCGCCCACATCAACCGCGGCGTCGTGCAATCCGTTGACGACCAAGGTGCGGGCGACCAAGGCCTGATGTTCGGCTACGCCTGCGACGAGACCGAAGCCTACCCCGAGCACCAAGGCCGCTGGATGCCGCTCGCCATCGCCCTCTCCCAAGCCTTGACCCGACAGGTCAGCAAACTCGGCCTTGACGGCACCCTTCCCTGGGCCCGACCCGATGCCAAATCCCAAGTAACGCTCATGCACGGCGACGACGGCCAACCCATCTACGCTGACAACGTCGTCATCGCCGTTCAACACAAGGACATGATCGCCGAACACGGCTCCGAAGAAGCCGAGCAGGCTTTCGTGCGTGAACAGGTCATCGAGCACGTCATTCGTCCCGTTGTTCCAGCGGCGTTGTTGACCGAGAACACCACCATTCACGTCAACTCCACCGGACGCTTCGCCGACCCCGGTGGCCCCTACGCCGACGCCGGTTTGACCGGACGGAAGATCATCGTTGACACCTACGGCGGTCGTGGACGACACGGCGGTGGCGCCTTTTCGGGCAAGGACCCGACCAAGGTGGACCGTTCCGCTGCTTACGCTTCCCGCTGGGCGGCCAAGCACGTGGTCGCCTCAGGCCTGTCCAAGGAATGCGAAATCCAACTCGCTTACGCCATCGGTGTGGCCGAACCGGTCAGCATCCGTGTCGACACCTTCGGTACCGGTAAGATTGACGATGACACCATCGCTGACCTCGTTGACGCCCACTTCTCCTTCAAGCCCGGCCACATCATTCGAGACCTCGGTCTCGCTGCGCCCATCTACAGCATCACCGCCGCCGGTGGCCACTTTGGACGTCAGCCCAACGGCCCGACCTTCCCGTGGGAGAAGCTCAACGACGACGTCATCAGCGCGTTCAAGGCTGCGCTTTGATGGTCCAGTTCCTCCTGTCCGCGCGGTTTTCTCTGCCCATTTGCATGTGCTGGCATGAGAGCTCGATGTGGAAAACAGTTGCGTAGCCTCCGTTTTGATTAAAACTATAAGCCGAAAGAGAAACTTCAATTCATGGGTTTGATGTTTCGTCGGATAAAATCTGCTCCCGCAGAAGGCTTGCTGTTGTTAACTACACTTGTGACGGCGGTTTACGCGTTAAATTTCATGTTCGCTTCAGCATGTTACGTGACCGGTGGTGCCGACGGATGCTTTTCTTTGCTCGACAACGGAGCGACCAGCACCGATGCTGGATGGGGCAAAGGGGCACCCGAATTCGCCTTTAACGGAATTTTGATGTTCGGCATCATGATGTCCACGCTCCTCATCCTCAACGAGGGTGCCAAGGGCAAGTGGATCATCATGGTCCCGACGCTGATTGGTTTCATCGTAGGAACCGTGGTACTGTGGACGATGTGGCAAGAAAACGGAACCAGTGAGGCGCCGAAATTTATCACGCCGTTGGTGACGTTGGCTTACGGCGCTGCTTACTTCCTCCTGCAGCAAGAAGACGAGGTCAACGATGGCCTGAGCGACATCAACATCGGTCTGGGTGTGAAGGACCCCATCGCCATTGGTGGACTTCTCTTTGTCATCGCCACCGGCTTGTTCTATGTGTTCCGTCAAATCGTTGACCCAGAGTCTGTTGTTGAGGCCGTTAATGCAGGCGATCTCGCCGCTGGCTTGGGGGCACCTTCAACCACCACACTTGCCTTTTCGGGCGCCTTGCTCCTGGTTTACACCCTCTGGGCCTTGCTGGTGTTAACTCAGGGAGCCGAAGGGATGTGGCCCATCGCTCATCCGCCCCTCTTTGCCTTCGTAACCGTGGCGATTGCCAATTACTTCGGTTTCGTCTATGGCCCTGTTCGTGAGTTTACAGAGCAAAATCAAATGGACGCCATCGCTGGGCCAATGACCCTGCTCGTGTTTTTGGTGGTTTACCTCCGACTGCGAAAGGAGGGTATGGAAGAGGGCATGACCTTCAATGGCGAACCCATGGATTCCTCCAGCTTTGATGTGAGTTTCACCGGCGTGGTGGTGGTGATTTCAGCACTGTACTTCGTCGTGAACATGATGGGATAATCTCTTCCTCATCGTTTCTTTGACACAACAAATGCTTCCAGGCGTTCCAGTGTCTGATGCTCAAGCGCTACCGCTTTGACCACGTACTCGTTGGTGCTCGGGCCGGATTCGGTGAACACCGGCACCATCGAGGTCCAGACGCCTTCGCCCTTGATGCGGGAGTAGAGGGCAGCAGCGACGTGAATGGCGATAAGGGCATAACTCAGGTCGGCGGAGAAGCCGTGCAGACCAATGGCCGCATTCATGGCCCAGGCATCCTCTCCCATGCCTTGGTTGAAGAGCCAAGCGATGGCCAGTCCGGTCACCGGCAACAGGACGAGGCAGAGGTACATCGCAACGTGCATGAGGCGTGCGAAGCGCTTGTGGTAGCGATGCACCGGCATGACCGAGCCCTGGAAGGTTTCGAAACGCCGCATGTAGCCGTAGCGAATCACGACCAGCAGCAGAAACACGCTGGCGAAGACGATTTCAAACTGCAACAGCGCTGTATCTTCCAGTTGCTCGAGGTCGTCGATTTGCTTGAAAATCCCGTAGGCGTAGAGCAGTACGAACGCCCAGTGGAACACCTTGCCCAGCAGGGTGTGGTTCCGGGCCATCGGTGTCGCTATCTCTCCCTGTCCGCTATACCGCTTTCTATGAGACGCCCGTCTTCGGTTGGGTTATAGCCCGCCTGCCCAACTCTCTGTGTGAGGTCGCTCCGTGGTGTTGCTCAATCTGTGGTCGCTCGGTCATTTCGTCCAGTGGACCTTCATTGGGCGCTATCTGCTCACCAACTGGTGGGTCTTCCTCACCCTTTCCGTGGGATGGGAGGTGCTCGAACTCTACCTTCCCTTCGAGTTCGTTGAAGAGACGTGGGACAACAAAATCTCCGACCTCGTCGTGAACACCGTGGGCTTTGTCCTCGGCATGGGTCTGCGCTACGACCCGCAAACGCTGGATTAACTCGAGCAGGAGAGCATGGAGCAGCCGACGCGGTGGCGAGCCCACTCGGGGCGCTTTTGGAACCATTTCTCCTCGTGCTCGGGCTGTTCGTCGTAGGGACGCTTCAGAAGTTCGTGGAGTTCCTCAGCGATGGAAAAATCGCCCTTCTCCTCCGCCGCATCGATGGCCAATTGCGCCATCCAGTTTCGAAGCACATACTTCGGGTTGGCTTGGAGCATTCCGTCTCGGTCGGGCTTGCCGTCGACTCGCTCCCACCAGCGCACGAGCCAGCGGTCCCACGCGCTGGTGTCGGGCTCGCTGCCCTCGTAGAACGCGTCGGCCACGCGGGCGATGTCCGGCTCGGTGATGGAGCAGAGGTAGCGGAAGAAGAGCGTCATGTCCACCTCGGTGGCGCCAAGCAGGTCGATGAGGTCGTTCACGAGCACCTCATCGGCTTCCTGCAGCGTGCCGAGGCCCAACTTTTCGGCCCAGGTTTCGCTCTGGGCGTTCATGGCGAATTCCATGTAGTGGTCCAACACCGGCTGAAGCCGGCTCACGTCGTCCATCAGCGGGGCCATGGATTCGAGCAGACGAGCGACGTTCCACGCCCCGATGTGTTGTTGTTGACCGTAGCGATAGCGGCGGCGACCGGCGTCGGTCGTGTTGGGCGTCCAGTCCACATCGTAAGGCTCCAACCAGCCGTAGGGCCCGTAATCGATGGTGAGGCCGTGAATCGACATGTTGTCCGTGTTCATCACACCGTGAACGAAGCCGACCCGCATCCAGTGGGCGATCATCGTCGCGGTGGATTCGGCCACTTCGGTCAGCCACGCGATGAGGCCGTCGTCGGTGCTGGCGTCGTGGTGCGGGAAGTGATGGCGCACGGTGTGGTCGACGAGGGTGCGCAGCGTTTCGTGATGGCCGTCGGAGACGTGGATTTGGAAGCTGCCGAAGCGGATGAAACTGGGCGCGACGCGGCACACCACCGCCCCGGGCTCGGGGGCAGGGTTGCCGTTGTACAGGACGTCTCGCACGACCGCTTCGCCTGTGGTCACCAGCGACAGGGCACGGGTGGTGGGCACACCGAGGTGATGCATCGCTTCGCTGCACAGGAATTCGCGAATGGAGGAGCGCAACACGGCTTTGCCGTCAGCAGTGCGCGAATAGGGCGTCAGGCCGGCGCCTTTGAGTTGCAGTTCGAGGAAGCCGTCCTTGGTTTCGACTTCACCCAGCGTGATGGCACGACCGTCGCCCAGTTGGCCGGCCCAGTTGCCGAACTGGTGGCCGCCGTAGCGCTGGGCGTAGGGTTGCATGCCGGGCACGGGTTCGCCACCTCCAAGCACGACACCGGCTTCGTCCGTCCGTTCAAGCCCCAGCATCTCGGCCATTTCGGTCGACCAGAGGGCGAGGTGAGGTTCAGGAGCGGGCGTGGGCGTGACCTTTGACCAGCACTTGCCGGGAACTTGACGGGGACGGCCGCCTTCGGCATCATCTCCGGGCGTCTCGCCCAAGAAGCGGGCGTGCCACGACAGGGCCTGCAGCGACGGGTTGCTCACACCACATGCTGAGCGGGGGCCTTCTTCAACCTCGTGGGCGTTGCCATCCCGCTTTTCTTCATTCAACATGACGAAGAATCACACTGCAGGAACGGGCGGCCCTTGAACGAGGAAGGCCACCCACAACAGTGCCAGAAGGAGCCCGCAGGCTTGGAAGATACGCTTTCCTGTCGTGCCCTCTGTGAACAGATGATTGAGCCGAGCACCGGCAAAGGTCCAGAGGATCATCGCACCGAGGCACATGGTCAAGGTGACGAAGATGACGGTCGCAATGCCCGTCATGCCGCCGCCCAGCGGTTCGATGAACTGGCTCATCATGATGATGACAAAGGCCCACTCCTTGCCGTTGACGAACTGCATCCCGATGCCGACCTTCAATCCAAGCATGCCCTCGATGTTCTCCTCAAGGGTGACCGATGCGGGGTCAAAACGGAACATGGCGACCACCATGGCACCGAGGAAGGCCATGCCAATCCAGTGCAGCACGGTCATGGCGGTGGTCGAACCGCTCACCGCGTCAACCAGCAGACCAACGCTCAGTTCGATGGTGACGAATCCGATGACCATGCCGGCGATGAGCTTCACGTTGGCTTTGGGTCCAAACATGCCGCTGTGCGCAAAACAGGTCAGGGCGTTAGGTCCGGGCGTGATGAGTCCGATGGCGAGCAGGGCGAGCAGTTCTCCCAGTGCGACGGTGTCCATCCGTTCACGTCCTCAAGCGAGTTCTTGTTGCAGCGCCCAGGCCAGGTAGCGGTACTCCGCTTCGCTGTTGTAGAGTTGAGCCGAGATGCGGATGTAGCGTCCACGAGGTGACGGCCACGACCACACGGGCACCTGAATGCCGTATTTCTCACTCAAAACAACGTGCAACGGGTCGGGCTCGTGCAGCGGAATTCCGCCTCCCTCCACCTGCTCCGGTAGAATGAGCGTGGCGATGGATGTCACCATCTCGTCGGGACATGGCGGTGTGATGCCGAGGGCCTCGCAAAGGATGTTGCGACCTCGAATGGCTAAGTCGTGGTTGTGCTGCATGATGGCGGGCCATCCCCCTTCGACCTCGTCAGCGAGGTGGTCGATTGCAAACGGCAGCGCACAGTGGGCCGACATGTCTCGGGTGCCGGTCCAATCAAACTCGTGGCGGAATCGGGTGGTGTCGCCCAGCGGGAAGGTCATGCCGTGGCTGATGGTCAGCGGATGGATATCGGCCTGCTTGTCTTTGCGAACGTGAAGGAAGGCCGAGCCTTTGGGTGCACACAGCCACTTGTGACAGTTGCTGGTGGTGTAGGAAGCGCCCAGTTCGTCCAGGTTGAGCGGCACCATGCCGATCCCGTGAGCGGCGTCCAAAAGCACGCTCACACCCCGTCCTTCCAGTTCAGCCGTCAGGTCCTCAAAGGGCATGCGCAGGCCGGTGGGGCTGGTGACGGTGTCGATCATCGCGAGCACCGTACGTTCGGAGACAGCGCCCAACATCGCCTCCATCACGACGTGCGGGCCGTCGATAGGAAACGGAAGCGGAACGGTGACGACCTTGGCGCCCCACCGCTCCGCTACGAAGTCAATCGTGTTGCGACAGGCCTGATAGGCGTGGTCGGGCACGAGGATTTCGTCGCCTTCGCTGAACTCAAGCGAGCGCATGACGGTGTTCACGCCGGACGTGGCGTTTTCCACGAGGGCGAGGTCGTCGGCCTGACAGGACAACTGCTTGGCCAGCGCCACCCGGGTTTGTTCGAGAATACTTGGCATCAAGTCCTCAAAGAATCGCACGGGTTCGTTTTCCATCACATCTTGCCACGTTCGCTGTTCTTCTCGCACGGACCTCGGTGTGGCGCCGAACGAACCGTGGTTCAGAAAAATCCGATCTTCTTCGAGCCCCCAGAGGCGTGCATGATCGCTTCTGCTCGGCTTGTCCATGTCATTGAGTAAGCCGTGGGTTTAATTGAAGTTAGTGGCAAAAATTTCTTGTGTTTCCTCGATAAAGAAAGGGCATGAATCTTGAGACTGCAGCGCAATACGCAGAGGTTTTTGGTGTCCTCACCATCATCGGTGCCGTCATCTTCAGTTGGTATCAAATTCGCCAACTTAAACAGGATAGAAAAAGCGCAGCAGCCTTCAAGTTAACCCAAATTTTCCAGACATCAACCTTCGCTCATGGATTGGGACTTGATGTACGACTATTTCGCCGGGGCCATCGTGATCACCTATCTCAAGACTCAGCAGGTGATTGAGGACTGGCGCACCCAAAACAACCGCCCGTCCTATTTTGAGTGGATGCAGTGGCTTGCTGAGCGCGTGATGGCCGTCGAAAGCGACGCGCCGCCGATTCCGGCCAACATTCTCCACAAGGACTGGATGCCTTACAATTGAGCCTTGGATATCGCTCACACCGTGTAGCCCGTGCAGAAGAACCCTGAACCACCGATGCCCAACACCCATACGAGCGTTTGCTCGAATACAAACCGTGGTTTCACTCGTTTCGTCGACCGGCCAGCATGGCTGCACCGAGCATGGCGAGGAGGGCAAAGCCGATGCCTGGAGCAGGCAACTGCACTTGCGGGTTCTCGTCAGCGTAATCGCCAGCAGGCGTCGAGAGGCGGACCGCGTTCCAACCGTCCAGCTCGAAGTCTTCATCAACGAACAACGCTGGATTTCCATCATCGTCGTACGACAACATGAGCCCAGCGATGTCGCCGTTGTCAATCTCGTCCATCGTGTAGCGTGCAAGTTCATCACCGCAGTCGCTGGGAAGCAAGTACTCGGCGTTCGAGAACATGCTCTCTGCATCGCCAAAGGTGTCGCACATGGCGAACACCACTTCGAGCGTGTCATCGTCGGCACCGATGGTCCAGTCAGCAATGCCCGTAGAAGCGAAGGTGTACATACCGTAGCCGTGGCCTTCACCAACCTCCAGTTCATCTGAGCCGTCTTCACAATCGTATCCGCCGTCGTTGACGAGAGAGAGGTCGATTTCTCCGCCGTCATCGCATACAAAGCCACTGATCTCGTAGGAGTATCCGTCGTACTCATCAGTTTCATCTTCGCAGTCAAACCAATTATCGTTCACGTAGGAGAGGACGATGGTTTCGCCACTGTAGAAGCAGGTGAAGAAGGTCGTCTCGTCGCCGTTGCTGTCGTAAGCGGGTTCGTCGCTTCCGTCTCCACAGTCCTCGTAGCCGTCGTTCACGTCGGACATTTGGATTTCAGAGCCGTCGTCGCTGCAGGTGTAGACTTCCTCTCCGTAGGTGGGCTCGTCGCTTCCGTCGCCGCAATCTTCCTCGCCATCGTTGGCGTTGGCAAACGGCACTTCCTCGCCGTCATCGCACACGAAGACCTCGCCGTCAACAGGATGAGGTTGGCCATCAAAGATCACGGCGTAGGGGGGAGCGTGGGTGTCGAGCGAGGTGTCAACCATGAGGGCGTCGACCAGCGTTGGGTCGTACGCACTGCTGGTCACCACGAAGTGTTCCTCCACTTCACCATCCTCGTCGTAGGAGGTTTCTTCCATCATGAGGAAGGCATGCGTGGACGCATCGAACATGGCCGTCATGACCGTACCGTCGGACAGGGTGCTGTTGAGGGCGATCATCTCCAAACCGTTCTCGTCGGTGTGCATCCACATCTGGTAGGTTTCATCCGTTGCAAGGAACTCTTCGGGGCACATCCAGCCGGTTGTATTACTCTCCCACTCGCAATCCTTCATCACTTCAAACTCCATCTCGTCCCAACTGTCGTACCATTCGGTGCTGCAGTCGTTTTCACCGTCGCGGAATTGAGAGGCACTCACGGTGCCGTCGGAACCGAAGCAGTCAACCTCGTTCAGGTCTTCAACAACCGATTCGTCCGAGCCGTCGTTGCAGTCATCGTGGCCGTCGTTGACGTAATCAAAGGGAATCTCACCGGACCCGTCGTTGCACATGAAGGTGGCTGGTTCGTCCGAACCGTCGTCGCAGTCCACCGCGCCGTCGTCAAACTGGCTCACGGTGATTTCTGAACCATCAGCGCAATAAAACACGCTTTCGTCCTCGGGCATTTCATACTCGGCCTCATCCGAGCCGTCGTCGCAGTCCACCGCGCCGTCGTTGACGTACGAAAGAGGGATGGTGTCCGAACCGTCTACGCACTCAAACGTACTGGTTTCATCGAAATATGGTTCGTCGGTGCCATCCTGACAGTCGTATTGCTGGTCGTTGACCAACGAGAGAGCAATGGCTTCTCCCGAATACTGGCACGTGTAGGTTGAGACCTCGGAACCGGAGATGGGGTCGTAGGACGGTTCGTCGTCGGCGCCAGGGCAGTCATCAGCACCGTCGTTTACGGAGGAGAGAAGAATATCGTCACCTGAAGCGCAGGTGAACACAGAGGTTTCCTCGACCACAGGCTCGTCTTCGCCGTCTGCACAGTCATCCTCTCCATCGTTCACATGGGAGAAGGGGATGAGCGTGCCGTCGTCGCACTCAAAGTCCGTCAGTTCCTCAAGGTCGTAGGTGGGCTCGTCGGTTCCGTCTTCGCAGTCTTCATCACCGTCGTTGACCCATTCAAACTCAACGGTTTCTCCGTTTTCGCAGGTGTAGTCAACGACATAGTCCGGCTCGTCCTCTCCTTCAGAACAATCGTCGCTGCCATCGTTGAGAAGAGCGAAGCTGATGACGGTTCCGTCCTCACACGTGTAGGTCATGGTCCCGGTTCCATCGTCTTCATCGGTTGCTCCATCACAATCCTCAATGCCGTCGTTGAGGAAGACCCACGGCCAGGCCGTATCTTCTCCATCAACTTGACATTCGCCAGTGAAGGTATACTCTTCTTCCTCTTCGTCAATCTCCAAACCGAACCAGTTGTCCGCAGCATCGACGAGTTCGTCGTCATGGAAGAGGCAGTCAACTTGGCCGTCGTTGACGGATGAAAGGGCAATGGTATTGAGGGGTTCATCGTTCCAGTAGTCATAACACGTGAAGGTGCTGTTTTCATCACCGTTGGTATCGTAAGTGACTTCATCTTCACCGTTCGGGCAATCCTCCTTCCCGTCGTTCACAAGGCCAATGGACACGAGTTCATCGTCGTCATCGTAAATGTCTCCGCTGCAGGGGAATTCAAACAACTCTTGAATCTCCCCACTTGGGTTTTCGTCCGTACCGTCGGCGCAGTCGTCAGTACCGTCGTTGACCGTCGAGAGCGGAACTTCTGAACCGTCTTCGCAGGTGTAGTTGGAGGTCTCGTAGGCGCTCATGTCGTAGACGGGTTCGTCGCTGCCGTCGCCGCAGTCATCGTAATCATCGTTGATGTAGTAATAGGGAACAGTGTTTCCGTTGGCGCAGGCGTATTCGGTGATGAAGTTGTCTTCATCCGAGCCGTCAGCGCAGTCGGCCGAACCGTCGTTCGCGAGGTAGAAGTCGATGGTCGAACCGTCGTCGCACATGAACATGCTTCCGTCGCTTTGAAGGTCGGGCTCGTCGCTGGCGTCAGCACAGTCTTCCGTGCCATCGTTCACTTGGGAAAGGAGCACGGTATCGCCGTTGGCGCAGGTGTAAAGATGGTACGTGTCGGTTTCACTGTCGCTGTTGTAGACCATTTCATCGTCCTCCCAGCTGGTGATGTCCGTGCAGTACCAATCCGTACCGTCGTACTCGCAATGGGACCAGCCACCGCCGTTCAAGTCCATGGCGTAATAGGCGCCGTTCACCTTGTAGTGCTCGGTGATGGGTGAACTACCGTCTTCTGGAGTAACAAAGAGTTGAACCTCCACGAAGCCGCTACCGTCATCGATGTAGGTGGCTTGGTGAAGGACATCCCCGTTCTGGTCGAGCATGGCCGTGGTCAGACTTGTCTTTTCGTTGTTCATGTCCATCACCATGGTCGTTTCCATGACCATGTCGTCGATGGTGCCCGTGGACTGGCTTGAGATGACACCGTCAAAGGCCGTTTGCATGGCCGCTTTAGCGTCCTCGAGGGTGAAACAGGAAGCGTCGTCAACCTCGGCCGTCTCGTCGTAGTTGAAGGCGGTGGCGTCGGTGCAGCCGCCCTTGCCCTCGGTCTTGTCGGGATCTTCGGGAGCGAAGTCGTCGTCATTGGCCACGCCGTCGCCGTCCTTGTCGTCGTCAAGGGCGTCACACGTTCCGTCGCCGTCCATGTCAGCTGGAATGCTGGTGGCGTCAAGCGGGTCGGAGCCGCACTGGTTCTCAACACCGTCAGCGAACGAATCACCGTCGGCGTCCTCGTCAAAGGCGTCGCAGGTGCCATCGTCGTCGGCATCAGCAGGCACATCGGAGGCGACAACTGGGTCGCTGCCACAGGCCTCTTCGTCAATGTTGGACCAGCCGTCGCCGTCCTTGTCGCTGTCGCGGACATCGCAAACGCCATCGCCGTCAGCGTCGGCTGGCATGCTTGAGGCCAGCAGGCCGTCGGAATCGCAATTCAATTCGTCAATATCGCTCCACGAATCGCCGTCATCATCATCATCGTCAACATCGGGGATGCCGTCCCCGTCGGTATCAAGGAGGGGCTCAACGGGCTCCTCATTATCGATCACGTCGTCGCCTCCGAGACAACCGGAGAGGACCAACATCAAGGCAAACAGAACAGCAAGGCTACGCTTCATGGTATCACAAGCGGTACTCCCGACATAAATATTCTCCCTGCTTAAAATCCCTAACATTGGGGCGTTTGAGCTCACACTGTACCTGCGCTCTGGTACAAAAAAATAGCCGATGAGGAGAGAACAAGCTCTCCTTCCATACAGCATCAGTTCTCATCCTGTGGATGCTTGACGATGCGGGGGGCAGGATTCTCACTCAAACGGCTTGGCAGCCGTGCAGTTCTCATCCTGCTGCTGCTTGTTGATGCGGGGGGCAGGATTCGAACCGGTGTTGGTTGTCACCAACGAGGTTCAAATCCTTTGGATTTGTAATGCGGGGGGCAGGATTCGAACCTGCGAACCGATAAGGACTGCGACCTGAACGCAGCGCCGTTGACCAAGCTGGGCGACCCCCGCGGGTAAACCGCCGTCCGGCTTCCTCTTTATCAAACACCGCGAACGTGAACCTCAGACATCCAGCGTGCTGTCGCTAAATACCCGCAACACGATGACGCCAACGACGATGAGGGCGATGCCCACCACGCCGGCAGTGTCCAATTTCTGATTCATCAAAAACACCGAGATCAGCGTGATCGCAGCGACACCAACCCCCGACCAAACGGCGTAAGCGATGCCCAGCGACATGTCTTCCAAGGCGAGGGAGAGAAAGTAGAGCGCGGCAAAATAACCAACGATGACGATCATGGAAGGGACAAGTTTTGTGAAGCCTTCACTTGGCTTCAGCGATGCCGTAGCGATGACCTCTGAGGCGATGGCGAGCCCGAGTAACCCCCATACCTTCATAAGAAATCTTCACGGATTTTTGTATTTGAAATGTTAGTATGTATTCTCTACGATTGAGGACGATTGGGGGTAGGTTGAGCGACGTTCAGCGTCCTTTCGCTAGAGCACGATTCTGAGCATCGAAAGCGCATGATATGCAAAACAAATCAGCGTGAAATACGATACAACGAGGATGCTTGTGGAGGTGCATTCTCCGGGTGATGAGAAATCATTGTTCCTGTTTCTTACGATGATGGCTGCCCAGTAAATCCAAAACACCCACATCACCGATGCAAAGGCCATTTGGACAGGACCTATGGTGTTGAAGATTGAGGTGTTCCTCCACATTCTGTGGATGAAGATGAGGAAGAAGCCAAGACCACCCAAGCTGGCCAATCGTTTTGGATGCGGAAGGGCCCAGGGAAGAAGCAGAGAAAAAATCATCAAATGATATCCATAATGGATCTTTGAATAGAAAATGAAGATCCAAAGAATACAGAGAGTAAATGCAGGGATCATCTCAATTTTCTTCATGAGCGCAGCCACCCATGTCAGGGCAATGAATGAAACAAAAACAACGTGAAGGTAGGTGCTTGGGATGTACACGACATACTCCCCTAAAAATCTCCAAAAGGACATGCCTCGTTGGTCGATGTTTGACACCGTTTCAGATAACTGCGTTCCCGATGCGGGTTGTTTCCCGGTGAGATAAAAATTGAGAAATTGCAGAAATTCATCGGTCGCGTAGACCAAAAACGGGAGCGTTACAAGAACACCGATTCCCAAACCGATCGTGGCGACTGCAATCCGCCCTTTCCAGGTGGTCGGGCCAAGAACAGCCAGCGGAGCACAAAGCGCAGGGAACACTTTGGTCATGGCACCAAAACCGAACACAGCCGATGCTTTGTACCAACTTTTTCTCATCATGAAAAGGAATGCCAGAAGAAGAAAACTGACGATGATGGCATCATCTTGCATCATGTTGACGGTCGTGTAGTGAGAATACGGTGAGACAATGAAAAATATCGACCCCGCCAAGGCAAACTTTTTTTCGTAAATAGAGAGTAGGATGTGGTACAAAATAACGGACGACGTGAAGATAAAAAACGCAAACCAGAGCGTCCATATGAGCGGTGTGTTTCCCAAAAGAACGGCTGGAATGAACAGATAGTTGATCAGGGGAGGGGTAAGGGTCACATGATCGGTATCACGGTAAATCATGTCGCCATCGAGGATGGTTTCCGCTCGGTCCTGAAAGATGGCCAAATCTTTGTGTTCGTACCGACTACCGTCTCCATGAAGTTCGTAGGAAAGGATCAAGGGAGCTGCTATGGCAAAGGTCAACACAAAAAACAACGCGTAGATTTTTTGTTTTGATAGGACTTCCAGCTCCTCAAACCATCGGATGAATCTTGTGTTGGTTAAGTGAACAAAGCCACGCAACCTCCCCACCGAATCTGCCATGGCAAGGACTCAACGCTTCCCCTTAAGAGACGCGATATATAGGTTCGGTATTGAACATCTATTTTCCAATACCTCGAAAATTCCACATGGCAGAGGAATCGTTGCAACTCTCAATCATCGTTCCCGTCCTTGATGAGGAGGAGAATTTGGTACCGCTTGTTGAAGAAATAAAATCTGCTTTGGGAAAAACCGCCTATGAAGTCATCTTCATTGATGATGGTTCGACCGATAATTCGCTTGAAATCATGATGGGTCTGAAGGAATCAGAAGGAAACGTTCGCGTCATCAAACACCGTCGGAATTTTGGCAAAGCCGTGGCCCTGAAAACAGGTTTTGCGGCAGCAAACGGCGAAATATCCATCACCATGGATGGAGATTTGCAGGATGACCCAGCAGAAATTCCACGATTTATTGAGGAGATTGAGAACGGGCACGACATCGTTTGTGGTTGGAGGGAAAAACGTCGCGATGACATCTTCAAACGGTGGCCATCCAAAATTTACAACCGCCTCGTACGTATGATGTGCGGGATTAAGATTCATGACATGAATTGCGGATTCAAGGCCTATGACACAGATTTGGCAACATCACTCAATCTCTATGGCGACATGCATCGATACACTCCCGTTCTCGGGAAAATGAACGGAGCGAGGATCACTGAAATCGCCATCAACCACCGACCTCGACTTCATGGAAAATCAAAATACGGGTCGAAGCGGCTTTTGCGTGGTTTTTTTGATTTGATCACCGTATCGTTCCTCATGGCGTTCCTCGAGCGACCAATGCACTTGTTTGGGAAAGTGGGAGGATTCCTATCGTCGGCCGGACTTGCGATCTGCAGTTATCTTGTTGTCCTTAAGTATGCATACGACGAGGGCATTGGGGACCGGCCGTTGCTCTCGCTTGGCGTTTTACTGATCATCATCGGTGTCCAATTTTTCCTTCTCGGGTTGCTGGGAGAAACCATCACCTATCGTTCCAGCGAGAACAATCCGAACACGTCTTCGAGCAGCAGTGAACTTTGATCACGCTTCTTCGAGTTCTTCTGGCGACATCATCGTCAAACCAAAAGCGAAGACAACAACTTCGACAACGACGTTCAATGTTCTTGAGAGAACAGCAACAAGCCCAGCTACCCCCCCACTCAAGAACAAGGACAGATTGAACGTGAACACCCCTTCTCGTGCTCCGAGACCAGCAGGCAAAAAGAACGCGAAGAAGCCAACCAACCAAGCGATGGAGAAGGAGCCAATAAGCAACGTAAGGGAAGCGTCTTCACCGAGTCCCAAGAGAATGAATTTGTGTGCGAAGCCCCATAGAATCCATGACAGCATCATCAGAACGAGGGCGATGCCGTAGGATGTCCTTGTCATGGAGGTTTCTTGGCTCCACTCGCCTCGCCCCAGCATTGAAAACGGTTTTCGGACAATGACTTGCGTCAATGTCGGACTGATGATTGGGAAGAGACTGGCGAGGCCAATGGCGACCAATATCCACTTCGTTGAGGTTGGAATTCCTTCCAAATCCAGCAGGAGTAATGCTGCGATCACAGCAGATGAAACGCTGATGATGAGTTCCCAAACAAACGATTCGAGGACCACCTTGCTTCCATATTTGCGGGCAACATAGGCTCTTCCAGCAATAAGACTCACTTTCCCGGGCACATATTTTGCAATATTGGTTGTCCACCATATGCCGAAACAGAGCCGATAGGGAACGTCAGCCCCACTCCCCAACATCAAAAATTTCCAAATAATTGGGCTCAGAACCAACACGCCAGCGATGCAGGCAACGGACAGGAAAATGATGGGCTCTGCCTCAAAAAGCGTGCCCATGACATCGATATCACTCGAATCAATTTGTTGATAGATAAACCAAAACGAAAGGATGACAACCACAACGGTGAGGAGTCTTCCAAGCACCTGCGTGAGAGGGGTGGAGCCGGTGTTCTCGTTCATGAACGAACACCGTACCATCGTTTCATCGCTGTCGTCAAGGACTCCGTTGAGTATTTCTGATCAATTTCTGAACGAGCGTTTTGCACCAATTCAGTTTGGAGTTGTTCATTTCCAAGAAGCTCAACCATCGCCTTGTGCAATGCGTTGGCATCATCTTCTGGGACAAGAAGGCCGGTTTTTTGATGCGTGATGGTCTCTTTGATGCCACCGCAATCGGTACCAATCACCGGGACGCCCGCTATCATCGCCTCGAGGACAACAAGTCCTAACCCCTCTTTCTCACCGAGCGGCGTTGTTCTTGAAGGGAGAACAAAGAGTTCTGCACGATTGTAGAACGCCTTGAGGTCTTCCCGAGGTTTGGAACCGTGAAACTCCAGACGATGGTCCACTCCATTTTTCTCCGATAAGGTTCGCAATCCATTGAGTTCTGGGCCGTCCCCAACGATGTCAAGTTTCCATTGTTCGAAGCGTTCATCCTCAACCAACTTGCTGAATGCGTTGATCAACACATCAACCCCCTTCACTTCCATCAACCGACCAACGAAGAGGATGCGCTTTGTTCCTTTTGGGGCTGCCGTGGGTTCTTGACGGAAATCCTCGAGCCCGAAGACCATCGGTAACACAAGTTCCTGGCCGTTTGAACGGCCGTAATTCTTGTGAAGAATGGTTTGGAGTGCCTCTGAAACAACGTGGACATTGATGGCTGACTTTACGGCACCTCGTCCAAGCCATTTTGCGAGTTTCAATTTGTCGACAAGAAAAACATCGGTACCATGCATCGAGAGATACAGATTCCTCCCTCTTCCAGCGGCCTTGTTGGTGATGTAGCCTCCAGGAATGAGCCAATGGGCGTGAACGATGTCTGGATTGAGCTCTCGAATGAGTTTTTTTGTCGCCTTTCTCCATCTCCGGAGAAAGGTAGCGAAGAGCAACGCTTTGGAGAGCGACCCTTTGACTTGCTTGTGCATATCGCCTCGATAGGCCAGCGTTTCTCTGTGTTCTTTCGCATATCGGAATCGCCTGATTTCAACACCGTCCATTGTTTCGGCGAGGGGGAGTCCAGGAGCGTGTGGGCAGTGAACCACCACACGCGCAAATGTCGAACAAACCTTGGCCAACTCGTGCATAAACGGTGCCACGTGATCACCGATGAATCTGGGATAAACGTGCGTGTTGAACAGGATGATGGGCTTTACTTCAGCCTTTTCATCCATAGGCCGAGGCTTCGATTCATCATTTATTAGAGGTATCAATTGAGGTCATGTTTTTGGTGGGGTTTACGCCGTGGCAATCGTTTGGCAGCCGTGCAGTTCTCATCCTGCTGCTGCTTGATGATGCGGGGGCAGGATTCTCACTCACACGACCTTGCGGTCGTGCAGTCCGAATCCTTTTGATTCGTAATGCGGGGGGCAGGATTCGAACCTGCGAACCGATAAGGAATGGGACCTAAACCCACCGCCGTTGACCAAGCTGGGCGACCCCCGCGCAAACCGTTGGCAGCCCCTGATGGATTTCAAACCGCCGATGCTGGAGGTTCAAGCCGTGACGGTAAACCCAGTCGCAGCGACCATCTTCACGACCTCTTCGGTCGAAAGGGCATCGGTGGTGAGCACGGCGCCCTGTTCGGACTCAAAGGAAATCATGGTCTCAAGCACGTTTGGGTTGGCTTTGAGCACGCGGTTGATGCGTCCCGAGCAGCAGCCACAGGTCATGCCGCTGATGGTCAGGTAGTGCGTTCTCTGGCTCATGGTGGTTCGACCCATCCGTGCTCTATCAAACATCCCCTGTTCGGAGCCTCGCCGATGGCTGCCATCCACGCAACAGCAGTGAGTTGCTGACCACACTGACCGACGAGAGGGACATCGCCGCAGCGGCGAAGGCGGGCGGGAGGAGCCACCCCGTCCACGGGAACAAGAGGCCCATGGCCAACGGCAGCCCGATGAGGTTGTAGACGAACGCCCAGCCAAGGTTGGTTCGAATCTTTGACATCGTCGCCCGACCGAGCTCAAGCGCAGCCACCGCATCGGCGAGGTCGTTTCGCACGAGCACGATGTCGGCGCTTTCCAGCGCAATTTCGCTGCCAGCGCCCATGGCGATGCCAACATTCGCCAGGGTGAGAGCGGCGGCATCGTTGATACCGTCGCCGATCATCGCCACGACGCCGTTTTCTTGCAGCCGCTGGATATGTTCGGCTTTTTCGTCGGGTTTGACGCCCGCCACGACCGTGTTGATGCCCACCGTATCCGCGACCGTCCTCGCCACCTCTTCTCGGTCGCCCGTCAACATGACGACGTCGATACCGACCTGTTTGAGCCGCTTGACGGCGGCTTCGGATGTTTCTCGGATGCGGTCGCTGAACTCCAGCCAACCGAGCAGACGCTGCCCTTTGGCGACGAGGACAACCGTGGTGCCACGGCGGGCACGCACGGCCACCTGTTCTTCGAGGTCGTCGGAAAGGTTGGTGAGCAGTTCGTGCATTAACTCAAGATTGCCAACGGCCACCGCTTCGCCGTCCAGTTTGCCCACAAGACCGAGGCCGGGGAAGGTGCGAACATCCGATACGTCGGGACGAGCATAACCGGTGTTCTCCCACGCCGTGTGCACCGCATCTGCAAGGGGATGGGTTGATTCGACCTCAAGTGCGGAAGCCAGGCAAAGCATCTCTTCCACGTCGCTGTCGAGCAGTTCGATGTGGCTGACTCGAGGAGCACCGGCGGTGATGGTCCCCGTCTTGTCCAACACCACCGTTGAGGTGGCGTGGGCCTGTTCAAGCGCTTCGATGCCTTTGATGAGCAGCCCATAGCGAGCGCCACGACCGGTACCCACCACCAGCGCGGTGGGCGTCGCAAGACCGAGGGCGCAAGGGCAGGCGATGACCAGCGTACTTACGAGCACCATGACGGCCATCTCGCTTGGACCCATGCTGCTGTTTGGCGCCAAGGTCTCGGCCATGGCCCACCATACGCCGGCGGCGAGCAGGGCGGCGATGACGACCACCGGGACAAAGACGCTGGCCACACGGTCGACGAGTCGCTGGATGGGGGCTTTGCCGGTCTGGGCTTCGTCAACCAAACGAATCACATTGGCCAGAAGCGTGTCGTCGACGAGTGAAGTGGTGCGAACGAGCACGGTGCTGTCCAACACCACGGTTCCCGCGGCGACGGCATCGCCCTCGTTTTTGCGAACGGGAAAGGACTCGCCCGTCATCATGGATTCGTCGAACAAACCCGTGGACGCCTCCACTTCACCGTCGAGTGGAACGGTTTCTCCAGCCCTGACTTTGAGCAGGGTTCCTCTTGGAATGTTTTCCACGGGCGTGGCGACCGTTCCCTCATCATCAACCACCCAGGCTTCCTTCGGCTGAAGTCGCATCAAACCGTGAACGGCATCGGTCGCCTTGAGTTTGGCGTTGGCTTCCAGCAGGTTGCCCAGAAGCACGAAGGCGATGATGAAGGCGGCGCCATCAAAGAAAACGTGCTCGGCCTGGCCGACAAAGGCCGGGAGAAAACCGAGCACGGGAGCGAGGGTGACCGAACACGACCATACCATGGCGACCGTGGTGCCGACGTGAACCAGGACGTCCATGTTGGCCGTACCACGGCGCAACGCTCCCCAGGCTTGGCGGTGAAACGTTGCTCCGGAGTAGAGGTAGACGGGGAGGGCCGCCAGCATGGCAAGGGTGAGGCGCAAGTCGAGAGGACCAAGCGTACCGAGGTCATCGAGCACCATGGAGAGGAGAAAGACGGGGAGGGCCAAAGTGAAGGCCAAAGCGACCTGGAGGCGCTGCTGTGCGACGTTTTCTTCGTTGATGTTCCGCGTTTCAAGCGCAGGTATGAGTTCGCTTGCACCGAATCCGGCACCCTCGATGGCTGCCCTGCACGCGTCTCGTTGTGCCACTGAAACCGGTTGTTGGAGTTGAACCATCGCTTTCTCAAGCGGGAGGTTGACGCTTGCGCTCACCACGCCTTCCACACCATTGAGCACCCGCTCCACCGAAGCCACACAGGCTGCGCACGTCATGCCGGTGACGCTCAGGTAGAGTTGGTGGTCGTCCATGTCGCACTCGCCTCAGTTTGAGCAGCATTCCCCTTCTTGCCACGGCTCGTCCATGGTGACGCAACCGCATCCGCAGGTGCACAACCAGCCCACGCTGGCCCATCCTTTTCCACCTTCTGCACGGGTGTAGAGGCGTTTCATCTTGCAACCGCAGGTGCACCGCTCAGCGACGACTCGGGCCATGATTGTCCGAATTTTGTAGTCAATATAAAGGCGTCGTTTTGACTACAATATTATTGGGGAGAAAGATCGAGGCTTCCTGACCACACATCCAGCCCACGCAGCCGACACGGAAAGCGTTGCCCGAGTCGCAGGACGGTCGGATATTCCCCCTTGTGGTCGGGTTCAGCAACCGACACTTCCAGGCCGTGTTCGTCCACCACGAGGCGGCGTTTGCCGCCCAGCTGACGCAGGTGCATGCGGCCTGAAACCGCACCGTCGTCCGCCAAATCGAGGAAGACCCACGGTCCTCGAAGGCCGGTTACTCTGGCGTTGTAGGCGGTGGCGACCCCCTCTTCCGAAGGGGTCTCTTCGCCGAGCCGCCCGCCTCGCAGCAGGTGCATGTGGTAGGCGTTGGCGACCAGTTCCCATTCCATGCGTTTGGCCGCCAGACCCTGCTCGCTACAGTGCGCCGCCAACTTCGCTGTTTCCGCCATGTCGTGGACCCACGGACGGCCGTGGATGTGGGCCTTGAGTTGACGGTGGGTCATCAGGTCGGGATAGCGACGGATGGGTGACGTGAAGTGCACGTACGCGTCGAGGTTCAATCCGAAATGACCGCCGTTGACCTCGTCGTAGCGGGCGCGCTGCATCAGTTGGAAGAGTCCTTGGTCAACGATGCGCCGCGTGGTTTCGGTCAGGTCGCTGGCTGCGGCTTGCGCCTCCTGCAGTGAGGTCAAAATGCCGTTGCGAGCCTCCGGGTCAATGACACCAGAGAGATAGTCGGGCACCGATTCACCGTCTTCGGTTTCAGGCTCGTCCATGCCCGACAGGTCGATGCCGCCGCCAGCCAAATCCGCCCAGTCGCCAAGAAGGTCGGCCAGTTCGTCGGTCTCGCTTTCGCCGTGCTTGCGCAGGCTGGGCATGGGCAGTTGAATCCCGATGTCCAAGGCGGCCAACTTGGCGTTCAACCCCTCCACTTCGGGACGGTCGGGCGGGGCGTGACAGCGCCACGGGAGCGGGGCGCCGGCAGCACCGAGCAGGTGGCCAACAGCAGCGTTGGTGGCGACCATGAAGGACTCGATCATCCGCGTGGCGTCGCTTGGCCACTTCACCTCCACGCGCAGTTCGTCCTCACCGTGCAGGCGAGGGCGCAGTTCGGGATTGTTGAGGTTCAATCGAATTTCACGGTTCTGCCAGACCGCTGCCAAGGCGAGCATGTCGTCGTACGCATCCGTCTCCAACACGTCGCCGTAAGCGATGTTGGCCTTGACGTGGATGACCGCTTCGTAGGCGTGGGTGTTCACGACGTTGTTGTCGTCGTCAAGGTCCATGCCAACGACCATCGCTAGACGGTCGACATCGGCGCGAAGCGAACAGAGGTCGTCGGCCAGTTTCGGTGGCAGCATCGGAAGCACCGTGTGCGGGAGGTAGACCGATGTTGCACGCGCAGCGGCCGAGTGGTCAAGGGCCGTACCGGCCTGAACGTAGTGGGCCACATCAGCGATGGCGACCCAAAGCGTGCGCTGGCCGTTGTCTTCCACCAAACACACCGCATCATCGAAGTCTTTGGCGTCGGGCGGGTCGATGGTCACCAGTGGAAGGTGGCGCAGATCGGTACGACCGGCGGCGACCTCAGCGTCCCCGTCCACCTCGCCGAGCCGGTCAGCGTGGTCCACCAGTGAGGCGTCGTAGGTGTGCGGGAAGGGGTTGTGGCCGTCCTTTCGCCGTGCCTCCAGTCGAGCATCGAGCAATTCTCGGGTGGTCCAGCGGCCGGCCTGCATCAACAGCAAGGCCATGGCGGGCTCGTCCTCTCGGAAGCGCAGGCCGGAGCGTCGAGCCGCACATTTGCGCGCCTCCTTAACGAGGTCAAAACCCTGCATGGTGGTGCAACCCTGAGCGTCGAGCGAATAGGCCTCGGGCAGGGGCTGGCCGAACAGCATGGCTTCCCAAACGTCTTCGAGCAGGCCGTACATCGCCACGTCTTCTTCGCTGGCCCCATCGGTGGAGAGCGGCGGCCGTCCGTGGAGCGGCGTCTCACCTTTGCCGGCGTGCCGACTGAAGAAATTCTTCCAGCGACCCGTGGCGGAGATCAGGCCGTCGAGTGAGGCAGGGTTTCGGAACACGACCGCCTTCTCTTCGCCGGCCATGATGTAGGTCCCTTCTTTTCGACCAACGGCGAGGGCTTCGTTGACCTTGCTGAGCAGGGTGCGCTCGGCTTTGGGGTCGGAGCGAAACTGGCCGGCCAAGCCTTCCTTCTCGGTGAGCCATGCCGTGATGGTGGCGCCCGTCCAGGTCTGTTGCCAGTGCTCGTCCTCAAAGTGCTGAGTGACCCGGCGCCACAAGCGTTCGTCAGGCGGCGACTGCGGGCCTTTGTTTGGCTTGCGTTGCCGGTTTTGGCCACGCTTTCGGCGGTGATGCTTCCTGCCGGCCATGCTGGAGGGTTCGGTTGAGGTTTGATGAAGTCAACGATTCACAAGCCCGAGGAGCCGAGCTCCTCGAGCGCTTTGCGCTGCGCCTTCGTGAGCTTGTCCGGCTCGGCCAACACGAATTCCAGCGTCAGGTCGCCGCCGTTGTAGCCGGCCTTGGCCATGCGGCGTCGGTCGCCGACCTGGGTCATGGCGGGCACGGAGAGGTTTCCTGTTTTACCCGAGAGCAATTCGACGCTGACTTTGCCACCAAGCATCATCACGGAATACGGGACAGGAATTTCCTGAACCAACTGGTCGCCTTCCCACCGGTAGGCTTCACCCGCATCGATGCGGACGGTGACCACCACGTCGCCTCGCTGGCCTTCTGGGTGATCGTGGCCTTGGCCCTTGAGCGTCTTGGTCGTGCCGTGGGTCACCCCGGCATCCAAGCGGAGTTTGAGCGTCGTGCGCTTCGTTTCCATGCTCGTGCCTTGGCGCTTGAACCGTTTGTAGGAGAAGGTGAATTCCCCGCCTTCCTCCGCTTGCGCCATGGTGATGTCGAGTCCGACGTTGATGGTCGCTGCTTTGGGTTGTTGACGTGGAGCTGAACGCGGCGGTTGTCGGGGCATGCCGCCCATACCGCCCATGCCGCCTCCGCCGCCAAACATCTGTCCGAGAAGGTCATCGAGACCGCCCCCGCCCATACCCCCGAAATTCATCGAGGGCCCGCCGCGTCCTCGGCCACCGCCGAACATGTTCCGCATCTGTTCTTGCTGGTCGAACTCGCGTCGTGCTTCGGACGTGCCGATGGCGTCGTAGGCCGATTGGACCTCCTTGAATTTGGCCTCAGCGCCGGCGTCACCTTGGTTCCGGTCGGGGTGGTATTGACGAGCCAGTTTGCGGAAGGCCCGCTTGATTTCGCCGTCGCTGGCTTGGCGGCTGACGCCAAGTACCTCGTACGGATTGCGTTCTGCCATCGGCTGTGCTGGACCTTTCGTCCCACATCAACCCTCCCATCAATAACGGAGGTTGGCACCCCCGAGATGGGATGCGGAGCCGTTATAATGAGGGGGTTGGTGGGTCGGAGGGCTGAGGTTAGACCATGTCTGACGAAAAGAACGCCACCAAGTCCTTCGAGATGAAGGTTCAAGAGCAGCAGGATAAGATTGAGGCGCAGTTCCGCAAGATTACCCGAGGCTCCTGGGCTCGTATCATCCGCATGGCGCGCAAGCCCTCGAAGCAGGAGTTCCGTCAAACGGCGATCATCTGCGGGATCGGACTTTTCGTGCTGGGCGCCATCGGGTTCGCCATTTTGGTGCTCATGGACAACTTCCTGCCTTGGTTGATTCACGATGTCTTTGGCATCGGCGACTGAATCGGAGCGTGAATGAATATGACGGAAGCATTTGTGGCCTTTGTTCGCTTTGAAGAGAAATTGCTGTTGCTCAAGCGCAACAGTTCGACCGAGCATTTCCCCGACCTCTGGGACGGTGTTTGGGGCGTCGCTGACACTCCCGAAGAAGTGCTTGAGCGTGTGGCGCAGTCCACGGGCATCCCCGTCGACGACCTTCACTACCACGCCACCGGTCCCGAGCGCGGCATCGACATGGGCCGCAACCTCGTTGACGTCATGCCCATCCTCGTCGTCGCCAAGAGCAACGAAGTGACCCCGTCGGGCATCTACACCCGAGCCGAATGGGTTGACCCCGGTACCATCAAGGATTACAACTGTATTTTCTCCGACCTCGACATGGAAAACGCCCACGGCCTCTTCCGTGAAATGTATGGCAGCGTCGGTTCCTTCCTCTACATCGTCAAGACCGCCATCAACTCCGAACAGCGCGTGGCTGACGAAATGTACGCCCGTCTCCACGGCAGCGGCTCGATGGTCGCTCTTCAGGGTGAGATCATGTCCATCCTCCACCCGCCGGCCATGCGAGGCTACGTCTTCGTCGAGTCCAGTGCCCTTCACCACGTTGAGAAGCTCATCGGTCGCTCCGGTGGTCGAGACCCGTCGGCTCGCCGCGGCATCAACCAGTCACCGCTCAAGAACGCCAAGAGCGTGCTTCCCGGTGAGGCTCCTCTCGAGGACATCCTGCCCTACTTGGAGCCCAAGGCCGTCACCAGCGGTATCGAAGTCGGCTGCATCGTCGAAATCGTCACGGGCGCCTTCAAGGGCGAAAAGGCTCGTATCACCAGCGTCTCCGAATCCAAGGAAGAGGTCAGCATGGAACTCTACGAGCAAATCATCCCGATGACGCTCAACATGCGTGGCGACCACGTCCGTGTCATCGAGCGCGTTGGCGAGTGAGTCACGCTTGATGCTGACTGAGGAGCGAAGGATTCCTCATTCTTCCTCGCTGTATTGGAGTTTCGATTTCGCAGCGGCCAAAATCCTCTTCTCCGTTTCCTTCTTCTTGCCTGAAGTGTTGTTCGCCAGCCAAACTGCGGACATCAAGAGACCAAGGATGAACAGGATGACGCCGATTCCAAGGAACACCTCAAATTGTTCGCCCATTGAGCCTGCTTGGGCCAACAAAAAACCTCCACCCACCAAGGCTAATGCGATGGTGAGGACAGAAGATGTCTCCTGAGGCTTCGTGATGTTGATCTCCGCTTTAACGGCATCAAAGGCTCGCTTGACCTCTTTTTGGTGAGCGTGCGTTTGGGTTGCAGAAATCAAACCCAGCACGGAACCGATGACGATTCCACCGCAACAAAAATTGAAGGCTTCTTCAAGGTCTGATGTACCTTCCAGCATTGTAAAAGCAATAATCGGGCCTCCCAACAAAAAGACGACGGCAAGGAACGAAAGTCCTGTGCCAGGGTCGGTTTGAGATTTGAGCGTCTCGTATCGCTCGATGGCCTCTCCAAGTCCATCAGAGGTACCGTTTGCTGGTGGTGCCGAAGCCGATTTATCGGATGGAACAGGGCCGCTCTCCTTCACGGGCAGCACAGCACTCGATTGAATGACGATGGGTTGGGGCGGTTTTGGTTTTGATGTCTCATTCGTCATGTCGACTCTATGGTGACGAAGGGGATAATGCTTCTTCCTGCCGAGGGCGTTGTTCTCTAGAACAGCGTTTGTTGAACGGCGGCTGGTTTGGGCTGGAGATGATGACTGCACTGCCAGGCGATGCTCGCAGCGGCCCATGCGCCCGAACGAAGTGCTGCCCCTCCGGTGCCCACGGGCTCACCCCATGCGTCCCCCGCTTCCACCAGTCGTGGCAGGTTGGCGCGCACGCCCGGGCCGGCGGACCGTCCGTAGCGCCAACGGTGGGCTTGAACGGTGGCTTCTCGAATCCATTGAAGCGCGTCCTCGTCCACGTCGGCTACCATCGCCAGGAAGGCTTGGCCCACGTCGACGCGCTCCATTTCGAGATGCTCACGGCTCCACTCGGGCGGAAGGTGGACCGCCACGCCCCGCGGGTCTTCGTCCGCCTGCACTTTCAGTCCAACGTTGACCAACCCGTCTCGGACGCTTGCAGGGCACGGTTCCTGGTGGGCAAGCACCACGGTCCACGTCGCTTCGTAGGGATGCGTCGACCACGCTTTGGGTGCGCTGGCAAGCATACGGTGGGCTTGCGGCAGCGGGGCGGTCAAGACCACACCCGATGCCTGCCACGTCGTGCCTTCTTCGTCGTGCACCAGCCAGGCCTCTTCGTCCTGTTCGAGTCGTGTCACGGTGGTGCTGGTGAGCACATCGATCCCGTCCAACCATGCGTTGATGGTTTCCGGCCCGTCGAGCAGGGTGTGGCCGTCTTTGAGACGCATACGTTCGTTGGCGACCTCCAGTGCAGCCCAAGATGCGAACCAGTCCGGGGCGTCGTCCAGTGAGGTGGCGCCGTGGGTGACCACCACGTCGTCAACACGGCGCCGAGAGGCGCGTCCGCCAACCCGCCGCCCCTTGTCGAGCACGACCACGTCGAAGCCGTGGTCGGCCAGCACCCGAGCGGCTGTGGCACCGGCCAAGCCCGCACCTATGACGATGATGGGGTGAGGCGTGCTGGCCGCAGGACGGTCGGTGAACGCCCGATAGGCCTCCATGTCCAGGCGACTCATGTGGGTGCGTGGGTCCCGCTGCCGAACCAAACCAAGAATAGGTGCAGGTGGATGGAACGGGCGGTCGAACAGCCCGTGGCACCATTGCACACCGACCACCGAGGACGGGTCTCGTCCGTCAAGGGCGTAGGCGTCGTTCAACGCCTGGCCCCACGCCATCGACTGTTCGACATCGGTGGTCCACCCCGTCAGCGCTTTGCCCCAGGTCATGCGGACGTTGTTGTGCAGTTCACCGTGGCGCAAGAGCGAGCGTTGACAGGCAGCCCACAAGGGGTCGTGCACGTCGGCGCGTGCCAGTTGGCGAAGCGGGTAGAGGGTGGTGCGGGGGTCGTCAGCGGTGGAGCGCCACGAAAGGCGTGCCCACTCGGGAAGGTTGTGAAGGCCATAGGGTTCCTCTGAGGCGAAGACGTGATGCCACGCATGCTCGCGGAACACGAGCAACTCGTCGAGGTACTTGTCGGCGGATTTTGTACCCACTTCGGCCGCTTCTCGTGCGATTTTCATCGGGGACACCATCCCGTAGTGAATGTAGGCCGACATCCGAGAAACGCCGTCGATGTCCGCTGCGTTGTTGCGCCGTCGGGCATAGCCTCCCAGCCCCTTGTCCTTGAACGACTGCCAGCGAGCGAGCGCCGCCTGTTCACCGCCCTTGAACCGCCAAACGGGGTGGACGGTGGGGTCAATGTTGCACTGCTTGAGCAGGGTCCAACGCTGGTTGGGGTCAGCGAGTTGGTGCTCCACCATCACCGGTTCAAACGGGAGGTCGCCGTCGTAGGGTTTCACGTCGAGGTCCATCGTGGGCCAGCGGCGCTGAAGGCGCTGCTTGCGCAGTTTCTTGGTGGCGTTGCGAAACTTGAACGGGCGGTCGACCGAACGTCCGTACAGCGGCATCGGAATCACGCAGTGGCCGTCCACTTCAACCACCGGACCGGTGGCCAAATCGGCGACCGAACGCACCCAATCGGTCCACGGCGGCAAGGGGAAGAGGTCGGTGACGATCATGCTCGCCTGCTGTGCGATGTCCTTCATCACCGAGGGACGATGACCTTCACGGGCGAGGTGAAACACGTAGCGAAGTCCTTGCTTGGAAAACCCACGATGCAGGTCGACGGCCGCGTCCATCACCACGTTGTGGTGACGCAGTGAAGCATGGGGATAGCGCTCGTCAAGTCCGTGATAGATCAGCAACGGCCGGTCATGGTGGTGGGCCATCCAGCGGCCAACATCAACGGCGGGGTTCTCATGGACTCGAAACAGCGACTTGAGCCAGACCACCACCGGCCCTTCACCCACCGGTTCTCGGTGGTCACCCGACCAGCGACAACGCTCGCTGAGATGTTCTGGAAGGTCCATGGGACGCTTCCAGCTCGTGCGCTCATATACTCGTGTTCAGCCCCCACGGTCGTACCCGTGGCGACGATGCCACCGGTCAAGCTTCGATTGGTGAAGCCCGCTTCACGCTTCGACAGCGGCTTCGGCCTTGGCCTCGCGCTTCTTGCGGTTTTGGCGCTTTTTGTACCACGGGTAGATGGGCCACTTGGCGAGGCCCGTCCACATGACGAAGAAAATGAAGTAAATCGAGACAAATTCGTCAACTTCTGCCGACCAAAGGGTGGTGACACCAAACATGCCTTGGTGGTAGTAGGCAATTCTTGCATGATAAACGACCAACAGCAGTCCCAATGATAGGTGTATATAGCGCCAAATTTTGTTCCAGTTTGCTCCCATGCTCTACGCCTGCTGATGGGGGTTATATGTCTGCCTCCGTATTCTATCACTTTCCTTCGGTTGTGGAACCAATCACCGATGTCGCAAGCAATAAGAAGGGGTGATTCAAGCAAGCCACATGCCGATGAACCGTATTTTGAACTTCTTCGGCAGAGGAAATTTTTTCACTCGCGTCAAAAACCAGATTTTGCTTTCCACCGAAAAGAAACAATCTGCGATGACCGTCTCCCACAAAGAGGCCATGAAATGGTATCGTATTCGAAAATCCGCTTTTGAAGAGTTGGTCTCAGCCATCGCTCCCTACATTGACCAGAATGGTGTCGTTTTTGACATCGGGGCCAACGTTGGTTTTTTCTCTCGTTTACTGGCTGAAAAAACTGACTTCAAGGGTTCATTTTACTTGTACGAACCACTTACGCACCTCGCCAAGCTTTGCGAGGAAACCTTTCGCGACGCACCCTATGACGCCCAGGTCTTCGAGTACGGACTGAGTGATAGCGACAGCGAGGTGGATCTCTTTGTCGCCAGCAACGGCAACCTCGGCTGGAACACCATTGTTGAATCCAAAGCATCCGACGATATGGAAAAGGTGCGCATTCAACTCAAAAACTTCGAAAATTGCAAACCAGATGCCGTGCCGACCTTCATCAAAATCGATGTCGAAGGCTCGGAATACCTCGTTCTTCGTGGGATGCTTGCGTCGTTGCGCTCATGGTCCCCTCGCCCCGTGATTCTCTGTGAAATCGGCTGGGGAACGTCTCATCCGAACTGGGATGAAGAATTGAAAGTGTTTGAAGAACTCAAGACCATCGGCTACGCCTTCTGTGACTTGGCGGGCCAAGCGCTGGACATCACCACGCTGTCAAGCACCGCAGATGTGCTGTTGATTCCCAAAGAGCCCTGAACATCGTCTCATCTTCTTCTTCTGTGAAGTGGTAGCAGCGCGATGACCCCGCAATTTGCGACGAAATCGTCTGTTCTCTGACGCCGTCAACCGGACCGAAGGAACATGGTCACCGCTTTCTTCTCGTGGCGAAGCACGCCCACTTCTTCGAAGCCGAATCGGTGATGGAACCGCACCGAGCCCGGGTTGGGTGGCTCCAAATTCACCTCGGCGGCCACCGGGATGTTTTGTTCGCCTGCATGCCTTGCGACGTGCTCGTAGAGCATCGAGCCGATGCCTTCGTTTCGGTGCGCCTCGGCCACGGCGATGCGGTCCACGTACAGGAAGGCCTCGTAGCGCTCGTTGAACCAGGCATAATTCAGGCTGCCATAGGCGGTGGCCGGTGGCAAGCAGATGACGAACCCGAGCATGCGACCCCCCTCAAAAGCGCCAACGGCCAACGATGCGAAGCCGAGTAGCGTCGCCATTTCGTCGCCAGTGACCTGTCCCGTACCCGGCAACCCTTCCTCGTTGATGACCCACATGGCCTCAACATCGGCAAGGGTCAGGGCTCGAAGGTCCATGGCGGACGGACTCCCATGTTGAGATTCAAATCTTCTGCCAGTCCGTGCCGTTCCACCATCGGTTGGTTCCGTCGCTCATCAAGCGCCAAGTGTGGCCGTTCTCGTCGGTCCACTCGTTGGTGACACTGGGCTCAGCAGGTGCGGCTGCAAGTTGGGCGTTCATGTCGGGCATGGATGTGGCTGCAGCGTAGGTTTGCACCGGTTCCATTGAGGAGGTTGTGTCTGCGGGTTGGGCGTTCATGTCGGGCATGCCGACAGGAAGACCGCCTGCGCTGAAGTCCTTGACCACCTCGTCGTCCTCAGCCACTCGCTTGCGCAGGATGACGACCACGGCGGCCGTGATGATGACCATCACCAAACCGGTGCCGACGAGCATGTTTCGCTGTGCGGCAGCAGCGGCTTCCTCTTCCTCTTGAGCGAGTTTGGCTTCGAGAACGGCCTGTTCGTTATCGCCCATGCCGTCGCCGTCCGAATCCATTGTTTCTGAAGCCTCGTTGGGGAAGGCGTCGGCGTTGTCGCCCACGCCGTCACCGTCGCTGTCAGCCCATTCGGTACCGTCGTTGGGGAAGACATCGGCGTTCAGACCGTCAGGGTTGTCGCCGTAGCCGTCGTTGTCACCATCGAACCACTGCGTGACATCGTTGGGGAACAAATCGGGCGTCGTGCCTTGGGGGTTATCACCGTAGCCGTCGCCGTCGCTGTCCGTGGTTTGCGTAGCATCCTCTGGGAAGGCGTCGGCGTTATCACCCACCCCGTCTTCATCGGTGTCAAGCGTCTCGCTGGCGTCTTCGGGGAAAACATCGGCGTTGTCTCCTACGCCATCACCGTCGGTGTCGAGGGTTTCTGAGGCGTCTTCGGGGAAGGCATCGGCGTTGTCGCCCACACCGTCATCGTCGGAGTCGAGGGTTTCTGAGGCGTCTTCGGGGAAGGCATCGGCGTTGTCGCCCACACCGTCTTCATCGGTGTCGAGGGTTTCCGTGGCGTCCTCTGGGAAGACGTCCGCGTTATCGCCGACGCCGTCACCATCGCTGTCAGCCCACTCGGTGCTGTCGCTGGGGAAGGCGTCCGGGTTGTTGCCCGAGGGGTTGTCGCCGTATCCGTCACCGTCGCTATCGGTTGTTTGCGTCGCATCGTTGTCAAACGCATCGGCGTTGTTGCCCACGCCATCGCCGTCGGTATCGACGGACTCACTGGGGTCAGTGGGGAAGACATCCGCATTGTCACCTACGCCGTCGTCATCGGTGTCGGTTGTTTCCGTGGCGTCGTTGGGGAAATCATCGGCGTTATCACCCACACCATCACCGTCGCTGTCAAGCCACTCGTTGGCGTCGTTGGGAAAGGCGTCGGGGTTGTTGCCCGAGGCGTTGTCGCCGTAGCCATCACCGTCGCTGTCGGTTGTTTGCGTCGGATCGTCGTCAAAGGCGTCGCCGTTATCACCCACGCCGTCGCCGTCGGCGTCAGCCCATTCGTTCTCATCGTTGGGAAAGGCATCGCTTTGGTCGCCGTAGCCGTCGCCGTCGGCGTCGTAATCGATGATTTCGACGGTGTTGGACGACGTTTCCGTCGTGCCCATATCGGTACCGTCGCCGGGGGTGACCGTCATCGACCAGAAGTCGCCGATGGTCAGTGCGCTTGGTGGGAGTGTGGGCTGGTCGTCGTATTGGGCTTGGGACACACCGCCCTTCAACCAGCGAATCTCCGTATTGGCTTCGTTGTCGCCGTCTTGGTCGCTGTAATCGTAATTGGCGTACAACGTGGCGTCGTAGTACGCTTTGGTGACGGCGGTTGCGGGGCCGGGGGTATCGCTGATGTAGACGTTTGAGGCGGTGGGCGCCGTGTTGGATGGGCCGGGTTCAGGGATGGTGAGCGACAACGTCGTCCATGCGTCTCCTGAGTTTCCATTGGCGCCGTTTGCCGTCAAGCCCGCGATGTCAACGTCAACCGAACCGCTTCCCGCAGCGGGAGCCGTCCAGGAAAAGGACCACGACCGATAGGAGCTCGTGGTGTGGGTTGCAGACAGGCCGGAACTGTCCACCTTGACGGCCATGATGCCAACGCCTGGCGTTGAGAGGGTGCCTTTGTCGACCACGACGTTAAATCCGCCGTTGTTCCCCGAAACGCCGCCGGTCACGGAAATCTGGATGTTGTAGGTTTGCCCACCGTTGTAGGTGGACGGAAAGTTCTCGTTGAGGGTGGGTGCGCTGCCGCTGTAGTGGCAGGTGCAGCCATTGCCGGCTTGATTGTGAATGCCGCTTGAGTTTCCCTCCAGCGTCGGCAGGGTCAGGAGCATGAGGGCGGCGACGGCCAAGGTCAATCCACGAGTGAGCATGTTCATGCCCGTCTGTTGTGTTATTCTCATATAACAAAACTGGTTTGCGGTTCGGACATGCGGTCCGTCTTGGGGGTGTGCAGGTGCCCCGCGGCGCGATTAAATAGGGGTGTTTGGTCGGAGGCCTGCCTACGTTCGTACGGAAGGAGTCGATACAATGCCAAAGCCATGGACCTCCAAGCTCATTATCAAAGCCTTGGGCGTGCAGAAGTGCAACGGCAGTATGGACGCCGCAGTCGAGGACCTGCCCCTCGAAAAGGCCATGGAAGTGGCCCGCGAGAAAGCAGGTCTTGGACACTTGACTGGAGCGGACTTGAAAGCGCAAACACGAGAGGTCATCGGTACCTGCGTGTCCATGCGCGTCAAGGTCGACGGTCACTGGGCGGTTGAAGCCCTCGAGATCATTGCAAAAGGAGAATGGGACGAGCGTTTTAATTGAACAACTCACGAACCGCGGAAGAGGTTTCGGCCTCGCTGACCGCAGAGGTGAAGCAACATGGAAGAAAAAATCAGTAATGCAATCAAGGCAGCCATTGAAGCGGCTCCTGAGCGAAAGTTTGTCGAATCCGTGGACATCTCGTTCACCATCAAGGACGTCGACTTGAAGAACCCAACCAACCGTATCAAGGAAGAGATTCGTCTCCCCTCCGGTCGTGGTCGTGAACTCAAGATCGCCATGTTTGCCGCCGGCGAAGCCGCCACCAAGGCCAAAGCCGCCGGTATCACCGTGTATTCCCCTCAGGACATCGAAGATTTCGGTGGCAAGAAGGGTCAGGCCAAGAAGGTCGCCAACCAGTACGATTTCTTCCTTTCCGAAGTCCCTCACATGGGCCTCATCGGTCGCTACTTGGGTGTCGTCCTCGGTCCCCGAGGAAAGATGCCACGTCCGGTTCCACCCACCTTGGACCCTGCAGCCCTCGCTGCGGGCCTCGCCAGCACCGTCGTGGTCAAGTCCGGCGACAGGATGACCTTCCACGCCTCCTTTGGCACCGTCAAGCAATCACACGATGAACTCCTGGCCAACGCCATGGAGGTCTACAACCGGGTAACCAACAAGCTGGAGCGTGGCATTGGCAACATTCGCTCCCTCTACATCAAGACCTCAATGGGTCCAGCACAGCGCATCGAGGTGATCAATTGATTCCAAAGGTCGTGTCCTGGAAGAAGGACACCGTCAGCGACCTTCACGCTTTGCTCACCAGCGGCGAAACCATCGCCGTCGTTGACATTCACGGCGTTCCTGCCTCGGCCATGTTTGGCATGCGAGCCGGGCTTCGTGAAAACATGAAGATTCAAGTCGCCAAGAAGCGTTTGATGAAGATCGCTTGGGAGCGCGCTGGTTTTGATTTCGCTGACCTCGAGAAGCTCTACGAATCCGCCGTCCAGCCCGCCCTGGTCTCGTCGTCAACCCTCAACTCCTTCGAGCTGTTCACCGAACTCAAGAAGACCGAAGCCGGTCGAGCCGCCAAAGAAGGCGACGTTGCACCCCACCAAATCGTGGTGGAGAAGCAAGACACCGGTATGCCCCCAGGCCCCATTGTTGGTGACCTGAACTCGGTGGGCATCCCTGCGAAGATCGTGAAGGGCTCTGTTGAAATTCAGAAGCGAACCGTGGTGCTTGAAGAAGGCGAAGTCTTCGAAGGCGAACTCGGTATGATGCTCTCGAAGATCGGCATCAACCCCATGGTCACGGGCCTCCGCCTCTGCGGAACCCTCGAAGATGGCACGCTCTTTGAGCCAGCCACCCTCGACATCGACTACGAACAATTCGAGCAAGACTTGATCGGCATGGCCGCAGGTGCGTACAACCTCGCGTGCAACATCACGTGGTTTACCCCACAAACGATGCCGACCCTCCTGTCCAAGGCCAGCGGAGAAGCGCTGGCTGTTGCTTTGGAAGCAGCGGTCGCTACGGCCGAAACGCTTCCCCACCTGGTGGCTCGAGCCCACGCCAGCGCCCTCGGCGTTGCTGGCACGCTGAGCCCCGATGCACTCGACGACGAATTGGCTGCCATGATGGGCGCTGCTGCTACGGCAGCCGCTTCCGCCGCAGCCGCTGTTGACACGAGCGCTTCTGATGCCCCAGCCGAGGCTGAAGAAGAGGAAGAAGAGGAAGAAGAGGCCGGCTTTGACGGTCTTGGGAGCCTGTTCGGCTGAACAAAAAACACTGAGGTGAAAAAAACATGGAATACGTATACGCTGCTATGCTGTTGCACGCTGCTGAAAAAGAGATTGATGAGAAGTCGGTCAAGGCTGTCCTGAAGGGCGCTGGCGTCGACGCTGACGACGCTCGAGTGAAGGCCCTCGTGGCCTCCCTCGCCGGAGTCGACATCGCTGAAGCCATGACCCAAGCTGTTGCTGCTCCTGCAGCAGCTGCTGCTGCCCCTGCCGCCGCTGGCGGTGCTGACGCCCCTGCTGCTGAAGAAGCAGAAGAGGAAGAAGAAGAAGAGGCTGGCGGCTTCGACGGTCTTGGCTCGCTCTTTGGTTGAGCAAGGTCCGATCGCTGCCGATTCGCACGCCGGCTGATGCCGGTTTTCTTGTGAGCGCGGCCTGTCCATCGGTCCTTGTCCACGGGAACACCTCGCCCTTTCGGGGCGATGACCGTGAAAGCGCCGCAATCGCACGCACGATATCCTCGCCGAATACCATGAGCGAGAGCCAGATGACGAAAGGGTTCATCCCTGCCCGTCCGCTCGAATGTTCATGGTCAGAAAGGCGACGCTCGACCTTGAGGTCAGCGTGTCAAGCATTCAGGCCATCCGAATCTTTCGTGAACTCGCTGAAGAAGCGGGCTGGGCTCTCGAACGCCATGAAGGCTCACGTCTTGTCGACCGGTTTGCCATCATCATGCCCATGGCCCAGTCGGCGCGCACCCTCGGACTCAAGGTTATGAACGGACCCATGCGCGGCATGGAATTGACGTGCTGGTCGGAAACTCGAGGCTCGTCGGGCGCGGTGAACATCGCATCATGGCTGGTCCCAGGTGGACCTGAGGAGCCGATGTTTCGAGACCTCGTTCATCATTGGGTCAGTCGCATGGATCGCTGTCCCTGGCGCTGGACCTTCGGTGAACGTTCCAAAGTTGGCTACCTGTTGCCCGTTTGGCGCCAATGCCGTCGCCGTTTTTCCAACCTCGGATTCAACACCAAAAAGAGCGGTTGGCCGGTCGCTGCCAAGGGCGATTGGCCCGGTGAATCTCGCCTTGCTGAGCCGTTGGAGTCTGGTTCACCAGCGAGCGGAATTTCCGGTTCCTTCTATGAGGAGGAATGAATGAATTCGCCTCCCCCTTTAGGGGGAGGCGCTGATGATACAGGGTTTGTGCTTAAATGTGCCAACAACCTACAAGACACAGCGAGGTAGCGTCATGCTGAACGATTCACAACAACGGAAGGCGCTCGTCCTCTCGTTGTTGATGGTCATGTTGGCCCAAACCGCCTACATTGAAGCCTATCGCGGGTGGAAGCCCTCCACCGAACTTCAAGAGGAAGAAACCGATGTGCTGCGAGTTGATTCTCCGGCTGTTTGTTCCGCTGCTTCACGCACCAGCGGCACGGAAATTCACGTCGATGTCGTGGAAGGTGACGACACCTACCCTGGCACCACCAACTGTCCCAAAGCCAGCCTCGGCGCTGCGGTGACCTTGGCGGCGAGCGAGTCGGCCTCCAATCCTGAAATCGTTCTTCATACCGGTCTGTACCACGAAAACGTGAGCGTCAACAACCTCAACAACCTGCTCATTCGGGCGGCCACCGGCGAGCATGTGGTGTTTGACGGCACCCGCAGCATCACCGATGACCTCGGTGGCGTTTGGGGTGCCGCCGATAGCGATGGCATCCAAGAAGTGACCCTGACCGAAGACGGCTGGCAGTTGTTCCTTGCGTACGAAGAACAGGTGCCTGCTCGATGGCCAAACGCTGGGTTCGACGATGAGACGGTGTTCAACCGCTCGTACTGGGCGGAGGGCACGCTGACCAATTCGAACAACGCCTACACGAAAGGCTGGTTGACCGATGCTGGTCCTGAGGCAGGCGTTCACACTGGATTGAACGAAACGGTGAACGCAACCGGTCTTGACCCCGTCGGCGCGATTGCGGTCATGAACTTGGGTTCCTTCCGAAGCAACAGCCGCATCATCACGGATTGGAATCCGAACAACGGCACCTTCGCCTACGACGCTGACGGTGTTGGTTGGAAGACCAAGCATCATGCCTACTTCTTGGAAGGCAAACGTGAACTCATCGACCAGGATGGCGAATGGTGGTACAACAACACCAACAATCGCCTGCACTACAAGACGCCATCTGGTCAAAATGCCAACGATTTGGATTTGCGTGTGAAGGTTCAACCGTTCGCCATCAGCGTTGATGGCTCGGATGGTGTAACGATTCAGGGCATCGATTTCTTTGGAACAACTGTGAATTTCAACAATTGTGATGGTTGTTCATTTACCAATGCAACCCTCGAATATCCAAGCACCTCAAAGCGTGGACTGGGGATTGCAGGTGAATCCGAAGACGACCGTTGGATGACACGTTTCTACCGTTCAACCCACTCGTTTGTCGATAACATTTCCATCACCAATACCGACGGTGGTGCGATAGAATTCCAAGGTTCAGCCGGCCAATCTCACAACAACACCGTGAACAATTCCTATTTCCATGCCATCGATTGGTCAGCAGCTGACCAGAAAGGACTGATGGTCTCGATTTACGAGGGGGGCCGAGACATGTACTTCACCAACAACAGCGTTCACCTCACAGGTGCTTCATCGGTTCTCTCGATTGGTGATGCGCCTAAGGTCTTCTACAACGAAGTGTGGGATGTTGGCCATCTGCAAAACGATGGTGCGGTGGTTCAAGTCATGCAAGCCGAGGCATCGGGGTCTGAAATTGCTTACAATTGGATTCACGACGTCATCAAGTACGGTGCTCGATTTGATGCACCGATAGGAGAAGCGGGCGAAGGTCGGAATGGAACCATGCATCACAACGTCATCTGGAATGCTGCTGGTGGATTGATGGTCAAAGGCGACTACCACAATATCCACAACAACACGGTGTTCAACTCAAGCGGCAAGAACGACATGATCATTCTCACCGACAACGGCGTCAACAACGGCAACTCCACCATTCACCAAAATGCAGCGGACACGATGGCCGATCACAGAACTGGTTCCTGGTCTTCGTATCCTCTTCCTTCCGGGACCTATTGGAACAATTGGAACGGCTACGTCAACACCACAGACTCCGTTTGGAATCAATTGGTAGATCCTGTAAATCGTGATTTCCGACCGAAGGTCAACTCCCATCTCGATAACATGAGTGCTGGCGCCTACGATGCAGGCGTGAGCAATCCATGGACTGCAGGAATTTCGTGGACGTACAGCACACCTTCAGCCCCG
The DNA here is from genome assembly GCA_965661285.1 of Candidatus Poseidonia sp. Lineage (GTDB taxonomy): Archaea > Thermoplasmatota > Poseidoniia > Poseidoniales > Poseidoniaceae > Poseidonia. Next base: position 184,534 of record CBFIDD010000005.1, read on the forward strand.
ATCGCAGGTTGTATGCTCGATTATGCAGACAACTACGATTCAGACGCAACGCTCTCGGACGGATCTTGCACCTTCTCATCCTACACCCCGCCCTCTACGCTTGATCTCCGCCTCCATCTTGACCCCACCAACAGCAGTTCCTACAGTGGCAGTGGCACCAACGTCGCTGACCTATCGGGCTTCAACAACAACGGAACCGTTGCGTCTGCTGGACCGACATGGGACGGTGATTTTACCCGCTTCACCTACGATGGTGCGTGCACTGGCTCGACCCCGAACCTGGTTTGCGATGAGATCGAAGTTTCTGACTCAACGAGCTTGCGCCCGGGCGGAAACGACTGGTCGGTATCAGTTTGGTTCAACGCCTCAACGCACCAACACAGCGTGATACTCGGCGCCTTCGACGACGGGGGGGCAGCAGTGGATGTTGGATGGGCCATCCGAATGAGAGCATCAGGTGCCATCTATGCAAATGTAGGAACCACTTCCAACAATTCGGCCGCATCGACGTCAGAAGCATTCATCGATACGGACCGCTGGTATCACGTGGTCTTGGTTGCAGACCCGGGAAATACCCTCAGACTCTATGTTGATGGGCAAAACGTCGGAAGCGGTTCCTTGTCTGGAAGTGGAACCCTGCGCAATGTAAGCAACAGCCTCTTCATCGCCTCCTACAACGGTGGTGAATATTCTCAGACCTTTGATGGACAAGTTGGTTCCGTCATGGCCTTTGCCGATGCACTCAACGCCACCACCGTCAATCAAATCTACAATGCAAGCAAGGGTGTGTACAGCAACACGACCACCCTGTCCTTCCCTCAATCTTCACCGACCTTGCTTCTCGGTCAAACCTATAGTTTCCCCCTCACCGTGGCCAACGGTGAGATCACGACGTCCTATTCGCTCACGGGAACCTTGCCAAGCGGCATGAATTTCGAATCGAGCAACGGAACGATTTGGGGAACACCCACGGTCGCCATGACCAGCACGACCTACACCGTGACGGCCAACAATTCGGCCGGTTCCTACTCCACTTCGATTTCACTCACATCGCAACACGTCGCACCGTACGATTTGGTCTACTCGCCAGAGAACATGACCCTCACGAACGGCACGGCCATGACGACCAACACGCCCAGCGTTAACGGTGGCACCGTCACCTCGTGGGAAATCAGCCCCTCTGTTCCAACAGGCCTCTCCTTCAGCACCTCAAACGGTGCCATCAGCGGAACGCCGACTGTGCTGCAAACGACAGCGGCGACGTACACGGTTTGGGCCAACAACTCTGGCGGTTCGGCTTCTGCGCAGGTGAATATTACCATCAACGATGCAGCGCCGAACGCCCTTGGATATTCTCCAGAAAATATGACCCTCGAGAAGGGCACAGCGATGACACCGAACTTACCTTCGGTCAGTGGAGGAACAGTCACGTCGTGGGAAATCAGCCCGTCGCTTCCAACGGGTCTAACATGGGGCAGTTCTGATGGTAAGATCAGTGGAACGCCAACGGTTCTGCAAACAACAACGGTGACCTACACGATTTGGGCCAACAACTCAGGCGGTTCAGAATCAGCTCAAGTGAACATCACCATCAACGACCAAATCGCATCCATTTCCTATTCCACGCCGGTTGAGATTTCCAACAACCGTCCGCTTTCCTCTACCATCACGCCCACCACTTCCGGCGGCGCCATCACCTCGTGGGAGATCACACCCGCCCTACCAACGGGTCTAACCTTTGGAACGACCAACGGTAGCATTTGGGGAACGCCGGAGAACGTGACGAGTAACGCAACCTACACGATTTACGCCAACAACTCGGGTGGTTCTGCATCCGCAACGCTGACGCTCAACATGAATTGGACCTTGACGCCAAGCGTCGATGGTGCTTACATCACTCGAAATTCTTCAATTGGTACCGATATCACCTGGGAGTGGGGCTATGACCCGCTTGAAGCAAATGCGATCGGATTGGCAACAGGGAACTGGAATACGTGTGCGGTTGGAGACGACGGCTTGGTGTATTGCTGGGGGCGAAACGGAAACGGACAAATTGGAAACGGCCAAACCTCTTCCAATACCTGTGGTAACTCTGGACACAAGTGTAAGGATGTTCCAACGGCAACATCGCTCATCGGGTCGTCTGGAGATGACATCGTTTCGATCGCCTTCGGACATCAGCACGCCTGTGCACTCCTTGATACGGGTGATGTCGAGTGTTGGGGCCGAAACAATGCAGGTCAAATCGGACAGGGTGGCGGCGACAAGGATACGCCCCAGGCGGTCAACCTCGGATCGGGAAGAACGGCAACCAGCATCTATGCAGGTGGACACTATTCCTGTGCAATATTGGATGATGAATCCGTCAAGTGTTGGGGGCAGAACACCGATGGTCAACTCGGTATTGGTTCAACCTCAAACACCAACACGCCGACGACCATCAACACCCTTGGTTCCGGGCGCACGGCTGTTTCACTGGCTGCAGCCTTCAGCGCCGTATGTGCTTTGCTCGATGATGGCTCAGTCAAGTGCTGGGGTGATGATTCTCAGGGACAATTAGGAAACGGGGGTACGAACTCGGATTTGAACAGTCCACCATCATCCGTCATCAATTTGGGTTCAGGACGCACGGCCAAAGCCATCACCGGTGGCGAATATCACTTCTGTGCCATTCTCGATGATGACTCCATCACGTGCTGGGGCGACGGTAGCAATGGAAAGTTGGGAACGGGTTCCACCGGTGATCGATCAACCCCGACTGCTACCAGCGGTTCGTTCGCTTCGGGCAGGTATGCGGTGGCCATCGATGCTGGCTACGACCACACATGCGTGATTCTTGACAACGGTGATCTCACGTGTTGGGGTGGTGATGCCAAAGGACAATTGGGCAACGGCGCTACCACGGGAACCAAATCTTCGCTGCAATCAACCACCGTGAATTTGGGTACAGGGCGAACCGCGATTTCACTCTCCGCAGGTGGAACGCATACCTGTGCTCAACTCGACAACGGCCAACTCAAATGTTGGGGCAACCGTGCTGACGGTCAAGTTGGTGACAATGGCGGATTCAACAACCCTTCCGACCGAACAAGCCCTTCGACCGTTAACAACAACAACAACGGAGGCAACACCTACGCCGATACGGGCGTCTTCCCCTCGCCTGCCGTTTCCGGGGCGACGTGCGCCATCAGTCCTGCTCTCCCAACCGGCATGAGCCTGACCAGCGGAACGTGTGCGATAACCGGAACGCCCACCGTCACGTCCGTCAACACCACCTACACGGTTTGGGCCAACATCTCTGGTCAGTCCTTCAGCGGGCAAATATGGCTTGAAGTCGGTTTGAATGCACCCGACATTTCCTATTCTTCTTCCTCCTATACCTACACCAACGACACGCTCATCACCACACTTAACCCAACCAACGTCGGTGGTGGAGTGACCACCTGGGCCATCAACGCGACCTTGCCTTCAGGCCTCACGTTCGAGACCAGCAACGGTAGCATTTGGGGCACGCCTGACACCGTAACGGCAACAACAACCTACACCATCTGGGCCAACAATTCTGCTGGTTCGAACTCCACCACCATCACCTTCACCGTCAACGACCCTACGCCGAACTTCAGCTACACCAACGATGGAAGCACGCACTCTGTGCTCCTCTACCTCAATCAAACGATGAACGCCGTCACGCCGATCACCTTCTCCGGTGGCGGCTTGCCGACGTCGTGCAGCAGTTCCCCCTCGCTTCCTTCTGGTATGACCCTCAGTTCGAGCTGCGTCATTTCCGGCACGCCAAACGTTACGGCAAGCTTTGCCCTTTACACCATCACCGGAACGAACACCGGTGGTAGCGATTCCGACTCCATCTACATCTCGGTTCTCGCTGCTGGTGGGTCGTTGACCGTCTCGCCGACCAACCGCGAAGGGGTGGTCAACAGTACGCTTTCGAACATCACCATGTCCTACACGCACCAAATCAGCAACTACGGTTGGACGTCCGGTGTGAGTAACACCTCCGCCGTCCTCAATTCGGGAACAAGATACGGTATTGACACCGCCATCGCACCAAACGGCGACATTGTAGCGGTCACGCAACTGAGCGTCTCAGGAAATTACATCTTCGACATGCATGTGAAATCCCATGTCAACGGCACGTGGTCTCGGATTTTCTTGGACAACACCAGCAATTCAGGGTACAATCCCTCTGTTGAGGTTGACGAAAACGGCGTCGTTCATGCCATTTACTTTGCCAGCTCGACCAACCAATTGCGCTACGTCACCAATCTCAGCGGCTCATGGGTTTCCTCCAACTTAAGTGCCGCAAAAGGCCTCTCATTGGATTGGTTTGGAAGCGATATGGCCATTGACTCACAAGGAAACTTACATTTCATCTTCACTTCATCCGACCCAGGCAGCAATCAGGGCATCCTCTACCATTACACCAACCAGGGAGGCAGTTGGACCAACACCACCATTTCAGATTCATCCTACCAAGATGCACATTATCCGAGTATGGCCCTCAGCGGCAAGGATGCGGTCCACATCGCCTTTTACAACGACGATGGAAGCGATCTTGTCCATGCTACCAACGAGAATGGGTCGTGGACAATGGAGAACGTATCCACTTCGGGCAACATCGGTAAGTGGGCCTCCATCGCTCTTAATTCAAACGACGATGTTGTCATTGCTTCCAGATATTCCAATCGAATTGACGTGTCCACGCGCACGGGCAGCAGCGGCACGTGGTCCACTGCAAACACTGGAACTGGAGATCGATATCCAATGTACATGGACATGAACATAGATTCCAACGATGACGTCCATATCATCTACCGTTGTTCTGGAACATGGGCTCAGGTCGGCAGCGCAATGGGCGATATTGAACACATCACGAACGAATCAGGCTCATGGGTGCGGTCAAGTCCCATTCGATTCGGTGGCTATCATG
>CBFIDD010000006.1:0-125886 GCA_965661285.1 Candidatus Poseidonia sp.
CTGGGACTTTATTTCCTTCTCACTGTGACAGTTCTCCAGAAATTTAGTGCAAGTGGACCTGACATATGATCCACAAGTTTTGCCCAAGCCGTCACCATTTTATGTATGGGAGGCATACGAATATTAACGCATTTCCCTTTCGATCATTTCGGTTAAGAATGACCTTAGGACCGGCTAACCCTCGGCTGATAAACAGTGCCGAGGAACCCTGGTTTATAAGGCGGTGCGGATTCTCACCACACTGTGCTGCTACTCTTCCCAAGACTCTCATTCGTACACGGTCCAGTAGACCTCAAAGCCTACCTTCCGCCCATGCACGACGCCGCGTTACCACATCATCTTTCGATGGTCTGAAGTATCGGTAATCAATTTGAGCCCCGTCCCTTTTCCCGGCCCGCAAGCTAGACCAGTGATCTGTTACGAACTCTTTCAAGGATGGCTGCTTCTAAGCCCACCTTCTGGTTGTTTTCGACCACGGACACGGTTTGTCTGTGACACTTAATTGATATTTAGGGACCTTAACTTCAGGCTGGTTTGTTCACCTTGCGTAATGGTAGCTTACCCACCATCACTCACTGCTCGTATCTTCAACGATTACACCTTCGGAGTTTGGCAGCACGCCGAGGGATCGCTCCCCCTAAACGCACAATCAGTGCTCTACAGCGTAATCTATCTCCACGAACGTCTACCTACGAGTAGTTTCACGCGGAACCTGCTATTGCCAACCTCGATTGGACTTTCACCCCTATACCCAGCTCGTCCGAGCGATTTGCAGATCAGCAACGGTTCGATCCTCCACCCAGTTTTCACCGGGCTTCAATCTGGCCAGGCATAGATCGGTTGGCTTCAGGTCCTCCACCATTGACTCCAAGCGAGCACACTTCGTCCCTCACAGTAAAACTGCTGCGGACTTGTCGGTTTCCCTTCGGCTACGTGGATCAACCACTTAACCTCGCCAATGATCAAGACTCCCTGGGGCATTTTTCTAAACGCACGACTGGACGCTGCTATATCATCGCTTTCACGCCCAATCAGCCTGTACCCAACTGGTTTCACGTTCTTTTCACATCCCGCTAAGGATACTTTTCAGCTTTCACTCACGTTACTTGTAAACTATCGGTCTCGAGTTGTATTTAGGATTGGAAGTATCTGCCTCCCATATTCACACGCGATTTCCAACGCATGCTACTCTGTGACAGTCACGTGGTCATATCATGTACGGATACGGGACTTTCACCCTCTATGGATCCGCCGTTCCAGGCGAGTTCTCCTTCCATGACTTAGACAAAAGACTGCCAACCACATCTCCCTCTCTTTCGATTTGGGATTCGGTTTGTCCTGATCCGTGTTCATTCGCCACTACTAACGGAATCTCAATTGATTTCATTTCCTCCACCTACTAAGATGCTTCAATTCGGTGGGTTCCCTATCGCTAATGCGACCGTTTCCGAAGAAACAGGAAGTCCTATTCAGCCATCTGCGGATCTTAGGCATACATGCGCCTACCCGCAGCTTATCGCAGCTTGTCACGACCTTCATCGGCACTCGAGCCGAGCGATCCCCCAGTTGGGTTGTAGCATCACATGTGTATGTTTCCACACCATATGAGTAACCCTTCGGTATCTAGTCATGCCAATTCGGCCTCAACAGAAAACCACCTCCTCGAGGGCGGTTCTCCTCAGCCCTTCCCCCGCCATGACAGGCATGACAGGGTGCTAAGCAACCACCCGACCTTCCACCCATATAAGAAGAAATCGGTATCAAAGGGACCCCATAAAGTGGAACAGTGGTTCGTTTTTTTGCCAAAACAGCCGAATCCTCACGAATGAGCGGCTTTCGGCGAGAGTTGCGCCAAATTTCCGGCGACCAGCGAATCATCGCCGGCCTTGCCGAGTGTCTCGACCGCCTGTGTCAGTTGCCCCAACTCAAACATGGCAACAGCAGCGGCATTCAGCCCTCTCGAGGAGCCTGGCGTGCGAGCATTGTGAACGTTCATGATGCCCAGCGCTTTTTCGGGTCGACCACTTTCGATGAGAGCAATAGCGAGATTGACCAGAATATCACCGTTGGTCGGTGCGTTCTTCGCCGCTTCCCTCAGGGCGAGAATGGACGATTCAAACTGGGTTGAAGCAACGGAGTTCTGCTGAGCATCACCGCCATCGCGCATGGTTGTAGCTCGTTGAAGGAGGGCGATACCGTAGTTGTTGTAGACTTCGGCGTTGTCAGGCATGCTAGCAGCCATTTTCTGGAAGGCTCGGGCCGCAGAAGACCAATCACCGGCCTGCATGGCTTGGAAGCCTTCCTGCAGGGTTGTTTGCATCGCAGGTGATGCTCCAACATCAACACGGAGCGCTTGGGCTGGATGAAGTCGAAGCTTGACGGATGGCTTTGGGGTCGAAGAAGGGCTGGCTTCAAGCGGTGAGTGGAAGACCGCTGCGGGAGAATCGGCACCGTGGTCGTACACGATGACGTCCTCCTCAAGGGAGCCGTATTCCATTTCAACGACGGCTTCATCCTGGCCGTAGATCTGTTCGTAATTCGGAATTTCTGCATCAATCTTCCAGTAATCTGGAACGGCCGGCACCTCTTGAACGGGGTCGGTTGTGATGAGACGAGCCGAGGTGAGGCGGAGAGGTTCACCCGAAGTGGCAGGTGCAGGCGGAGGGGGTGGCGGAGAAGGTGGGGTTGACGTTGGGGGCGGCGGGGGTGTCGAACGAGAGGTCTGCGCAGTATCCTCAACGCTGGCTGGAGGAGCCGGTGTATCGGCGATCTCCGGAAGCGTCGGTGCGGCGGAGAGTTCAACCTCTGACACCGGTGGCTCTTGAGCAGGCACGACCGGTGCAAGGGGTTCAACGGGTGCATTCGCATCATTAGGTTGAGCAGGTTGAGGTTCAGGGACCTCCATCGGTTCTGGTTGTGCCTGAACAGGGACTGGCGAAACGACCTGTTCTGCCTTTTCAACGACCCGTTCGACTGGAGCGTCGTGTTGATTGGGGTCAAAGGGAATCCCTTCGGCGAAACTCCCGATGCCAAAGGGAAGGCGTGAGTCGTACACGTTGGATTCTCCCTGAAAACCAAACGGCAGATTGCTAGGTGCAGGCGCGTCGGGTTCGGGTTCTGCTGCCTCTTCCTCGGGCGGTTCAATGCCTTCGAGATCGTACCACGCTGCGGCGGCATCGTCGAGTCCGGGGACCTCTGTCGGCAACACGTCCCCCGACATCTCCTCGCGAGAGAGGTCGGTGCGGAGTTGACTGCCACAGGCGGGACAGGCCGTCCCACCTAGCGAAAGGAGTCCACAGATTTGGCACTCAAACATATGGCAGGCCCAAACATCCCTTGAGCCGAGGGGACTTCAAGTCAACGCTTTGTTGACCCGCCTCATTCCTCTTCGCCGCGCAGCATGCCAACGACAACGCTCTTGGCTTCAACGACCATCTCTTCGATGCCTTCCATCTCGTCGTCAACGAGCGCTTCGGCGAAGGTTTTGCCCTTGCTGCGGCCACGTGCAAGCTGACCGATGATGCTCAACGTGGTAATACCAACGAGGATGAGTTTCACGTACGTAGCGTTGTCCTCCCCGCCAACAATGAACACGAGAAGCATGTAGAGCGACACGATGAAGGTGGTGAGAATCATGACCGGGAATCCAGCCTTGAAAAATTCGTTGAAGGAAATTGGGTAGCCCGCCTCTTCGGACATACCAGCCGTGACAACATTCGCCGAAGCGCCGATCAAGGTACCGTTGCCACCCAAACAGGCTCCAAAGGCAAGCGCCCAAATGAGTGGGTCAAGCAGGTAATCGCCAAGTTCGTGGGCGATTTGGAGAACGATGGGGATCATGGTCGCCGTGTAGGGAATGTTGTCAATGAAGGCCGAAGCCACAGCCGACACCCACAACACGATGAGAATGGCAGCAGCGAGTCGAACGGTTTGGCCGTCGCCGGTATCGCTACCGAAGAATTCGATGGCGGCCATGACGTATTCACCAATGAAGTTGATGACGCCCATGTACTGAAGGGAGTGAACCAAAACGAAGAGACCGGCGAAGAATAACAACGTGGTCCATTCAACATGGTGAAGTGGCTCTTCGAGTTCGTGCCGGTCCGTTGCCAACAGCATGACCACCGCACCCACCAGGGCGATCCAAGAGACAGCGATGTGGGTGATGGGATGAAGGAAGAAATTGAGGATGACCAGGACGAGAATGAAGCCAGCGACTTTGAGCATTTTGGGGTCCTTGATGCCGTATTTTGCCTCAAGCTCGGCCACATCACGAATGCGAGAGCCCGAAAACTCCTCCGCATAGAACCACTTGAGAAGCATGAAGCTCGGGACGATGCACATCAAAATGCCCGGCCCCATTTCGATAATGAAATCGTTGAACGTCACGCCATACTGGCTCATGTACTCGTATTTTCCATCCTCAGCGGAGGCGATTTTGGCAGGGGAAAGCCCTGAGCCGATCATGATGTTGGGAGGGTCGCCAATCATCGTAGCAGCGCCGCCGATGTTGGAAAACAGCACTTCGGAAATGAGCAGCGGGATGGGTTTGATGTCGAGCACTTTTGCAAGTTGGATGGTGACCGGTGTGAGCAGGAGCATCGTGGTCACGTTATCGAGAAAGGCTGAAAGAACGGCGGTCACCGAACAGAGAATGACGACAAGCGTCCAGATGGAGCCGCCGCTCTTCTTGTAGGAAAGAACGGCAAAATATTCGAAAACACCCGTGTTGGAAAGAATACCAACCATCACCATCATACCGAGCAGGAGCCCAATCGTCTCCCAGTCGATCATCGTCGTGACCTCCGCCAGCGAGAGGGTATCACCGGTGTCGTAGTAGTTCAGCGCAAGCATGGCTACAATGCCGCCAACAGCAGCCGCCAGCGTGCGATGGACCGTTTCAAAGATGATGAGAACATACACGGCGACGAGAATGGCAAGACCGACATACACGGCTTGGGTTTCAAGTCCGTCCTTGATGTGAATCTCAAGGCCAACACCACCTCCGCCGCCGGCGCGGGAAGGATTGGCGAACATCATGGCGCCGATGAACATCAAGAGGCCAAACGCAATTTGCCGACTACGGTTGGTGAACAAATGTGAATTCATGGAAAGGCCCCTTGGATTTGGGGGGACGGATACACTCTTTGACCCTTTGCTTGACAAAGGATTACCTGCGCCACAAAACACCGATGTTTCCTCGTTGCAGAACCAGCGTGGCGTCGGTGTTTTCGGCGATGTAGTTCCACACCTCGCTGCGTTGTTCCCGCTCAAACAATCCTTTGTTGACTTTGACCTTGACGAGGGCTCGTGATTGAAGTTGCTGTCGAATTTCCTGAAGCACCGTCTCGCTCAAACCCGCCTTTCCGATGCGAACGCTCGCTCGAAAATCCCGGGACTTTGCCTGTCGAAGGATGTGAGTCGGTATGGTACTCATGACCGCTCACCTCGGCGATGGTGGCGAGGTCCTCCACCCAGTCGGCGAACGGTACCGCATTTTAGGCAGGTTTTGATGCGCTGACCGGCCTTTATTCGCACACGGAAACGACTGGAATGGACGTGGTGAGACCAACACTTTCTGCACACCGTTTCCTTTGCTTCAGCCGAAAGTGGCAAGCGGTGTCGTCGAGAGGTTTTCACCAAATGCACAGCAGCAGCATCCAAGATTGGGGAGGGGTGAGAAGCAGGTTGCTTCAGGATGCTCGTCAAATGTTGTTGAGCGCGCAGCGCAGCGGTTCGCCTGCTCGCTTGTCTTGACGAGCGACGATTCCTCTTCCTGCTCAGAACAACACCTCAGTCGAGCACGGCGAGGAGGTCAACGGTGATTTCATCGATGGCACGGTCGCCGTTCACGCGATGGAAGAGACCGCGTTCTTCGTACCACAACGCCAGCGGAGAGGTCTGCTCGTGGTACGCACCCAGTCGATTGAGGACCGTGCTTTCGTTGTCATCTGCTCTGCGCTTTTCCTGGTAGTTGCCGCAGGAACACCCCTCGGCGGGGACGGGATTGAATGTATCGTGGTAAACCGCTCCGCAGTTCGCGCATGTTGAACGCCCGCAGATACGCTCAACGATGCGTTCGTCAGGGACGTCGATGGCCAGTACGTGGGTGATGGTCGTCAATTCTTGGAGTGCTTCTGCCTGCGGAATCGTTCGAGGAAAACCATCGAACATGACGCCGTTGGCGGCATCCGCCTCCTGAATCCGGGCCTCAATGAGCGAAAGGATGACGGCATCGGGAACCAACTCGCCTCGGTCCATGTAGCCCTTGGCATCCAATCCAACAGCCGTACCCGCCTTGACCGCAGCGCGCAACATATCACCGGTGGACACCTGTGGTAGACCGGTATGTTCCATGATTCGGTGCGCTTGGGTACCTTTCCCTGCGCCGGGGGGTCCAAACAAGACGATGCTGCCCATGGTGCCGGGAGTGCCTCCTCCCTTTCAATCTTGATGAATCAACCTTGGCGCTTGAGCCACTCATGCCCGTAATGGCGCCACTGCTCCATGGTCCACCCTGCGGGCAAGCCTCCGGGTGGAAGGGGAGGTCCGGCTTGTGCAACCGGTGCCGGCGTTGCGGGAGCTGGCTGTGGTGATGTGGGCATCGGCAGCGGGGGGAGGGCTTTGGACGGAGGCAGGCCAGCGGGAGGCAGACCCTTGGGGACGGCAGCGGAAGGCATACCGGCGGGAGGAAGTCCTGCGGGAACAGCAGCGGGGAGACTTGGCAAATCCATGGATTGCATGATGGCTTGGGCTATTTCCTCGTCACTTACCTCGCCACTGGTGAGTTCATCCACAGCTGTACCGAGATCGAGAGCATTGTCCCTTCGCTCACCGAGCATGTCAGGATTGGCATGCGTGTTCGGTGCGACCAAGGTGGTCCCATCGTCTTCGAGTTCGCCCGATTTCTTCATACGGCGGGCAAGGACAACCCCGCCGAGCAAAAGTGCAGCCACAAGACCTGCACTCACGGCAGGGGGCAGGAGATTGAACAGACCTGTTGAACCTTCGGCGAACTCCACACTGACCACCTGTTCAAGAGATGAAAGCGACGCTCCATCAGCGGTCAGGTTGAGCAGGAGCCGAGCCGCACCCCGCTCCACATCATCGGAAGGCATGAGTGTCACCGCCACCTCAAGGGTGGCTCCCACTGCCAGGCCGCTGACCACGGACGGCTCAACGACCACCGACCAATCTTGACGCTCAACGTCATTCTTATCCAGAAGGACCGCAGTGAGTTCACCCGCGAGTGGAACATTGCCATCGTTTCGTATCACGAACGTCTCCGTTCGTCCATCGCTGCGAGAAATGCCCTGCAACAAGCCTTCACCGTCGTTAAGGGAGGTGATGTTTCCAAATGAAGACGGCAAAACGGCGACGGAGACCGATTCGGACGCCTCAAAAAATCGTCCGTTGTTGGTTGCGTTCACCTGAATGAGAATTTCAAAGGCGTTCTCCGAAACTTCGGATTGTGCTGGTGGCACGAGACCAAACCGGACGGTTTTCTCCTCACGAGGCTCAAGGTAAACGGTCGGGTTGGCAAAACCCACGGACCACCCATCGGGTGCAAGACCGTGCGTCCACGTCAGTCCAAGGTTTGTGTTACCGGTGTTTTTCACCACAAATTCACCGTATGAGAAGGCATCGGATACGACGGTGTCAATGCGGCTTCCGGCAGGCGGTGTGAGGGAAATACCCAGTTCGTCTTTCACGACAAGCGTCGTGATGTTTTGTCGGAAGTTGGAGAGAGAACGCTCTGTTCGGATGGTGAATCCGTTGCTGTCACCCTCCTCAGCCGTGAGCGGGACACCGAAAATCAATCCTACAACGGTGGTTTCACCTGGCCCGAGTGAAAGTGACACTCGCCTTGAGTCTTGAACGCCATCGTGAGCGACTTGAATGGCCCACTGGGGGTTGTCGGGAAGGACCGAGACATCGAGGTCAATACCGATGTTTCCTGTGTTTTCAATCGTCATGTTGAGGTGTACTTGTTCACCGCTGTCGACAGCGATGTCCGGCGAGAGGTGATTGGGTCCAACTCGGCCGTCGTCGTCTTCCAAATGAACATCAAAGGACTCTTGGGCGAGCACCGTGATGGTCACGGTTTCGGTGAAATTCATGGACGGGTCCGTGAGCGAGGTGACGTAGCATGTCACGGTGTCGGTATCACCCGCAGCGGGAACCCCTTCTGCGATCAGAGGAACGAACACTCGGATGGACATCGGGAGATACTCGAGAATATTGAGCGGTTCAAAATCAAGTTGCGAAGAGTTCGAAGACCCCAGCATGACTTGCCAGCGTTCCTCGGACTGGCAATCGATGCTGTATTGCGCCGGTGCGTTACCCGTGTTCCTTACCGAGATGGAAAACACCGTTGACTGACCCGGAACGGCTTCAAGGCCCGACGTACCTGCCGCAACCACTTGCACTTGGTCAAGTTGTTCAACTTCGATGGTGATGCGCTGTGTATGGGCGACCGTTGGCTGATACTGATAGCGAGCTGTGAGTTCGACCACATAGGTCCCCGCACGCACAAACCGAGGATTGCTCGGGTCGGTGGTCAAATCGGCATCGATGTCTTCAAGTCTGAGATTGATGGATTTGTTCGCAGTTTCAGTGCCTTGCGCCGTGAGGGCAAAGGTGGTTGATTCGTCGAACGTTCGGGTCCATAGGTCGGGGCTTGGAAGGAAGAAATCGTCCCGGCCAGGGACAGGAACCTGCACCATGGTCGCAGAAAGAACAACCGATTGATTCCCGGTTCCCTCGTGGAGCACAGATAGCGGAATGTCGATACCCGAATCGTTGCGGACATCGAGGGTCATCATCGCATTGGACGACCGTTCCTCAGCCGTTTCAGGCAGGGTCCCGTCGGCGTTCTCAACGACGACTCGAACACCAAGGGCCTTCACCTCGACATCTTGCGTCCAGACATTGTTGTCCGTGCCAGAGATGACGTCGTTCATCTCAGCGACCGCATTCCCCGTATCAATCGAGAGCCTCAGCGTGTGGACACCCGTGGTGGTAAACTGGTGGAAAATAGTGTATGAATCGATAGCTCCAGGAGCGAGGGCCGGTCGGGAAGCAGTAGCCAAGGTGGTTTGGGCGGTGGTGTCTTCCAGAAGAATATCAAACGGCGCCGTTGTGCTCGTGCCTTGGTTCACCCACGCCAGACGGATTGAAATCAAGTCGTCTTTGAGTGGATTTTCTGAAGAGACCAGGATGCTTCCATCGAACACGGCGAGGTCGGGCTGAGGTGTTGGTGTCGCCAGCGCGGTCATGACCAAGGCGAAATCTTGGTCGGTGCCGCCACGATGAAGCACCTTGACCACCCAATCGCCCGAGCCACTTGGAAGGGTGCCGGGTGCTACGCGTATGCGTTCAACATTGTTCACGGCGTCCGCCGTGCCACCGGTGGTGGAATACCCTTGGAAGAAGTCGTTGCCGAGCCACTCATTCCCGTTCGAGTCAACCAAAATGAGGTCGAGGTTGTTGACCAGTCGTGCCTCGGATTGTGGAGCGTTGGCACTTCCTGCTTCATCGGTCCACGCCAGCGTGAGGTCCAAGCCATGGCTGGGGTCGATGGAAAACGAGTAGAGCAGGCCGAAGCCCGGTGCGAGGACCTTCCGGTCGTCGAAGAAAGTGTTCAGCGGGGTTGTGTCGTCCATGGGAAGGACGGTGCGTTCCAAATCGATCTCCCCCCAACCCTCGGCTGCGTTTGGAATATCTGGCGTACCCAAGTCCCGTGCACCGTTGATCATGGCGGCCTTCACCAGTGCACTTGATGGGGAGGAAATACCGGCTTCCTCACGAATGAATTCACGGGTGAGGCCAGCCACGCCGGAAGCGATGGCTGTCGCCTGTGAAGTCCCACTTAGCGACATGTAGTAGGCATTACCACCGGCGTGTGTACCCGTTAAGCACGAAGGCCCTGCCGGAGTTTTGGCTTCTTCAGCGAGCCCCGAACAAATACCGACACCCGGAGCGACGAGATCGGGCTTGACCCTGCCGTCCAGGCTCGGGCCGAGGGATGAAAAATTGACGACGGCCCCTGCCGCAGGTGTCCCGGGTGCTCCCGTTGTTGAGGCACCAATTCCGATGACGTTCTTGGCCGTACCCGGAGACGAAACTTGAGAGGCGCCGGAGGCACCTCGGTCGCCAACCGAGAAGATTGGCGTGAGGTCTTTCCGGTCGTGAACGAAGGTGTCAACCGAACGAGCATCGGCGGTGTACTGACCGTAGTTTCCATTCAACCCCCAAGCATTGACCGAAATACGAGCGGTCATTTGTTCTGCATCCCTGAGCATGTCATAGACTGACCCGATGCGGCCGAAGGTTCCCGTTGGGTCGTGTTCTAAAGCGTACATCACAAGGTTGGCAGCTGGAGCGACGCCACGTGCATCGGCATCCCCCGAACCGTTTCCAAGAACCGATACGGCGATGTGGGTGCCGTGACCGCTGTTCGTGTCGGCAGGCGAGGGGTCGAGACCGAATTGGGTGAAGGTGCCAGCCACACGACCTGTGAGGTCGGGATGATTTTGGTCCAGACCGGTATCGGCGATAGCGATCATCTCACCCGATCCGTCAAGGGTAAACGTGGCGTTATTGGCAACGTTCTGCACGCCTGCGATGGACCATGCGAGCGCGTTGTGGACGCGCAATTCAGCGGTTGGTTCGGTCCATAGAACACGGCCATCGAAGGCGATGTGGTGCACGAGTGAGCGGGCGGACGATGCATCGAAGGTGGCCAAGCACATCCATGCATCGCACGAAGCCTCACGTGCTCCATAATGAACCAAGTCGGTGGCGAGTTTGGCGTAGCCACCCACACCCAAGTCCGGTGTAGGGACAACAGCGACCGCATCGTATGCGGCGGGTTGGGCGAGCAGAGCGGGGTCCAAACGCCACCCGGGCTGGTGATGCCCAACCCAACGAACAGCGTCTTCTTCCTGCAGGTCTGCAAGGCTGAATGAGCTCCCCTCCTCCGAAAGGCGGACCAGCCATGCCTCGTCATGCATCACGTCCAGAACCGTCAAATCGTGCTTGGCGACGACAGCCTTCAAGGCCGTTCCGTCAGGTTCATGCAGTTGGAGAATGACCATGCCGGTGTGTGATGCGTCGTGGTTTCGCAGCAGACTCGCCGGAGCCTCTGGACCTTCGCCAAACAACGGGTCGAAACTTCCCGACGCCAGGTGAATCAAACCGGTCGATTTCATCAGCGATGTGGTCACAACGCTCGCCGAAGGCATGGCGTTCCAGAGTGATGCCGCCAGTTCAAGGCGTTCCTGCTCCGTTCTGTCGTCCGATGGGACCGCTTCCGTTTCCGGTGTTTCCTCGGACGGAGAAGCCGTGGCCGTGATGGCAACAGAAAGCGGTGTTGAAACCATCAGGAAGAGAACGAGCATGAGCGAGGCTCGCGAAAGCATGAACATCGGACCAGTTCGCCACTTTTGAAGGAACCTCTTTGCTGTGTTGCAAGGGTGGGCGTTGAAGTCACAATCCGTAGTAGGCAGAAATGGCAGCGTCGGTCTTCTCAACAGACACGTTCCAATCGGCCTCCGTCCCCATCAAAGCACGAATGGCATCAACGTTTTCGGGGATGACATCGGACTCTTGGTGGATGGCTTGGAAATAATACAGCGTATTACCGTCGAGTTTGACGCCATCTTCCCAAACAAAAATTTCGTGCAAATCACCCCATTTCCGCCCAATATCCCGGGCGTACTCCATCACCTCGGCCGTGGTGGTGATGTTGGTTTCCCCGCCGTTCATGATGATAATTCGGGGGTTTGAGCGCCAAAGCTCAAGCACGCTCTCCGTCGTCAAACCATGACCCTCGGGCAGGAAGGCAACGATGGAATGGCAGTGCATCAGGGTGGTTGGAACGGCAACAGCCATGGAATTGATGTCAATTTCTGGCTTGACGGTCATCACGTCCGGTCCGTGATGCGAGGGCACCTTCAGGACCGGTTTGATGGCGTTGATGGGTCCCTTTTTGGAGTCGCCGGGGTCGGCAGCACGTCGAATCATGGTGCACTCGACCTTGAGCGAACCGCAGTGATTGTACAGCGGCACGAGGGTACGAGAGAGTCCGGTGGTGTTGCATGAGACTACGCGTGTCCCTGGGGCGTTCAGGTTCTCGGCGTGGTTTGCCGAAGACGTGTATGACATCCCGGCCATGTCGTGCTTTTCACCGCCCTGGAAGATGTACTTCACGCCCGCTGCCACATAGGCTTCTTTGTTGGCAGCGCCGACCTTGCCTGGCGAACAATCAACCACGACATCGGCCACAGCCAACAGGTCGCTCAAGCCACCGTGGCAGGTGTATCCTGCTGGAGCAAAAGCAGCAATTTTCTCCTTGTCGTTAAACGTACAATAGAGTGGAAATCCTTTGCGAACGGCAAGATCGCATCCGAACGAAGGGCGTGTTTTTGTCACGCCGACAATCTCCATATCATCCTGCGCATCAACCGCATCTGCGACTCGTTTTCCAATGGTTCCGTATCCGTTGATGGCGACTTTGATGGTCATGTTCATCTCCACTCCTTGCTCATGAAGGCCGTCAATAAAGCCTTCTTCATGGCTCAGAGGATACGCCTCGTGGAAATCGTGGTTCGTTCACCGAAGGACAGCAGTGTATTTGTGGGAGAGGGGCGAGCAAGGCCCATGGCGGGTGTTTCCGAGGTCGTCTTGCGCTCGATGAACATCAACGAGAAATTGGGGCCACGACTCGTTGCGGCGGCCGAACAGAACGCTATCCTCCGAATCGGTTGGACCAATGCCGGCGACCCGGTCCCAAAAAACGGTGAACTTGGGTTGTGCCCTGCGCTCCCAGAAGGCGCTCGATTGCGCGCCCTTGGCGTCCTTGGCTCGTGGGTTGCAGCGTTCGGAAGCGGAGGGTCGTTCACCCTCCAAGGCGATGCTGGGAGTTTCCTCGGGGCGGCCAATCAAGGCACCACCGTCATTTGCGAACGCATGGCGGGACATTTCACTGGATACATGATGGAAAAAGGCTCCATCACGGTCCTCGACGGGTGTGGCGATGATACGGGCGCCCACATGAAAGGTGGTCACATCGTCGTCCGAGGAGCAAGCGGTGCCCGAGTTGGCGGCGGGATGTCCGACGGTCTCATCGTGATCCACGGTGATGTTGGACCTGACCCCGGCGCAGGGATGACGGGCGGTCGAATCGTCATCAACGGGCGCTGCCCCACACCGCCCCCGGGGGTTCTTTTGCGGCCGCTGACCAAAAAAGAGGTCGCCGAAATCAACGGGCTCATCGAGGACGAGAGCATGCATGTTCCATCCGACGCCGTGTGTCTGGTACCTCAGAACGGATTGCATCTCGATACGACCGGCTACTCCGTCTCCTCAGATGACCTGTCAAACATCGGATTAACCAGCGAAAACACCCCACTTCGCACCTACGAAACCGTCGACACGGTGGCCTTGGTCGGTTTGGCCGAGGAGGTCCAATCACTTGCGCTCCCGCTGCCCCTTCTTCCCTGCACCCAGTCGGGTCAGACGATGCAGGCCACGAAGAGCCATGACGAGACCATCCATGACGTTCTCAACCGACATCCTGCCATGGTGCATGAACACCCACGAGCCGTTGACATCATCATGGTCTCCAACCACAACCTCACCTCCGTTCGAGATTCACTTCCTTCCGCTGGTGGCTTTGCCATCGACTTGCAAAACCTCCCACCCATGGATGCTGAACAACTCGACGGGCTCCTCGTCGCCCTCAGGTCAATGGCGATGGAGAAGGTACCTGTGGTGCTGGTTGAAGCCATCAGCAGAGTGCAGGCTTTGCATGCAAGGGCAGCACATCACAACATCGATGTGGCCATGGCACGCATAGAAGACGGTTCGGGGCTTTCCGAGGCCGCCGCTCTTCCAATGACCGGGCGTTCAAAAAAGGAACATCTTGCCTCAGGGCACACACAAACCGGCTTCTTACTCGGGTTCGCAGCCAGTGGTCACGACCTTGGTGTTTTGATGGCATCCGGTGTTGACATCGTCAGTTGCGCCGCTCCCATGGCTGATACCGAAGACATTGCCTATTGGCTCAAAGGCACGCAAGAAGATTTGGCCAACGAATTGCGCAGGGTCGGCGTGAAGAGCATCGACGCCCTACAACGCAAGCATCTTAGAGCCCTTAATCAGGAGACGGCTGCGGTAAGTGGCCTGCGTTTGGCTGGCTACGAACGTCCGTTGCCCCACTGGTTTGCAAGGTGATTTCCATGCCCACCATCTCCGTACCTCAATCCCTCCTCCGTTCGTTGATAGAGCAGCAAGGGTTTGTTCACGACATCACCGTGGTGAACGAGCAACTTCCGTTGCTTGGAACCGACATCGACGCCTGCACTGAGGAGCAGTTGGACATCGAAATTTTCCCCGACCGCCCCGACCTGCTGAGCGGAGAAACCCTTGCGGTCGCCATGGCGAATTTCCTCCACGGTGCTCCATCAAAACCACATCTGGACGTCTCGAAAAGCGACATCACCGTAACCGTCGATTCAAGTTTAAAGGCCATCCGTCCGATCATCTACGGTGCGGTGGTAAGGGATGTCGTTCTGCCAGAGGACGAAGAAGAGCGTGAAATGTTCATCAAGGGATTGATGGACCACCAAGAAAAACTCCATTTTGCCCTCGGTAGAGGACGCCGGCGTGCGTCCATCGGTGTGCACGACCTCAGCAAGCTCGCTCCCCCGTTCCGTGTCGTTAGCGTTCCCTCGAACCATCGCTTCGTACCCCTTGCGTGCGATGAGGCGATGAGTGTCTCGGAAATTCTTGAACACCATCCAAAAGGGGTCGAGTATGCCCATTTGCTCGAGGGCATGAACGCCTATCCAATGATTCTTGACAAAAACGATGACGTTTTGTCCTTCCCCCCCATCATTAACGGCGACCACACCACCGTCACCCACCAAACCAGGGATTTCTTCATCGATGTGACCGGCTGGGACGAGCGGGCATGCGAATCTGCCTTGATGCTGGTGTGTCTTCAACTCGCCCAACGAGGTGGTACGGTCCAAACCGTTGACATCACGACCTGCGAGGGTTCAACCATCACCACACCAAACGGTGAAGGACAGCAACATTCCGTTCCAGAAGAACTCGTCAACCAACTTCTGGGCCGTTCATTCACCGACGAAGAGATTCAGACCGCAATTCAACGCATGGGGGGCCATTTCGACGGACGACGAGCGGCACCGGTTAGCGCACCAGAGCGCACGCAGAAGATGGCCGAAGCCAGTGCGGGAACATCCGAACTTCTGTTGACCATGCCACGATGGCGCTTTGATATTCTTCATCCTGTTGACCTCGTCGAGGAATTGGCCATTGGACACGGTTACGAAGACCTCGGTGAAGACCTTCCAAAGGCGCCGTTGACCTCGGTGCCAAGAGATGACCATCACCTCCGAAGACGTCTTCGGGAATCCATGCAGGGCATGGGCATGGTGCAAATTCAATCCCTCACCCTCTCCAATCAGCAGGACCAATTTACCAACATGCGTTGGACGCCGTCCCATGAGGTGACCACCATCACCAACCCCATCACGGTCGACCACACGATTCTACGGCAACACCTTCTGCCCGGTCTGCTCAAACTGCTCGCAACAAATCGACACCACGACCTGCCCCAATCCGTTTACGAACTGGGGACCGTTGTGCGTGATCATCGAAACGAAAATCGTCTGGCCTTCCTCACAGCAGAGCGTAGTGGTGGATTTGCAGCCGTACGCGGTCGTATTCAGGCCCTTTGCACCGACATGGGCATTGATGACTGGTCTGCTGAGCCGCTTCCTGAAAACGAAGGACCGTGGCTGGCAGGACGCGGAGCGAAATTGATGATCAACGGACAGTGGATTGGTTGCTTCGGAGAACTGGACCCAACGGTTGCATCACACTATGACCTTCGCGTGCCGCTCAACGGCGGTGAATTGGACATCACGGCCTTGATGGCGGCGATTAAAGACCCCGTTTGAGGAATTCACGTGTGCGGTCGTTTCGCCTTGTCCACACCGATGCACGATGTTGCAAGGATGGCGGAGGCTGAACCGCTTTCCGACATTACCCCGTTTACGCCCTCGTGGAACGTCACTCCTCAGAGCCTCATTCCCGTCGGCACCGAAACAGGCGTCCACGGCGAGCCCGACGCCCCACGTCATTTTCGCCTCATGCGATGGGGTCTCCGACCTTCGTGGTCAAAACCTTCGAATCGCGAACCCATCAATGCTCGAAGCGAAACCATGCACGACAAACCAATGTTCCGGCGGGCAGCGCAATCACGCCGGGGATTTGTTCCAGCAAACGGCTGGTATGAATGGATGACGACACCCCAAGGGAAAGTGCCATGGTTTCACCAACGCATGGACGGCGGGCTTTCCTTCTTGGCGGTGCTTTGGGAAACGTGGACAAGCGCTGATGAGCATCTGGAATCCTGTGTCCTTCTGACGCAGGAAGCGAACGAAGACTGTGAAGATGTCCACAACAGGATGCCGGTGGTGCTCGACATCCATGGTTTGGAGGCATGGTTGGCCAGCGGCACACTCCCTCCATCTCCGGTATCTGGATTCATCGATCGGCACCCTGTTTCCCGAGACGTTAACAGCGTGAGCAACGACCATCCCGGCCTCGTCAAGCCGCTTCCCGGTCTGTTCAATCAGGAATACGGGTCGTAGGTGCCATCGGCGTTTTGCACGTGAGGTGTGGATTCAAACGAACCGTCGGCGTTTTGCTTGTAGTGGTATCCATCGGTGTGATGAACCCAGGTGAACGACACCTCTTCTTGTTCGGCCTCAGCCGACTCAGCCGTCTCCACCGCCTCAGCCGTCTCGACCGCCTCGTTCTGAGACGCTGTGGTTTCACTGGCTGATGGCGCCGGTGCCGTCACCCCGTCGTAGTGGACGGACTGGTCGGTCGCAGCTTGGACCTCCGAAGAACCATCGCCGAACAAGGCGAGGGCATCTTTGTATGCGCCAGCATCGGTTGCAATACCGCCCCTCGCATTCGGATCTTCGCCACGTTTGTAAACGATAGGCGCAGGTTGTTGCTCATCTATTTCGACCACAGATTCCTTCTTTTTGAACGGCCAAAAGGGTGCCATGACGTTGCCACATACGTTTTCCTCATGAAGGCACCGACAAGGATGGATTCACGAGAGGGAGTGATTGATAGGGGGGAGTGTTGAGCAACCACCATGAGGTGGGCGGTTCTCCTCGCCATGTTTCTTTCACACCTCGCTGTTCCATTCGGCATTGCGGTCGCTGCCGATGTTGGAAGAGAGGATGCATTGTTGGAATTCACAGCACCCAGCGAGGTCTACGTCCATCAAAATGAAACCGTCAGCACCTACATCACCGTCCACAACAAAGCTGATGAAAATCAAGCCTTTACTGTTCAACCCTTCGATGTCCCGGCTGAATTAAGCACGGTTGGATTACCGAAAACCGAATTGCTGGTTCCCAATCATCTCAAACAGATCGCCTTCGGTATCCAAACTCAAGATGACACACCGCTGCAGGTGTTCAATGTCTCTTTTTCAATCACGAGTGATTTGGATGATTCCATCAGCGAAACGGTAGAAATGAAGGTTCATGTTGTACCGCAGTCGAATTTATCCTTTGGCGTGGATGATTTCGCTGCCTTTACCGTTGACGAGTTGGTTCGCACCTCCATCGCCGTAAACCTGACCAATAACGCAAGTAATACCGACGATGTGACCTTCAATCTGTACTCCACCTCCGACTGGGAATGGGGATGGGACATGGACAACACCAACGGCACGGAAGCCTTCATCTCGATGGGTCCTAACACCCTTTCGTATGTGTATCTCTGGGTCGAGGTACCCGCTGTTGTCGACGGTGCCCCGTTGGCCCAAACCGGACCCCGGTTCACGCTCTCAGCGATTTCAGGCTTGGACAACGCCGTTTCAACCTGGAGTTTTGACCTCTTGATGAACGGAAAGAAAAACGCCTCCATCGATGCGATACAGGCCTCTGCCGAAGTGGCGCCAAACCAAGATGTTCGAGTGCAGGCCGTCGTGCGAAATGTTGGAAACACCCCCAACACCCTCAACATCACCCTTCAGGGGCTTCGCCCAACTGGGGAACCTCTTCCGGGTTCAACCGCTGCAGACCGGTTCAACCAAAGCGGCTGGGTTGTTGCATTGTTTGGGGGTTTGGAAGACCTCGTCCTCGAACCCAACGAATCACGTACGATTGAAATCGGCTTTCAAGCCCCAAACGAGTTTGAGGGTGAGATGCACGTGCAGTTGCAAGTGTATGCCAGTGGAGCGAAATCCAACACCAAGACGGCAACGACCGTCGCCATCATCAATCGAACATCATCGGGAACACTCACCTATGAAGCCACAGGATGCCAAGCCATCCTCCCCAACCAAACCTGTGATGTGGCCCTCCAGGTAAGAAACACGGGAAATTCCTACAATTCCTTTGTCCTCCGAGATGGAGGGACAACCGACGGTTTTTCCCTCAACCTCCCCAGCGAAGCACTCCTGCTCCAACCAAACGAAGTCAAAACATTCCTTCCTGCGACCATCGGAGCGGCTGAAGGAGCGATGGCGTTTACCCTCGGTGAATCCACCATCGAAGTGTTGGACGACACCGGCTCCGTCGTGGATGCCGTGGTCGTCGCACTCAAGGTCGCACCCGTCATTCAGTGGAATTTCCGAAATGTTGAGGAGCAGGTGAATGCGAATGGGAGATTGTCCATCGCCATGGAAGTGCGCAATGAAGGAAACGCCGTTGACGGCCTGACGGTGCAACTCCAATCCAGTCACGCCGTCGACATGGGATTCATCCCGCCAGACATCGCCATTTACGAAGAGGGCGTTGAGTATCCACGTTCGTTTGATATCAACGACATCCCACTGAATTCAAATTTCACGATCCGCGCATGGGTCCAACTCCCACAAGATCAAACCAGCAATGGAACCGTCTATGTCAACACCACCATTCGTTCGCGACTCTCCCCGGAGGTCCCCTTCGTGCACACCAGCACAGGTGACTATCTCGGGGCCGCTTGGCAACCAAATCCAGATGGAGACGAGGGCATTGATTGGGGAGAAATGATCGATACGGTCGTCCTCTATGTCAAAGCATGGTGGGGCGTTGTCGCAAGTATCCTCCTTGCGGGCGTCATCATCTACAAGGCCGTGCTTGACCGGGAACGAAGAATGGAGCATCAAACGACGCTGCCCTATCAAGAGACGAATACCTCTGCCGAAGACTGGATGAGTCAATATCGAGACCAATCGACGGCGGAACC
This sequence comes from Candidatus Poseidonia sp., assembly GCA_965661285.1. GTDB lineage: Archaea > Thermoplasmatota > Poseidoniia > Poseidoniales > Poseidoniaceae > Poseidonia. Next base: position 19,297 of record CBFIDD010000006.1, read on the forward strand.
TGAACCGGCACCAATCCAACCGACGCAGCAGGTGCCCAAGGAGACTTACCAAGCCATGTTCCGGCACCAACACGGCGCCTCGCAACCCAGTCAACCACCCGTCGACAGCAACCTTGTGTCCGCAGCCACCGTCGTCCTTGATGCTCGCACGGAAGAGGTATCAAAGGAAAAGGCAAATTCGCTTCTGGATTCCTTACCAGAAGGCCCGCAACCCCGGCCGCTACCTGCCAACCAACAACTCGCCAAGATGGACGGCACTCGCGTCCCCCTCCCCGAGTCTGCCTCCAAGGCTAACGAACCGGTCGACGATCTGGAATTTTGAGGTGTTCTCGTGCTGGTCGGTATTGATGAAGCAGGACGGGGTCCTGTCCTCGGCCCACTCGTCATCGGCATCTGCGCTGTACCAGCAGACAACGAACAGATGCTCCTCAATATGGGCGTCAAGGATTCAAAGGACTTGACGGCAAGGAAACGCAGTGGCATCGAATCCTGGTTCAACAAGAACCGGGAGGAGCACGGATGGTTCGGAGCGACCATCGTCCTGACGGCGGAAACCATCGACCTTGCCCTTCAGAAGCGTGGATTGAATTGGTTGGAAGTTGATGGTTTTCGACAAGCGTTGGAAACCCTCCCAGCGAAGAGCGAAGCCTGCATCGTTGCCGACGCATGTGATGTCAATCCCGACCGGTTTACGCAACGCATTGTCAACGGATTGAGCGGCTGGCCATGGCCGGAGAGTACCATGATTTCTGAGCACAAAGCCGACACCCATCATTCCGTCGTGGCGATGGCCAGCATCTTGGCGAAAGAAGAACGAGACCGACAGATTGCTGCGATGACCGAACGCGTTGGCGTGAACGTGGGCTCTGGCTATCCAAGCGATCCAACCACCAAGGCGGTTCTCGAACACCTCATTCTCCAATCTGGGATTGATCGCGATGTCCGTTGGAGCTGGGCTACCGTTGAACGATTTTGGAAAACCCACCGCACGGGAAGCCTTCCCGTACGAGGAGAACACCGAACCGAACAGCAGCGGCTCTTCTAGGCCGGGCCTCCACGCACTTCATGAAGTGGAGGCCTCTGGTCTGCACGAGCGACATGGATTGGAGTCCCGACCAAGAAACGTTGAGCCTCATTCGACATGTTGCTCTGCAGAACGTTCTCGAATACGAGGGAAAGGCTGCGGTTGGTTCGGTCATCGGCCGAATCATGGGCATGCGCGACGACCTCAAGCAAAACGGCAAGCACGTGACGGGACTGGTCGCCAAGGAGGTCGCACAAGCGAATACCATGGCCACAGAACAGGGACTGGATGCCGTTCGTGAAGTCCTTGAAAACGAAGCACCACACCTCCTTGAAAAGCGCGAAACAAAAGCTCGCCGTGAAGGACTGCCCGATCTCAAAAACGCCACAAAAGGCAAGGTTGTGCTCAGATTTGCTCCCAACCCAAACGGCCCGCTCTCGTTTGGGCATGCCAGAGGACTGGTCATCAACAGCACCTATCGTGAGAACTACAACGGTGAATTCATCCTTCGCTTTGACGACACCGACACCAAGGTCAAACCGCCCATGCTTGAGGCGTATCAGCAAATTCAGGAGGAAACCGAGTGGCTCACAGGCCGGAAACCGGATCGCGTGGTCATCGCCTCAGACCGTATCGAAACCTACTACGCTCACGCAAAAACCATGTTGGAACAAGGGTTCGGCTATGTCTGTCGTTGCAGTGCAGAGGAATTCAAAGAATACCGCGTTTCGAAGACCAGTTGTCCATGCCGAACCCAAACGCCTCAGGACAATCTTGTGTTCTGGGACCGCATGCTCAACGGGAATTTCAAGCCCGGAGACGCCGTAGTGCGAGTCAAAACAGACATGAAACTGAAAAATCCAGCCCTCAGGGACTGGCCGGCTCTACGTCTCCAGGACACGCTCGCCCATCCACACCCCCGTCCAGAAATCGGTTCGAATTACCGTGTGTGGCCCCTCCTTGATTTCCAAAGTGCCGTTGAAGATCACCTTCAGGGGGTCACCCACATCATCCGAGGTAAGGATCTCATGGACTCGACTAGAAAACAGACCTTGCTGTACGAGCACTTCGGGTGGACCTATCCCGAAACGATGTACTGGGGACGGGTGAAAGTCCACGAATGGGGCGGATTTTCCACTTCGCAAATGCGGACCGACATTGAGGGCGGGAAATACAGCGGTTGGGACGACCCACGCTTGCCAACCCTTGCTGGTCTGAAAAAGCGAGGCACTCAGGCGCAAGCACTGCGTCAATTTTGGCTCGAATTGGGCATCACCCAAAAGGACATCTCCGTGCCGTTGGCCACGTTATACGCACACAACACAAAAATGATCGATGACCAGGCACCGAGGCTGTCATTTGTGCGCCATCCTGTTGGCTTTGCGTTGGTGGGTGAACACCCTGCGGCCATTGAACTGCCTCACCATCCCAACCATCCGGCCATGGGTGTACGGCGTTGGAAGCTTGACAGCAGAAAAATATGGCTCGAGGGGGAAGACATTGAGAAAATGGACCTCCGCCTCAAGGAATTTGCAGATGTGGCCCTTCACGATAACGAGGCCCGCATGGAGAGTATCGAGCGGAGCGATAAGCGACCCATCGTCCACTGGGTGACCGAAGAGAACAGCACCGAAGGCGTGCTCGTCGGTACCAAAGATGACGCCATGATTCGAATCGAGGGGCGTGTTGAACGGCATAAGCACGAGGTTGGCACCGTTGTTCAGTTGGAGCGCATCGGTTATGCAAAGGTGATGTCGGATGGAGCCCTCATGCTCTGCCACGAACAACTTCAGCACGATTGAGAAGCAAGAACCAAAACCCGCAACCTTCGTCGGTCGTCCATGGGAAAGACGGTGGCAGACCTGACGCTTGACGACGAACACATGACGGTGGGTGTTGCCGACACACTCCAAGAAGCGGCAAAGCGCTTGTTGACGATCTCAGGTGGCATCGTCGTGGTGTTGGATGACGACCAGCGCGTGAAAGGCGTCATCGGCCAGCGGCAACTCATCAAAGCCCTCAGCGAGGGGATCGACGGCAGCGCTGCCCAATGCCATGAATTCATGGAGATGGATTTCATGCAAGTGGAACTCAACGATTCCCTCAAAGGCGTTCTTGCCGACATTCAAACCCGAAGTCCGCAAGCCGTCGTGGCGGTTGATGACAACGGGGAATTCCTCGGTTATTTCTCCCCGAGTGATTATCAAGAGGCTGTTCAAATCGTGAACAATTTGAAAGGGCTCAATCTTTGATCAGGCCACGAGTTTGATCACACGCCCACAACCGCTGCAATTGAAGCGATGCGGACGTTCATCGGTGGTCACCGGGTTCGGTGTTTGACAGGCCGGGCAGGGAATTTTCGGATAGTTTGCTTTGGATGGACGACGGGGACCACCCACCAACCTTGGGCTGGCAATCGCTGTTACGAACCAGATGAGACCCACGCCACCCAATGCGATGCCGATGAACACCGGCGGGTACCCAAACAGGGTGACCAGCAGGACGATGGGGACCAAGACCAACTCAAGGTAGAGGTAGGTGCGACGTCGGGAACGGGTGAGACGAAGGCCGATCATGAACGAGCCGAGCAGCCCGAACAGCGTCAAAACAGAGAGGGAGAGGGGAGCATACATCGGATTGGAGGTTGGCAATGTTGACAAGGAAAACGTCTCGCTTTGCTCAAGACCCTCGCCCTCCAGGCGGATGTGGTCGCCCCACGGGAGACGTGAAACCGAGAAATCGAAAGCTGTGGATTCCCGAACGATGCTGTTGCTAAGAGCAGTAAGTGACGAGGACCGGGCATCGAGGGTCAGGTCGTAATCACTCCAAAGTGGCGCAGGTTGCACGACAATAAAGCTCCGAAGGAGGTCGATGCGTTTGCCATCCTCGACAAGTTCGGTGGTAGAGAAACGAAGGGTTACAGGATGGTTAATCACCGCTGATTGACCGTTGAGGTCGACTTCTATTTTCAATTCGTTAAACGATCTGAAGTCCCCGAGCAGTTCCTCCGTGTCCAAGCCCAAACCCGCATTCATGTACATCGGGCCGAGGCTCACCATTTGCCGCTCAAATTCAGCACGCTCCACATCCTCCACGAATCGACTCACTCGGTCTTCATCGGTCACTGGTCCTGCCGAAAATGCACGAAGCATGGGCGACAAGGCGGGGTTTTCATCTCCGATGTGGTCCATACCCCACCGCATCCAAAAGGCGATTTCATCGTCTACGGTGAGGGTGGTGACGCGTTCGAGCATGAGCCCGCCGTCTTGCTGTTCAAGATTCATCGTGATGTCAAGGACCATGCTGCTTCCACCCCCATCGGTTCGTAGTGGCTCATCAGGAGGATAGTAGGTGCCCGTCCCTCCCCCCGTATCGAAGGTCTCAATGTCGTAGGTCGTGGAACCCCGGAGGGCGGCTTGCCGTGGTTGGAATTTCAGCTCCACTTCGACGTTAATGGTTTCTTCACCTCCCGCCGCACCTGTCCAGGTCCATGTGACCCGAACGGTGTCATCAACCGCAGTTTCGATGGGGTCTCCCGAGACCGGATTGCCGTTGACCTTGAGCATGATCGACTCGGCCATCGCCAACGTGGTCAAACCCCAAGGCGAATCCAAGCGAACGGCGAGGTAAACATCAGAACCCTCGACCTCCGGTTCAAGCATCAAAATGTCCAGCAGGGGTATGGTGGCCTCGAGACTGGAATCATCAGATTCACTTCCCCAGAAGAATTCGAGCTTCGCATCAGCGGCCGGAACGCTGAACAAAACCGCTTGCACCGTGAGTTCAACTTCGATGTTGGACGAGCCGCTGGTGGAGAAGGACTCCACATCGATATTGAAATTTAGCGAGCCAGAACCTTGCGCTAAGAAGGAAGACCCCGGTTCGGTTTCTGCGCTGAAACTCTTCGAACCAACGCTGACGGTCACGGTGGCGTTGAGTTGAACACCCGCAGCGTTGGAGACCTCGTAGTTCATTGAAAACACCCATGTCGATGATGGCACTGTGCCAGCCCACGTGTTGGGTAAGAGCCACCGTCCAATGCTCTCTTGGGAAGAGATGGATGTTTCCACGCCCACGCTCTGTGCGTCCTCTGCCAGCTCGGCAACAAACGGTGTCAGGCGTTTGTTGGATTCACTGCCGATGAGGTAGAGTTCTACCGGAGCCGCATCGCAACACACCAACGTGTCCCCGCTGGCCTCACCTTGAGCGTGGGAGAGAACGGGCGAAAGCACCGTCAGGAGGAGAACAGCGGTCAAAAGAAAGGCTTGTCGCATTGGTTCTCATATGGGCCAAGTATTTGTGGCTCATAACTTCAACTCATGACCGTGAGGAAAAAACGGTCAAAGCGCCTTCTCGAGCAGTGCGCCAAGTTCCTTTTCGAAGAGGGTGACCAAGGCTTCCCCGACCTCGCCTTGCAAATCGTCTGGAAGCAGGCGGAGACCCAAGCGTGTCGCAGCGCGAGTCGCTTTCAATTCGGCATAAATAGTACGTGCTTTCGAATGGAAGTAGTAGGCTACGGCTTCTTTGATTTCGGCCTTTAGGTCCGGGTCAGCCTCGACCTTCGCTCGTATGTGGGACTTGAGTTCGTCCTTCACGAGGTCACGAAAGGCTTCGATGACCAAATCCTCGGTTGACATCAATTCTTGGAGTTGACTTTGAATGCTGCCAGTGAGCAATCGTTCAATCGCCATGGACCACCCAAGGGCCATGAAGGTTTGAATCCGTCGCTCAATCGGAGGTTTGCAACGTACCCGAAGTCAACCAAGCATCGAGCAGCTTTGAAGCATGTAATTTTGATGCCGTTTCTTCTTCTGGCCATGTTTTTTTGATGGCGTGAGCCTGACTGGCGAGGTCCATCTCAGCATCACCCACCAGCATTCGGTGCCAGACAAGTTCTTCGAGCCGAGGGGTGGAGAGTTCCTGTTCTTTCAAGCAGGGCAAGATGAGTTCACTCAAGGCGAGACTCCGCTGGTCAACATCCATCGTGGGCCACACGTTTGACAATCGCTTCAACTGGCGTTCGGCGAGACCGGGAATCATACCGGGGGACGGAGCACGGACTTCAGGAAGAGGAACAATTCGCACCGAGCCCTCCTCTTTGAGGTGATTCAACATGGTCGTGTGTATGGGGTCCATGGTCGTGTCCAAGGCTCCACGAAGCCACAACCCAAGCGAGATGTACGGGCGTAATTTCCGAACACGACGACCATTCGGTGCAAGGCACGCTGCCAACGCTCCAGCCTGAACGACAGAATCGAGTGCACCGTGAAATGTTCGATTTTTTTCACCCATCTCAACGCTGGTGTTCAACGGAACGAGATGGACAAGATGACCTTCCGGGCGATCTGCGACTTCCCACGTGGCCTCTTCAACATCGGCGATGACCGACAGGCCCTTGTCTTCTTCCCGCCATGCAGGAGGGGCATCTCGGGGGAGATGATGGCGAGGTGTGTACAAGCGACGACGGTATTTCAGGCCCAGGTCGAGGCACGCCGCTTCCAACTGCCCGAGGGCGAGAATACCTTCAATCGAGGCGGGAGCGCTGATGTGAACCAAATCGGCTTGTTTGATCCGTTCTCCATGCGAAGTGAGCAGCGCCGATACGGGCGTGAAGACCGGTGTACTGAGCACGTCTCGCATGGGAACGATGTAGAGGAACCATGGGTTCCTCATGAAGATGTTCGTGATGGCGAACCGTTTACTCAACCATCAGGCGGAGTTCGTCTCGCTTGTAGCGCCAGTCGCTTGGCAGGCGCTTTTCAGCGATGTAGTAAGAAGAAAGTCGGCGGATTTTCGATTCGGTGATCTCAAGCGCCCGCTTGTTGTGAAGGTCCTTGTGGTTTCCAGAACCAAGATGGTTGATGATAGCGACGGCTTGGCGCATGAGGTTCATCAAGTCCTCGGGATAGGCGCCGACCATGTCGTTTTCAGCCAACACTTGGCCGATGCGCTTTCCGAGAACGAGGCGAACATTTGGGACAGCGTGCTTGTCTCGCAAAATGGTCCCAATCTCTGCGGTTGAATGACCGTTCTTAGCGAGGTCCAAAATGAGTGACTGCACGGCATCCTTGTCGGTGTTGGACCACTCTGGAGCTTCCTTGACGTGAGGGCGAGAGGAGCCACTCTGACCTTTTCGGGACTTGTACATACGTGCCATATCACACCACCAAGCGACTTCCCGACTTGTCTCCCCTTCTTAATCACTCCGCCAAAGGAGAGCCTTGGACTTGCTCAGCGCTTTTTCTTTCGCTGGTGGGATTTGGCCAGTGTGCCCGGCGTTCCACCCCACTCCCACCCAGGAGCAACGGCTCGTGCCAGACCGACCACGTGTCCGCCCTGTAGAACTCGGAGATCGTCCCCCCTGCGAATGGACGGGTCGTAGTCCGAGACGAGTTGTGAAAACACATCACCACGCCACGAAACATCGTCTTTGAGATGGACAGCAGGGAGGGCTTCATGCTCGTGCAGGAGGTCAATGGATGCTCTGGAAAAGGAAAACCCGTTCCTGTCAATGGACCAAACCGCCATTTGCGTGCCGTCACGTTCCAATTTCCATCGCGGGAGCTTCCCTTTGACGACAAGGTGCTCAAGCCACGCATCGGTGCCCGTCGTCTTCCGAGCGATGCTCATGAAATGCTCCTTCAAACGGTGGCTGTTTTTCTGATTGCGTAACCCGAATGCTTCCACGGCTGCCTTCACAGCCGCCCCCAATCGTCCCAACGCATCAAAATGCGTCGCCCCTTGGCCTTCGCGAGTGTTGACCACTTCAACAGGCAAGAACTCAAGGTCCATGTTGGTGTGATTGATGATCCGTTTGTATCCAAACCGGTCCACCATCGAGGCCAGCATACGTCGAACGCGCTGGAGTTCGTCCGAGGACCAATCCCCCGTGACAGGGACATCATAATTTGACGCCGGCCACACATCTTCCAAATCGCGGGGCACGAGCCCCAGTGGAGACGTCATCATGACTTCATGGCAGCCAGATGAACTGATGGCGCGAAGAAACTGGCTGTGTGATTTCGACAAACGGTAGGGTTTTCTTGCCGAACAAGGCAGAAAAATCATCACGTCTCGAACCTTAACGGGCGCTTGGTAGTCCATTGTCATGAAGCGTTCCCAATCTTCGACCAGCGGGTCCACCAACGCGTTGGATGTGTAGCATGGAAACGACCTCGAGGCCGGTTGGTGGGACGAAAGCGTTCCCTCCCGTTCACACATGAGTGCATGATGACGTCGAAGGTGTTCAACCAAGCGCGGACTGGAAGAGCTTTGTTTTTCAGCCAAACTTCGCAGAGATTCGTTTTTCACAGCAGCACGCACTTCATCCAAGGCCTTCATGAAATGGTAGGCCTGCGCCTCGAGGGTGGTTTCTTCGTGTTCAAGCGCTAAACGCGGCCCCCACGCCGTCAGCAAAACGCCGTTGGCTTCGGCTTCTCGGCAACGGGCCAAGTCGAATAAATCCACACCCATGGATGCCAGCACGGCCACGTTATCTGGTCCACCCAAACCTGGCGTCCACAAGAGGGCACCGGGGAACCGGTGTTTGAGCGTCAGCAGAGCAAGAGGGAGTTTGCCTGGCTGGCTGGCGAGTTGCAATGCATCGGTAAGGACGACAATCTCGGGTGCGAGCGTGGTATCCGTCAAGGTGTCATCGTGATTCATTCGCTGCCATGAAACCGGCAACAACGCCGATGTCCCCTGAATTTCTCCGGCGTTGGCATCCTCGAGCGAAGGTGGCAAAACATGGCCGAGGTTGACGGCATAATGCGGGCCAGCCTCGGCAAATTCGGGAGGAATAAAGGGGCTGCGGCTGCTGATCTTGAGCGTTGAAGGAAGCGTTGCTGTGCTGGAGGTCGTGAAGCCCGCATAGGCAAGCGGGAGGGCGGGGTCATCCTCTATGAGAATCAGCGAAGGTGTGGTGGCGGCAGGAGATTTCCGATCGCCCAACCCCCATATCCGAGCATAACGGTCGCGATGCAAGACGGTACGTGCCAGTACATCGGCCATGGGTGGGGCTAACGCCGTGTCTTCTTGAAGGGTTTGAACCCGAACCGGGGGTGGATTTGAAAGACTCCGCCTCCACCCGTGACCATGGGTTGGTCACCTCGCCAAGCACGAGCCGTGGTGCTCACCGCCTTGTTGGTGTTGGTGCTCGTGCCGTCCAGTGGCGCGCAATCGAACGCACCTCCCGTCCTCGACCAACGACTGACCTCCATCTCCGTTGAGCCAAATACGCCCGTGGATGTCCGCATCGAGACGGAAAGCAACACCACCGTCCTCCTCTCGTGGGCTTGTTCTTCATGCGAGGTCACCGTTGATGATGCACAAATCGGCATCACGACCACCACATACGGCGAATCGATGCTCGGCGTTCATGTTGAAGACGAAATGGGTATCGACATCCACCTCACCTCCACCGTAACGGAAGTCATTGAGGTGATGGTACTCAACGACATTGACAACACACATCACCACGCCCTCCGCCCGTCCCCCGGGACAGAGGTCCCAGCGCCATCCATCGGTTTGTGTTCAACACCTGCCGCTTGTATTGATGTCTCCACCGGGACATTATCATCCCAAACCACAACCGCCAATGATGCAAACTATGTTCATGCTGGTGATGTTCGGGTTTCCGAAGACGAGTACATCGTCTTCGATGCATCAAAGGACGACACCCTGGAATGGCAATGGCTCGCAACGACTCACGCAATGAACATGCAGGTGTATCACCAGACTTCGGCGGAGGAAGTCTTGCTCAGCGGTGTTTCAACATCGACCAGCGAGTTTTCTGTGGTCGATGGGGTCGATGGCGTCCCAATGTATTGGGTTGCACCCGATGACGGACGATTTGTTGTCCGTATGTCGACCGATGATGCGCATGCGTTGTGGGGTGCATTCGCCTTCCTTCATCCACACCAGCCCGTTGAATCCCTTGTGAACATGGACTTGACCCTGGGTGCCAACATCCTTGGACACGGAAACACATCGGCACCGTTTGACTGGCCTGATGTGGAAGCCTTGACGCTCAAACCGGTTCACGCACAAACAGCGGTTCAGGTTGACCAACTTCTCAACGGGGCTTGGGTAGCAGGCGAAGATCACGTGCTGCAGGCAGGGGAAGAGCTGCATGTCTATCCCTACCCCGACGTCGATGCGGGCCGCATCCATGTCGTCAACACCCCCGTATTTTCAGTCGATGTACAACTCACCACTTTCGCAGTTGAAAACGGCCTGGAAGCCCCTTCCTACCTGCCAGAAAACTTGGATGTTGACAACGCCTCATGGCCCGTAGCCAACCTCACCGAAGCGACGAACGGTGAGTTCACCCTTTCCATTCACGACACGACCGACACCTATCGCATCGTGGTGGATGGCTGGGAAGATTCCATCCACTTCGTTCAATTTGTGGTAGCCGGGGACATCGCTGGCCTCGAACTCCAACTTTGGGACGTGGACCAAGGCACCTCCGAAACGCTGTCAACCGACATCACCCAACCCGTTGGAGACCAACTGAAAATCGGTCTCCAAGTCGGCCGAGGGACCCACTACCTCCAAATCCGATTCCAAAATGCTTCGCAAGCCACACCTCATCTTTGGGGCGAACATGTTGAACCACGGACCTACGTGCTTCAACCTTCATATTCACTCATCGACGAAGGAGAAGAACCTTGGTTCCCGCCAAGCGAAGATGCCGTGTATTGGGGGAACATCGCCCGCTGGTTCATGGGCATCCTTTTCCTTCTGCCTGTTGTTTATCTCGGCGTCCATATTCGACGCTCTCGGACCTATGCCGCCTCCGTTGCTGAGAAGAAGGAACGCTTGGCTTGGTACACCTCGCGCCTCGACAGCGGAGAGGCCAGCGTCAAACAGGCCAGAACGGACATGGCGAAAGCCTTGCACGCCGTAGCCCAACTCGAATGGCAGGACGGTTTGGATGCATGGGGGCCAGAGCGGATTCAACATCGCACTGAGGACATCGCATTGGCGGTCTGGAGTGTGGACGAACGTCTCGTCAACAACGAAGGAGCGTGGCCGGTCGTGGTCGGCGTTCACGTGATGAAAGGGACATGGGATTTGGCTGCCCTTCGCTTCGATGCGCCGGAAGGCAGCGCTTACGAAGTCGTCCATGTTGAACCCCGATTCTTGTTCCAGGGAGAAGAGGTGTTCCTCGACACCATGGGTCCTGGACATCGGGCGTACTTGGTGATTGAACTGAGCGGTTCAGCACAGCAGGTCGATGTGGAGTTGAACGGACGAATGAACGGCGAGCCTTTCGCTGCACGAATTCCCGAATCACTCCTTCGAAGCGATACCACATCATGAGCGGCGTCGCTCAACCGCATCGTCGAGGATGCTTTGCTCCGTATCAGCAGGTGCGAGGGCAGCACGGAGGGAATCAAGACTCTTTTTTGCTGACTTGGGTACCTTTTTGGGCATGTGCAATTTGAGCAGCACAACAACATCCCCTCTGCCGCCGCCTCGTTGCCGGGGCAGCCCACGTTTTCTGATCTCAATGGTTTCACCCGAGTTGGAGTAGGCTGGAACTTTGATTTGGAGAGGCTTGCCGTCAAGGTGTTCTAGTTCAACAGTGGTGCCGAGAAGAAGATCGCTGTAGCCAAGCGGCAGGGACATGATGAGGTCCGTTCCGGAGCGTTCGAACCAGCGGTGTGGTTCAATTTCCAATTCAATGAACAAATCGCCGGGCTCTCCAATCCCTTGGGGCGCCGGCTCGCCCTTGCCACGCATCCGCAATCTCGTCCCGGACTCTGCACCTTCTGGAACGCTAAAGCGAAGCGTGTTCGACTTCATCTCTCGCCCGCGTCCACCGCAATCATCGCATGCGTGTTCAGCGATCTTCCCCCGACCGCCGCAATCCTGACAGGGCTGAACCGATTCTTGGATGAATGGACCCACCTGTTGGCGGACACGAACCTGCCCTTGACCCGAACAGGACGAGCAGGTTTTGAGGTCGCCGCCCTTTGCACCGGTACCATCGCATGTGGTGCAAGGTTCGGGCAGGTCAATGACCAATTCTTGCTCTGACCCGAGAAAGACATCCTTGAGTTCCACCGAATGGCGTAAAAGGATATCATTTCCACGGCGAGATTGGCGTCGACGGGAACCTCCACCAAAAAACGAGGAGAAGAAGTCCCCGCCCAAAATATCCTCGAGGTTGATGTTGATGCCGCCGCCAAACCCACCGAAGGGAGATCCTTGAGGGCCGTCGTGGCCAAATCGGTCGTACTGCACCCTTTTTTGATCGTCTGAGAGCACCGCATATGCTTCCTGTATCTCCTTGAAACGGTCCTCTGCGTCAGGCTCTGAACTCCTGTCTGGATGGTATTTTCGGGCCAAACGCCGGAAGGCGTTTTTCAAATCCCCGGCCGAAGCGGATTTCTCGACCCCCAAGACTTCGTAGTAGTCTCGTTTGTCACTCATAGGCTCGTCCTCGTCTCCCACGATGCGGGGCCTGTTTTGAACCTCACGCCTCGTCCTCAAAGGTCAAGCCCGCAATGAGGGCAGAACCGTTCTGTGGCGCCGACGGGTGCAGAACAACCTCGACATTGCGGGCCCGTGGTCGCGATGTGGACCGATGGGGATGAAGCCTGACCCATCATGGCCATGCTTTCCAAGGATTCGGATACCGGTGGGACCTGCTTGATCGAGGTCGGCACGTCAACATCCTGTTTCACCCTGCCCGAAGTGGTCATGACGGTCTCAACACCCCCAGAATCGCTCATTGAGGTCATGTTGATTTCAGAATCATCGTTCGCCTTGTTCAATCGAAGAGGAGCTACGGGTCGCTGGGCGGTGACAGGAGCCGTTGCTGCAGCTTGCCGGAGCCTGGCCTGGCGCTCCGCTTCTCGGTCGGCTCGACTGTCAAACCCAAACAATCCAAACACAGCATCGAGAAAACGGTCCATCGGCCCAACCCTTCGCTGAGCACCGATGGTACCCGCAACCGTTTCCTCGTCAAGGTTGGAACTGCCCGTAACCCGAGCATTCGCTTTGACGATGTGGTCGGCCTCACTGAGCATCCGCACTTCGACCTTGGAATCCTCATCCAATTCCATTTCGGGGGCTTCGCCGGAGAGTTCTGAAATCGACCGAGACAACCCCATCTGTGTCTGCTGGTCCATGGTGCCGTCCAGCGCCACGTCTTTTGACCAAACGCCGGCTTCCTCTGCCTCGTAGACATGTTTGATTTTCCGCATGGCCTTGGCCCTGTTGTATTCGTGGTCCTTGACCACGCCCGTCCGTCGATAAACAAGGTAACACAGCAGGAGTGCAACAGCGTACCAGCCGTACATCAGCGCAGATTCAATTTCAAACATGGCTTGCAGAGGCGGAAGAGAAAGATGCGTTGCACCCATCAAGAGGAGCGGGAGTGCGCTCAAACTCCGATTGGTGAGGCCTTTGGTTTCCGCCATGTGGTTCACCTTGATGACTTGACGGTGCCCTCATGTATCTATTGGCTTCTTGTGTTCACGCACGGTCGGTTGGAAGACGACCTTTTCTCAGCAAGCCGTCAGCGAGTCCCAGTGTGAAACTGATGTGAAGCATCAGCAAACACACCGGGACACCCACAACCGAAGAAAAACGTCGTTGGCGAACAGCCTCAACCGCCCCACCCAGCAACAAAACAACGGCGTAGACAACCAAAGGCGACACGGCCGCCTGATGATTGGCCAAGAAAAGTACAGCCACGAGGACAAGACCAAGCAGGGGTAAAAATTCCTGCCATTTCGCTCGTCCGGGGTGTTTGAGAAGAACCTTGGTTCTCCAAAATCCGTAGCGATGGCCCATTTTCCACCACTGACGAAGCCCGCTTCGCTTGTGCATGCGTACGGTTGGCAGGGGGTGCCGATACAGGCGCTTTCCCGCTTTCAGCAGACGCATGGAGAGATCGCTGTCCTGGCTTGTGATGAACGATTCGTCCCAACCCCCTACAGCATCAACCGCCTCACGACGATGCATCACAAAGGCAGGAACGTTGGTCGGGCCCGGAACGGTGAATTGACTGAATTGGCCGCCGCTTCGCCCGAGCGGTGAGGCCAGAGCACCCTCGACCCAATCGCCCACACGGGTACGACGATGTTCCGCCTTGAGCACACGAACCCCAACACCTGCCAAGCCGTCGGGCGCCAAGGCTTCGCAATCTTCCCAAGCACGAAAGCGTTGCTCGAGATGGTCCTCGGAAACCGTGGCGTGCCCGATCATTTCAACGGTGAACTGTACGCTCTCGGGCAGAATTTTCAGAGCGAGATTACGGGCATGCGCCACCGTTCGTTGTGGATTCTTATCCAGCACCAAACGTGGCCATTTCGAATCCTGATGCTCCTTGATCAGCCGCTGAACAATGGCGACCGTCCCGTCATCGGAACCACCATCGAGAACGAGAATCATGTGGCTGGTCGGTTCAAGTGTTTGATGAAGTAAACTGGTGAGACACGCCTCAATGAATTCGGCTTCGTTGAGCACGGGAACGACGGTCGCCAGCAACGGCATGCCGTCCCCATCCATGAAGGAGGCTGGAACGCCCCGGTTTTCACCTCTTCGCCATGCAGTGAGACCGCCCGCATGTTCTTTGAGTGACGGCCCCTGCCACAGCCATGGAAGGCTCTCGCATCCGGCTCACGGGAACGGGCGAAGGGTTTGCAACCAAGGTGCACACGGTTCTTTCGGGAGCCGATTCTCCACAGAGCGTCCTTGCTGCTCTTCAACTCCTTTTTCCCGAAATACAGCTGGATGACCTTCCCGGTGAGCCCTCGTTTGGCCACGCCTCTCACCACGAATGGGCCTTTGTAGACGTCTCGTTGCATGCGTTCCTCAATCAACTGCACGAACAGCGAATATTGGACACAGCCTTGGACGCCATGTCACTCAACATGGAAGGAACATCCACGACGTTCTCGATTGCACGACAGGCGGCGGTTGCCGGAAAAATCGCCTTTCCCATACCGGGAGACCGTCCCCTTGGCGGGGTGATTGACATCACGATTTCCGGCCAAGGTCTCGCCGATTGGCTTCAAGCAGCGACATGGCATGCGGGTCGAAGCCAAGTTCCCCGTCATATCAACGACGAGCGTTCGATGGAAGCCGACGGTGAGGCGACGACTTGGGTTTGATGATGTTCAGCAAACGTTCAGCCATCTCTCCATCCCGACCGGCCCAGACCAAGGCATCGTCAGTGAAATCACCCCTCCAATCAAAGGCGTCGTGAACGGTCATGGCGGGCTCCGCGTCATCGTCAACCGAGGTGCACAAGACGAGATGAATGGCAAAGTGTGCGTCGCCCCTCGACCGATACCATGTGCCAAGGGGATGCAACGGCGACACCTCAAGGTCCAATTCTTCTCGGACCTCCCGAACAACGGCGTCACGCCAATGCTCACCGGGTTCACACTTCCCACCAGGAAATTCCCATCGTCCAGCGTCAGCCTCTTGGGACTGTCGTCGGGTGATGAGCACACGGTCCTGCTTTCGGACGGCCGCTGCTACAACGTGAACCGCATCATGAGGATAGGGTCGCAGAAGATGGGCGAGGCATGCCTCAACGAAGGCCTCCGCCATGGGAGCTGGCAGGTGGTCCTCGCTGGGCAAATGGAGGAAGAGGACAGGTGGGGGAAGCGGTGTAGCACCTGGACCGCTTGAGAGGGCCTTCAGGGTCGCATGGTACGTTTCGTTGCAAAGATACGCCCCGGCGTCCACCGAAAGGGTGTAAGCGCTTGGAAAGTGTTCGGGGCTCCAAACAGACGGGTCGACCCAGCAACCTCGTGCGCCCTGTCCATCGATGATTGTGTTGTTCACCTGTCGGCCTGCGTTATCTGGAATATGCATATCCAACGTGTCCCTCGCCAGGCATTCAATTCGTGGCACCGTGCATGAATCACACAACCCCACGTGAAGAATCGCGTCCCATCGTTCGCCACCATCAATTCGCTGGGAGGTTTTTTGAGCACCTCGTGAATCCACGGAGAGGACATCGGTGGCTATGGAAAGGTAGAGGGGTTCCTTTGACCACGGACATGCCAAGGCGCGTTCACCGGCCATCTTCGATACAACGGTTTGGCTGATGTTGGTCGCATGCCCTCCAAAGGGTTCGAACCCCGTGAGGAGCACATTGTACTCAGGTGCCATGCTCCGAACGGTGCGCCTCAGTTATTGATACATCCTCCCTGATTGTCTGCGTCATCTTGACAAAGAAGAAACGATACCCCGTTTCATGGAAGAGGAATTGGTGGTTCAATTCACCCCCGAGACCAATTCCGTCAAAGAGGGCATTCTCCCGGTGCGAATCGTCAAGGAAATTTGGCGTGAAATCACCTTTGGTGTGGGAACATGGGGGGCTTTGAGACCACTTGTAGCGGCGTTATTGGCGGTCGTACCGTTCCTCTTTTTGGGCCAACATTTCAATCGGCAACACCGCCGAGGTTTCGAATGGTCGTTCCTTCAAATCCCACTGGCCTTCACCGTCCTTTTGTGGATCGGTTTGTACCTTTGGTCCATTTTTGACGCATGGCGGGATGCGGTAGCGGCCTTGGGTCAAGGCCAGAGTTGATCGCGGACGGGGATGCTTCCGTCGGCCAACCCAGCCATGTCGTTGAGATCGTCGGCATCGAATTCATTGGGTAATTCACCAAAAATGAAGTTCGAAATATCACCGGATTCTACCGCCCAGTACATCACGGATTCTTCGTTATTTGAGTGCCCCGGATGTTCATCGTCTTCGTGGTCAACCGGTGATTGGTACACCAAATTCACCAAGCCAAGCAAATGACCGACTTCGTGGATGAGGACGCTGTTTTCAACATCTTCAATGGATGGACGGCCAAATGGACCATCGGCTTCATCGATGGAATCACTGAACAGCGCAACCGTCGAGGCATCAACGGCAACACCCAGCACCGAATCTGTCTCGTAAGTTCCCGAGGGGAACATGACTTGCCAGTAGAGGGTGGTTCCCTCCCTTGGGGAATGGTCCTTCGTTGCCCAGCCCTTGTCCCGAACGTCCTGAGCCGACCATGTCCCTTCGTGCTCAAAGGAGACCTCTTCAAACGAGACAGAAATTCCAGAAGGTTTGTCGCAGACTTGCTCCAAACGGTCAACGAGCATGTCCGTGCTGCTTGAGAACGGCCGATACCCTGGTTCGTGTGTGATTTCAACGACCATCGAGGTGTACATGCTGCTGCGGAGGCACGCCAAGGTGAGGCCACCGGGAACGCCTTTCTTTTCTGGCAGCAGGGTCAAATTTTCATCGCCTAAACAGCCTGAAAGTCCACACGCAAGCATCATGCTCACGAGAAGGAAAGCGAGTGGGGCACGCCGTGCCATGGCTCCTGCTCGCATGATGTCTTTTTGAATCTCTGCTTACCAATCGTCGGGGACATCCAGCGGTGAAAAGAGTTGACCCGGACCGGTAGCGGAGGCCAGTTGCGACCGGGCGAGGTGCTCCCACTGTCGCAGCGCAAGGAGAGCTTCGATGACCGAAACGTCGATCTCAATCAGCGTCACCCGAATCAACGTGTCAAGGATGTCCATGCGTTGATGGTCGATGATGTCCATCACCTTGTCCAAAGCAAAATTCGACGAGGATTCCGCACCCTCCACCTCGAGAGGCCACGGAGAGTGAACCCGTTCGTTGACGGTCTGTCCCGTCGCCTCAAGATGTTGGTTGAGGGTGTGCATGAGCTGATTGATGTGTTTCTGAAGCACCAAGGAAACCTCGACCAGCGGCATGTTGAGTTGCTTGATGAGATTCACCGTGCGCTCTGTCAGCGTGACCAAGCCGTCCACAGGTTCGTCGTCCGACACCTGTTCACCCCTCACTTCTTCGATAGGGCATCGATGAACTGCCAACCGTAGGAATTCCATTGTTCCTGAGACCATCCGTCAGGAAGGCCGGTCGGTGGCAGGGGAGCAGGTTGTGAACGGTCGGGGCCGCTGGGTGGAGGTGGGACCTGCGCCGATGGTGCCGCGGGTACTGGCGCTGCTGGAGCGGGGGGTTGTGCAATGGCAGGCACAGCCTTGCTCGAGTTCATCTCTTCTGCGACCACATCGGTTTGGTCAGCAGCCTCTTCTTCGGTTTCGGGTGCGAGCATACGACGTCGGAGCACCATAGCGTACATACCGAAGGAGACCGAAGCGAGAGCGATGATAAACAGCGAAACGCTGAACACATCGGTGGAGAGTTGTTGTGTGAGGGCTTCACCGTCTCGCACGGTTTCCTCTTTGATGAGAAGTGAATCCACGGTGTGGCGGTCCATTTCCACGCCATCAACCAGAACGATCACGCGATAGTCGATGCTTGAGCCAGCCGGTGCATCGGCCACAATCGGGAGAGCGGCCGTAAGAGAAGTACCGGTTGAAGCAGCCACCTCAACCGAGGCCACGGTGGACCAGAAGCCTCCGTCCACGAGTTCCTGAAGCGCAAAGGCCACATCGCCGTTACCACCGAGGTTGTCGGTCGTGACAATCATCTTCGCTGTTTCACCCACATAGGGGCTTGGAACGTCCCACTGCAGCGTTGTTGAAGCATCTTGCAGGTCAACTCGAGGACCGACCAAAGCCAACGGCCATGATGAGAAGGGCTCGGCCATGGAATTGGATTGCGTGTCGTAAGGATTGCCCGCTTCATCAGAACCGGAAACCCACACATCAACAGCATAGGAAGGCAGGAGGGTCGTGGCGCCTGAGTCGGTCAAATCCAGGGAGCCGCTCCAGAAGAATTGCTGACCAAACGGTGTGATGTCGGGCAGCAAAACACTGCCTCGTGAGATTTCGGCCTCGCCTGCTTTCACCCTGTAATGGAGCACAGCGGGTTCATCAAAGTCAAACCCGTTTTCGTCATTCGTGATGAGAATGACTTCGAGGTTGTCGGCCTGCCCAATTGAAATCGGTGAACCTTGAGGCACACCGTTCAGGGAGATGCTGTCAATGGTGGGTCGCGAATTGTCAACCGCCAGGCGCACCCGTGGGGAAAAGGCCGTTTCATCCAAGGCCAAACCGGGCATGTCGTCCATGCTCAAACGAAGGTCAAGTCGACCGGAGCGCACCGCTGGCACAAGCAAGTCAAGGCTGAACTCACCATCGTCCCGCGTGGAGGTTCGCCAGTTGTTTTCGAAATCCCCAAACACGACATCGAAGGCGCCTGCAGGAGCAGGAGTTTCGTCTTCTGCAAAGAGAACCCGGCCGGAAACCCGGAGAGCCTGTCCTGCACCGATGATGGTCTCATAATTTTCTGAGTTGTAGTGGTTCACGCTGTTTCGCAACTCAATCGCACGTATCTTCCCCGATTGGGTATCAAAACGGAAATCGTTGTCAAGACTCCACCAATCATCGCCGAAGCCTTCCGAAACCTCAAAGCACGGCACGACTTCATTTTCGTTGCACGGCATGTCCGTCACCTTGATTCGAGGCAAGAAATGGGATACGCCGTCGGTGTCATAGGCCTCGGGGAACATCCATGTGAGTTGGAACCTCGCTTGGATGATGACAACCGTATCGTCGCCTTCTTCCAAATCAACCGTTGAGTAGAGATTGGAGACGGCAATGTTGTCAGACCCGGACGTCATGACGGCGACCGGGAGCCCGTCTTCGCCTTTGGCGAGGGTGATGAACAAGGACGATTCGTCGTCGTCAAAGTCACCCGCAAGCGCGACTTGGACATATTGGATATCTTGCCAACCGTTCGCATCGCTGAGCTTGATTTGCGCCGTGTAGGGGACACCTGGATGCATGGGTTCGTAATCATCATGTCCGAGAATGGTCGTGTTGCCAAGGTCAACCTCTGGCTCGAATTCTTGACGGATATGGTAGGTCACCAGGTCAGCGTCCCAATCGGGAAGCACCTCGCCCGGCCGATAACCGCAGGTGATGGAAGAGACGGGACAAACGGGCCCGCGCCCCATGGCGATCTCGTTGTTTTGCTCGTCCTCACCGGAGACATAGAACGAAACCCGCTGCTTGTGCAGCAGCATCGAATCGTCGATGAGCCCCTCAAAGATGTTCAGGCCACCGGCCCGCGTTTCGGGGGAGGTCAAGGTCATGAGTTCGTATTCATCTTCGTTGGGCAAACCGTCGAAGTTGTAGTCCGTACATCCGATGGCATCGCTGGCTTTGCACCCAACCCAGTAGTGGAGGTTGAGTTGGCGTGGCGGGTCCACCGAGTCTTGGACGGTGACGGAGACGGATTGACCCACGCCGGAGGCTCCAGCATGCCGCTCCTCTCCGTCCATTGGCGTTGCACTCAGCACAAGCGGGGAGTTACCGTCAAGGATCAATCGAATGGAGTTGTAGTTTGGATTTGTGTAGGTGGAGCCGTTCTCCAAATCGACCGCTTGGACGTAGAAAATCATCCCGCCCGGTTGTGATTCTATGGGTGAGGTGAAGGTCATGTTGTAGGCGCCAAAGGCAGGGTTGACTTCCTCGTACAGGACGAGTGGCTCGCCCATCGGGTCCCCGTCAAAGGTCACGTTTTGACCGATGACGCGCAGTGAGAAACTACCAGCGGGCGGCATGAGTTGGGAGTCCTGGAAGTGGATGGAACCACTGAAACTGAGATTGAACCCACCGCGAACCCAATCCATAGGGAAGAGTTGTCGGCCTGTTTCTTCCCATACCTGGAGTCCGTCAAGTTGGATATCGTTCTCCACGACGAGCTCCATTTCGGAGGTGGTCCATTGATTGACGGCAACACCGAGGTCGTCTTCCACGGTGATCACAGCCTCTGCGCTGCTCTCATCGTCCCACGACCAGTTGACTTTCGTCGGCATCCAAATGGACAAGACACCATCGGCATCTTCCATCGATGTGCAGTTGGCTGCATCGAACATCACGATGCCCTCTGCGTCGGAATTTACGCTGCATGCATCACCGCGCTGCCAGGTGAAGGAAGGGTTGTCACCGTGGGTGTGTTCAATGGCGATGACCGCTTTGGTCACGTGGTCCACTTCGTCACCGGGTGCGACGCGCGTGATGAAGTTCCTGTACAGACCATCAGGTGCCGCGAGGCCACCCTCAAACGAGGCGTCCACGGCCCGTGTTTGCATGGCATAGGTGATGTCGATGTTGGAAATTTTCACACGACCGGAACTGGCGGCCTTGACGCCGATTGGAATGTTGACCGTTCCGTCACCGTTTTCTGGGATGTGGTCGTTGAAAGCATCGACAAGCGTGGGGGCTTTCTTGACCACGGCACCGACCGGAGAATCGTCTGAGGCGACCACCGATGACTCGTTGAGGAATATATCGGATTCCCAATCGTACGTGCCGTCTCCACCGATGTCGAGCATCGGACGGTCGGGATAGCCCTCTTCATATTCGAGAATAAATTCGTCAATCGCCGGCGTTGCACCGTCGTTGGTTGACGTCATAAACACGGCATAGCGCAGCGTATTGCCGGCCGCCTCGGTTGAGAAACTCGTTTCTTGATTGTTGCTGGCATCCAACCATGTGGTTCCGTTATCGTTGGAAACAACCACCTGAAGACTCGTGCCCGGTGGCACATCAGCGGTCCACTGCGGTCGGACCTTCCCGACTTTCGTCCCCGTGTTAAAGGGAGGTGAGGTCCAGTCGCCAGAGGTTTGGTAGGCGGTGGCGTACTCAATGTCAACCCACCATGAAACGGCGGTTGAACCGATGAGTTGTGCCTTCCAAACGAGTTCCTTTCCTGGATAGTTGAAGTGGATGGTGGATTCGGACTCCACCGGTTCCCAATGCGTTCCGTTGTCGGCTGAAATCCAGTAGTCGACACGGTCGCCGATGGATGCAGCAGACCAGTAGGTTTCCACATTCGCTGAAAGAATATCATCGCCGGACTGAACGACTTCACCGTACCATGTGGTCGTGCCTGGGGCGGGTGTTGTTTCGTACATCCAACCTGTACCGAATTCACGGTAATAGAGGGTCGCTCCGGACCAGGTAGAGTAGCCGCAATCAACCGTCACGAAGCGCTCACCGTCAAACTGGAGGCCGTAGCCAAGGCGAGAGATTTGGCGGGTCGTGGACTCTGGAATAAGGGCAGAGGAGGTCCCGGACACCGACCATGCTTCGAGTTGATCACGGTCGTTGTAGGGTGAATCTTCTTGGCAGCGCATGTAGAACGTCGAGCCGTTCACTTCCAATCCACGCAGCATCTGCTTGGAGCCGCTGCCATAGCTGCCGCCACATTCCCAACTGGAACCCGTGGCCGAAGTGTAGGTGTAGAACTCTTGGCTTCTGGTGTAGGTGGAGGTCCCGTCTCCTGCAAAGTCGTATGCGTACAAGCGATTCATGGCGTTGTGCGCCACCCAGACCTTACCGGTGTCCCGGTCGTAAGCGATGCCCGTGTATTCGCCTACCGAAGGTGATACGTCGTAGGAATCGATGCAGGTCCACGTATCGTCTCGGGAGATATCCATCTCCATGATACGGTGGTAATTGACCGGAGCCGTGGAACCGTAGGTGTACCGATAACCGGAGAGGATTCCGAACAAACGCTCGTCATCGGTGACCGTCCAGTCCCGGAATCCGTAGTAGGCGTAATAGGAGGACGAGTGCTTTTGAGGCAGCGTACAGGACGCTTTGTCAAGCGTGATGACCGATTCTCGGGTGGCGTTGTTGGGGTAGAGGCGTTCAACGATGTTGTGGAAGTTGGACGACGACCACGTGGAGAGGAAAAGCCAGTCGTGATGTTTGAGGATAGCCCCCTGGCTTTGCGCCATGAAACTCGAGGATGTTTTCGTCAACTGTTGTGAATACAGGGATTCTGTGGCGTTGGACGTGTGGGGTTGACGAAGGGCGTAGGAACCGTTGTCCAACCACGCATCGGAATTGGCGTCAACATAGGCGTCGTTGCCGTGGGGGAGGAAATTTCGGCTGATGTTGTCCATGCCAAGTGTCAGGTCTCCCGAACGGTCATCGACGTTGCTCTCGGCACCTCGAATCCAGTGCACCCGGTCATCTGCAACAACCTGCGACCACCCGGTCGCAGAGGCACCGGAAAGGGTCATGCTCACGTCGGTAACGTAGGCCCCACGGGGAAGAGAAACCGTTGCCCCCATGTCGGGATTCGCCCCTTGATACAGGGCGATGTGTTCCACCGAACCGTCGCTAAACTCGTAGACGTGGCGTGTGCCAGCGGCCGCTTCAGCCTCGGTGGAGAACAACTCTGCCATCGGACTGAGGGGCGTCAAGAACATCAGCGATACGAGCAACAAGAAAGCGGCTCGGCCTCGGCGTGCTTGCTGTCCGCTACCTTGCATGGCTGGGACACGCCTTAAGCACCATTTGAACCATGCGGTTTGAAGTCGGGACGGCTGGACGGCGTCAACTGGTTTGACGGGAATCGTAGCGTATCGGGGATGAATCTCCACGCACCCCGTCTTCTTCATCGTCGCGCACTTCGAACCAATCGTTCATCCAATCGCCGTCCGTGTCCCAGTTGATGGGACTGCTTCCCTCAGCCAGATGGTCGTCGTCAAAGTCGAGGAGATACCAGCCATATTCATGCTCACCCACGCTTCTGACAGGGGGCGTGTTTGGCGAACCCGCATAGTAGATCTCCCATGCATCGGTACGGTTACCGGCCATCAGTACGGTATCATCCGAGGCGTCAACGATGAGGAAGTTGGTGTCTTTGTCATCAACGATGTAGCCGTATTGATTATCAGGGCCACCAAATTTGTCCAACTTGAGGTAGTTCAACACCAGTTCGTTGGGTTGGCCCAACCCGAGGATGGCCGCCCTGAACTGCCAGCCTTCGGTGACCGGCATACCGTCATAGGTTAGCCCGCTCAAGCGAACGGCGTTCGGAGAAGCGTAGTCACTGGTCGTGATGGCGTAAAATTCCTGGAAATTCGTGTACGACTCGTAGGTACAGCCCGCGCCCGAACAGTCCCAATTTCCGTCTTGGTCGGGGTCGAGGTTGGCATCGTCCGGGTCAGCCGGGTCAAGCGTGAACCAGGTGAATTCGGTATCCGGTCGAGCAAGTGTACCTCCTGAACCGTCTTGGGAGAGGGGGAGACAGGAATTCGTATCGGTGTTGCAGGGCCCACCGGTCGCAACATCAATCCAGACAACCCGAATATCAAGATAAGAACTGAAGTTGTCGTTGCTCTCGTTCCAAGCCATCTTGTACTCGTACCAGTCGGGCAACATATCGCCGTCGCTGTCGTTATCGCTCGGGTTTGACCCGTACTTGAAGACCTCCCGACCGTCGGAGTAGTTGTAATCTCTGACATGGGAGACAACCGCCCCGTTCACGGTGGTTGTGATGTAGGTACGACTGTCCTCGTCGCTATCGTTGAGGTCAGGACGGGTTTGGTTGTCGTACTCCATGAAATTGGTGAACGGAAGGTTGCCGACGCCGTTTTGAACCGCGACACCGGAGGGTGTGAAGACGCGGTCTTCCCAGGAACCTTGGGTTGCTGGAATGTCGAAACTGGTGCGGTCGTACCATCCATCATGGTCACCATCGTAGTCCACATCCCAAGGGTTGAGGGGGTTCGCAGCCCAGTGATTTTGTGTGGTGATGTCATCCATGCCGTACGTCGCATAGCAATATTCCCACCCGTCTGGAATGCCGTCGCTGTCCGAGTCAGGGTGGGTAGGGTCAGCGACACCACGCAGACTTCGATTGAAATTTTCCGCATCGAGTGAATTGATTTTCGCCATTCTGTCAACCGATTCCCGTCCCTTCTTCACGAAGTCTTGATACAGGGCCTGTTGTGCTTGGAGTGGCGTAAATCCGAGTTCTTCCTGATAGGCAGCCATGGCGTCTTCACCGAAGTCGATGATGCCCAGATTCGCAGGAACCGTGTTCCGAGTGAGGAATTTCCCCCATGTTCGAGATTCCCATTCACGAAGATTGCTGAAGGTCTCGTTGGCGTCGATCTCACCGTCGCCATTGCAGTCGAAGCTGTCCTGGTCGGAATCCAGATTCACATCCCCATCGATGAGTGGATTGATCGACCATCGGTTTTCGTCAAGGTCCCACGATGTGAACCAATACTCAAACCCGTCATACATGCCATCCCCGTCGGTGTCAGCGATGGTAGGGTCGGTCATACCGAGCACGACTTCGATGAAGGCATTGGGTGGCTCACCTTGCTGCCATGCGTTGAAATCGTTCAGCAAGCGCTTTCCTCTCGTTTCTTTTGAGATGAGGATGTTGAAAACACGTTGAGCTTTTTCCGTGGGTTGTTGGAAATCACCGTCAACGTGCATCAACGGCGCATCGCTGGGGTGCTCCATACCGTTATCGGGTTGCTCGGAAGCAAGCGCAAACTCTTGGCGGTCGATCAGACCATCTTCATCCCCGTCAAAGTCGCCATCGCCAGCAACAAGTGGATTCAACGTCCATGTCCCCGCTGTGACATTCCATGAGGTAAACAGGAGTTCAACGCCGTCCAGCATGCCATCACCGTCCGTGTCCACATTGTTGGGGTCGGCGGTGAACCCGGTAAGGTTGGTTTGGTTCTCCGAGAGGAAATCACCAAATGAGAGCGTGGTTGAAATGCCTGGCCATTGTTGCAGGGCATAGGCTGTCCCGATGGTGGTGACAAACCACTGGGGAGATGAGCGGTTGGCGTCGGTTTGGGACAGCAGCGGCGAGATCACGTTGTATTCTTCCCAGTTGGTCATGCCGTCATCGTCGGCGTCTTGCCAGCGGTCGGTTGAATCCAACGGATTGAGGGTCCACGCATCGTCAAGAAGATTCCATCGAGCAAACCAAATTTCCCACCCGTCTGGCATACCGTCATCATCGGTGTCGGCATTGAGCGGGTCGGAGGCACCGATGCTGTAGGAGGAAAGCCCCGCTGTCACGGACCCGGAGGCTCGGTCGGCAAACGTGTCATCGGGAACGCCTTGGTCGCTGATGTGGTCAAAGAGTTGCGTGGTAAATCCTTCAGGCAACGTATCACCGTCGAGGGTTTGATTCCCGTTGAACAAGTCCGAGCGGATGTGATACTCGAGATAGTTGACAAAGGCTTCGTCCTGTGAGAGAACGCCGTCTCGATTGATGTCATAGCCATCACCGTCGGGGTTTTCAAAGGCATCAGACCCGTTGAGTGGATTGACCCCGACACGCGTGGGGTCCCACGAGCAGAGGCCTTTGGATTCCCAGCCATCAGGGAGCGTATCGCCGTCAGAATCCACCAAATTAGGGTCGGCGACCGACCAGCCTTCAGCGGCCTCGGGAGATTCACCGTACAACTCGAACAATTCACCGTTGATGCCCATCAAGCGGACAACGGACCACTGGTATTCGCACAGGTTGGGCAGACCATCTCCGTCAGCATCCCAGTTGGCGTCTTCGGGACGAAGCGGGTCAAGACTCCAATTGTTTCCACCCGAGAAGGTGTCGCCAACCCATCGGCGATGTTCTATTTCCCAACCGTCGGGCATACCGTCCCCATCTGTGTCATGGTTGGTCGGGTCCGTGGCGGCGTCAACGTTAGCCATCGAGAGGTAGGTGGCATTGGCTGCAGCACCTTTGGCCTCGTCGCAAACATAGACCATTTGAACCGTGTAATGGCACCAAAGGTTGCTCTGTTCGAAGAAGAAGCCGTAATATTCTGCCCCGTCTCCAAGGCCGTCACCGTCGGTATCGCCCTCCCTTGGGTCGGTTGCGTTGTAGCCTTCCGGCGTGATGCTTGTGTAGCGGAACTCGTCAAGATTGGTCCACAATCGCTCAAGGGTCATGTCGCCCGACTGGTCAAGGTCAAGACCGTCGGCGTCGTTGTCATACAGCGCATCCCAAGGGTCGGTTGGGTCAAGTCCGTGCACAACCTCCCAACCGTCGGGCATCCCGTCTGCATCGGAGTCGTTCGCACCGGGATCCATGAGAAGCAGGTTGGCGTACCGACCCGGCGAGACTGCGCCGTAGACCGTCACGTTCCCTTCTCTAACAGATGTCGCAAGGGCGACAATCTCCCCTGGCAGTCTCGTTTGGTCTTGCAGCCCGTAAACGGCCGTGTAGTCCCCGGCCAGCGCCCACAAGCCCCACTCAGAGCCCACGAGCAACTCGTCCCCGGTCGGATGAATCGTGTGAATGTTGTTGGTTTGGCGGGAGAGTTTACCGTCAACGCCGGGATGGGCCATGAGGCCGCTGTGTTCGATAAAATCGTCGTTGAGGTCCAGTTTGTGAAGCCCAGCAGGCGTACCAAACCAAAGCGCCTGTGCGTTGGATGGCGTTGGACCATCGAGCACCATGTCTCGAACTTCAGCGGGGTTTTCGCTGGAGCCAAGGGGCAAACTTCGAACTTCGTCAACGTTGGTTGGAATAGGGTTGGTTTCAGGCGTGAAAAAGAAGCGCCACGATCCCGCAGTATCGTCTCGAGCAGAGGGTGTATCCACAATGAACATGCCTCGGTCGGTCCCCACAAAGAGATGGAATGTCGTGCCTCCAACCATGCCGTGCTGAATGGAGGAGACGGTGGCGTTGGCCTCGGACAATCCGGCCACCAGACCGGTGCCGAGTTCAAAGGTGGTGGCGATGGCAGCGGTGCTGTCGATTTCAACAATGGCACCTGCACCTGCTTGGCCCAGTCCAATGGCATGCAGGTTCACGTCTTCACCAGCGAGCGGCGAGACAGCATGAAGCGGCTCGGTGAGACTCCAGTCCCACGTCGCCACGCTACCAAGACTGCCATCAGCCAAAAGCGGCGCCACGGCGAAACCGACACTCGTCCCCATCACAACAGCGTACGGCGTGGCGCCCGAGAAAGCGAGGAAACCGTCGTGGAGCAGGACGCCTTGAGGTAGCCAGTGATGACTCTGTGTGTTCGATTCCTCATCGAGAACACTCACCCCGTATTTGGTCATGGCGTAGACAGCCCCGTCGTGTTCCTCTAAGGCACGAATATCATGATGCATCACGGCGAGAACATCTTCGGGGACGTCATAGACCAGCGGCATGGTTTCAAAGCCGAGTTCATCACCAACAAGCGTGGTCTTGAGGCCGGGGTAGACGGTGTTGCCGTCGTCGTAGTGAACGAGGTATTCCTCGAGCGTGGACAACGCCTCGCCGAGGTTCAGTGCCGTTTCGGTGCGAGCCAAATCCTCGCTGATACCACCGTCTCGGTTCGCATCCCAACCGTCCATATCCGGGTCTTCGAGGGCGTTTGAACGGTTCAAGGGGTCGAGGCCGAAATGAACTTCCCATCCGTCTGGAATACCGTCGCCGAACGATGGGTACAAAGGTCGAATCGAAAAGCCGTCCCAAAGATACCGGTCAGAATCGTCCAGCACCGGGTCGGTGCCCAACCACAAGTCCTCGCCGACCGGATTGACGGCTCGTGTAGTGCAGGCCTCCAAGAGATTGTGGAAGGTTGCATTATTGCCCGATGGGAGGTACGGCCAGTTCTTCAACACGGCCCCCTCGGGCAGCGTCGCATGGCACCAAAGACCGTCGAGTTCAGCAGTGAAATTGGACGGCGTGCCGTGCGCATACTCTTCGGGAGCCGTGTACCGCTCGGCATCGCTGAGGACGCCGTCCCTGTCGACATCAAAGCCGTCGTTGTCTCCGTCGAGGGTCAGATCGCTCCCGTTCAGTGGGTCAAACGACGGGCAGGAGTATCGCAGTGCAAGGGGGTCAAATCCACCCATGCGATGACACATGTAGGCTTCGTACCCGTCGGGCATCCCGTCGCCGTCGGAATCCGAAACACGAGGGTCAAGATAAATCCGGTCGCTGTTTTCGTCAAGTTGACCGGTCAAGCCTCTTGGGAATCCAGGGGCTGTGCAGTTGGCAGGGTAAGGCCAACAGAACTCTTCCGTGGCGTTCAATCCGTCTCGGTCTCGGTCGGTCGATGCATCCGAGGCGTTGTTTTTGTCAAGGCCGGGAATCACCACATCACGGCCGTCAACCGCCGTCCAATTCATCCACTCTTCAAACAGGGTTTCGTGAACATCGGGAATCAAATCGCCGTCCGTGTCAGTGTTTGGTGGAGGCGTTCCGTCCGTTTGGTCCGGGTGGATGTTGGACACGTTCGAGATGGTTGGAAACTGCGACATGAACAGAAGGCTCGCAATCACGGCAAGCGTGGTCAAGATGGTTGTTTGACTTCGTCGCATGCACTCACCGTCAGGAAAGGCTACGCTTCCCTCTCTTCTCACTCTGCCAAGATTGCTTATGAGGGTGATGGAACAATGTTCATACAAATCGCTGTTCCAAACGGTGATTTTCATGAGAAAAACATCATCTTAACACCTCTTCGTATCGGTGCATTCAAGTCCCTCCCGCGCCGGAATGACGTTGTTCGCATGACCATGACCATCACCCATCTGGGCACCGGCAGCCGTGGCAACTCGACCCTGCTCGAGACGCCGCATGCCAAGGTGTTGGTGGACCAAGGGTTCAGCGGTGCGCAACTGGCAAAGCGACTTGCTCGATTAAACCTCAAGCCGGAAGACATCGATTGCGTGTTCATCTCGCACCATCACGGCGATCATGGGGGGGGCGCTCGGGTCCTCCAAACCCGTTGGAACATACCGGTCCTCGCCAACGAGCGGACGGCGCTGGAGCTCGACTTAATTCCGGAATTGACCACGTTTTTCGAGGGCCTCGACCTCGTTCGGGTGGGCGAGGATTTGGCCGTCCTTCCGGTACCTGTCCCCCACGACGGCTCGGACAACGTGGCGTTTGTCGCAAGCCACGGCGGAGAACGAGCGGCCATCATCACCGACCTCGGCTCGTGGACAGACGAGTTGGTCACCCATGTACGCGGCTGCGAACACATTTCCATCGAGGCCAATTATGACCATAACAAGCTCATGTACGGCCCCTATCCTTATTCACTCAAAGACCGAATCTCCGGTCGTGGAGGCCACCTGTCGAACGAACAGACGGGCCAATTCTTGGCCGAAGTGTGCACCGAACAAACTCGAAGCATCACCCTGACCCACCTCAGCGAAAAGAACAACCGACCGCATCTCGCAGAGTCAACCGTGTTGTATTACATCGACGATGTGTTCTCCGGAGACCTGCGAATCTCTGCCCAAAACGGGCCTGATTTCGCCCACTATATCGGGAAATCTCAAACGATTTCAGAGGTTGAAAAAACGGCGACCAACTGACCCATGGTGCCGACTTTGGGGTGAATGGCTAAATGATACGGGGTCGTAACCACACCGTGAACCGACGCGCAGGCCGAGTTGCGTCTCATCGCCTCCGTGCGGATGAGCGAGGTGTGAGCGAGGTTCTCGGCGTCGTGATGCTGCTTGCCATGGTCATCACCATCATGGGCGGCGTGTGGGTTTTTCTCAATCCCTACCTGTCGGATTTTGAGGACAACACCAACTGGAATTCTGCTACGGGGCTGGCTGACCGAATTGAAGACCGCATCGAGGTGGCCGGGAATGCACCCGACGGGACTGGGTTTCGAAACACACTCGCGATTCAATCCACGGCCATTCGAACCGTACAAAATGTCGA
Source organism: Candidatus Poseidonia sp. (assembly GCA_965661285.1). Lineage (GTDB taxonomy): Archaea > Thermoplasmatota > Poseidoniia > Poseidoniales > Poseidoniaceae > Poseidonia. The sequence goes on from CBFIDD010000006.1 coordinate 49,743, forward strand.
ACACTGGACCATAAGCGCTGATTTAACCGAGCGAGAACGCATTCAGTTGCGTCATGTCAACGACACCACCGTGGCTGTCTTGGCAGCGAACGAAACCGCTCGCTCAATCTCGGTTGAATCACCCGGTGTTTCCTTTGAAGATGATGTGACACGCAGCCATCTTGAAGTGTTCATCACGCACAACGCAAGTGCATCGCATTGGATGATCATCACCGTCTATGGGGCCGACGGCGAACCGCTCCACCGGCAGGTGTCATGGACCCTTTCGGGGCTTCAAGTCACGACCTCGCTCGGCCAGGGCGAGCATCAAATCGCGCTCATGAACAACGCACGGGCGGAACGATTCCCCAATCAAGCCTGGGAGGTAAGTGCCATGCCATCGGTTGAGTTTGACCGGATGGCCAACGATGAACTGCGACTCTCCATTTTGTTGACCGACATCACGGCGAACGGGAGCATCGGCTCTGGGTCCAATGTCGGTATGCAGTTTGTCTCCAAAGGCCCCATGACGCTCTTTACCGGTCAAGCCTACAACGTGAATTTCAACGTCTTCAATGCCCTTCACGATGTCATCACGCCTCAATACCACAACAGTTGGCTTTCCGATTACACCGTGCAGCGTTCGGCAGGAACCCTCGACACCTACATCGGCTTCGCACCCTACGAACGAGCGAGCGGTGCCGACGGATTCAGTGTCTCGTCCCAAGACCTCCCGCTGTACTTTGAAGTCGATGTTCAGCGAGTGGAGGTGAGTCGATGAGGGGCTCCATGCGCCGAGATGAGGGCGCGGTATCCGCTGCTGTTGCCACCGTCTTGTTGTTTGGCGGCGTGCTCTCCATCATCGGTTTGATGATGATTTCCATGATGCCCGTTATCGAGGAGATGGAGGGTTCGGTGGAGCGCCACGATATGTCGTCGCAAATGACCCTTCTCGCTCACGAGACATCGGCCTTGAGCGAACGTGGGATGCCGGGCGATGTCGCTCAAGCGACCCTGATTCCCGTTGATGGTGATCTGGTTTGGGACAGTTTGCGAGGAGGGATGTGGTATTCTGCGACATGGGCCGAAGACATGAGCCTGCGAGCCCGAGGTGCGTTGGATTTTGATGATACGATGGAAATCCGCCATCCTGAAAGTTTCGTTGAGGCCGTCTGTATCTCCGACCTTCGCCTCGGGCCCGAGCGCCCGTACCACTACACGCTTGAGGCCGTCCACGACAGCGCCATGGTCACTGTAACACCCGGTTTGGCGATGCCGCTTGGACCCATCGATGTCACCTTGGTCGTTGACGGTGAAGAGGCGACAGTGACCTCGCTCCGTGTCGATGAAATGGCTACCTTTGACCTGACGGATGTCGACGAAGCGGTGCTTACCTCAAGTCACGAACTCAACGTCTACGGTTTGGTTGGAAACAGCGGTGCCACCTATGTCCTTCCAAACGCACCGGAACCTGCCGACAAGCGAGGTCAAGCATGGTCAATCCCCATCCAAGCCGGGGTTCATGCCATTCAACTCCTCAGCGACAACGCCAATCAAATCCACATCACCGTTGATGGCGAGACCACCATCCATTACGCCACACCAACCGGCCTTGCACGAACAGGTGTTCATTTCCACCACGAGCTCAACCTGAGCGAGCAGAGCGTCGTTCACATCACGACCAGTGCGCCATCACGAATGGTGTTGAAAACGGGACTTGACACCGCGGATGGGGTGACTGCATGGCCCGCAACCAATGGGGCTTTTCTTGGAAACACCTTCCTTCCACCGCACATGAACGGTACGCTTCGTTTTGCGAACCCTGGTGAGAAGGTGGTCACCATCACGTGGCGTGGCGGCGGTGTTTCGGTGGCAGCAGGAGGCGTTGAGCACGTCGATTGGCCACCCGCTTATGATGACGGGGCAGCCACCTTGGATGCCGACGGTGATGTCTTCGTCACCTGGGGTGGCTCAACCGATGTTGGCAGCACCGATGCCATCAACGGTTCCATGTTCCTCGCCGCTGACGACACCGGGGCCATCTCCGGCGGATTGTTTTCCTATGCCAACACGCTCAACGAGACCGAAGAACGATTGGTGCTCCGATTAGCAGGCTACACATCAACATGGAACGTCAGCAGCACGACCTTCCAATCGGGTGTTTTTCTTGAAAACAACCAGCACCAAAACCTCCCGTTGAGCGCCGGTACGACCTCCGTGCGCGTTGATGCAGGGCATCCACTGCGTGTGCTTCGCACATCAGGCGACGCCGGCCTCCTCCACCTCCCGCATGACGGCGCTCGACGGTGCACCAGCATTGATACACAAGCCAGCGGTTGGATCACCACCGACCTTCCTTGGGAGCGTATGGGTGGACGAGGTGAAATTGACACCCAAGAGGCATGGCGTGATGGACGGCATCCAGCCAGCGTGAGTATCGACGTGCTCGGTGATGACGGCTTGTCCTCTCACGCCTCCATCGGCTCCGTTTGGGCCTTCCACCTGTCCCGCTTGTCGTATCAGTTCGCATCGTCCATCGACGGCATGGAGGTGGCGTACAGTGGCGGCGCCGTGGTCACCAACCATCCCGAATTCAGACCGTACGTGGTCGTCCCACCCTCAGACCGAGGCGGCCCTGGCCCGCGGTTCGCAGCGACCATTCCGTCACTTCATCCCACGGCATCAAGCGAAAGTGGAGCGGGTGAACTGGAACTTGACATCGAGTTGGTTCATCGCACCTCGCTTGCCTCGACACCTGCCTACGAGGTTCGCCGAGGGTGGTCCGAGCCCTACGGGACGGCCATTGCAGACGATGCGGGGATTGGCCTTGAAGCGAGTGAAGACTGGACGGTGTATCCGGGCAGACTCGATTTACTCACCGATTATGTTGGCTGGGTCCCCGACCCGAGTTATGGTACCTCCGAGGCGGTGTGGCACACCAACGGAGAAGTGATCGAGTTCACCCTGCAGTTGGCCTCCATCGATGTGACGACACGGGAGGTGCTGGTATGAGGCGAGGCATGCTCACACACGACACGCGAGCGGCTGCCACCGAATTGGGCTATATCTTCACCTTCCTTCTGGGTGTTCTCCTGATGAGCATGTTCAGCGTTTGGGCGTGGGACATTGAGACGAACACACGACTACGATGGAACGAGGAGGCCATCCAAGCCAACATGGACGACATTGCGGCCGCTGTTGAACGAGCGGATGAAGCCAGTCGTCTGGGTGGAAACATCTCGTATGCTGAAGAAATCAGTTGGCGCCCCACGGAAGCCGATGAATCCCTTTTCTGGTTGGAGTTGCATGACACCTCCCTCTTGCTCATCGACGAAGGCGGGCCACTGGATACCGAAATTTCGCTTTCAGGAACAGGAGCGGGAACTCACGAAGGGCGAGTACCGCTCGCCGGTGTGGAGCGCTTATGGGTGGTTCATGACAAAGGTGTTACGTTTCTTTCACTTGACCGCCCGCAAGCCGTCCAGTGATTCAGCGGCTCATGACGGCTCGGTGAACCATGGTTTGGACTTCTCGCATGCGCGACTTTGCTCCAAGTTCACGGAAGACTTTCAGTGCACGTTGGAGGTATTCCATGCGGCCTTGACGGTCGGGTGCGACGCCGCCCAGCCGCGTGAGCAATTCCCCAATTTGCATGCGTAAATCGTTCGCTTCTGCCATCACCAAGGCTTGCCGATAGTGCTCCATGGCCTCATCGGTCCGACCGGAATCGTGCAGCACCTCCCCGAGCAGCATGGCGATTTCCACCAGGGACTGCACGTCGCCCGCCTCTGTCATGGCCTCAAGGGCTTCAGAATAGTGGAACAGTGCAAGTTCAGACTGACCCACTTTGGAATAATAACGGCCAAGAACACCTTGAGCGCGTGCGTGAAGCACCCCGTCATCCATTTCTGCTGAACGTTCATGCGAAGCCATGGCGTGTTCTCGTGCTCTGTCAACCTCACCGAGGGAAATGAGGGCTCTCGCAAGCGTGATTTGACTGCTGATGAGTTGGTCATCATCGGAACTTGACAGGATGGCTTCAACCTCACCGTAGGCTTCCAGCGCTTTTGATCGCTCGTTCTTTCGACGAAGGAGGTACCCGATGTTGTTGTATGTGCGAGCTGCCCACCGAGCGTTTCCTCGGGCGATGTAGTGTTTGAGCGCCTTCTTGTGGCGACTGAGCGAAAGGTCGCTATCACCCATCTTTCTGCTCACATCGGCCAGTGATGACAGAAGTTCGGCCTGCACCAACTCGTCCGCCTTCTTCTCCGCTCTCTTGAGGGTGCTGTTCAGGACCGTTTCCGCTTCATCAAGGCGGCCAAGAAGGGCGAGAATGTCGCCCTGAAGTTGTTCCATACGCATCACAACGTCTGAGGAGATGTCGTCCGTTTCGATTTGTTCGATCAAGCCGAGAAGTTCCATGTGGCCTTGCGAAATCAGTTGGTGGCCTTCTGCAACGACGAGAGCAGAGGCATTCTCATGTTGCGCTGCCTTGATTGAGTGATAAATCAACTCCATGAGCATATCATGTGTTCGGGTTTGTTTTTGATACCAGTCCACACATTTTGAATGAAATTCTTGGCGAAGAGCAGGGGACAGACTGCGCAGAAGGAATTCCCGAATCAAATCGTGAACATCGTATGTCGCTGAATCTGCTTGACGAGCCAAGCCCGATTCAACCAGACTGTCCAATTCATCCGTGTTCAGTTGCTGTTGTGCCAGCGCACCGAGTTCAACAGGTTCACGGAAGATTGAGAGGGCTGAGAGAACACGTTTTTGTTCTGCAGTTAGTTTTGAAAAGATCTCAACGGTCACGTAGTTTTCGAGCGTCTCGTGAAAAGCGCCGGCAGAGGCGCCTCGATTGATCAGCTCCAGCACAAGGGGATGCCCGCGGGATAAGCCATGAATGTGCAACCACTGTTCATCGCCCAAGGATTCGAAACTTGTCAGCAGTTTTCGCCCTGATTCCGGGTCGAGTCCATCGAGCGGAAGAACCAAACTCGCAATTCGGCCTTCTGCGTCCTTTGTTGGAACAACGGGTTTGAAGGAACGCGAGAAGATGACGAGACCGGTTTTCTCCTCACTTCCAAGCAGCGCGAGTGACATCGCTTGGAAGGTTTGGTGGAGCACCATATCCGAGACCTTGTGGAAGTCATCGATAACCAGCAAGGACGGCGTGCCCTCCAAGGCCTCGACGAGTATTCGTGCAGCATCGGCAGGTTGCGGCACGGGTGTTGCCGCTAGGTAGGTCGAGAAATCTGAATTTCCCATGCTGGACAACCAGTCCGCTACCGATTCAAATAAGGAACGAGACCCTTCCCAATCTTGACACCGATGGTAAAGGAGATTCCTTCTGTGCATGAATCGCTCGATCAATTTTGAGGCCATCGTGGTTTTTCCAATGCCTGCAATTCCGGGTACCAACAAGGTTGTCGCCCGCGCTTCAAGCAAGTTGACCATGTTGTCCAATTCGGTCGCACGTCCGTAAAAATGCCGCAGTCGAGGCAAGTCCGCCAACGATGTTACCAGTTGTTTTTCGACATGTTTTGAAAGGTCACGCTCAACGAGGTCCGCCGACAGGTTTCGCACATCCAAGCAATTGTTTTCGTCGATGTAGCGAATGATGTCAACCGGCCTCATCTCAAACGGCAACACGGACTTAGCTCCACTCAGTGTGGTCTCCACCGAGGGTTGGTCGTTCAAGATGCACCGAACGGGAAACTCGGAGAGTCGCTCCCATGTTTCAGTCGCAAGGGCAACACCCGAATCGGTCAGGAAGTATGCTTTGCGTTTTCGAGAAACACCCTTGACGTGGGCTTGTCGCTCGACGAGAATCTCTTGGTCTTTCAACCCGGCAATGGCGCGCGGAACGTTGGACCTGGCGATAGCCACGGCGTTTGCGATACCCATTTGGGAGAGCGCAAACGGAACCTCGATGCTGTCCTTGTAGTCGGAATAATCCAACAGATGCAACAGGATACGTTCCTGCACGCCCGGTTTTGCCTGCACGGCCATTGTCAAACCCTCAGGTGTACTCACGCTTGGGGAGGCTGCTGATAGTCGGGGTCAGGCACCCATTGGTTGGATGCTTGGTCCCAAAGCCAGCCGGGGTGTTGAGATGCTGCTGGGGCTGCTGCCTCTTGAACAGCAGGTGCTGCCTGTGTTTGCGGTGCAACTTGCTGTTGAGGGAGGCTGGGTGTTTGTTTGGTCTTGGCCCAAGCGTAGGGGTCCTCTTGCTGTGGAGCATCGTCGCCGGTCAGGTCGGCCTCGTCGGGAATCTCTTCAAACTCGATGAAGAAGAACGCCCCTGCTCCGAGGAGGACAAGGACCGCGATGACGATGAGGGCGATGGTCAACACACCCGAGCCGCCGTCGTCTCCGCTCGAGACGGTGATGGCGAACTCGGCGTTGTCTGTTTGCCCGGCGAAATTGAAGATTTGACCGTCCATTTCGAAGATCACATTTGAGGTGCCTTCAACACCGCTCAATTGGCCGGCCGTGAGGTCCATGCTCCAAGAGCCGTCTGAGAGGACACGCGTTGAGTTCAACTTCGCATTTCCATCTGCAAATCGCGCAATGACCAGACTGCCGGGCAAACCTTCACCCTGGAAGGTGGCAGGGTCGTTGACGGTGATGTCGCCGACGTCAGCACGTTCAACGGTGAACGAAACAGAACGTACCAAGAAGTTCACCTTGAGCGAGTAGGCCTTCGACTCCTGGTCGTCCTGGGCGTACACGACGACACCGTTCAACGACCAGTCCGGTATGCTGCTGGTGGTTTGGGCCATGTAGGACATGGGGTCGTAGGTCAGCACGCCCAGAGGCGTAATGGTGATGAAATCGTCGTAGAAGTCGTCCTCGATGGTCTCATCATCGTCATAGACATAGAACTCGAGGTCATTGCCGGGTGAACCGGTGCCGTCCGGGTCGCTGAAGAATTCAGCCAAGTCGAACGAAACACCACCGCCACAGCGGTCAAAGGAGTTGGAGTTCTGGTCGCAGAAGATGGTCCAGGTGCCAACCCATCCGGTCTCATTGAAGACAGGGTCGATGTTTTCTGCATCGAGTGGATTGTTGATGGTCATTCTCCATGTCGACCATTCCGAATAATCATCGCCGTCATAGGCACGGACAGCGACCGAATAGACGCTGTCGTGGACGAGTTTTGAGGTATCCCAGTTGGCGACCCAAGAGCCGTCTTGAGCAAAGGTCGTGACCGGAAGCGGCCCGTCGTTGAGGACAATGCCGTTGGCCAGGTCGGTGATTTCAATCTCAACACGGGTCACGAATCCACCGATGTCTCGAGCAACGCCGATAATCTTGGTCTCAGGAGAGGCTCGTACGGTATCGCCGTCAATGCCTCCGGAGGTTTGGTCTTCCGCACCGATCCAAGAGAGTTGGAGGTTGGGCGGGACGTTATCGTTGTTGATGGTGATGGTTCGCGTCTCGGCAACGCAACCGTCGGCCACCACGATCTCGTCAATGCAGAAATCACTGTCAGCGGCCCATACCTCAATGGTATACTCACCGGAGGGAAGTTCTGCAACACTCCACTGGTACGACCAACTCGTCGAGCCTTGGTTGAAGAACTGCTGTTCAAAGTCGTTAGGTCCGGTGATGTGGAACCAAATCTGCTTGATGTCGCTGCCATAGGTGCCCTGGTAGGGGTCCGATGCGGTCCCCTGGAACATGACCTTCCCTGTCTGGTGAACGCTGCCTTCTGTTGGCACGTCGACAAGAATGGTGGGCGGAACCAAGTTGAGTTTGTACTGGCGAACTTCAACCGGTGAGTAGTCCAACCCGTCGTAGGAACGGATGCGGAACGCGATGTCACCTTCACCATCAGGGTGAGCAGCGCCGTCCCATTCGTAGACCCAATCTCTGAAAGGATGGGACTGCATTGTAATCTCCCCGTTCGAGCCTGAAACATCGGAGGCGTAGAACCAGTCGCTTGACCCGGGGGGTTGAATCTCAACCCGCTTGATCACACCAAATTGGGCTTGTTGAGCCGTGTTGTCGTTCGCATAAGGCCACTTGAGACCGTCCCATGCCTGTCCGGTAATTCGAACGGTCGTGGCGTAAGAGTAGCCATCGGGTTCGTTAACGCTCACACTGGGTCGCTGATTCTCAAGGTTGATGACATCATCAATCGGTCCGGAAAGCACGTATGAGAAGTCATCTTTCCCACTGCCGAACTTGAAGGCCTCAACCGAATAGAAAGGCTTCTCGCGATTCCCGTTTTCACAGTTGGAGTTATCGCTGATATCCGAAGCAAGGTCACCACCGTCGATGAAGGTGTCACCATCGTTGTCAATACCGTCAGCGCAGGAGTCCTCGTCCACATAGATTGGCTGACCGGTTCCGTCGTTTGATCCGGGAATGGCAGCATTTTTGTCTCCGACCACATGGTTCCAGTTCCGGTCAAGCAAGAAATCCGAAGGGAGTGAAACTTGGGGGGTAAAGCCAAACGCATCCGTGGTAAGTTCGTACAATGGCAAACCTGTTGCGTCTTTGATCACCACAGTGGCGCCTTCAACGTTCGAATTTTTGGCTTTCACCTGATAGCGGACCAACTCACCTTGACGGACTTGGGAGCCCCAAGCCGTGTTTTGGTTCTGTACATGAATCATGGATGAATCAAAGTTTTGTAGGGCTGCAAAAGAGAACACGGTGGCGTTTTCCACCAGTTCAAGGGCGAGTGGCATCTGAGCAGGTGGGAGGGCCACCGTGTCAGGCAGTTGAAGGCATTCGTCTTGGACATAGGGGCATTCTGCTCCAAGCCAACGGATGTTGACAGGGTACAACTCACCGTTGCCCGGCGAGGGGATTTGCTCGGATTGGACAGTCACACGGGATTCGGTGATGTTGTAGACTTGAGAGACCCCGGTCCACGTGTTTCCAGAGAAGTAAGCCACGGACCCGTACTTGTTGCCGTAATTGTCATCATGAAGGCTGATGTTTCCAGCGAAGCCACCTTGTGAGTCGGCGGTGTTCCGTTGGACATTGATAAGGGAACCCTTGGCGCGAATGATGTCGCCGGTGTTACCCGTGATGGTGTTGTCGAGAATGCTGGCAGAGGAACGGAACACGTGTACGGCAGGGCAAGCAAAGTCGCCTCCATACATTTGCGAGTTGCACGTACCGGAGTTGTTGGAAATGGCGTTGTTGGCGAGGTACAACCGAGCGGCAGAGGGCGCTGGAACTTGCCACCCTTGGTCTTCGTAGTGGTATTCGCCGATGAGCACGGGTTCCTTCCCCGTGTCTTGAATCGTGTTGTTTTCCGCAATAACATCGGACACGCCATAGATCCACAAGCCGTTCCATCCGCCAATAGGACCGATGGTGTTCTCGTGGAGTTCAACAACAGAGCCACGGATGCCAACACCAGACGCCTCAGCGGCACCAGAGATGGTATTACGTTCTGCGTAGACCTTTGCACCGTCGTAGGCGGTGAGACCCGCACCTTCTTCTGTGGTGATGATGTTGTTGTTCACCTCAAGCGTGTGCTCGATGGTACCCGTTGTTTTCAGGGAGTTGGTGTCGATGGCGTTACATTTGACGTCAATGTCCGAATTGGTGAGGGTCCCCGAACTTGACTTCATGAGGATACCGTAGCTGTTGTCAGCGATGTCCAAATTGTCCATATCAACATACGAATCCTCGATGTAAATCACAGCACGACCACCTCCCTGCTGCCCGCAATCCGCATCATTACCGGTAAATTCCGAGTTCTTGACCTCAAAAGTCGAGAGGATTCCTGCTCCTGCAGAATATGCCCGGACTGCGGCAGCGTCGTACCCTTGTCCGTCAACACCTAACTCAAATGATGAGTCGAGGAGAAGGGGCGATGCAAAGTCAAGAGCGATGACGTTTGAGGTATTGACATCAGCAAACGAAAGGCCGCGAGCCGTGGTTGAGGACCCGTCAAAGACGAGGGCACCGTACTGCAACGACTGGAGGGATGGTACATACACAGGATAGCCATATGCGTTTTCAAAATGAGCAAAATTGATCGATGTGATGGCTTGGTCGATGGTGTTTCTGATCACCATGCCGGAGCCACAAGCCGTGTCAGGGTTGTTGAAGCTGGCTGAATTGCTGTTCAAACACCAACCGGCCTTTTCGTAGGTGCTCGGCTGAGTCCAGATAAAGCGTGCCTGGGACGAGGCGGAACCTGCGCTTGCTCCGCAAGCCGCATCGCCGATGCAAATGGCACCCTCAACATCGATGTATTTTCCGAAGGGGATGTTCACCGTTGTACCAGCATTGACAATGAGTTTCGAACCCTGCGCAACGGTGACGTTGTCTTGGAGGTTCATTGTACCGGTCCATGTCTCGGTCCCGGTCACGGTCCCCTGGGTTGTTTCATTGACCGCCATGACGGATGGGACCGAAACCACCGCCAACATGAGTGACATCATGTAGAGCAGCACCAAGGAGACGGATTTCGTTTTATTTTCTCGGGACATCAGCGATTCACCCAGTCCGTCCATGAACGGGCCGAATATAATACTGCGCCTCATTTGACGGATTAAAAATATCAATGTTGGCTTAGAGTATCAGTAAAACCGCCGGATTTCGGGGCCATAATACCGTATTCTAGACGAAAACCAACCTAAAATGGTTCAATATTGGACCGTAGGAACGCTGGAATTCATCAACATCTAGCAATCCCTTATCCTCAATGCTGATTGATGCCAGGCTTCTGCATCGAGCGCGCCATATCCTCCCCGAGCATCATGCTCGGGAACACCGCTCTCGCTCATCGAATCCACCAGGGCTTGCTTGACCTCAATAAGACAAGAAGCATTACCACCAGGTTGTGGCTTCAACCAGGGAAGATCTTCCAGAATGAGGGCTAAAGCGCCAGCCACGAAGACCGTCGCATCGGAGGTCCCACTGCTGGAGTACCACAGGTTGTCCTCCCCAGTGCTGATCACGCGTTCTCCTGGGGCAACCACCTCAGGTTTGAGATGGGGAGTTTGGCGCTCAACACCGTCCCGGTCGTATGCTGAACCCGTGGAAGTATTGGACCACAATGCCCCTGTTTTGCTTGAGGCCCCGACAGAAATGGCCAGAGCCACACTTCCGGGAGAAGCAACATCGCCGTCATCATCCATACCGTCGTTCCCTGCCGCAGCAACAACATAGACGCCTGCATCCGTGGCTTGCCTGGTCGCAGAGGACGAACCACCCTCTGAACCTCCTCGCGGTTCTGAGCCTCCCAAGGAAAGCGAAATGATATCGGCTTCAAATTCAAATTGGCACCAACGAATAGCATCGGCAACATCGTTGTCGAGTCCAGTATTTTCGCCACCACCGTTGTCGCTCAGGGCTGCAACCATGGCGAAGCTCGCGTTCGGAGCAGCCCCTGTTTGATGCGACGTCGAAAGCAGCAATCCCGCCATCAACGTCCCGTGGGAAACAGCGCCGTAGTCAATGGGTGTACGGGACGTGCCAACCAAGTCCTTGAACTCGATTTGACTGGTTGAAAACGCCTCGTGTGAAGCATCCACGCCCGTGTCAACCATGCAAACCCGAACGCCCTCACCGGACAAACCAGCCTGTTGGAGGTCACGAAGGGATGTGTCTTCAAACGCCCATTCGGATTCAGGCAACGGCAAATCGATGACAATCCACTGATTTTGCCACATGAGTAGACTGGCCGAAACCAACAACGCAAAAGCGACCATACCAGGTACCGTAAGAGGCCGTCGACGCTGACGAACGACCGGTTCAACTTCATAGGGTGCCCACCCCATGATTTCTGAACGCCATTCGTTTTGGAATCCGACCACGGTCGGGTCAACAGCAGACACAATGCGCCGGTCGGTGGGCTCTGGAAGGTACTCTACATCCCGGAGACCTTCCATGGCTATCACTACCCAAAGGTTGGGCACATGAACCCTTGTTTGAAAATTCAGCAGAAACTGAACATCAGAACTTGCTTCCACCACGACTCCGAGCTGTCTTCACACCGCCGTACACCACCAAGATGGCGAGCAAGGCGATCAACAGGGTCATCCAGGCCGATTCACCGTCAGCCGAAGATTCGATGTTGTATTCCAGAGCGAAGTCATCAGCGTCCGGTATGGATTCCACGCTTTCAGCCTCAGCACCAGCTACTTCCATGCGATAGTCAAACCGCTGATTACCGGGATTGAACGACATGCCCTCAAAGACAGCCGTGCCTTCTCCGCCTGCGGGGACAGAAATGGTTTGCGACATCTCTGCGCCGCCGGGCGGGGTCAAGTAGACAATCACCGACGGGGCGTCGAGCAGTCCCTCGTTCTTCACGGGCACGCGGACAGCGCCGTCCTGACCTGCAATCAAGTCCGAAGCCGTAGCGATGTCTGCGGTGTTGAGGGTGAGTTTGATGGTCGCCTTTTGGATGCTGACAACCACTTCTTCACGCTCAACATCGTCACTCTGACTGTTGACATACACAGTCAGGTCAAAGTTGCCCTCGGCGAAAGATGCGGGAGCGAACACAGTAAATTGTTGCGTACGGGTTTCGCCCTTGTTCAATGTCAGCGTCGAGGTCATCGGGGTGACCGACCAGTCGGCTGGTATACCGCTTTCAAGCAACTCAATGCTAAAGGAATCCTGGCCGTTTCCATCGTTGGTCAAATCAAAGGAGAATTGACGCTCGATGAGGGCGGACATACCGACTTCTTCCGTAGCCTCAGAGATGGAGAAGCCATACGTCTGTGGCACGAAGACCTTCACAGAAGCCTGTGAGGACTCGCCAAGGTCGGTTTGCAAGCGCATTGTCATGCGGTGGCCGTTGGTTAATTTCCAAGCATCCTCAACACCGGGGAGCGTAATCTGAACCTTGATGTTCTCAGAGAGAACGGCCGGTGTTTCGGCGTCTCCAATGCCCAAAGCAACGCTGATGCTGTCTTCGTACGATTCGCTCGTTTCGTTGTAGAATTGAACGGTCCACAGGTCAGAATCCTGTGCAAGGCCCATCTCTCCGGTTACGGAGAACACGTCCATCAGTTCGGTGCCGTTGTACACCAAATCGTAGTCAAAGGTGATGGTTGAGTAAGCCGATTCGTTCGTGGTCGACACCGTAGCTTCAATTTCTGAATCGGATGCACTTAGCAGAGAGGCGCCAACAAGTGAAGCCTCGCCAAAGGTGATGTCAACAGCGGAATTCACTCGGCGGTTGTACTGCAGGGTCGCAGAGATGGTTGAATCAGCGGAGACTGAAGTGGTCTGACCACCGTAGTATTCCATCTCGAGGTTGGTGCTGTGTTGGACCGTCATGAATTCACTGTCGAAGGCTACGCTGCCTTCAGGGAACAGTTCGCGAATCTCGCCGTCGGCGGGTACATCCATCACCCATGACAGTTCGTCAAAGGTGACTTCTATTTGCACCTCATCACTGATCATGCTCGCGCCATCACCATCAGAACCAGCGTCATGCTCGTTTTGTTCGATATCCGTCCACGCTGTGGTCAATTCAACATAGCCACCAAGGGCCATGACCATGGTGATGTTTCCACCGTCGGAAACAGAGGCATCCAACAATCCGATAGCTACACCACCGCCGTTGAAACCGGGTTCAGACTCTGTGACTATAACCACCCATTCACCAGGCTGGACGCTGCTCGTCCATTCCAGGACGCTTCCGTTCATTGTACCGTCAACGTGGATGGGTTCACGCTCAACACCCGCAACCGGGTAGAGAACGATGTTCGCGTTAACAAGGCGGGCAGCATCAACTTGGTCGGTAACGCTTCCTTGAACGTCAACCGAGCCAGCAGTCACTTCAATGTCTGTGGAGTCTGGACTGTCATGGACGGTATATCCGGATTGGTTTTGCGTCTCGTAATACACGGTTTCGAATCCTTCGCGCTCGACCGTGACGTTGTACACATCGCGAATAGGGACAAACACCCGCCAAACACCCTCGTCGTCCGTCATGACGGTTTCAAAGAATGACGTGTTGTCTCCTTGTACGGTCACGCTCATGTCGGGAAGTCCTTCGTTCAGGCTTGGCGCACTGTTGTTGTCAAGATCCCAGTAGACCTTTCCACCGATCTCGACCTCAAGGGTGGCGAATTCGGGCTCAAGTATGAGGCGGTTGTCGGTGGCCGACGTCGTGGTAAATGATCGCTCGCTGGTGTCCAAGAACCAAGATTTTCCACCGACCGTGCGGTTGAGGTACAGGCTCCACGTCCCGGGCATCAGTAATTCAGTCGAGTTCCCATCAACATCGGTTCGCTCAAACGTGATGTTGCCAAGACCATCGTGGCTGACAGCGGTAACCGTCATGTCCGAAAGTTTGGCGTTGGTTTGTTCCTCCCACAGTTGCAATGTTACCTCAACACTGATGTCTGTCTTCAAAGACAATCCAGTACGTTCGTTAGCGTTCTCACCTACAACGAGCGTCTGACGCAAGATCTCGGTGTGGTCGCCGTTGTCAAACGGAGCAACGATGATGAGCCAATCCCCAGCAGGCACATAAGCAGCGAAGGATCCGTTGACATCCGAATCAACATTGAACCACTGGTCGTCAGCTTCGTTGTAGAGCAGGAAGTTGTTGGCAATGCCTTCATCGGTAGTGTTCACAAGGGTACCGGAAACCAAGTAGGTGTTCTTCAGGGGCACCTCAAAAGGTTCGTCAATGGCTTCGAGACCAACACGCAGGGCGTCCAAGAACACTTCGCTCACGAGGTCGTAATCGGTGGCGTTCTCGTCACCCGCCGAGGTTCGGTTGAACACGACATCGTACCCGCCGGGTGTCAACGAGACGGTGATGAGACCGGGCTGCGTGTAATCATCAGCGGTGAAGTACAAACTTTCTCTGTTCTCGTTAGCGGGTCGCAAAGCGAAGTCAGGCGACACCATGGTGCCGTTCTCGAACGTGCCGTCTTCGGCAGAATCCAGGTACATGTGGAGGGTGACCTCCACCGCTTCGGGGTGAACAATCAGTTCCATCATGGAAAGTTGCTCTGTTGCTGACCGGTTAATGACGAGGTCGTCAATCCCGGTTGCATTGAGGCGACTGTCTTCAACAGTAATATCCCATGTTCCATCGGGGAGTCCAAACATGAATTCTCCAAGTTCGGAACCGGATGTTCGCCAAATCAATCCCGCATCGTTTGTGGCCGTGATGTCTGGCGATTCCCACGTAGCCAACGAAGAACTCCACCGAGTGAGGTTGTCGTAGAGATGAACCATACCGTTCACGGTTGTCGTCGGCTCGAGGTAGAGCGCACCGAGGTCCAGGTTTTCACCAAGTTCTGCTGAAACCAGTTGGCCGTAGCCGCGGTCAGAGATGACACTCTCGGTCGTCATGTGGTAAGCGAATCCTGATGGGACGCGAACCGAAAAGAATCCGGTCACGTTGGTGGTTGAGGAGAACGCAAGGTTGCCGGAGACAAAGTTCACCGTCAGAGCGGAAGCCGGCTCTGTCGTTTTCTCTCTGTCTTCCAGAGGCGTCTCCTGGAGCCAAACATCGTAATCATCAACAACGGTCGTACGCATGGTTCCGTTGATGTAAATAGCCTTGGCATAGGTGACATCCTTGGTGATGTCGTCATCGCCCGGCGTCAGTTCAACCTGATCAAAGAGAACGAATTCGGGGTTGACATCGTCGTTGATGTTCCAAACACCAAAGAGCAACTCCGCGTAGAGTTCACCGTTCTCATCGCTGGTCGCAACAACAGGTTGTAATCCACCAGCATCGTTTTCAAAGGTGATCGTTCGATTTGCGACATCGAAAAGCGGTTCTTGTGTCGCTGGGTCAACAGGAGAAACCAGTCGCAGTGTGATATCCGAGTTGTCAGGCACATTGAGTGCCAGCGTGATGTTGGATACATCGTCATCAATAACGGTCGTTTCATTAAAATCGTACCAACCGTCGTTGTCAATGTCACCTCGGTAGTAGTAGGCTCCGGGTGCTACGGGTCCATAGGAGAACGTCCCGTTCTCGTCAGTGAGAATCATGGCCGCAAACTCTTCTCCGAGTTGGACGTCGACCAATTCAATGGTTTGATTGGGCAGAACCTCGTTGTACATGTCCATCAAGGTGTCCTCGAAGATGGCGCCAGGCAGCGTCATCTTGAGATCGTATGAAGGTTCAATGCCGATTTCGACAGGGTCGGGCAAGACGACTTCTTTCCCGTTCTCCAGTTGTGCAATCATTTGGTAAGTACCTGGGAGCAAACCGGTCTTGTAAAATGAACCGGGCTCAACCATGGGTCCTGAAAAGGCACCTACACCGATGAACAGTCCCGTACCGTTGAAGGTACCTGTTCCTTCAAAGAGACCCGCTCCTTCGATGGTTTCTCCTTGGCCCGCTTCTTGATCACCGTACGTTCGGCTGAGGGTGGACGTGCCTTCAGAGGTGTAAGTACCAAAGGCATCTACGGTACCCTCAAGACGGTAGGTCGGAACATCGCCACTGTCATCGATCATGCACAACGATTCGTTCGCTGGCATGATGGCATTGGATTCATTGTCAAACTCACAGTTTGCGACGTTCGCAGGTTCAACCCACGTCGCATCAATCGTACCTGCACCAGACCATGTACCGTTAGCAAAGAACGAGCGATCGTTGCCAATTTCCCGCGTGAACGTTCCAATAAAGTTGGTCGCAAGGGCAATCCCCTCGCTGTCGAAGGATCCGTTCTCTGTCAAGGTGGCTTCACCGGTACCTTGGAGGATTCGTGATTCCTCCGAGGTGAATGAACCGCTGGTCGTTTCCACGCTGTAGTTATCGGTCATGGACCAAATGTTTCGGAGGATGAACGATGTCTCGGCAATGGGATCACCGTTGAAGGCCTCATCTCCCGTCCACGAAACCGTCCCTGAAACACCGCTGCTTTGCACGGCGATGTCGAGGGTGTTCTGCATCTCAACCATGCGTTCGGCTTCGTCGGCGGTGACATTGAGTTGGGCCTCACCCAGCCACGTCATGTTCGCAACTTGGCCAAGAATTGCCGTGATTTCGTTGATTTCTCTGTCATCGTTGACATCGGTGAGAATATCGCCCAACCGTTCTCCGTAGGAACCATCACGAATCTTGTCCTGTGCCACGGTTGGATTGTACTCACCTGCAAATGCAGAGATACGGATCTTCCCCGCAGGTGCAAGGAAACTGTAGTGACCGTCATCGTCTGCATCAACAAAGCCAATGGGGACCCAGTAGGTGTCTTCATCCAAATCCTCAGTACCTTCTCCGGAGAACGCATCGCGCTCAACAAGCAAACGAATACCTGAGAGGCCCTCGCCGTTATCGCTCATGGTCACTTGTCCGGTCATTTCTGCACCGGGATAGTACTTGAGAATCTTCACCAGCGTGTTGGCCGATTGGATTTGGTCATCGGGGTTTTCGCTGTACCAGTTCGCCACAACGAAATGGTTCATCATGGCACCCGGAAGCGGCAATGAATTGGTCAGTATGGTGCCCGGGGAGCCGGATTGTCCGAAGTGCTGCGCTGGTTGTGGGTTGCTCGATCCTGCATCCAGACCGAGTGTGGAGGCTCCGTATCCAACGTAGGATCGGGCGACCATCGTTTCGAAGAAGGCAGGATTGTGATCCACGCGCACGTCCTCGATCTGCAGCGGGTCAATGTCAGCACCAGATTGCTGGTTGAGGAAGTCCTTCTGCATGGCTTCGTCCACTTCTTCCCGGGTCATTTCGTCCTGGAAGTCACCGCGAACTGTTTCGTAGACCTCATCCATGTAGGTCGTAATGTCCTGTCCTGCCAGGATGGTTGGTGCCCCAAAGATACCCATTGGTTGACCACGGTTGTAGTTTGAGTCTGCGGTGTATCGCCCTGCGCGTGGGTAGAGACGGTCATCGATTGCAAAGTATCGGATTTCATGATCCCGAGAGATGGTTTCACCGGGAGCGCCTTCGTAGTTTTGTACCTTGTACAATCCTTCAAGGTTGATTAAGTCGTTGTACAGGTCGTGAATGGTATGATCCGGGTCTGCATCAAAGGCATCGGTGAGAAGTTGAGTAGCCATTGCCAATCTCGCGTTCTTTCGGTGGATCGAGGTGGAAACAGAATAATACTCATCGAGCAGATCGTTGGTGTACCAGTAATCGCCAAAGATCGTGTGTGTCCGGCCGTCAACGGTCTCCTGAGAGGTTCTCACGTTGTTGTTAAACGCAATATCAGCTTGTTCTATTGACCCGTACGCATCTCCCACACAGGTGGTGGCAGTGTCGTCAGCACAAGGGAGGATTTCGCCTTCCTTCCAAATCTTGTAGACCTTGTTGTTGGCGTCGAACAGCCCTGCTTCATGGGTGTATCCCTCAGCCATGACCACATCTCGGTTGGTTTTGATGACATTAAACGAACGAAGTTCAATGAAATCGACCATGGTCTCATCAGAGTTGGTCTGGATGGTCACAAAGTCCGAGTATTGCTCATCGTTGAGGTACTTCAAGAGCGTGTTTTCAAAGGAGGTGGTAAAACGATAGTTTCCATCGGAAGAGGCATATGTGCGATCACCTTCAGAGAGTTGCCAAATGAACATGGCCGTCAGATCGTCTTGATTGCGAGCCAACAACATGTTTCCAGTCGCTGGAATACCGGATTGGAAGTTATCGGAAACCGAGGGGTGTTCACCCGTGCTCAGGGCTTGGAAACCGTAGTCCCACCAAGAAACAAAGGCTGGTTTTTCGGAGTAGGGCATGTCCGCGTCTTGATTTGCTAGCCATTGATACGCAGCATTCCAGCCGTTATCGTTGAACGAAGAACCGAAGCTTCCCAAGTACCAGCGGCCGTCATAGGTGCTGCTGTCGAGGATAGAAACCCCGAGTCCGTCCCAACGAAGGATATCGGGGACGATGTTGTAGATTCGCTCGTCAATTTCGCCTTCTTGGTTTGCAGTTCCAGGGATGGCAGAATCCAAACCGTAGGTGGCCTGTTGACCGAAAATCATGATCATGACGAGGAAGACTGCTGAAAATTGTGGCGTGCGCCACACGGCTTTGCGAGCACCGGCAATACGGTCACCGGGCGTTCGGATACCGAACTTCTTCCACGAGCGAACCAGTCCTCTCCAGTTGGCCCACTGCCAGAGGGCCACGATACCAGCGGCGCCGAGAACAGCCATGATGGGGGTGGCGTTGAACATGAAACGTGCGGCGTTCCAAGCCATGAAGGTGGCAGCGAACACCCACACGCCAAAGACGAGGGCTGTGCCGTTGCGGTGTCGAAGGCCACGCCAAAGCAAGCCGCCGCCCATGATGAGCGCCAGCAAGAAGGTGATGGGGCCAAAGGAAGCAAAGAGTTGAGCACGGTTTGGTGCATTTGCTTCCGCAACGGTTCCGAAAATCTTGGTCTTGGTGAAATATCCGCTACCGGTGAACAAAACATCCCACGCACTGGATAAATCGAGTGATTTCAAGACGAAGAGGATGGAAAAGAACACTGTGGCGAGCGCAGCAAGTGTCCCGAGGACAAGCAACCACGGCTTGTCGCGGAATCCGGTCGTCACGAAGGAAATGGCCAGCGTGAAACCAAAGATGAACAAGAAGGGTTGCAGACCGGTCGAATCAAACACCAGGTTGAGTTGAGGGTGCCCGTAGAAGGGGAGCGCCATCAAGAAAATGGTGGTCAGCATCACGAGGAACATCACGCTGAGCGTGGTCGAATCTCGGCGTCGGAACATGTTTAATGCCACTTGAAGGGCGTAGGCCAAAAACAGAATTGACGGACCGACAACGAAACCTTTCCAGCCAAGTGCAACAATTCCGAAGGCGACACCGGCCAATACAGCGTTGGCCATGGCGGCCTGACGGTGCTTGGCAACATCACCGAAGGCTCGGACAAACGACATCGGATGGGCCGAGGTCGTTTTGGTGATTCGAGCTGAGCCTGCATACTTCACCGCTCGCAGCCAGTACATGAATCCAATAGAGATGAAGAGCATCACGAAGGAGTCGTGGTCAGCCAGCGCCCATGTCGAGTGCGTAACGTGAGCTGGCATGAAGGCGATGAGCCAAGCAGCGATGACACCCGCACCCTTTCCGAAGTGTTCTTTGGCCATGATGGCGATTGGGAAGATGGTAAGGGCCCCGTACACGGCTGGCAAGCCGAGCATGCTCCACCAGACCGCATCCTCGGGTGTACCAATGAACGGCTCAAGAATCATAGCACCAACGGCCATGGACCACGAAAAGAGAGGCGGTCGTGGGTTGATGCCACCCACGGGATAGAATCGGTCCGCATCAACGATGAGGTGGGCGTTGTTTGCGAGGATGTAATCGACAACCCGCTTCATGTACCACGGGTCGGAACCTCCCGTCATGTCCCAGTTTCCTGTTCCAAAGGCGTTCATGGACGGCACAGCATACCACTGTATGCGAATGGCAAGACCGACCAGGAAGGCTAGCGCCACCATCATGCCGGCGCCGTGGGAACGCAAGAAGAGACGTGCCTGTGAAGGCTCATGCTCTCCGCGGTTGGCCCAGCCGCCGTAGGACTCATGGTTGCCGATGTAGTATATCCCGACGCCGAGGAAGAACGTGAAGCCCAGCCAAATCAAGGCGCCCCACGTTCCGTCGAGGTCTTCGGAATACCAAATGCCGGCCTCAAACCAAGCAGCTACTTGGTAGAGCGTCCACATCGAGCCAACGAGCATGGCACGTGTGTACCATCGCTCGGCGACCATGCCGGCCACAATGAGCGCAACAACACCGGTCAGGAAGGCACTCCAGTAGCCGACATAGCCGTGATAGCCTTCTTCAGTCGTGATGCCCAACTGGTCGATGAGGCCCACCGAATTGAAGTGGTAGAGCGACCCAGCAAATGCAAGAACCCACACACCGAGCGCAATCATCAACGGAAGCGCATCTCGGTTGAATCCGGGTTTGTGGCCGAGGAACGAAAACCAACCTTCCTTTCCAGCAGGGTTGAGGTTGCCTCGCGCGAGGACACCGGCCAAGAGGCCGGCCGCCGCAAACATCGTCAAGTAGGCAAAGAATACATACGCCGTAGCTTGGCGTTCAAGGTTCATGGTCGAGACCAGTTGGCCGCTTTCCATGGAATAGGTCGATGGGAGTGCAGCGAGTGCATCGCTAGCAGCTGCCAAAGCAAACCAGAAACCGACGGCTGTGAAGGCCATCATGGTCATCCATTCG
This sequence comes from Candidatus Poseidonia sp., assembly GCA_965661285.1. GTDB lineage: Archaea > Thermoplasmatota > Poseidoniia > Poseidoniales > Poseidoniaceae > Poseidonia. Next base: position 70,837 of record CBFIDD010000006.1, read on the forward strand.
TGGCGACCTCGAATGTCGAGATTTGAACCGACCAGGACGATGACGGCGAACATCAATGCAGCGACAGCGTCAACGCCGGCGAACATGTAGAGGACTTCCGCTCCGACAAAAGCCAAAACCAACACGCCGAGGGAAACGGTGGTCGTGGAAACATCGGGTCGAGATGCCTGAACGATGCGTGGCACCAGCGCCAGCATGGATGCGATGGCGACGACGAGCATCGGCATCAGGTTGTTCAACGTCAAGTCGTATTCTACGCCTACGACTCTGGTGGTGGCAAGAGCGAGCAGCACGGCCAGAGGTGCGAGCAGCAACCCCATGATGGCACTCGGCTGTTCAGCCTTCGTTTCCATTTCTTCTTCCATTATTATCCCTCATTTTAGGTCCAGCCTCAAGGCTGGCGTCGTTGGCCACTTCTGAACCCCTTTTGAAGATGCCTGTTTTGAAAATGAGGACCGTGATGCAGTCGCTCTTTTTCAAGCCGTTTGAAGGAGGGATTTCTGGGCGAATTTACCTCATCGCACGATGAGCGATGTCGGTGCGGAAATGGCCACCCTTGAGGTCGATGTTCGCCAGCAAATCATACGCCGCTCGTTGGGTGGCTGCAAGGTCCGGACCGAGGGCGGTGCACGAGAGCACGCGACCGCCGGAAGCGAGGTAGGTGCCAGCCTCGTCAGTTGACACACCGGCAAAATTCACCCATGCTCGCCCGTAGGTGGTTTGGGAAAGAAGTGAGGAAAGTCCCCCGAGCGGGCGGCCTTTGACGGGCGAGGCAGGGTAGCCCTCCGAGGCGAGGACAACGGTCACTGCCGTCCCCTCGTTCAATTCCAACGCAACATCCTGCAGCCCATCGGTAGCCGCACCGTGAAGGAGAGCGTACATGTCGGTCTTCACAAGCGGCAACGTGACCTGACATTCTGGGTCGCCAAATCGAACGTTAAACTCCACGACATACGGGTCGTCGTGTTCGTCGATCATCAACCCGATGAAGAGGACGCCACGGTAGGGCGTCGTTTGGCTTGCGAGGTGCTGATGCATCGGTTCAACGATGCGGTCAACGATTTTTTGGTGGACGCTGGAGGAAACAACCGGAGCAGGACAATACGCCCCCATACCGCCCGTGTTGGGGCCCTTGTCGCCGTCGTAGGCTCGCTTGTGATCCTGGCTCGCTGGCAGCGTCCGGTAGGCTGTGCCGTCCATGACCACGAGCATGCTCGCTTCTTCGCCGGGAAGGAAGGCTTCCAGAAGAACAAAACCGTCGGTGGATATTGAGGATTCAATGAAGGCCTTGGCTTCATCCCTGTCGGAGGTGACCACAACGCCCTTTCCACCGGCCAACACGTCCCGCTTCACCACCCATGGGTTACCGGCATACCTGTCCAATGCTGCGTCGATGTCGGCGTTGGCGTCTAGCCGCTGGTAGGCTGCGGTTGGGACGCCGGCCTGTTCCATGGTTTGTTTGGCATGAAGTTTCGAGCCCTCCAAGTGGGCCAGGGCTGCTACGGGACCAAAACACGGGATTCCCCGTACCTGACAGGCATCGGCAAGCCCTTCGCACAACGGGGCTTCTGGACCCACGACCACCAAATCCGCATTCAGTTCCGAAAAAAGTGAAACCAACGCCTCAATCTCCATGGAAGAGGCATGATTGGTCGCGATTTGGGCGGTTCCTGCGTTTCCCGGAACACAGTGGAGAGAGCCGACTTGAGGCGATGCAGCAAGCGATAGACACAGGGCGTGTTCACGTCCACCACCGCCGACAACAACAACCGTTGCTCCATCCATGTCTCTCTGGGTCATTCGGCATTGAATAAGGCCTTCGTGAATCCGAAATGGCCGACCAATCGGGAAGAATGCTTATCCGCCATGGTGCTGTGAGCGAATCATGCGAACTCGTGTCCAATCAGTTGCGCTTTTCCTCTGCCTGCTCATGCTCACCTTACCTTTGGCTGCGGCCACGCCACCCAGCGATGGCGAGAACACGACCGTATCGTCCTCGGAAACGTGGTCGGATGATGCGCACATGAACGGCCATGTTGTGGTCAACAACGGTGCCACGCTGACCGTCAACGCCAACATCACGGTCGAGACCGGGTCCTCCATCACCGTGGAGGAGGGCGGACAGTTGGTGGTGACCAACGGTGCACTCATCAGCGATGACCTGAATGCTGGCCTGATGGTGAACAGCATGTTTGCAACGCTCACCCTCAATTTTGGAGACCTCGCAGACGAGGGTGTGCTGCAACTCAAATTTGACCACACCATCGATGCCAATTCCAAAATGGACGTCGCCCTCGGTGATGAGACCATCAACGCCTCCGGATTGGATGTGATTCAGTTCAATGCGCCGCTCAACGACACCGACCTCATCATCACCTTCGACTCGTACTACTTCACGCCGACCTATGTTCTGTGGGCCAAGGCCATTTACGGCGGCGGGAACACCGAAACCTTGCTTGCACAGGACATTGACGCTGCCGATGCACCGCTGTACTGGTTCCAGTCTGGCTTCGATATCCTAGCCCATGGCGACCTCTCCATCACCTCCAGCACCGTCTCCGGAGCGAGCATCCATTGCGAATCCCTGTGCCGGTTCGACGGGACCGAACTGGTGGGTAGCGCACCCATCGATGCTGCTTCGACCTCAACGGTCACCGTATTGGACAGCATCATCAGCGGTTCACGTTCCGATGAAGACATCGTCCTCAACGACGGGGCCCAAATCACGTACACCAACAGCCAGGGCACAGGTGGTACCACGGACGCTTGGATTCGCCTCCTCTCCCAGCGAACGTTGTCCACGAACATCCCCTACGGCAGCCTCGATGTCTACGACTTGGGTTGGGGAGCAGCCGACTGGAACGATTTGACCGACGAAAACGGCGATATCGTCCTCGTGGACGAAGGCGCCACCAACGAACACAAGCGTATCATCGAATGGATGGACGGCACTGGAACCGTCCAGCAGGAAGACGCCAGCATCACGCTCTCCATCTCCAGTTCTTGGGGGACGTTTTCCAAGACCATCGATGCACCCACAACCGCTGAAGCCAGACTCGAGCTCGACCTTCCTTACGTGGCCGTGACCTCCGTGGTGCCAGAAACAACCACCGGCGTGGCCAACAAGAGCGTCTCAGGCATGGTGACGGTATCCAACACCGGCGATGCTGATGTTTCAAGCGTCAGTATTTGGTGCTACCAAGGCGACGACATCGCCGACACCACACAAATGGTGGTCAGCCTTGCCGCTGGAGAAACCAAAGAGGTGCCCTTCACGTGGTACGTTTACCGCTCGGGTGAAGCCACCCTCAACTGCAAACCACTGTTGCCCTCAAACCTCGACAACATCGCTGATTTGGTCATGGATGATGTCGGCGGCACCTCTGAAATCGTCACGTGGGAATACGAAGAAGAAGTGGAAGAATTCCCCTACATCATTTGGATTGTTGCCATTCTCGGATTCATGGGGCTCGCTGTGATCGTTGCATCACAAGCACGCAAGCAAGTTTCAGCCAAGTCCTACGCCGCTCACGAAACCTTCGATGAAGAGGAAGATGATGAGGAACACTCCGAGGAGGCCGTCGCATCGGAGGATGTCGAGGCTGCCGACGACAAAGAGGATACCGAGGTCGCCGAACATGACGTAGCCGCTGGGGAAGAAGCCGACGAAGGCCAGGATGAAGAGGTTGAAGAACAACCCTCCAAAGAACAGGAAGAGGAGACCTCCACATCCATCTACGACCTTCAGCCCGTTGATGAAGACTGAACGTCACGCTTGGCATTCAAGGCTACCTCGCCTTGCAGGGTCAGCACAGCATGGTGTTGCTGTCGCCTGATGGGCCTTGGGAAGGATGGAGCTGTCTACGATGAAACAGCCACTTTGACCGAAGGAGAATCATCGGCAGTTTCTACGAGCGAGCAAAACACCCCATGGGTGCCTGAGCTGAGAAACGTACTCAGCGGCCAAAGACCGATGATTCAAGCATGCACTCAGCAGGTGGTGCCAACGCCGTCGCCCTTATCAACAGTAGGGCTGGCTTGCTGATCGCCTGAAGTGAGATCAATGTTCCAACAATATTCAGAGGAGTAAACCGTCTGGTCACCAAGGGTGTTGGTAATCTCAACGGTGAATGTATACTCTCTTGGCCCGTCGTAGAACTCAGACTTGTCGAGGTAGTACACACCCGAGGTGTCCGTGCCTGACCCTGTCAAACCAAACCAGCCTGCCGTGGAACCGCTTCCTGAGCCGCCACCCTGTGCGGCCCAGGTCGCTTGATCGCCATCGACGTTGATGACGCTCTCACTCCAGGTCTCGTCGCCCGAAACGGTGACTTGGACTTGATAGTCAGCGCTCATTGGGCGAAGACCGACTGCGGAGAATCCACCTCCATCTTCTGCATCTTCGTTCGGACCGAGCAGTCCAACCAGAACTTCCATGGTGATGCCAACGTATTCGTCGGCGTCGTTGCTGTCATGGAGTTCTGCGATACGAACACCGGCATTTTGGGCCTCACGGGTGGTGAAGCGAGATGGAATCTCGATTTCGCCTTCTTGACCGTTTGAGCCCACGCCCTTGATGACATACGCAACGCCTTCGTTTCCGGCGTAGTCCTCGCCGTTTCCAGCAAAGAAATCTGCGAGTGGAACCTTGAATTTCTTCATGTCGTTGCTCACATCACCCGAGTCGGACCACATTTCAACGCCGTCCGCTTCAATCGACACATCCACCGAAGACATGGTGCCTCGCACCTTGAACGAGAGTTCGTTGGTGTCTTCGTTGAGTTCAACTTCCGAAATGGCCATCGAGGCGTTGGTGGGCACGAGCATGACCGCTGCGTATGGGGTGGTGGCAATGAGAAGGGCGACCACGACGCTGGCGCCGAGTTTGACTTGGTTGATGCTGCCGCGCATCCGTTCGCCCTGCACGATGGCCCCAATGCCCAAGACGAGGACGATGGCGACCACAGCAAAGCCCCAAGCGCCGCCCTGTAGCGACAAAATGGCACCGAGGAGAATGATCACCCAGCCGGCGAGACTCACCTGTGTAGCTTTGTCTGGCCCGCCGGAGGCTGCGGGTGCCGACGTTGACGTGGAGGGGGCGGGTTGGGATGCAGCCTTGACCACCACCGGTTCGGGGTCGGCAGTTTTCGGTTCGGCTTCCGTGTCTTTTGCTGCGTTGGCTTTGTCCAGTAATCCACCCATGGTTAATCCCCGTTGTGCTACGGTTTAGCGAACGGTGTTATCAAATCAACCCCTGTATGTGTCACAGGGAGGGGTTTTGTTGACGGAGCGTCAAAGCCCGGGAGCAGACTCTCGCCATACCTCTTCTTCACCGTCTTCTTCGGTGTTGAGGAAGCGACGACCGGCTACGGCGCCTGCGAGGGCGATCATCGAGATGGCCGGGATGATTTCGAAGCCAGGGAGGTAGACGCCACGAACGTAGACGGTGATCATCTGCGACTCACGGTTGCAGCCACCGTTCTGGCAAGCAAATTCCGATTCAGCATAGAACTCAAGCACGTGGTAGGCATCCGACCAGCCTTGGTTCTTTGGCGTTCGGACCATGATGCGAGCGGTCTCAGGAGCGGTGTTGGGCTCGATGGTGACGACTGTTTGTGGAAGGTTGACGGTGAAGCCGGCCTCTTCAAGGGTGTCGCGGGTGTTTTCGGTGACGCCGATCTTCATTCGGTCGATTTGGTTGCCAAAGTTGTACACCTTGAACTGGAAGTTCTTATCGGTCTTGGGCATCAACTGGACGAAGGGCTCAACGGCCTCAACTTGAACGATGCTGAACTGCATGATGTTGATCAGGGCGTTCACCTGAGAAGAAGCGGTGTTGGGCGGTGGCAGGTTGTTCAATTCCTGAACTTGAGCGGAAACCGTCAGTTGGCGGGATTGCATCTGCATGTAGGGGTTGGCACGAACGACCACTTGGAAGTCGACCTCTTGGCCTGCACCGACATACATGTCGCCGGGTGCGGCCGTGGCGAGACCGTCGCTGGTCACCTGAATGGCGACCTTTTCGACGTAAGCCGTCGGGTTGGAGACGGTACAGGTCGTGTAGCCGGTGAGCGTGGCACCGGGTTTGACTTCGACCTGAATCTGTCCGGGGGCGCAGGTCATGGAAACCGCAGCACCGGAGACTTGTGCAGAGGCAGGAACGGCCACCACCATCAACGAACAGAAGTAGATTCCCAACAAGGCCACAACTCGCTTCCATGCCGACATTGTCTCACCTATCGTTCTCCCCAACCCCCCCCACCTCATAACCATTATGGGTCTGTTGTGCGAAAGAAAGGCAACCTTGCAGGCCAACAGCAAGGTGGGCCCGAAGGGAGTTGAACCCCTGACCTCCCGGTTATGAGCCGGGCGCTCTAACCAACTAAGCTACGGGCCCCATAACAGGCTCAAACATGAGCATCATGAACCTTCTTGTCTCAATCAAACTGAGCCAATGAGGATTGTGAGGGTTTGATCCACTCACGAACGTTGCGCTCCATGTCATCACGAACCGCTTCTGGCACGAAAATCAAACACCGTTCGTGCGGTTGAGAGAGCGAGCGTATGAGCGCAGAATGCTCCGACGCGTCGCGACCGTCTTCCAGCACAATCCCGCCATTGTAGGGGAGGTAGCCACGCTTTCGAATGGTGGCTTGTATCAGGTCAAGGTCGGCATCATAACCTTCTGCCTCGAGTGCGTCTCGGATTCGAGGCATGACGACATCACACATCTCCACCGTGAGATGGTCAATGCGAAGCGATTTGTGGAAATTTTTCCGAGACAGCAGACGGCTTGCATAGGCCGACAAACGGGAGTCGCCGTGCTGGGCCCAGCCGGGGAGAGCGACCTTGACGTGAGCGTCGTTGAGCAACACGTATTCATCAGCAGAGAGGTCCTCGTTCAGCAGCATGTGAGCCAACTCCGGTGAAACCTCGAGTTCCCCGTTCTGAGCCAGAATGCGCGCCCGCTCGAGCATGTTGACCAGATAGGCCTGCGTGAGCATGTTGACCTTGTGAAAATACACCTGCTGATACATGTGGTAGCGTGTGACGAGGTAGGCTTCAATGGCAGGAAGACCCCACCGCTTGACGTACATCCGCCCGTCTTCACCCACCCGCAAGGCACGAATAACACGAGCGCTGTCAAATCCGCCGATTTGTGCGCCGGTGTTGGCTTGGTCTCGAATCATGTAGTCCATGCGGTCAACGTCCAGTTGACTGCTGACAATTTCCTTCATGAAACGAGGAATCGGCACACCGTCGTGAACATCATGCCCGTCCATGAGCGCAAACAGACGCCCGAGGCGCTTCTCGCCGAGGGTTTCTCGGACCGCTTGACCGATGGCGGTGGTTGGCGATTCGAGGATGTCTCGCCCCCACGCTTCGTGGGAGCGAAAGGTGGCGTACACCCGAGGCGTTTCCAGCAGATGCGAGTAAGGCGGATGTCCGATGTCGTGGAGAAGCGCTGCCAATTGAACGAGTTCTTCGTCCTCCTTTGACAAGAGACCCGGATGAACCTCTTGGAGGTGTGCGGCCAGGCGGCCGGCCAGATGGTAAGCGCCCAGCGAATGTGCGAAGCGATTGTGGGTTGCGGCCGGGAAAACATACTCGCAGGTCGACAATTGTTGAATGGCTCGGAGGCGTTGAAATTCAGGCGTATCGATGATGGCTGCATGTGAGGCAGGCACCAAAATGTCCCGGTGGATTTCGTCGCGAATCACGCGGTCCCTGCCGTTCATATTGCCTTGGGGGCACCTTGTTTCTTTATAGCCCTTCGCGGATAAATGGGACATCCCGCGTGAACAACGCATAAGCGTGAAGGAGACCAGCGGCAACCATGGCCGACGCCGTGAAGGGCTTGATGGACAAAATCACCAACGACGACCCCGAAACTCGGGGGCAGCAGTTGTGGGTGATGTTTGCGCTCGCCATGTTTCTGGTCGCCACCCTCAACTGGTACGCCTATGTGCGAGAACCCGAAGTCATCGACGTCGGCCAGTTGCTCGAATACAAAAACGAGGTTGTCAAGGTTGAAGGCACGCTGATTTCGTGGGTCGAAGACCCTTACGCCTCGGGCGACGACCGTATTGACGCGATTATCGATGACGGCACCGGCGTGGTGGAATCTCGTTGGTACCGACCCGGTGCGATGCCACCCATCGGCACGACCGTGACAGTGATGGGTGATGTGATCGAGTACGATGGACGCATCTGGATACAATCACTGGGCGCAGGGGCGATGGAATGGAAAGCCTCCGACCTGCCTGAAGTTGAAACCCTCGCCATCGCCGATGTGGCTCAAGACCCTGCTGCCTATGCAGGCGAGACGATTCGGTTGACCGGTTTTATCAGTAAATCCATCACGCCCGACGCCACCTTTACCTCTGCCTACCTTGGCGACCATCCAAATTACGGAAACTCAGAGCACCAAATGCACCTCATCATCCGTTCGGCTATCGGTGACTGGGTGGAAGCCACTTCCAAAGTCGAAGTTCAAGGCATTCTGACCTACCAGCAACGCGACCTGCGATGGAGTCTGCAAGTTCAAGGACCTGAAATTCTCGTTGACCGGAACCACGTTGTCAATGTGCCACAACTCGACTGGAATGCACAGGCCACCTGGAGCTATCAATCCGGTCAGACGGTCACGATGACCGGCGTCTTGACCACGACATCAGAGAACTGGGCGCTTTACGGGCCGACAGGAACGTCCATCTGTGTGCTGCCAACCGAAGCCGACCGTCAAGCCGACGCCTCCACCTCCATGCACAACACGCTCCAAACGGTTGAGGGGCGGCTCTTGTGGTCGGAAACCGAGTCGGGTTGGTGCATTGACGCCAACGAAGGCTCATCGCCCTCGCTGGTCAACCCTGAAACGCCCATCAGTCTGCTGGCCATGCTCTCTGCCGACCCCGTTGGCATGGTGGCTGACCCTGACGCCACCTACACCCTCTCGGCCTACGTCAAGTACGCCGTGGAACCTGGAGTTGAGAACGAAGAGGCCTACTTCGTGGATTCCGCTGCTTATTCACCGGGATGGACCACCGTGGCGGTCACCGTCCCGGGACCGCGCAGCACCTGGCTTGAATCGGGCCAAAACATCATCGCAAACGTCTCGGTTGGTTGGGACGATGAAGACATGCGAATCCGACTGACGGTTCACGACTACACGTCGGGCGTCGTCCCCTCGGCGAGAACCTTGTTGTGGGACGATGGCGCAACGCAGTGGAGTTATGCACGGGATCAGAACGTTCTCTTGAACGGAAAGGCGGAACGTGTTGACGACCAGTGGCGGCTCGTTCGGGACGGTTCAAACGAATCCGTGGTCTTGAATCTCCAAGGTCAAGCCATTGGAGTGGACGAGTACCATTCCAACCAATCCATGACGTGGACAGGGCGCTTGCGTCAGGTGCAAAGCGATGACGGCATGAGTCTTGTTTACACCCTGGACCAGGCCGATGTGCTCGACAGCGATGGCGACGGCTTGGGCGACACGCTGGAGGACATCATCGGAACTTCCTCCACCTCTGAAGACACCGACGACGACGGTGTTTCTGACCGTGAAGAACATGTCAACGGAGAAGCATGAGGCGATAGCGTGCTTGAAGGGTATTTTTTGGACTTGGCGTGGCTCCTTGGCGCCTTGTTTTTCGGGGTCATGCTCGGTTCACTCACCGGCCTTATCCCCGGTTTCCACGTAAACAACGTGGCGCTCATTCTTCTCGCTCTTTCACCCGCTCTGCTCGATTTGGGCATCCCGCTTGCATCGGTTGCGGCCATCATCGTCTCGACGGGCACCGTCCATACCTTCCTGAATTACATCCCGTCCGCCCTTATCGGCGCACCCGACGGTGACACTGCGTTATCGCTCCTGCCCGGACATCGCATGCTGCTCTCGGGCAACGCCGCACGAGGGGTTGCTTGGTCTGCTCGGGGCTCGCAACTCGGTCTGTTTCTTTCGTTGCCGTTGATCGTGTTGGCACGTATCGCCTTTGGACCCGAACTCGGTTGGTACGACAACCTACGCTCGGTTCTCCCGTTTGTTCTCCTCACCATTTCCTTTCTCTTGCTTGCCACGGAAACCACCCGCCTTGACTGGCCGAAATGGCTCCAGAAGATGACGGGCAACAAACTCGGCCGTGATTCACGCTTTGCAGGATTCCTGGCTGCAACAGCCTTCTTTTTGCTGGCCGGACTCTACGGATGGGGCGTGTTCACCCTCCCGGCTCGTTCCCCCATCGGGATGCCCGACGCCAGCCTGCTGCTACCGAGCCTCGCCGGCTTGTTTGGTATCGCCAACCTCTTGGACATCTACGCCACAACTTCGCATCTTCCTCCTCAGCGAGAAAACTGGGCTTTGCCACCGGCCCGCCCCCTTGTGGTGCCGTGCTTTTGGTCGAGCGTCGCAGGAGCCTCAATGGGTGTCCTGCCCGGCATGACGGCATCCCAAGCAACCGTACTGGTGATGGGTGGTCGGAACCTCGCTGCAAAAGCACAAGGAAAGCAGGGGTATGGCATGGATTGGGAAACTCGGCGCCTGACTGAGTTAAGCGATGATGAATTGCTTGAAATCGCCAAGGCGGAAGCCGAGGAAGGCGTCGAAGGTCCACAGACGAAGCAAGATTTGGAAGTGATTGCTCTCCTCTCAGCGACCAACACAGCGGTTACGGTCATGGTTCTGGGCTTCCTGTACATCATCAGCCGCTCTCGTTCCGGCGCTACGCTGGCCCTGAAGATGATGTATCCCATCGAGACATGGTCCTCACTCGAACCCACCTCTGACTTCATTCGGTTGTTGGCGGTCACCCTCGCTGCAGGACTGCTGGCGATGCCCATGATGCGCTACGTGGGCAGCGGTATGTTGCGCCTTCATGCCGCCATTCCTCTGCAGCAAATGGTGATGGGCGTGATTCTCTTTGTCGTCGCGCTCGTCTGGCTCTCAACCGGCTTCGTCGGCATCGGCGTTCTCATCGTCGGCACCATCATTGGCCTGCTGCCACCTCGCATCGGCATACGCCGGTCCCACGGGATGGGCATCATCCTCGTACCCATCATGATCTACACCTTTGCGCAGAAATTCGACAGCTTTGGATTCATTTGAAATTTGGACGTGAACGACATGAAGAAAACCCTGACCGCCACCAGCCTATTGCTCGTATTCCTCTTCTCCCTGACCTCGCCGCTGGCCAACGTACTCCACGACCACCAAGAGGCGAGCGATACCTCTGCCCGCTCCACAGCGTGCACGGGCTATGTTTGCATCAACGAAGTCATTCCAAACCCAAACGGTCGCGACGATGGAACCTACCCGGACGGCGAGTGGTTTGAACTCTACAACAGCGGCCCGGTCGACGTTGATTTGACGGGATGGAAAGTGACCACCAGCGCCCAAAAATCACTGGATTTTGATTCAGCTACCATCGTGGGCTACCAAGCTGGCAACAGTTCCACCTGGACCATCAGTCCCGGTGAATACGTGGTGATTGCTCGAAACGGAGACAGCAACTTCTACATGACGAACACGGGGTTGAGTATGACCTTGGTGGACGGCAGCAACAACAACCTCCACCAAGCGACATGGGGACAGGTCTTGTCGGGAAAAAGCTACGAACAAGACCCCAGCAGTGCCACGGCCAACTGGATTCAAACCAACAACCCAACCCCCGGTCAAATCAACACCGCAGCAGCGACCAACAACCTGATTCCCGGCGACCTCATCATTACCGAAGTGATGGCCAATTCATGGCCGTCCTACGATAACGAATCGTGGCCCGGTGGCGAGTGGGTTGAAATCCTCAACACCGGGTCGAGCGATATTGACCTGACGGGGTATAGCATTGAGGATGCGGCAGGAAACGTCCTCCCGTTCAACGCCTCGCATTTGGTCAACGCCTCTCAAACCATGCTCATCGCACCCGGAGAACACCGCGCGGTCGCCGTTAACGCCACCAGCGGATACGGCGTGCTCAACAACGGTGTGGAGAGCCTCACCCTCAAGTGGCCCAATGGCAGTCGCTCGCAAGAGATTTCATGGTCGTCGACCGTGCAGGGCTTTTCCCTCATCGTATCCACCCAGTCCAGCGCTCCGTGGACGTATGCGCCCTACCCGACACCCGAAGGGATGAATCCACTGCCGCTCGAATTGATGCCGCGCCAGGTCGGCGACATTCAGATGACCGAGATACTCCCCAACGCCACCAACGACGGGGCCACCTTCCCCGACGGCGAGTGGATCGAACTCCACAACACCGGAAGCGGTACCGTTGACCTCATGGGATGGAGCATCATGGACGGCATGGGCAACTTGACCTTCCTCGACCCCGGCACCCTCGTGTTCAACACCACGCAAGGTTCGACCACCATCGATGCCGATGGCCGTCGGTTGGTGCAGTTCACCAGCCACACCGAGTTGTGGGACAATTACAACCACATCTTCCTTCGAGACGTGACCGAACAGGTTGTGGATACCGCCGCCTACACCACGGATTACGGCGAAGACATGGCCCTGATTCGCACAAACAACCCAGCCGACCCGTGGACGCCTGCTGCATGGAAGACGCCGGGTCAGCCCGAGCCAGGCACCATGCCATCCTCCACCACCGTACGCTTCTCTGAAATCCTGCCCGATGCTGTGGGCTCAGACAGTCAGACATGGCCGAACGGCGAATGGATTGAGGTGTACAACTACGGCGCCACCGACGTCGATTTGGCGGGCTGGAAGCTCCAAGCCGCCTCCCGTTCATTGACCCTCCACGAATTCAACATGCCGTTGCAGGAAACCACCAACCTACGTGCAGGCGAAGTGGCCCTCATCGCCTTGAACGGAACCAGCAGTTTCTATCTCAAACACACCTCTTCGGATTCCATCGGTTTGGTTGACGCCTCCGGTTCAACCGTGGACACCATCGCATGGTCAGACACGGTTGAGGGCGAGTCCCTCGTCGCTCCCAACAGCACGCATGCAGGCGTTGGCCCCAACGCAAGCTACGCTACTGGCAACTGGTTGTTGTCCGCTTGGGCCACGCCCGGCGAGGTCAATCCTGTTTGGCCCGCCTACACCGGCTCGACTGAACTCGCCATCACCGAGGTGTTGCCGTACTGTAACGACGATTCCATCGAGCCGACCGAAGACTGGGTCGAGGTTCATAACCAAGGCTCAACACCACTGAACATCAGCCGTTGGTCGGTCATGACCGCTGACGGCGACCGACGATTCATGCGAATGGACAGTTTGTGGGCGGAAGAAAACCAAACCGCGAAACTCGTCCTGCAACCCGACGAGCGGGCCGTCTTTACGATGGAAGAATTCATCCTCACCGGCTTGGGCGATGCCTTCGAACTTCTCCACCCCGACGGCGACATTGTCGACAGCGCTGCATGGGTCGTCATCACCGATTGTCAAACCCTGATGCCGGGCGATCAAACGAGCGATGATTGGCAACACACCCTCTGGCCCACGCCAGGCCAAGCCGAGCCCGACCCCTCAAGTTTCGCCACGAAGGATGACGTCCGGTTCACGCGGCTCATGCCGTCCGGTTCGACCGACATCTCAAGCGACATGGAATTCGTTGAGGTCGCAAATCAGGGCGACAAGCTGGCCGTTCTCAACGGCTGGACGCTGCGCACAACCACCGGTGCCAACAGCATGTACAACGCGACCATCACCGACCTGATGATACAACCCCGCACCTCCGTCCTGCTGGCCAACGATGCGGATGCACTCGGCGTCTACGAAGACGGAAGCGTGGTGGACATTGACAGCGCCCTTGACCGGACGTTTTACTTCCCCAACTCCGGTGCTGCACTCCAACTTCTTGACAGCAGCGGTGCTGAGGTTGACACACTGGTTTACGGCAACGGGCCCGTATCGGTCTCGGGATGGAGTGGCATCGCGCTCGTTGAGCCCATTTCCAACCTCGACAACCTGATTTATCTTCGAGGCAGTGGTTGCGGAGAAACACCCGACACCAACACGGTACAGGATTGGCACGAGCAGTGGAGCCGCCTGGGCGGCAGCACCTTCTGCTTTGATACGACCATTGCAGCCAACGGCGCCATCACCCCGTTGATCGGCCCGGAGAACGGTCTGGTCGACCTGTTGGCATGGATAGATGGGGCCACAACCTCGCTTCACGTTCACATGTACCAACTTCAAGAGGTGCACCTGGTCGAAGCCATGATCAGCGCTCAGAACCGTGGCGTGGACGTGAACGTTGTCCTCGACTACGGCGACAACTGGTGGAGTGAATTCGCTCTTGATACGCAGCGCGGCATGGCGACAAGCCTGCTCGCGGCCGGCGTGGATGTGAAGTGGTTTGGCGATGCGGGTGAAAACCCCTACGCCTACATCCACAGCAAGGTCGGCGTTCGGGACAACGAAAGTGTGTGGATCGGTTCGGGCAATTGGAAATCGTCCTCGCATCCAGCACCCGGCGAGGCTGGAAATCGCGATTGGGGTGTGCTCGTTGCGGATGAAGGCTTGGCCACGATGGTGCTCAATCACCTCGTCTTTGATGAAAACGTTGCTCGGACCCACGTCACGCCGGTCCAAGCCTCGGACGCACCCAGCGGTTGGAGCATGCCCGCCTCCGGTGCCATCGTGGGCGAGACGGCCACCGCCATCGAAGGCGACTTTGAGGCCAACCTGCTGGTCTGCCCCGACAACTGCATCGATGAAATCGTCGATGTTTTGGACGGTGCGGAAACTGAAATTCTACTGTCCCTCCAGTACCTCGATACGGATTGGTCTTGGGGATGGGGAGACAACCCCATACTCGAAGCGTTGGAGGATGCTGCTGCGCGAGACGTCCGTCTTCGCTTGATGTTGAACGGCGCCTACCTCGACGAGGACATCCAAAGCGCAGTGGACCTGTTCAATGAGGAATGGAACTTCACCAAGGGCTACGACACATCTGCCATCGTGATGAGCAGCGACGATACGGTCACGAAGTTGCACAACAAGGGCATCATCGTCGACGGTGAACACGTGCTCGTCTCTTCCATCAACTGGGGAGATTCAGCACTTGTCCGCAACCGAGAGATGGGGCTGCTCATTTCCAGTCCAACCGTGGCGCAGGTCTACATGGATTCGTGGCACGACGATTGGCAACGTGTTGACAACACCACCGACACCGACCAAGACCGGCTTCTCGATGCGTGGGAGGTGTTACACGGCCTGAACAGAACCCAACGCAGTGTGGTGGGCGAGGCAACGAGCGATGAATCACAGGTGGACATTGACGACGATGGACTCACCAACTTTGCCGAGCAACTCCACGGCGGCGACCCAAACATGGCCGATACGGATGGCGACTGCATCCCCGACGGTTTGGAAGTCGCATGGGCGCAATCCAGCGCCCTGAACAGCGGCGTGGAGACCATCTCGCCGAGCGCCGCCCTCTCCATGTGGGACGCTGACCAAGACGGTCAGAACGATAGCGAGGTGCTCGGTTGTGATTTGGGAGGTATTGACATCGTGCCAGTCGACAACACCACACCTGAATCGACCGATGACGATGACGATGGCGTTCCCAACGAGGACGACCAGTGCCCCGACACACCAGCCAATGTAGCGACAGACAGCAGCGGCTGTTCCGCCGACCAGCGAGCTGCCCTCGTGGAAGACAGTTCGGAGAGCACCGGCGGAGACTCTGCACAGTCGTTCTTCCTCATCCTCATGTTGTTCGCCCTGGCCCTGGCGGGCGGAACGTATGTGGTTCTGCGAGGAAAGCAGAACGAAGCAGCAGAGGTCAAGGACGCCATCAGTGAAACCGCTTTCGCAGAAGTCTCAACCACGCCGGTGAGCAACGAACACTGGCAGCAACCCGTTCTGGACGGAACGGGAAGCACCGGCGTGACGCCTGAAATGTTGGCACGTGTTCCCGGTTGGACCGCTGATATGGTTGAACAATACCTCCTCCAAGGTTGGACGATTGACCAGTTGGCCACCTACTATCAGGAACAGGTGGCCCAGCACGAGAAGCAAGAGCAACATTGAAACGGGACCTTGTGCAGAGAAATTCGATACCCATGGAGATTCGAAGCAGTAACCCTGTCCTCAATCAAACATTCTGGAGCAACCTGACCGGCAACGACCGGATGACCATCGACGGCAGCCTCCGCAAGATCGGCTTCTTGCTTGCCGTTACGGTGGTGAGTGCATTCGTGTCTGCAGTACTCTGCATGAACGCGATCAACAACGGCAACGGGGGACTCTATATTGGTGGCTTTATGCTCCTTGGCTTTGTTGGAGGCGGCATCATTGCCCTGGTGGTCTTCATGACCCGCCCCAAAAATCCAGCGGCTCTCATGAGCCTCTATGCCATTTTGGAAGGCATGGCCATTGGCGCCATGTCGTTAATGTTGGAGCTCACAGCCTACAAGGGCATTGCTCTGCAAGCCGTCTTCGGCACCATGGCCATCACCGCCACGATGTACGTGATGTATGCCTCTCGAATCATCCGACCGACCCCAGCGTTCAACAAGGTCGTCGGTGGATTGGTCATCAGTATCTTCTTTCTGTACCTGACCTCGTTTATCCTCCAAATCTTCACAGGGTATGATGTTCCGTTCCTCCACTCCTCAGGGCCGATTGGCATTGGACTGACCGCCTTCATTTTGGTTGTTGCCGCGCTCACCCTCATCAGCGATTTTGGCTTCATCGAATCTGGCTCACGCTACGGTGCCCCGAAGAACATGGAATGGTATGCTGCTTTTGGGATCTTGATTTCTTTGATTTGGATTTACATCGAAACGCTCCGCCTGCTCGCCAAACTCCAAGCCTTCAGGGAATGAGGCGTCATGTCGCGGTCCATCCCTACGATTGACTTTCGACTGGCCGTGTCCGACTCGCCAGCAGAACGAGCGATGTTTGTCGACCATGTTGGTGATGCGCTCAAAGACATTGGCTTCTTCGCCCTCACCCACCATGGGATTCCTCGTGAACTCATCGAGGAAACCTATGCACGATGCGATGCGTTTTTCGGCCTTGACGAAGCCACCAAGTCCACCTATCTGCGGCCAGACATCGGCCACCAACGCGGCTACACCGCCTTTGGTGTAGAGCATGCAAAAGATAACCCTGCACCCGACCTCAAAGAGTTCTGGCAAACCGGACGACCTTATCCTGAAGACGGGACCGTGCCAACTTACCCTAAGAACATCTGGCCCACCGCACATGTGGAAGGGTTTCAGGCCACCACTGAAGCGCTGTTCACAAGCATGGAAACATTGGCCCAACACCTGTTGTCTGCGTGTTCACGCTATCTCGGAAAACCAGAGGATTGGCTCTCCAACATGTCAAACGAAGGCAACACCATCATGCGCATGATCCACTACCCGCCACTGGGTGAAAACACGCCAGAGGGTGCCGTACGCTCCGCTGCACACGAAGATATCAATTTCATCACGTTGCTCGTAACCGCCACCGCTGATGGGCTGGAAGTGATGGACCATGACGGGACATGGATCAAAGTCAAAGGCGACCAAGACGCCATCATCGTCGATTCGGGCGATATGCTCCAGAACTTAACCAACGGCTTGTTCAAATCAACCACGCACCGTGTGGTGAATCCAAAGGACAGCAACACGCGCCGGTATTCGATGCCCATGTTCGTTCATCCACGAAACGAAATTGACTTGACACCGCATCCGGATTTTGTCGCCATGACCGGAGGTCTTCCAACCTACGCATCCATCAATGCCGGCGATTATCTCCATCAGCGCTTGAAGGAAATCGGATTGATTTGAGGCGTTGCAGGTGGACTTTGAAGAACTCCTTGAAGCCGTGGAAAATGGCCGGTCTCAAAACAAAAGCGACTTGGAAGCGTTCGTCGCCATGGTGGCCGATGGAAGTGTGTCCAAACCCGACGCCACACGATGGCTCAAAGCCGTTCACACGTACGGATGTACGGTCGAGGACACGGTTGTGTTGACCAACGCGATGATCGATTCTGGAGCCAGACTTCAGTGGTCGCCCGGTGCCCCGGTGGTGGATAAGCACAGCACGGGAGGTGTTGGCGACAAAATGTCGCTCATCCTCGCTCCTGCGCTGGCAGCAGCCGGATGTCGCGTGCCCATGCTGGCAGGTCGCGGCCTTGGCCACACCGGCGGAACCATCGATAAACTCGAATCCATTCCTGGATTCAACTGTGCACTTTCGCCCACAGAGATGGAGAGAGCCGTTGAAGAGGTGGGGTGCTGCATCGCCGTTCAGAACGAGGCGATCGCACCGGCAGACGGTGTGCTCTATGCCCTCCGTGATGTCACAGATACCATTGACAGCGTGCCGCTCATCACCGCATCCATCGTTTCAAAGAAAGCCGCCGAGGGTTTGGACGCCCTCGTTCTGGATGTAAAAACCGGTACAGCGGCGTTCATGAAGACCCGCGAAGAGGCGAGAACGTTGGCCACGTCGATGGTCAGGACCGCCGAGGGACTCGGTGTCCGCACCGTCGCACAGATCACGTCGATGGACGAGCCCATCGGAACCCACGTCGGTAACGCCTTGGAAGTCATTGGAAGCATCATGGTGCTCCAAGGCAAAGGCTCTCCCGATACACGGGAACTCGTCGTCATGCAAGGCGCAGCCTTGCTTTCAATGACCATGAAGGATGTTGACCTCGATGAAGGGAGACGCCGAATCGAGGCCGTGCTCAACAACGGAAAAGCACTGGATGTGTTCCGAGACATGTGTGTCAAACAAGGCGTTGAGACGACCGTCGCTTCGATCTTGACTACGCATCCTGAAAAGGTTCTCAAAACCGCCCCGCATCAAACCGCTGTCCTCGCAAAGCAGGACGGTTTTGTATCGACGTACGACGCCATGAAGATGGCCACGCTCGCACGTAAACACGGTGCTGGTCGATTTGTGCTTGAGGATGAAATCGACCCGCTGGTTGGCTTCGTCATTCAAGCCCCGAAAGGCACGGACGTGAAGAAAAACCAGCCACTATTCGCGTTCCACCACACGAAGGAACTCACCGCTGAGGAGTTTCATGAGCTGAAATCGCTGGTCGAGGTTGATGAAAACAAACCGGACCTCCCGCATCGTTTGATGGAATTGATTGACTCCACCTCAACGAAGGCGTGATAAAGGGGATGCTTGTCGCCCACCTTGCCGATTTAGCTTAGCTGGTGGAGCGTGGGACTGTTAATCCCAAGGTCGTGGGTTCGAGCCCCACAATCGGCGCCAATCTCCCTTCATGCCCCGTTTTCATCGATTGAACGCCTTGGGTTCGAGGTTTCCAATTCACACGACGCCGTGGACAAGAGGGCGTTGTTTAACCAATCCCGAGAAATGTTGATGAGGAATGATGTTCAACGCCCATCCGAAAGCATGGCTGGCCGTTGTCGTACCCACTTCGCTGTGGTCCTGATGGTGCTGATGATGTCACTGGGAAGCGGTTGTCTCGGTGAGGCTCCTTCTGCATCAACGGCCGCAGATGCTGAGTCGCTTGAGGCGCTGGCCAACCCGTGCACCCTACCGTCCGACGAACAGACCCAAGTCATGACCACCATCACGGTCAACGGGGTTGAGCGTTTTTTCCGCCTCACTGTTCCACCTTCGGATGAAGGGACGAAACTTCCCATCGTTTTGGCTTTCCACGGCGGAGGTGATGCAGAAGAGGACTTCCCACAACAAAACGAGTTTGACCAACTGGCCTATCAAGAGCAATTCATCATGGCCTATGCCATCGCAGAAGGGGATCGAACGCCAGCCGAAGGCGATTGGTTTCTGAACACTGCAGCGACCTCTCGAGACGACAACGATTTCGCCCAGTCCGTGGTCACAGAACTTTCGTCTGCGTATTGCATCGATC
The DNA here is from genome assembly GCA_965661285.1 of Candidatus Poseidonia sp. Classification (GTDB taxonomy): domain Archaea; phylum Thermoplasmatota; class Poseidoniia; order Poseidoniales; family Poseidoniaceae; genus Poseidonia. Next base: position 90,657 of record CBFIDD010000006.1, read on the forward strand.
ACGAGCGCATTTACGCCATCGGATATTCCCTTGGTTCCATGTTCACCTACGAGGTCGCCTGCCAGCTGAATCATCAATTCGCTGCGGTGGCATCGTTCGCTGGAACCATGCCTGTTGAACCCGAGAGTTGTGATCTCAGCGGCAACATCGCTGTCCTCCATGTCCATGGAAAACTCGACTACATCATCGATTACGACGACGATTGGGATTGGAAAGATGGTGAACATGAAGGGGTAGGAACGATGAGCAACATACCCGGCATGATTGACGCTTGGGCCGACAGGGCAAATTGCGGCAGCGATGACGTTGCTTCGGATTTCTTTTTGGAACACATCACCCACTCGGCTTGTCAGGGTGATACACGTATTGAGCACTACGGACTGGAATACCATGAGCATACATGGCCTGATGAGGTCGACGGAACACCGACATACGAATTGATGTGGGAATTCCTCAGCGACTTCACCAACGCTTGAAAGAGCGAATCGGCTCAATCACGTGCGGCCATTTCAAGCGTCCGAAACGGTGCTTCTTCGGAGGGGTACACACCCCAGTAGGCTTCTCGAGCCTCTTGATTCGCCTGCATGCACAGCACCACATCACCGGGTCGGTCCGGCATGGTTTGGGTGCCGTTCAGGTGCTCGATCATCGGCTGGATGTTGGACATGTTCACCACGCCCCAACCGACTTGTGTGCACGGTGCAACGGGAGAAATTGGCATGGTGCCTGCGCTTGGGTCCCAGGTGGAGAAGGAAGGATACCATGCGGACAAGTTCAATGCATTTCGTACCACGGCATTCGTGATGGCCGCCTCTGCTCCAGCATTGGGATGACCCACCGGCCAAACACCGTTCACGAGCGAACCGTTGCGGCCTTCTGCTGATGCCCCCGAACCCATGTCGCCCACCTCTTCACGTAGATGTTCGAGCACAAAGGAGAGAATACCGGCCGTTCGAGGCGTTGCAAAGGATGTCCCGGAGGTTTCGTGGTACCCGTCAACATCGTCGTGATTTGGCAACACTTGCGTCCAATCAGCAGCGATATCGGGGTAGGACCCGCTCATGGTCTCTTTCTGGTCATCGCCCTCTTCTGCGTAGCCTGCGATGCCAATGGACCACGGAGGACCTGCCGTGGCGTCTTGAACAGCGGGTGATGGCGTATTATCGGCTGCACCGGTGTGAATCTTGTTGTTCACCACCACCGTTTGGTGTGTCCCTGTTTCGATACCGGGAACCGGAAGCGAACCAATGGCGCCAAAGGAAGTGGTCACGATGTCGACGAGCGGTTGGTTGCCGGCTGCAAGCACCGCTTCGGTGGAAAAACCCTCCACGAAGAAAATCACGGCGTCGGGGTTGGCGTCCAACACCGCACCGGTGACGGCCGTGCCGTGCCCGTCAGAGGGGTCGTCAAGAATATGGATGTCGGTGCCACCGTCGGGTGAAGTTCCGATGATTTTCGTGCCCTCAAAATATACAATGTCCGAGGTGGTGATGGTGTCCCAGCACGACGCTCTGTCAGCCTCGTAGCGTTCCTGCCATGTGCCCTCGAAGGTCGGGGTACAGGTCTTGGTCACACCAAGACCGTCGAGCAACCATTCGGGGTAGATCTCGTTGGTTCGGAAATGATCGTGATAGACGTTGATGCCCGTATCAATGGGGGCGACAACGGAATACGGACGCCAATCATCTCCAGAAGGCTGAACGGCATTGACCAGGTTGGTGGTGGTGTCGGAGGAACCCAACATGGAGAAACCTACGAAAAGACTCGCAACGAGTAAGGTCGAGAGGAGAACCGCAAGCGGGCCTCTCCGGGTATCACCAGCGAGTGTTGACTCATCAAGGAGGCCCGAATCCACCTTCTCATCCATGGTTTTGCCTCGCCGTCATACACATCAAGGTATGCCTAAAATGGACATCATTCCCATTCGATGGTACCCGGTGGCTTGTGCGTGATGTCGTAAACGACACGATTCACGGCACCCTTCACCGTGTTGGTGATACGGGTGCTGATCTTTTGCAAAATCTTGTGAGGGATTTCTGAGTATCGGGCAGACATGCCGTCCATTGACTGAACAGCGCGAACGACGATGGTTTCCCCATACGCTCGCACGTCACCGTGAACGCCAACACTGCGCACGGGCAAGAGGGCTGCAAAGTACTGCCATGGAATGTCCATTTCGCCTCGTTCGGCAGCGGCTTCAAATTCCTCTTCCACGATGGCACACGCCTCTCGCACGACCGCAACGCGCTCGGGTGTCAATTCACCGAGGGTACGAACGGCCAAACCGGGTCCAGGGAAGGGTTGACGCTCGGCGACATTGATGTCAAGGTTGCGAGCCAATTCGCGAACCTCATCCTTGTAGAGTTCACGCAGCGGCTCAACCACTTCCAGGGTCATGTCTTCCGGTAGACCACCGACGTTGTGGTGCGACTTGATGGTGTCTCGCACGCCACCTCCCGATTCAATCCAATCGGGGGCGATGGTCCCTTGTACGAGGTATTTGGCTCCGCATTTTTTCTGCTCGTCTTCAAAGATTCGAATGAACAATTCACCGATGACCTTTCGCTTCTGTTCAGGTTCGGTGACGCCCTTGAGCGCTTCGAAATACCGGTCTGCGGCTTTGACCGTGATGAGATTGATCCCCTGTGCTTCGAGGAGAGCTTCAATTTGCTCGGTCTCGTTCTTTCGCATGAACCCTGTATCGACATAGACACAGTGGAGAAGATCGCCGACGGCTTTGTTCGCGATGACGGCCGCTACGGTCGAATCCACACCGCCAGAACACGCGATAATGGCCACGTCGTCAATGGTCGCCTTGAGGGATTCAATGCTCTCAGCAATGAATTCCTCGGCGTCAAACATCTCAGGCACCGCCGTTAACTTCCTTGTCTTGGGCCTTCACTCGGTCGATTTGGTCAAGTTTGTTCTGCTCAAGCGCAGCGGAATACTTGGGGTTGGAAAGCGCCAACATTTGGACGGCGAGATAGCCGGCGTTGTCGCCACGGTCAACGCCGACGGTTGCTGCAGGAACACCGGGTGGAAGTTGAGCGATGGAGAGGAGAGAATCGTAGGGGACACGACCGCCACAAGGCACGCCGATCACGGGCTTTGTGGTCAGTGCAGCGACGGCGCCGGGGAGGGCTGCTGCAAGGCCGGCCATGGCGATGAACACCGAACAGCCGTCGTCAATGGCGTCACCGACGATTTGCTCGACGAACTTTGGCGAGCGGTGGGCTGAGGCGACCCGAAGTTGGTAAGGAACATCGAAGTGTTCCAAAATTTTCGTGCACTTTTGGGCGATTGGGAGGTCTGAGGAAGACCCGAGCAATATGGTTACATCCATGACGATTTCCCAGCGCGGGTGGTTCTTTATGATGACTGATTCAACCGATGAGTGAGGTCATCTCATTCTTCGGCGGATGCGATGGATGAATCATCTCGCAGGACCTCAAAATCAAGGCCCCACGCCGTGTAGGCTGGGAGCGCCGATTCGGGAACTAGGGGTTCGAGACAAAGAAAGGTTGCATCGCCGTCCACGGCACCGTACATCGTACACAGGCCGCCTTGAGGAAAGCGATAGATCCCCATTCGGCCGTTTGTCCATCGTCCGTATTGCACACCCCAGTTTTTCATCGCGCCCTGTGGAAGCGGTGTTTTCACCGACCAGGGTGTCCGCAAGGCGGGCGCGTTACAGGAGGCGAGGTGGTTCAAACTCACGTACATGTTGGCCACGGCACCGAACACCAAGCCGTAGGAAACCCACCACCACGCGTCCAATTCCAGCCCCCAAACTACACCGATGCTCACGGCTGCCGAAACAAGGGTCGCCACCGTCAATTGCATTCGCGGTTCTTGAAGGGATGAGCGACGTTGCCCAGCACCGGAGGCAAAGGCCAAGATGAGCATCAAGAGGGCCACGGCGGCCAAGGTCAAACGGTGCTGTGCATACCGCGAGAAGATGGCCATCAACACCATGAACCCGACCGGTAACAGCGCCCAGGAAAAGGCGAGCAAGGTGATGGCAAAATCCTGCTCCACCTCGGTTGCACGCCAACCGTCCGGTACGTCATCCACGACGCTTGGTCGGGGATGCGTGGAATAATTCTTCCTCAATTCACGCTTCATCATAGGGATGACGCAGGCAGAGATTTCGCGCAGCGTACACCTCGTCAACCCGACGAACCGGCGTGGTGATGGGAGCTTCATGGAGCGCCTCTGGGTCGGTCTTCAAGACTTCAGCAAATTGTTGGGCAAACGTGTCGAGGGTGTCCTTCGACTCGGTTTCGGTCGGCTCGATCATCATGCACTCGGGGACGACCAGTGGGAAGTAGACGGTGGGCGCCATGTACCCTCGGTCGAGCAGACCTTTGGCGACGTCCATAGCGGAAATGCCCAGCGCTTCCTTCGCAGGTTGCATCGAGAGGGTAAACTCGTGCTTGGCCACCTCGGTCTCAGCACCGTCCTCAAAGAGATGGTCGACACCGGCTTCCTTGGCTGCGCGGTGAATCGCATGGCGAAGATAGTTGGCGTTGAGGACGGCGTGCTCGGACATGGTCTTCAGTCCTGAACCGTAGCGTCGATAGTACGCCCAGCAGCGAATGACAGCACCAGCGTTGCCGTGCCATTGTTGCACCTTGCCGATGCTGTGTTCGGGTTGCTCCCAATGGTACCAGTGTTCGTCCACCGTGGAAGGGAGTTCGTCGGCCGTTGGCGCTCGCCGGGCTGCGAGTGGACCTGGCAAGAAGGGAGCCAGGTGAGCTTTCACGCCAATGGGACCCGAGCCGGGACCGCCACCGCCGTGAGGTTGTGAGAAGGTTTTGTGCAGGTTGAAGTGAACCGCATCGAAGCCCATCAAACCCGGAGACGTGATCCCAAGGATGGCGTTGAAGTTCGCGCCGTCGTAGTACATTTGACCGCCAGCCTTGTGAACAATTTCGCTGGCAGCCTTGATGTCGGCTTCGAACAATCCGAGGGTGTTGGGGTTTGTGATCATCATCGCAGCCGTGGTTTCATCGGCCACGGCAGCGAGGGCGTCCAAATCCATTCGACCGTCCTCGAGGCTCGGAATTTCAACGATTTCAAAACCCGACATGGCGGCGCTGGCAGGGTTGGTGCCGTGAGCCGAGTCCGGCACGATGACCTTGGTTCGCTTGTCATCGCCACGCAGGCGGAAATACTCCTGAATGCAACGCACAGCCGTAAATTCACCCTGCGCACCGGCAACGGGTTGGAGGGTGACCTGGTCCATGCCAGCGCAGACCTCCAACATGTGTTGCATTTCGTAGAAGATGGACAGCAAGCCTTGGAGATGATGCTCGGGCTGATGGGGATGGATGTCGGCAATGCCGGGGAGTTGTGCGATGACTTCGTTCACTCTCGGGTTGTGCTTCATCGTGCAGGAGCCCAACGGATAGAAGCCGGTGTCAATACCGAAGTTTCGCTTTGACAACCACGTGTAATGGCGCACCATTTCCGGCTCGGAGAGTCGTGGCCACCTGGCGGCGTCTTTGCGTATGAGACCCTTTGGCACGGCGGGTTGCGTCGAGGTGCTGAGGGCCGCAGGCTGGCTGTAGCCAGTGTTTTCGGCGCCGTTGTGGTTGAACAGATGGCTCATGCTTCCACCCCCGAATGCGACGACCACATCGCTAATTGAGCGGAGAGCGCCTCGATTTCACGCAGTGTTGTTTGGTCGGTGGCGGTCACCAAGATTTGGTTGGTCGTCCCTTCGTACCAGCTTCCAAGGTCCAAGCCTCCGATGATGCCGATGCTGTCAAGATAAGCCAAACAGGCTTCGGCAGACCCCGGCACTTCAATGGCGAATTCGTTGAAGTGGTGCGCATCGTGAACGAGACGGACACCGGGCGTTTCGGCCAGCACGTCCTTGGCTTTTTGACAGGCCATCATGTTTCGATGGGCGAGTTCTCGCAAACCGTCGGGGCCGAGCAAAGCCATGTGCATGGCGCCCATGAGCGCAATCAGGGTTTCGTTGGTGCAGATGTTTGACGTGGCTCGGTGCCGACGAATGTGTTGCTCACGGGTTGAGAGCGTCAAGCAGTACGCTTCTTTCCCATCGACGTCAATCGAACGGCCAACGATTCGGCCTGGCATCAAACGAAGGTAGGGCTTGGTGCAGGCGAAGATGCCGTAGAGCGGGCCGCCGCCGGTAACCGGACTTCCCAAGGGTTGACCCTCCCCGACAACAATGTCGGCTCCGTAGTGTCCCGGTGCTTCAACCACACCCAACGAGACCGGCTGAACACCAACGATGAGGGCGGTGTTTGAACCGATGATCTCCTTCACGGCGGTCAATCCTTCGTCGAGAACTCCGAGCGGATTTGGTTGTTCAAGGTACACGCCGCATGAGCCAGCAGCCGCCTTGAGGTCCTCAAGGTCAAGGGTTCCATCGTCGTTGTGGGCGATGAAACGAATGTCGATTTCTGCACCTTGGCAGTAGTTCTGCATGACCGACAACTTGTCCGGTGGCGTCAGGGCGGAGACATACACCGTGTCCGGTTGGCTGGCTTTTCGGTTGTGGACACGCACAGCGCAGGTGAGCGCTTCTGCAGCCGCCGTCGAGCCGTCATAAAGCGAGAGGTTCGCAATGGGCAGGCCAACCAGTTCTGAAATCAGCGTTTGGAATTCCCACATCGCCTGCAGCATACCTTGGCTCACTTCGGGCTGGTAGGGCGTGTACGCTGTCAAAAATTCACCACGGGTGACGAGCTGAAACACCGAAGCAGGGACATAATTACGATACAAGCCGGCGCCGAGGAAGGAAGGACGGGAACCCATGGCGACGTTGGAGCCGAGCAGTCGGCGAGCATCGCTGAGAATTTCCTCTTCCGATTGTGGTGCGGGAAGCGGCAACTCGCCCTTAAAGCGCACATCTTCGGGAATGTCTGCGAACAAATCCTCCATGGATTTGAGTCCCATTTCTTGCAACATTTCTGCTTCTCGGCCTCGGTTTGGTAGTTGGTCAACCATGATGCACGCACTCCACCGGTTGGGAATGTTGACCTCCATACGCGCTCCGCTCATAATGAATTGCTTCGCTCCACTTGAATACAGGGAACACGCTATCACGAGAAAGCCCGTGCGGCAAGCATGGTCCGAGTGGCAATGGTGGTCACCAATGCTTGCGCCCCGGACCCACGCGTTCTGCGCCATGCAAGGTGGATGCAAGAAGCCGGCTACAGCGTGACGGTCCATGCCTTTGACCGTACAGAAGAACATGCGATGAGCGAGAATCACCACGGCGTTCGCATCATGCGCTACAGGCTGGGCCCCGTGGCCTACGGGGGAACGCTCAACACCTACCGTGGCATTCGGAGGTTCCATCAGAAGGTGGTCCGGACGTTGAGCAACGACCCGCCCGCTTTGGTCTACTGCCACGATGCCGACACGCTCCACATCGGTTGCGCCCTCAAAGCGTCTCACGGCGTCCCGTTTGTCTTTGACATGCACGACCTCGCCCATACTTGGGTACGCTATGCTGCCCCGAACTCTCGGCTGCGTGCTGCCGTGAGCGGTCAAATGAAAAAGCGCATGTTGGCCCGTGCAAAGAAAGCAGCGACGATTATCACCTCAAGCGCACAAGTCAACGAGAACGGTCCTCGAGGATTTGTTGAATGGCTGAAGCATCACGGCCTCGATGGGTGTGTCGTCGAAAATCGTCCGATGCCACCGTTTGGCGAGGTGAAAACACAGCCTGAGGACGAATGGACCGTCGGCTACATCGGTCGCGTTCGGGACATCAAAGCCTTTGACCTGCTGGTGCGAGCCGTCAAAACACTTCCACCTCACGACCGACCAAAGATTCGCGTTGCGGGCGACGGTACGGCTGCGGCCAAGGTACGCATCATGCTCATGGAAGAAGTGGAGCAGGGCCACCTCAACGCCGAGGTCAGCGGAGCCTTTGGGCAGGAGGACCTCCACGACCTTGTTTCTGAGGTGGATGTCATGTACGCCATGTATGCTCCACTGCGAGGCAACATCCTCCAAGGCGCCTTACCGGTGAAGATGTTCGATGCTGCTGCACAAGGCATTCCCTGCGTGGTGAACGATGACTGCCTCATGGGCGACCTCGTGCGCTCGGAGGGACTTGGACTCGCCGTTCCTTGGAACGAGCCGGAACACATCGGTCGTGCGCTGGTTGAGCTCAAGAAGCAGGTGGTTGGCTTGAAGGCAAGCGGTGAGCGAGAGCGAAAGCGATGGCTTGACGCCATGGCCGAGGTGTTCGCGCTGATTCAGTAGAAAGGCGGGCGAACAACGACAGCCTTGACCGATTTTCGGGGACTGGCCACCACCAGGACCTCATCGCCTTCCTCCACACCTGCGAGGTAGCCGATACCGATACCAACATTGTCAAGACTTGGCGAGGGTGCGCCAGAAGAAAGACGACCGAGGGCCTGACCATCGAGGGACGTGACCGCTTTGCCGGGTCGTGGGAGCGGGCCTTTTTCCACATACTTGACCCCCCACCAGCGTTCATCTGCAGGGTCGTGGCCAATCACACGATGTTTACCGATGAAGTCGTGGTCCAAATCCAGGCCAAAGGGCACGTTGGTTTCCCAAGAATCACGGGAGAGGAAGTCATCATCGTCCTGCGAGAGCGCAGGCGAACAGAAGTCAACACCGGACAAAAGGTAGCCTTTCTCCAGTCTCAGCGTATCTCGGGCGCCCAAACCCACCGGCGTTGCACCGTTGGCGACGAGGGCACGCCAGAGCGCCGGAGCAGAGGCGTTGGGTACGAAAATTTCGTAGCCGGCCTCGCCAGTATACCCGGTTCCTTGAATCCAGCCGGTGGTGCCCAAGGCATTGTCGGTGAGCGCTCGCCACTTGAAGCGACCCACATGCTGGCCCTCACCCATGGCCGCATCGAGAATGGTTTTGGCCTCCGGACCCTGAAGGGCCATGATGGAGGTTGAGGCTGAGAGATTTTCCATCTCTACCGAACCGTCTTCGGGGAGATGTTTGCTGAACCAGGACCACATGACGTCGATCATGGAGGCATTGGGGACACCCAAGATTTCCGATTCGCTGACAACGGCGAAAATCATGTCATCGATCAAAAACCCGTCCTCATCGAGGAAGTGGGTGTAGGCACAACGCGGTGGTTGGATGGCCGAGACACGCTGCGTTGCGATGGATTCCAGCCATTCACGAACATGGGGCCCTGTGAATCGAAACGAGCCCATGTGCGAGACATCAAAAAGACCGGCACCGGAACGGGTGGCCAGATGTTCCTGCTTGATGTTGGAGTACCAAATCGGAAGTTCAAAACCGTGGAAATCAACCATGTTCGCATCCAATGCCAGATGCTCCTCATACAGCGCAGTTCGTACCGGTGCGGTGCCGCTCATGGCCTGCTGTCGTCCGAAGGACTCCATAAACATCCGTTCACGATTCATTGCGTAGCTGGAAGCCCGCGCGTGATTTCGGTGCCGTGATGAATTACACGCTCGAGGAAACGGTCAAGCGTATCTCGGTTGACGTGTTGATTCACCACCACCATCCGTATGATGACATCATCACCGATGTTGGACCGACTCACCATGAACGAGCCCTCTTGTATCAACCGATTGCGGATTTCGGTGTTGAGTTCGTTCAAATCCACGCTTCCGTCCTCACTGGTGTAGCGGAAGCAGACGTTGGTCCACATGCGAGAGGACATCATCTCCAAGCGAGGATGAGCTGCAATGTTCTGCTCAAGGTACGCTGCGTCTGCCATGCGTGTATCCACCATACGAGCCCATCCAGCATCCCCACGAGCTCGCCATTCAAGCCAGAGTTTGAGGGCGTCGTTTCGCCGTGCACACTGGAGTGAATAGCGCCCCAAATCGTCGAGTTCGGCATCGCTGTGGAAGAGATAGTGGGCGACGTTGGTGTGGTCGCACAGGCGCCGCAAAACAACGGGGTTTTTGACCAAAAATGCGCTACAGATGAGCGGAACACCCATCATTTTGTGCGCGTCCCAGCACACACTGTCGGCTTTTTCGACCCCGTCCATCAATCTGCGGTGCTCGTTCGAGAACAAGCATGTGCCTCCCCAAGCCGCGTCGACATGGAGCCAAAGGTTCTCCCGGTGAGCAATCGTTGAAAGGGCCTCGAGATCATCATAAGCACCCCGCACGGTGGTTGCAGCGGTCGCAACAACGCAAAGCGGTGTCAGACCTTCTTTCCGTGCAAAGGCAATTTCGTCCTCAAGCCGTTCGGGCATCATTCGCCCGTCTTCATCGCACTGAACCTTAACGATGTTTTGATGACCGATTCCGATCACGTTAGCCGCCATGAGAACGGAGTAGTGAGCCTCCGCTGATACGAAGATGACCGATGAACGCCCGTCAAACCCTGTTTTTGTTGAACCGACCATCTGGTGTTCCCGGGCGCAGAGCATACCCAGCATGTTGCCGTTGGAGCCGCCTGTGGTCAGGGTTCCAAAACCGTCGGGAAAGCCGACCATTTCGCACATCCTGCGAAGGATGGTTTGTTCGATGACGGTGGCGATCGGGGACAACTCGTAGGTGTACATCGAGTTGTTTGTCATGGAGGCGATCATCTCGCCTGCCAGGGCTGGAAGGGACAAACCGCCCCAAAGCGGATTCATAAATTCAGGGCGATGCGTCTTGACGCTGTTGGCGATGAAGGTATCCAAGTCGTCCAGGACATCGTTGAGTCCATGACCTTCGAGCGGGAGTTGCAAGTTCAAGGTCCGACGCATGGTGGCGAGACTCGCAGGGGGGTTGACTCGACCGGGTTCATCTCTTGAGCTGATGTAGTTGACGATGCGTTTGGCAACTTCGTCGAGAAACTCGTTCGATTCCATAACGCTCAGTGGATGGCTTCCGCGGGCCGCTTATGAGGGTGTGTATGGCCAATACTGGCAAAAAAACAGGTTCAATACCATCACTTCAACCGAAACTGAATATTACACACCCGTCATGAATAAAAAGCCCATAGAATACCAATTCACGAGCCTTATCGAGGAAAAAAAGATTAAAAATTTTAACTTGAAAGAAGAGAAAATCGACTAGGTGTTCTGTTCAAACAGATCGTCCAAAACGGGCTGTTTCTTATCCCCGGGACCCGCTGAGGCGCCCAAAACCATCTCTTTTTTCCATTCATCCTGCATATTTTTTCAGCAAGTTTGAATAGAAACGGCGTCTTGGGCGGGTCATGCTCGGCCACGTGGGCGGTAAATGGCTCGACCGGTTGCACCAACAACTTGCGAAAGAACTTCGGTCCATCGGATGGACACAAATGCAGATCGCAAAAGCGACCGGCTCAACCCAGAGCACCGTTTCACGACTCGTCACCAAATCCGCGCTTCCGCTCGGTGCGTCCGCCGATGAGGACACCATTGATGGCTGGGCCCGGGAACTGGCCCAATCGCTCGCTCAATTCGGCCCGGATGCGACGATTGTACGCCAGCGACTGGTGTTCGAACTCCAATTTGGCGGAACGCAAACACTTCGTTATGACAAGACCCTGACCGGCGTTGACCTTGACGTGGACCAATCCTCCAAAGCCATTCTCCGACGCCTCGACTGGGCGACCGGGCGTCTTGATTTGAAGCGACTGAAGACCTACATGCCAGCCGTTGGAATGAACATTGCCACATGTGCACCCGATGCCACCGCTGCCGACCAAGTTGCAGCCTATCCTGGCAGGATGACACTGGTCGATAGCGTCCTTCGCCGGCACGAAACTCCCGTATTTGGGGGCTCAAATCATTTGGCGAAACTGCTTCTCCAAGCCAAGGGGATTGACTCAGAAAAAGTGGCGATCCTTAACCTCAAGCCGCCAACACTCGACGGCATGGTTGACCAAGGAGACATCAACTACATCTCTGACGAATTGGATTACAGACTCGGCTATGCCGTGAAGGGTGAACTCCAGCCGCACGAAGGTCGTCTCGACCTCATTCTCGACGAGGGAGCGTTTGGCTGGGAGCCCTCCCTCTACATCCTCGGACCAAACCCCATGGACCTCATTGACCGAACACATGCGATCATCGATGCGATGGACACGGAGTGATGAACATGCGAACAACACTACTGATTTTGACAATACTGATAGCAGCACCCCTCAGCGGCTGCATCGAAACACTGGAACCCTTGACTGCAGACGAAGACGGACGCTGTGCAATCCTGGAGCCAGGGCGCACGTCCGACGGTGTCCTGCGCATTCTCACCTACGATATTGCCGCATTCTCCGAAGAGATGTTGACGACCTTCACGAACCAGTCCGGGTACGAGATTGAAATGATTCGGGTTGATGATTCCGGTGGCATTCTTGAGCAGCTCCTGCAAACACAGCAAGCCCAACAGGCGGACCTGGCCATCGGACTTGACAACACCTACCTCCAAACCGCCCTGAATTTCTGTTTGCTCCAACCGCACCAAACCAACGTCACCGGCATCTCCACCACGGCCCTTGAGCCGTACAGTGGGCCCAATGCCCTCCCGTTTGACCGAGGGGACGTCTGTTTGAACTACGACGAATCCCGAGTGGACGGCACCAACCTCACCGTACCAACCTCGCTATGGAACCTGACGCAGCCCGAATGGTCTGGGCTCACGGCGTTTCCCTCCCCCGTCACCTCCTCTCCTGGCCGGGCGTTCATGTCGGCGACCATTGACTACTTCGAAAACGATGACGACACCTCCACCGATGCGTTCGATTGGTGGGAAGCGATGGCCGACAACGATGCTATCTTCACCACCGGTTGGACAGAGGCTTACGAAATCCACTACAGCGGCGGCTACGGCGAGTGGGTGGAAGGCCATCTCGGCGATGCTGCCATGACGGTTTCGTACTGCCATTCCCCGGGCGTAGAGGCCTTCTACAGCGGGAATTGGACAAAATCCACCTCCCTCACGTTGGAACGGTCGACCTTCCACCAAGTGGAGTATGCCGGCGTCATTAACGGTGGCACCGAACTTGAAGCGGCGAACGCCTTCATCACGTACCTGCTTTCCGAGGACGTCAATCGGAACATGCCCGAAAACAACCTCATGCAATCGGTGCTTGTCAACGCCACGTGGCCCGAAACCGACGGCTATGCATACCACACGGATCTCCCGACGATGAACGCTCAAATCAGCAACGAACGCATTGCAGACGAAATGGAAACGTGGATTTCCGAGTGGAAGAACGCCACAGCGTAGGTGAGACCATGTCTGCCGAGTGGAGGGCCCGTTTTGCGGGCGTGCCACTCATCCAGTGGATGGCCGTTGTGTTTGTCATCGGCCTGGGGCTTTTTCCCATCACGTTGGCGTTGCTTCGCCTTTGGGCGGTCACCGGCATCACGCCCCTTGTGGCCCTCACTACGTTTCATGAACAGCCCGGTGCCGTCGAAGCGTTCCGCTTTTCACTCTTGGAGGCGATGGCCTCGACCGGGATCACCGTACTCATCGGCTTGCCCCTCGCTTGGGCGTTTGGTCGCTATCAATGGCGAAACATCGGGCTGAAGCGCGCCCTTCTGTTCCTTCCGTTTGTCACACCGCCCATCGTCGCTGCAGTTGGCTTCCTGGCGCTGATGTCGCCGGGTGGTGTCCTTCACACACTCGGATTTGACCTTCGTGCAGAATCGGGCCTCATCGGCTGGATTGCAACGGAAACGGGATGGGAGCATCCCGGACATTTCATCGCCCTCGTCACCGCTCACGTTTGGTTCAATCTCTCGCTGATGATTCGCTTCGTTGAACCGGTCGTCGCACAATTGGACCCGAGATGGGAAGAACAATTGGCGCTGCTTCCTGCAGGCGATACCCGATACGGCCGGTTTCGCCATCTCTGGTTGCCCGTTCTCGGGCCCGCAACGTTGGTAGCGGCCACATACACGTTTTTCTTCAGTTTCACCTCCTTCGCCTTGGTCAAGTGGCTCGCACCGTCTTCAAACACCTTGGAATCCTTGTTGGGGGAAATGGGAGGGACGGCAGGCATTCCGGGGTACCGTGTGGAAACAAGTCTCGCTGTGCTCGCCATCGCCACCTTCCAAATGCTGCTTATGCTCGTGATGCTCATCTTGGCAGGTCGGTTTGAGCGACGCCACAGCCAAGTCTTGTCATTGCATCACGAATCCATGAACAGGGAGCGGCACGGAAAGCCATCGGGGCGGTGGACGTGGTTCGTCAACGGTATGCTCGTCATGCTGCTGGCACCGCTCGCTTCGGTTCTTTTGGCCTCGTTCCGTGTTCGAGGGGTTGACGGCGACAGCTCGGCACAGTGGACGCTTGAAGGATGGCGAAGGGCATGGAGTGGTGATTTCTCAACGGTTCCTTTGATGGAGGCCTTGACCAATTCCCTATCCTATGCCTTCATCGCCCTCCTCGTCGCGTTGCCGGTGGGATACGCCGTCGCTTCGTGTTTGGTAACCCTGCGAGAACAGGGGCATGAGCGGGCTGCAGGCGTCTTGGATTCCTTGTGCATGCTGCCGTTGTCGATGTCGGCCGTCATGGTTGGGCTTGGTATGGTAGCCGGTATTTTGCAGTGGTATCCCGAGATGTTTTCCTTCCCGTACCTCCCAGCTGTCCCTCACGTCATGTTGGTGTTGCCCTTTGTCATCCGATTGATGGTGCCCGCCATTGAGCGAATTGACCCTATTTACGCCGAACAGGCCTCCCTCCTCCCGATGGGGCCGGTCAGCGTCTGGTGGCACGCACGGGGTTCGTTTTTGGTGGTACCCGGCACGATGGCGGCTTCCCTGTGCCTCGCCTTTTCCATGGGTGAATTCGGTGCGACCTTTTTGGTGGTTCGCGTCGGTTCGTGGGACTCGCTTTCAATTCTGGTGGACCAGGTCGCTTCGAGGCCGAAGTTCGACCCCTATGTGTTTCCCACCGCCATGGCTTTAGCCACCATTCTGATGCTCACCACGCTGCTTGTGCTCTCCATCAACGAGCGTGCACGTGCCTGGAGGTCTCGACATGATGTTTGAATTGAGAAAGGCTGCTGTACGCCTTGGAGACTGGTTGGTGTTTGAGGGTGTGAACCTCCGTGTTCAACCGGGTGAAATTGTGTCCATTCTCGGTCCGAGCGGATGTGGAAAAACCACGTTGCTTCGTGCTTGTTGCGGACTTGAGCATCTTGAATCCGGTGAGCGCTTCTTGAACGATGTCCCGCTCCAAAACGCCAGTGTTGAACGTGAAATCACCATGCTTTTTCAGCAACCTGTCCTCTACCCTCATCTCAACGTCGCACAAAACATCGCACTCGGAGCGGAAAAGAAGATGGGAAAATCCGAGAAAATGAAACGCATCGCCGCCATACTCAACGCCATCGGGCTGGACGAGTTCCAGGTTCGAGGCGTGGCAGGGCTGTCGGGAGGCGAAGCACAGCGGGTGGCCTTTGGGCGTGCGTTGATGCAGGAACCCAACGTGATCATGCTCGACGAACCGTTTGCCTCGGTGGACGTCAAACGCCGGTTGGACCTTGCCGCTATGACCCGAACGCATCTCAAAGAACGCAACATCACGGCCCTTCACGTCACGCACGACAAAGAGGAGGCTGCGGTTCTCTCCGACCGCATCATTCATTGGAAGGAATTGGTAGAGCCGGACACAGAGGTCGTTGAGTGACGCCAGGCATGAAGCATGATTGGCCCGTCATTGACCGGTGGTGGCCAGACCGGGCATCGTGGTCCCGACTGAAGTACGCCTCGTTCCTCCTCTCGCTCTTTCTTGTCTTGGGTGCGCTTCCTTACGGTCTCATCAATCGATTCTCCGCTTGGCGTGGAACGAGCACGTACAATTTTGAGATGTCGCTGGACTGGGATTTGCCTTTTGTCCCCTGGATGGTCATTCCCTACTACTCGTTTTACCTCTATTTCCCCTTGGCAGCCTGGTTGGGCGCCTCAAACGGGTTCCGCCGTCAAGGCTTGGTGTTCTTTCAAAGGTTGATCGTGGCTGCTTGGATAGCGTTTGCCATGTTTCTCATCTTCCCCGTAGAGATTGAACTCCGCTCCCAGGCCACCGGAGCTGAGGGGTTGTTTGGCTTGTTGATGGCGGGCCTCCATGAGGCCGACGCACCGTACAATGCGTGGCCGTCCGTCCATGTCCTCTTGGGCATCCTCGTCGTCTTCTTCGTTCGATTTGTCGAGCGGAAGAACGAAACCTGGACGCCGCTCAAAGGGGTAAGTTCGTGGACAGCATGCGCGTTGCTGGTGGCCTCCACGGTTCTCATCAAGCAGCACTACGTGTTTGACGCCATATCGGGCACAGCGTTGGCCTTCGTGCTCTGGTATGGCTGGATTCGCCCTGCGCTCAACTGAGGAACAGTGCTTGAGAAATCAAAGAATTATTTTTTTAAATCACCGTTCACTAAAGAATTTCCGTGGCTGAGGTTGAGTGCCCCACCTGCGAAGGAGACGTCGAAGTCCCCAATGTTTCTGGCCATTACACCTGCCCGCTTTGCGATGCAGAGTTCGAATTTGAATCACAGGGCTTCTCCAATGACGAAGGTGAGGTTGGAAAAATCAATCCCATCCTCTATTTTGTTGGTGTGATGGCGATCGCCATGGTTCTAAATTTCCTTGCCAGCGTGTTGGGCTTGGACCAACCAGGATTTGGACCATAGACGAATCCCTATCTGCTTGTACGATGCTTGGTCAACACAAACAGCCGGAAAACTCAGCATTCAACTGAACAAGGCGTTCACGGCTTCGGCGTTGGTCAAGTAGATGGTGAGACCAACACCGGCCATAATCATCATCCACGAACCGATCATCTTGATGTGACCGGTTGCTCGTCGCAGGAAGTTGATCATCACTTGACGACCCATCCCCACCAGCATGGTGACGGCGATCATCAAAATCAGCAAACCGACCATCAGGCCAGCGATGCCGAAGCCAATAGCGGTCGTACCGAGCGTGCTCAGGAAGATGACGAACGGGAGGACCGCTGCCGCCGTGCAGTCAATGGAGGCCGCAGCGTAGCCAATACCGTAGAGGTACATGTTGCGACGTGGCGTAAAGGTCTCATCGGCCTCCGTGGTGCTGTATTTGTCGACGAGGTTCTGAACGAAGCCCATCACGTGGGAGGTGATGCCAAGCAACATCATCGAGCCCAACACAACGAGGAGAAGGGCGATGAAGATGGCGATGTAGTGGATAATACCCGAGCTTGCAAAGGCTTCGCCCATCAACAGGGCGACAATGCCAATGATGCCAAAGAAGGTCCACATCCCAAGACCCGAAAGCACGCCGATGTTGAAGGAACTCGGCATGCGCGTTTTGAGTTTGCCCTCCTCAATGAGTTCGTCTTCACGCGCCCCCAGCGAGAGGTAGTAGGAGATGAATCCCGGCAGGACGGGGAAAGCACAGGGTGAGAAATAGACGAGAATCGAGAGGATGAGGCCCAACACAAAGACAGCGGTAAACGACGTCTCAGGTTCCTCCCAGCCGATTCTGGAATCAAAAGTCTCGGTGATGTCTTCGGTTAGGGCGGTCTCAAGGATCCCGTCGAACTTCTCCCACCCGTCAACGGGCGTTCCGGTCGCTTGCTGAGCGATGATGTACCCTTCTTCGTCAAGGATGAGCACGACGGGAATTTGGCCCGTACCGCCCGTCGTGAACAAACGGACGGGATCGGTGGTGGTTCCATCATCGAGCACGGCTGCCTCAGTAGATCCAAATCCTGTGGGATAAAGCGGAACAGTGTATTCGCCACCACTCTCACTCAGATACTCCACCGATTCTCCGTACCAAGCGCCGTAAGCGAAGATTTTGAGCGATTTGTTGTTGGCTGCGGCCGTTGCTTGCCAGTCCTCCATCTCTTCCTCGATGTGCTCTTGGACGAGGTGACAATTGCTGCAGTCACGAGCCATCAAATCAAGGATGACCACGCTCCCGCGATGGTCGTTGAGGTTGAACCACCCGGTTTCATTCACGAAGTCCGCCTCAACATCGCTGCGGTTGAGGGACTCGTAGACGATGTTGGGAATGGGGGCGGGTTCTGCATCGGACTGGAACAACTCGTCCATGCTGTCAAACATCGAAAGCGCAGCGAAGGAAATCGTACCGAACATCACGACGGCGATAACAAACGCCTGCCACGTATCCTTCTGCTTGAACACACCCCAATCGGCTTGGTCCAGAAGGCCCATACATACCACTGGGCGCGGGTCGTTGAAGAATGTAGCCCAGACAATTCATCAATCATCAAAAAAATCCGAATCATCACCGTCAAACGAAGGGACTTCTGCTTTTACAAGTCGCCAATGCGTGAAATTGTTTGGGTTATATTCCTCATCGCGATCGGAAGCTGCAGTGTGCCACGGAATGCGTGGCCTGTGGTCTAGATTGGAATGAAGCCAGTCAACTTTTGTTTGGTCCTCAGCCAAATCCGAATGGAAATCATCTAGACTCGATTTCAGTTCATCCGCATATTGTTTCAACTCATTTGTGAGCAAAATCGGTATTTGCCGATTGTCTGGATTAGAACTGATGACAACTTGGAGGCTTGCTGGGACGAATAACTCTGACAAGAGGTTTGCAAATGCAACCTCCAATTGGAGTTTGCTATACATATCAAACGAAGGAACCTCGGTATTGTACGGCAGTCCTAATTCTTCCATAAGATTGCGCTTCAATCGAACGAGCGTATAATTCCAAACGGTGGATATCGCTGCGTTTTCCTGGTCTCGTAATTGGTCTTGCAACACATATCGCCCGTGTTCGACCATTCCTTCCAGTGAAACTACGCGCTGTATTGCGTTGAAAAGATCCTCCTGGGAGAAATTCTCTTTTGAGGACAGTGTCATACAAACCGACAAGTCAAATTTGAGACTCCGAATGAATTCAGTGAGCTGGATGAATTGCGACAATGGAATTCGTGGAGAGGCTTTTGTATTTCCAAACCTGTAGTGATAGGGTTTGAGACCACCTTTGAGATGAGCATCTGCACAAGCATCAAAGAATAGTTGGCGTAATTCGTCCGCACTCTCAGAATCCTTGTTCGGTTTCAAGAAAACCGATTTTACACCTTTCTTGACCACGGCGTCAAGGAAGATGTTGTTCTCAACGGCGATGTCCGCTTCTGTGAATCTTGGCGAACCATCCTCCTTCTTCACGAACTCAAAGTTAGCAACACCTTTTTTGTTATCAATTGCGTTCTTCAATTCATGGCGAGGCAGGTTCAAAACCCGTTTGGCTTCCTTCATCCAAAATTCGGGCTGACTTAACGTACGTTCTCGCACCTGCGCAACAGATTGTCGTTGCTTCGAAGACAAGTGCTGCTCAAACCAATCAAAGAATTTGTTTTCTCTTTGATATTGCATAGCGTTCTCGTCTGAGAGGAAGATGACAAACTTTAGTCCATCATCGAGGGGGATTTCCTTGGGTTTTTGGACCATGGTAACCCCGTGTTCGCCGTTGAATGTGCAGTCATAAATTCGCTCACACAATTTTTCAATGTCCATGTTCTTTTGAATGAACTCTTGAAGCGTGGGGCCAGTTACGCCACCAATTCGGATTGTACGCATCTGCCTTTTGGCAACCGGTTTGTCCACATCAACATCCATAACGGAGAAAAATCGGGTTACCAACTCAACAAGAACGGGACTTGCAAGTGAGGGGTGGTGCTCGAAAAGACTGTCGAGCGAGGATTGGTCTCCAAATACTGCGTAGTCTTCGTCCTCTCTATCGTCTTGTTGTTTCACGAGTAGTTTTCTGATACTCGGCCGCATCGTTTTTCCTATCAACCAGTCGGAGTTCGATTCCGGCGAGGGTGGACGGTCGTTGAGCAACAACAGGCAAAGTGGGTCTAACTTTGTTAACGTAGAAACATCAACATAATCTTCTGAGTTGCGGGATCGGCCAATGAAATCCAGCATGTCGTTAATGAGAGTCTGTTTGTATGGGTAGACATCGGCGATTTCAACAAAGCGATTTTCTCCATCCACTTTCTCGGAAAGAACGTTAAACAATGAGCGAACGGAATACCTGTCCTCTTTCAAGAGGCGATGAATATCCTCGCTTCTTGAATTTTTAATCAGTTGGAGGCCTGCTCGCCGTATCAGATAGACGGGCATCCTATCCTTCAACATAAGAGTAAGAAGAGGTACGCTGTGTTCACTCTCTTCCCCGATATCGCCTTCGACTGTTGAGCTGAGGTTTTCCACGAATCCTTTTGATTTGGTAGGGTGTTTGCGATACATAGCAATAGGCAGTCTCAAAATACATTCTGTTTGATGCTTGGATTCATAGGCCCAGCCCGGTAAAGCCAATTGAGGTTTGATAGCGTTCCACATTGCATTTAGTGATTCAGTTGCAAATCGCTCGTGAGTGAAATGGTCAATACCATCCAACCAGAATTCTGTGTTCTCTCCGATGAGATTAAACCAATAATCTTCGTCTTTTTGTTCGGCCCCAGTGTTGAAGATCTTTTCGAGTACTTCGAGCCCAGCAAGCACGCTGTTATCAGTTAGAATTGTTGAATTTTTTGAACTAAATCCAAAGTTCATAAATAATTCACTCCAGGCGTCAGCGGATTTTTCTTGCAGGTCACCACCGAAGAGATTGGTTTTGAAATATTGTGCAAGGAGGTTGCCCTCATCTTTGTGTTTATCAGGCAACCATTCTGGGCTTTGAGACAGTAGAGCCAAGCAAGCATTGAATTCATTCACAAAATACTCGTAAACCACCGGTTTGAGGATGATGACATCATCATCCCTAATTTTCTTGCATTCAATTTGCTTCCTCAGGCCGACCATCCGCTCTAACCGTAAGCGGAGTGGATGAGTCTTATCGAAATGGTGTCCATCGCCGGCAATGGAACCAATGAAATAATTCACTATTTTTTTGCGTAGGTCCGAAGGTGATATTGAATCAATATCGTCATTGTTGAGTTCATCAGTGAATGCTCCAATAAACATCTTCACTGCAAGGAAAGGGGCTCGACTTTTTGACAAAACCTTCCCAATCTTTTCATTTTTTGCAGCCAGTGTATGTTCAATGTGAGCGCCCTGATAGAAAATATTCGCAACCGGACTGTTTGATTTAATCATCTTTATCAGACTAAGGATCATTGAGATGTATGGAGCATAGAGATTTGACGGGTCCTCATTGTCAACCTGTCTCTCAATAAGTGCATTGTGTGCTTCAATCAATTGCTTAAAATCGTCTGGATGAAGAGATTCAAGACGGGGATCCGATGGAAGTTCAATAAACTCGGGTGCCTTTGTATCATACAAATCAAAATCATTTGTATCTGCTAGGGCGAGTATGAGGTGTTCCTTTGGCCGGGAAAGAATGACATTTGCGAAACGCGTTCGTTGACCCAACAGCCGCTCATATTTTGATTCAAATGGGTCTTTTTTCATACCAGCAGTCTCGTCGTTGAACATGTACGGTTCATCGGGATCTAAGTCGTCAAGTGAGTTTTGGATGGTATCCTTGTCGATAGACCAAGGAGATATTGCCATGATTGAATCGTATTCCAATCCTTTTATGCTGATTGGATGCCAAAGAGCGATATGAATAGGGGGGGTTTGCTTCCCAAATAATTCGCGTACATCATCATGCACTTTTTTGCTCGGCAACACCATGGTAGGAGCACCGGGTGTGCGGAATAGGACGGCCCCAATCTTCACAATCTCGTCTTTCGTCAGTCGTTCAGAAATCAATCGCACACCATGCGGTCTACCATTTTCCATAGCTTCAGTTTGAAGGCGTACTGAATCTTTACTCGCAACAATGCTTGCGGTGCCATCTGTTTTTCTCTCCCTTGGGTAGACTTGAGATACGGAAGTTGTGAAAGAATCTTTGATGAGGTCAACGATGACTGGAATGTTCCGTTCAACAAGCGTGAGTGATTTTCTCCGATGATTATCGGCCATGCGGGCGAGACGGGAGCCACGTATTTCATCGCCGTCCCACCAAGTATTGACATTGGATGAAATCAAAGTTGAATGAGGATATTTTTCCCTCAATCCCTTAAGCAATTCAGCAGCCTTGCTGAAATGGTCTCTCCAATTGAACGGCTCCCAATCGAGGGTTTGTTCGTCATCGCCTGTGAAGAACATGGCATTGATTTCCCCCTTATGAAGAAGGAGAGCCAACTTGAGCACACTGAAATTTAAGTCTTGGATTTCATCAATCACCGTGATGTCCGACGAATAAGCAACCAATCGCTCTGCGATGGATGGCTCTTGGCTTTCTCGCTCAAAAATCTCGCGGATGACATCCTCACAAATCTTGGCTTGCGTGTAGAGCCTCAGATCTCTCCCAATGAGTTGTTGATCTTCGAGGATGTTGATGAATTGTTGGGCATCTCGCCGTGCGTTGTTTGAACGGCTTTTGTCGTTCAATTGATAGAATATCGAGAGGTATTCTTGTCTACTCGTTCCTGTATTTTCGAGGTATTCGTTCAAATTTCGACAAAGGTGTCCGTTGCGCTTCAAGATTTTGTTGTTGAATT
Source organism: Candidatus Poseidonia sp. (assembly GCA_965661285.1). Taxonomy (GTDB): domain Archaea; phylum Thermoplasmatota; class Poseidoniia; order Poseidoniales; family Poseidoniaceae; genus Poseidonia. Next base: position 113,072 of record CBFIDD010000006.1, read on the forward strand.
CGTACCACAATCCGTGAGCGCTGTATCTTGAAATAAGCGGTTGAGAAAAATTGTGTTCCTTGAAAATTGAGATGAATCGCTCTTTCGTTAGGATTTGTGAGGTAAAATCATCCCATGTCAAATCAACTTCTCCGAGCACATGGTTTCGTAATGACCAGAGAAGTTGGTCAACGGATAATGATTTGAGTTGTGCAGTTTCATAGCCTTGTTTGTTTTCAAAATACTCATCGTATCGTTTGGTGAATGATTCGCTTAGGTAAGGCGACATGGTGAGGAACAGAACAGATGGGCTTTCTTGGTAGGTTGAACCCGCAGAAACATCCAACATTTTATGAATGAAATTTGCAGCGATGTGTGTTTTTCCAGTACCTGGCGGGGCGTTGAGGAATAGAGGACTGCCTTCGAGCGGCAGTTCACTAATAATTTCTTTTTGATCGGTGTTCAATCCCTGGAGGGGTGAAAAACTATCGCTGCCAGAGGTTGATGGTTCCACCTTGTTAAGCGAACAAGAGAATTTCATCGCACCCTTCCACCGAGATGGTATTTCTGGATGATCACGGTAGAGGTAGAGATTGCTGACAGCAATAAATGGAGAAACCCAACGAACGTATTGATTTTGCAGCGATTTGTCCAAAGGCACTTCATCGAGATACCTCAGAGCGAGTGAGGGGTAGCGGCCGACCAGTTTCTCAGCCGTCATCAAATCATTTTTCGGTCCATCCTTTGAACGCACCCAAACACAGTATTCTGCGAAGAGCTGGTGTGAGAATGAGAAATATTCTGGGAATTTATTGAACAGCCCATATTGAACCCCGTAGTGGATAAAGAGCGACAGAACGGATTCATCGTCTTCATTGTCCTCTTTTGAGCGCTGAATTCCGGCCGAATTATATTCTTCTCTTTCTTCATCAGCGTTCATGAGTAATGAAGATGGGACAATCAACCGCGAACCATACCGATTTCGTCGCGCAATTGCCTGTGTGTAAAAACGGGTTTCAATGAGGTCCTTCCACTTTGAACGGAGATAGATTTTCGCTTCTTTTTCACTTTTCGGAATACTGCCTATGGCGGATGTGTCGGATTTGTAAACACGTTGAATAATTTCACGACGAATCAACTTGTACATGACATCGGTTCCAAGGGACATTTCTTGTTTCTTCATCACCCAGGAAAGTGGCGTTAATCCTGTGTCGAGTAGGTTAAATTCCATTCGATTGAAGCGTGCGTTCAATTGAGTGAGGAATTTGTCTGAGGGACGATAACGAGAACGCGGCCCCATAAAACGAGCCATAACCGGAAAAGCATGCAACATGTATGAGAGCCCCCACATTTGTTTTTCAACCAGTGTCGTAGTAGGTTTGAGTGAATTTACCCTATCGGAGACTGCTCCCTTGGCCAACGGTGGGAGGTCAATGACATGCATGTTTTGGGGGCTTGCAGGTTGACTTTGGAGAATGTTGAGTTCATGTGTTCTGCAGGTCCAAACAACAGGAACATCATGCCTGGTGAGTTCATCCGCCAAATCGCTCCATGCTCGAACAATGACATCATGGAATTGGCTGTCTACGCCGTACGTCAACAAATCGAGTGTATCAACGAGAAGCGTTAAACCCCTGCCATGGTCGGAATGGAATTGGACGAACTCTTCTAAACCAAGGTTGGAAGAAGCGAGGTCATCGTTGACGTGACATCGAAGAATGATTTTCCATAGGTCTTTCCAATTTCTTATTTTAACTTCCTCTGGTCGGGAGTAAAATTGCATCGTGCACAAGTGAAGGACACGCTCACTACCCCCCTCCTCGACCGCTGCTTTGGCGATCCTGCTGAGTGCTATTGATTTACCAGCAGAGGGGAGTCCTTGGATGATGATGTTTCGGCTACCGTTTGGAGGGTGTTGAACCAATGCAGCCATTGTATGGGTAAAATTTCTCAAATTAATTTGGTTGAGCAGATGTTGACGCGACATGCCTACGTGATTCACCCCAAACTGCTTCCAAAATCCGGCACTCAAGTCATCAATGAGTGCTTCCATGTTCGGCCCATCAAGGACGATGTAATCCTGTGGAATCTTGGCATATGCGAGAATATCGCTGTGGCACGCAGTGATGAATTTCTCGAAATCAATCATTCGTTATACCTCCTTGCAGCCATTCATTAATTAATTTGATAAGCATGCTATCCCATTTCGGCTGGTCTGTTGGCCAGTCGAGTTGGGGGCTTTTGAATGAAAATCCATCTGGAAGATTGGATAAAACATCGTTTAAAGGTTGTAAGAATTTTGACTCTATTTCACCGATACTGACAATACTGCTTTTGTCAAAAACCTTGAACAACCCCATCCATCTCGACCCCCAACCAAGCTCGGTAGAGGTAGCATACAGGTACCGATGACACCCAATTGCTTTCTCGAGAGCATTCAAAAAATCTTCCTGGAGGATCAAACAGTAATGTGCGGGTTGGAACATCGGACTTCCCTGCACGCGTTCACCCTCAAATATCTCATCCATACAGTCTTCAAAATCATCCAATGATTTTGCATCGTGTCCAATTTCGTTCAGTAACTCAAGGATTGTGTGAAAAAATTTGTACCCTCTGCTTGATGGATTATACAAAATGGAACGTATGCTTCTCATTTGATTTCCGTCGTTAGGTAAATTATGTCGACCATACATCCATACCTCGTAGGTGAAAAGGGCAAGTTCGTCCTCGTGATTGTATGAGTCCCAAATTTGCTCAATCGTTTCGAGTGGAATTGAGGGCAATTCTTTGAGTGATTTGCCACGAGGAGCGGCCTTGTCCATGAGATAAGCGCAATTTATAGCAAAGAGGATGCTTTTGTGATCGTGCAGGAGACGGGTTTGGTTTAACAGGACTTGACCGCTCCTCCAGATTTTTTGGATTACCCGTTCAATCGCACCTGCTTCTTCGTAAGTGAGGTGGCCTCTGATTTTACCGCGCTGGTAAACATCCCAAAGTTCGGGGATTTTCTCCAATGATTGAAGAGGTTTCATCAAAGATGTAAGGTTGTATCCCGCATTCTTCTTGGGAGAGGCCCCTATGTCTCCGAGTGTACGGAAATACAGGAAGGAGGAATTGGAGACGACCGACGCATCGAGGTAATTGCTTGAATAGGGAATTTCGGTTTGATCACGCCTTTGCAAACGGGAAGTGATCTCATTTTGACTTTCAACAAGGGCAAAATCGAGCGATTTGATTCCTTCAGCCAATCTATTCGTGAGGTCGAACAGACTTGCCATTTCAAATGCATATTTTTCATGGATATTTTCTGGGGCAAGAGGTAAAGCAAGACTCATGTTGAGTGCTTGCCTGTTTTCTTTGCGGCCCTCTAGAAGGTCAAGATATTGCTCATCTAAATCATCTAGATCATGATATTCAAAGGCATTGGTCAGGAGTGAGAGGAAAAAATGAGGTGATTGGTGATGTTCTGGTCGTTGACCTACCTCGGTTGAGATGTCGTTCAACAATTGACACAAAGTTAACTCCGCACCGTCCCACTCAAAGGAAAACTCGTCGATTTTTATCTTCTTTGAATGGTTTCTTCGGTCAAGGATAACCATTCCCGAGTAAACACCGTTCCGAAGTCCATCTCGAACGACATCTATTTTGCCTCTTTTCATGATCGAGTGAATGGAATAAACTTCTGGTGTCGGATTGTTTGCTTCTTTGCGAGGTTTCTCTCTCAATACTTGTCGTGAAAAATGCTTGACCCACTCAGTTTCTAGCTTCATTAATCGATTCGCTGTATCAATTGAGGTCGAGGATGGCTGCAGGATATACAGTAATTTGGAGCCCCCAAGAGAGGCATTGGAGCCAGCAGGCGCACCCGTTTCAACAACATTGAGGACGGGCCTAAGGCCATCTTGGCTTTCCCATGCATGTTTGAAACCAACTCGGGCATCGTTTGTAGAGTTGGAGGACCTATTGAAATCAAACTCTGGCTGTTCATCTTCAAATACGACCTTCCTCGCCAGAGCGATGATTTCCCGGCGGGATTTCGCATTCATCAAGGCCTCTAATACGCCACACTATTTATGCTAATTGAAGATGAAATCGTATGCATTGATAGTAATCACAACTGATTTACCTATTTCAACCACCACCGGAGGAGGTATGGCCGGCCGAATTGTGCTTCCAACACTCAATCCAAATATGCTAGAAACCGCTGACCTCGAATAAAGGTGAAACGGCGCAAACGAACTCGTCAATTCAAGGCAGGTTGTTCATGACGGCTCAATCCGGCCTTGTGATGATTCAATATGGGCTCGGCCGGAATTGAACCGGCGCAAACGAACTCGTCAATTCAAGGCAGGTTGTTCGTTGCTGGTTCATTCCGTCCTTGAGTTGCAGAGATATGGGCTCGGCCGGAATTGAACCGGCGCAAGCGAACTCGTCAATTCAAGGCAGGTTGTTCGTTGCTGGTTCATTCGGTCCTTGAGTTGAAGAGATATGGGCTCGGCCGGAATTGAACCGGCGATCTTCGCCATGTGAAGGCGACGTCATAACCCCTAGACCACGAGCCCTAGGTAAACCGCCGACCCGCCTCAGGGGTATAAGCCATACCGTGTTCAACGGTGCTCGTTCAAATGCACGACGCCGACCTCGAGTCGCTCGTGGGTTGGATGAACTTCAACGAGGAGCACGGGGACCTCGATGACCTCAGCCAAATCCTCGGCCAGCGAGAGCGGCAACTCAATGCGCTGGTGGGACGCATCGTAGCGAAGCCAACCATCGGCCATCCCCAGTTCTGCCTTGAGTTCTGCCATGTCGTCTTGGGCGTCTTTAAGGGAAGTCGGAATCGCACCAAAGAGCACCGTGTCGTCATCACTGAGCACCTCGTAGGGGCGAAGCGTTGCTTGTCCTCGGCGCTTGAAGCGGTTGCGAAGTTGACCCGCATCCTTGTACTTCGCCGTGCAGAATTTCAGGTGATAGGGCTTGTCAGCAGCAGCCTCTTTGAGGCGAACTGCGAGTTCAGCCGAGCCTTCAGCAGCCGCCGTGATGCCGCCGCTCAAGTTGAATCCACGCACGTCCATGTTCTCTTGGTTACCCACCGTGATTTCCAGTTCGTTGAGGTTGAGAAACGAGACGGGGACGGTGGTCAAGTCATCGAGCAGCGCAAAGAGTTGGGCTTCCTTGTCCGGCTCACACGGGAGTTCCACGCCGACTTCGATGCCGTGTTGTGCGCAAGCTTCCATGGTCGCTCGGTACTTCGTGGTCGTACCGTCCAGAAGGTGGAAGCGAATCTCGTCCAGTCCTGCGGCACCAAAATCTGCGGCTCGGTCGGGGTCAAAGGGAATGGAGGTGTAGGCGTGAATGTGATGGCCTGGGCCAAACGCCGCCTTGAGTTGGCGAACCGCTTCCAGTGTTTTTTCGAGGTCCAGCATCGGGTCGCCCCCGGTGATGCCGGTTCCCGTAGCGTTCATGGCGTGTCCTTCCTCAATGACCTCATCCCACGACGTGCATCGACGCTCGTTCGCAAACATATCGGGCGTCTCACGACGGTTTTCAGAAAGCGGACAGTAATCGCAACCCCAGTGGCATTTTCCGGTGACAAACAGAACAAGTTTGCTGCCTTGCTGGCACTGGACACAGCCTTCCGCTTCGCCCTCTTCTGCGGGCAAGACTTCGGTAGCCATGGGCAAACTTCGCATCATGCACCCCCCTTCGTGTTCTTGGCCTCGTGCAGCAACCAGCGATGAAAGCGCCGGTCAAGCGTGAGTTCTGGATGAAAGGTCACACCGAGTTTCTTGCCGTCGAGCACCCCAACCACTTCCTCACCAAGGTGGGCAACGGGTGTACATTCAACCGAAGACGGGTCAAAGCGAGGAGCGCGAATAAACACGCCGGGAAACCCCTCGCTTAGGGCTGAGGCCGCTTGCGAAGCCACTTCCAAGGGCTTGTGAGCAAAACGGTCTCGTCCTGCTGGCTCGGTTTCTTGGTAGGCAGCATCGGGAACATCGAGGGTGACCTCAACCACGGCCTCGAACGATTCGCGTTGACGACCCCAGGCATTGCGAGCAATGCCAGCACGGAGGTAGGGCGTCCGTTCATCGCTGGGCGCTGCGAGCAAAATGGCGCCCGCACAGGTGCCCAAGACCGGGCGCTCTGGGTGAGTTTCCATCCACGCAAACAAAGCCTCGAGCAGGGATTCGTAGCGGCTGGCGATGCGCATGGTGGTCGATTCCCCGCCAGGCAACACCAGCGCATCGAGGGTTGCATCAACATGGTCGGCCCGTCGGCATTCAACGATCTCAAGGTCGATGTTGAGTTCCTTGGCCGCTCCGCGCAGGGCCTCAGCATGCTCGTGGCGAGCACCCTGAAGCATGGCCAAACCCACACGGAGCATGGTTTGGGGTTCATGCCCTTCCCTATCAGTCCAACGCTTCTGCAGGGCCGTCATGGTGGGCCTTCAAGCACGGACTTCAAAGACCGCCATGACCACCACGAGGCATGGCCCACCAAGGTGATTGCTTCCTTGTCCCCGGACCGGTTCGGATGAGTGAGGCGTGTTTGCAAGCCATGGCAACCCCCGTCATGACCGCCCGTGGTGCTGAATTTCGACAGGTGATGGCCAAACTGAACTCGGGCCTGCGCTACGCCTTCAACCTCAGCCCGTCCCCACCGGAGATGAAATCTGAATCGTGGACCGGTGAAGACGGCTACAAGGTCGTGGTGGTTTCTGGAAGCGGCACGGCCGCCATGGAGATGGTGATCGCCAATCGGTTCCGGAACAACGACCTCGTGCTCGTTCCAACCAACGGGAAATTCGGGGAGCGTGTCGCCGACATCTGCCGTCAATTCTGCAACGTCAAGCAGCTCAAGTACGAATGGGGACGCTCCTTTGACCTGTACGAACTCGAACAACAACTTGAGCGAGGGTGCTACGAGGCGCTGCTCATCTGCCACAACGAAACCAGCAGCGGCATCACCCAAGATGCGGAAGCGATTGCGGAGATGTGCGAGCGACACAACGTCTCGTTCATTCTCGACGGCATCACCTCGGTGGGTGGCATGCCCGTCCACCCTGCCAAGTGGAAAGCAGAAGCCGTGGTCATGGGCGCTCAGAAGTGCACGGCGGGCCCCTCAGGCATCGCCGCCATCGCCATCAACGAACACGGCGTTGAGCGCATCAAGGCCATTCACCAGCAGGGCGACGCCAATCCACGCTACTACCTCGACATGATTTCAGCGCTCAAGAAAGGCGACGACGACCAAACGCCCTGGACGCCTGCCATCAACCTGGCCATGGGCTGGGGAGAGGCGTTGGCCACCCTCAAAGAAGAGACCAATGAAGCGCGTTGGGCCCGATGCGAAACCATGGCAAAAGGCGTGCGAGCACTGTTTTCCGACCTCGGATTTGCCTTGCTCGCCGATGACGGTCAACGCAGCAATTCGGTCACGGCGATTCTCTATCCCGAAGGCATTGACGATGCGTGGCGAACGGCCCTCAAAGACAAGTACGACACCCAAGTGATTGGCGCACAGGACCACCTCAAGGGGAAGATGTTTCGCGTGGGCTCCATGGGAGAAACCCCAGTCGCGGAGATGGTCGAGGGGTGCAAACGCATGCTGGCCTGCTTCCGAGACTTCGGCCTTGAACTCAAAGAGGTCAATGTAGAGTCCTATTTCAACTGAGGCGAAGCCATGACCCGGTGCATCGTTTTGGGACGGTTTCAACCCTTCCACTTAGGTCACGCGGGTTTGGTCAAGGCGGCTGTTGAGCATGCTGGCGGCGGAGTCGTCGTGGTCGCCATCGGTTCGGCGCAAGCGGGCTGGGAAGCCAACAACCCGTGGACGGCAGATGAACGCCAAGCCATGATAGCGGCCTGGGCGGAGAACGAAGGCCTCGAGATTGAAGTGGTTCAAATCGAGGACATCGACGACCCGCCAAACTGGGTGGAACACGCCACGCAGACACACGGGACGGGCACCCTCGTGACGTCGGACGGGCCCACCGTGGAATTGTACCGAGCTGCCGGATGGGACGTCCATGAAGTGGCGCTGAGTGAGCGAGAAACGCTGGAGGGGTGGCGTGTTCGTCAAACCGTGCGCATGCTCTCAACCGTCATGGACGATGAAGCCAGTCGGACGGTCTTGGCCGCCAGCGTCCCCGCTCCAGTCATAGAATGGCTGATTGAAAACGACGCCATGTTTCGATGTTCAACCTTTGAAACCGGCGTCCATGCCGGATGAGGCTCACGCTGAGGCGACGACCACACGAGCGACGAGGAGAACCTTGGACTTGTACATGTAGCCCTGCTCAAGCACGTCAACGACGGTGCCGTTGGGGAAGTTGTCGTTTGGGGGGATCGTGGTGATCGCTTCCATTTTCGACGGGTCAAACACCGCACCCTTGGCCTCGATTTGAGAAACACCATCGGCTTGGAGTTCGTGCCACATCTTGTTGCGCAGCAAGCGAAGCCCCTGCGCCACGGGCGATTGGTCGTCGTCCTCAATACCCGTCATGGCTCGGTCAACATCACCGAGAATGGTCAGCATACGACGGGCAAGACCCATGCCGCCGTACTGAATGAGGTCGGCTTTTTCACCCATCAATCGCTTGCGAACGTTCTGAATCTCCGCTTCCTTGTAGGCGATTTCCTTCTCGGCGAACTCAGCACGCTCAAGGGCGACTTCGAGCGGGTCCCGCTCTTCTTCCGCTTCCTCTTCAAGCGCTTCGCTTCCTTCCTCGGTCGGCGCCTCATCGGAGGCCAACTCCTCAACAGGAATCTCCTCATCAGGAGTGGCATCGTCAACAGGCGCTTTGTCAGGCGTCTCGTCGGACATCATGCTTGGGGCGTGCAAGGTGGATTTTGAACCCAACGCTCATCGTGTTTGAAGAAAGGTGGAAAGATTCCAGTCCCCATGACCCCACTTCGCCGCCTCGAGGTGCTCGCGGCCGATGACCAGCACGAGGTCATCTTCGTTGACGGCACGGTTCACCGTGTGAACAAGGGCTTTGGATGCTCGAGTGTGGGCCTCAAAGGTTGGGACGATCTTCGGATCTTCTGACTCTTCGAGTGTCTCGCCAAGCGCTTTGCGCCGGTCCATCCAATCCATCACGACCCGTTCTGCAAACTCATCCTCTGACAGGCCGTCCAGGCGTTGAACCACCGTCGTCCACGTCGTTTCGGTGTAGAGTTCATGAATGTCGTCCGCTTCTGCACCGGTGGCGTTCTCGATGTAGAGGAAGGCCCGACCTTCCCAAACTTCCCAACGCCCCGGGCTGGCCCACTGCATCAAACTCAGCAGGCCGTCTTCACCACCCTCCAGGTTGGCGAGAGCGGTGCCTGCGTGGGCTTCAGCGCTCACCGTTTGTTCGTCCATCCAATCCAACAATTCGGCCTCAGCGTCAATGGCGAATTGGGTCTTGAGCGTCGTATCCTGAACGGGCCGGATGTCTCGGAGTGTCGCCTGTTCCATGCTTGATTTGAGTTCCCCCCACGACAGCGTGAGCAGGTGGAAAAGGGTGGGTTTGTGGACCAAGAGCCCAATCATCTCCAACCCCATAACGAAGCGCATTTGTCCGTCCCGTTTGAGGGCATCGCCGCACCCACCAAACAAGGGGACGATGCGGCGTGGGGCGTAAGAGCCTTCAAGAACAGCCAACCAAGCCCCGATACGGGAGGGTTCGGCGTGGCGACGATCAAAGAGCAAATCGAAATGATTCGCGCTGAGATCGACAAGACCCAAAAGAACAAGGCCACCAACGCCCACATTGGGAAGTTGAAGGCCAAAATCGCCCAACTCAAAATCAAGGAGGAAAAGACAGCGGCCCACTCCAAAGCCAGCGGTGGAGGCAAAGGGTTTGAAGTCCGGAAATCCGGTGATGCAACCGTTGCCCTCGTCGGTTTTCCCTCGGTGGGAAAATCCACCCTCATCTCCAAAGTGACCGACGCTCACTCCGAAGCCGGAGGGTATGCGTTTACCACCCTCACCTGTATTCCCGGTGTCATGGAACATCGGGGTGCAAAAATCCAGATTCTTGACCTGCCCGGGCTCATCAAAGGTGCTGCCGAAGGCAAGGGCCGAGGGCGCGAGATCCTCAACGTGATTCGCAGCGCTGACATGGTGCTCTACATCGTTGACCCGTTCCAAGACGGCCACTTCAACGTCCTTCACCGAGAATTGCACAACGCGGGCTTGCGACTCAACGAAACCAAACCCCCGGTGTTCATCAAACGAACCGACCGAGGCGGTATTGAAGTCCGAAGCACGGTGGAACAGACCCACCTCACCCATGAGGAAATGGCCGACATCATTCGCTCCTTTGGCTACACCTCTGCCTTGGTCACCCTGCGTGAGAATTCCACCGCCGAGCAAATCGTTGATGCGCTGGCAGGCAACCGTGTCTACGAAAAGGCGGTCATCGCCATCAACAAAATTGACATCGCCACCGAGCACGACATCGCCCGCGCACGCTCGGCTCTTCCTCAACAGTGGCCCATCATGAACATCTCAGCGTTCAAGGACATCGGGCTTGATGAACTCAAGGATTTCATCTACGACAACCTTGGCTTCATGCGAGTCTTCCTCAAACCGCAGGGCCAAGAAGCCGACATGGAGGAGCCGCTGATCGTCAAAGACGATTCCACCGTGGAGAACATCTGCGTGAAGTTGCACCGTGATTTCGTGAGAAAATTCCGCTTTGCCCGGATTCGTGGGCCAAGTGCCAAGTTTGACGACCAGCGCGTGGGGCTCGACCACAAGCTGATGGACGGCGACGTGTTGACCATCGTCGTCAAGCGCTGAGAGCGTCTCAAGCACTCGTCACGTCAAAGAGCAGAAGGTAGCCGTCCGACGTCGCCGTGATGTCCAATGTTTCCGGACCGACAAGGTACATGCCATCGCCTTCCTCGAGGGTCTGCTCGCCAACCGTCACGCTGCCTTTGGGCATGTGGAGGTAGCCGAGACGGTCTTCTTCGAGGGTGTAGCGCGTGGCGACCCCGTGCTTGATCTCGCCGCCGAGCATGTGAGCGTCTTGATGCAGAGCAATACCGCCCTCGGTACCGCGTGGGCTGGCGAGGACGGGAAGGGGCTGACCGTCGTTCACCACAGGGTTCAGCGCCAATTGTTCGTAGGAAGGGGCGAGTCCTCGCTGGTCGGGGACGACCCAAATTTGCAGGAACTCGGTGGTCTGGTCGGCGTAGTGGTTCATCTCGCTGTGGGTGACGCCCGTTCCAGCGGTCATGCGTTGAATTTCACCGGGGCGAATCACAGCGATGTTTCCTTCGCTGTCCTCATGTTCAAGGCCACCGCGCAAGACGATGGAAACGATGTCCATGTCCCGGTGCCCGTGGGTCGGGAAACCAGATCCACCGGTGATGATGTCCTGATTTAACACGCGGAGCGGCCCGATGCCCATGTGTTCCGGATTGTACCAACGGGCAAACGAAAAGGAGTGGCGCGTGTCCAACCAACCGTGGTTGGCCTTTCCTCGCGCATCGGACTTGTGAATTTGGACGGGCATGGATTTGCTTTTGGCTGAGTGATAATTAAACGCCTGCATTTTGATACTGATTGAATTCTGCACGTTCCGGATAAAATGGAATTCGACTCACAACTTCTATGAAGAAATTTTGATATTCTCACTTTGATTGTGTCTATCCATGAAGCGAAACTCCTCCGCTCTCTTCCTTTGCCTGCTGATGGTTGCAAGTTCCCTTGCTGGATGCATGGGTACTGATGATTCAGCAGTTGCAGAATTGGAGAATGACATCACGATGAAAGATGAAAAAATTGCAGAACTCGAAGCCGAAGTTGCAACATTAACGACCCAGAACCAAGATGCAGTTGCTGAATTGGCCGCAGTGCAGTCAACGTTGCAGACCACACAAACGAGTTTGGATTCTGCTAAAGTGAATGCAACCATGCACCAAGCAGAAATTTCTCATCTTGAAGCAGAGCGAGACATGGCTCAAGCCGAAATCAGCATGCTCTATGAATTGATGAGCAACATGAGCGATCAATCGAACGAAACGTTCGAGAGCATGAATTTGTATATTGCAGAACTCAATCAACACATGAGTAACCTTTCGTCGATGTTGAATGAGTTGTATGACCGACACCAAGAGAATGCGACGCTGGTGAGCCAACTCACTGCAGAACGAGACAACCTCCAAGTCGCCTTAGAGGAGGCCAACAATACGATTGCTGTCTATTTACAGGATGCAGCAGATGCCGTAGCTTCGGCTGAATTGCAAGACCATGTTGATGGGATCATTGGGGCGACTGCACTCGATCCCAAAACAAACGGAGACCCTCAAGTTTCAATTACGAACAACGGGCTCAGCACACAATTCACCTACACGAGCAACATCAGTGAACAGCACACTATCTATATTGAGTTCTGTAATACCACATTTGGCTGGTTGGGTGTAGAGGCGTTTGACTTTGCCACAGGTGAGGATTGGTCTCTCAAAAATGGGGGTCAGCACCGCGATACTAATCATAATTCGGCCTACCGTTATGCTTACATTGACGAGTATGGTTTTAATTCCTACTCATGTGTGATTCTTCAAACACCTGTGTCATCGAACCAATTTAACGCTACTCTGACATACCCAAATTTGGATCTGTTCAACAATTCAATAGCTACGAATCGTGAATTATACATCTCGGTCTGTAGGGTTAATGATTGTCGGTTCAATGATGACTGGACTACGCCTTATGAGAATACTTGGTCCACAGGGGAACTCCTACCTCACTACTTTACTATGGGTGATGTGATTCCAGTGAAAATCAACGGGGAATTACCGTGCACGCTTGGATTCATAACGGATGCAGGAGGTTCGTGC
>CBFIDD010000007.1:0-25431 GCA_965661285.1 Candidatus Poseidonia sp.
ACCCTTGGAGATGCATTGTGCCTCCTTCACCAATTTCAACTTGCATTACGGCTGAATTGATTGAACATGCTTCAATAACTGTTGTTGAGGTGAGGATACTAATTGCGGCATTGAAGTCCTCTAGAGTAGGCTCTATGCCCTTCTCTTCTTTCAATTCCTTTGTGAACTCCTTGAGGTATCCCGTGACGGCGAAGTTCTTCACAGGATTGTCCTTAACCTGCTCTTCTGCCATCATCGACCCTCCAAAATAGATGTAACCTTACAGCCATTCTCATCCTTACAATCCAACCACTTTCTCGCCTTTCGGTGATAGTACTGTAGTGTCTTGATAGTAGTCCCATTCAAGCCCTTCGTGAACTTCCAGCGATGAAGGGTAGACCTCCTCTTGAATGGATTTGAAAATCGCTTCATCAAAACCACCCCTGCTCATATCCACATCGATAGCACCAGTAGGAGAAGTGCTTGTATTCATCATTCCATTTCCTTGCTAGTCGAACTCGGTAATTCCTACCATTAGATCTGAACCAACATTTTCCTGTCGGGCAAGGTGGGAAAGCGATGATTCTCCCATCTCGAACCACTGCACCCATCTTCTGATGCCATTCGACATCGTACGGAACATCATCGTTCATTCTTCCACCTCCTCTGCGTGGAGATCACAGCCTGCGGGACTGCCGTAAATGTAGTAATTACATGGGCAGGCATCACAGCATTCTAAACACCAGTAGCATCCACAAGAATACTCAGTCCTGCTGAGATTACCACACGAAGTGCACCGGATTACTTTGCTACTCATTCACACACCTCCTTTGAAGGGTGCAATGGATAAGATGCCTCACAGTATGGACAGAAGAATGCTGCTACATCGAATCCCCAAATGGATTCACGTAGATCATCAACCATCGGTTTGCCACATCGGTAGCAATTGACACGGATTTCGATGGTGTTCAAACCATCACCTCCAAGAAGGTCTTGAGAACTGACTTGGCGTTACGATTGTTACCTTCTTCCAAGTCCTTCAGAGATTGCTCGATATTCTTGAGCAAACGAGTGGTAAAGATGTCATCGACCAGTCTATCGTTTATGGTCCCCGCTCCCAGACTTGAACTGGGGACACCCTGATGTCTGCTGAGACGTTTGTTTTTACACAACTACAGTCAGGTGCTCTACCAACTGAGCTAAGCGAGGCATATTGTCCCACCTGCCTCCACTACTTAACCCTCATCAATCAACAGGGCAGTTTTTGCCACCCATTGGCGTCCGGGGAACAAGGGGTTTTCAAAGGTGGAGGGGTAGTCATTAACACCATGCGTGGTGGGGAATTCAAGGTCTCAAAATCGGCGTCTCTGCCGCGGTCGCGACCCTCGCGGTTAAGAGGGGGAAGACAAGGCTCGCCAACGGAGGAGTGAAAGGATGGGACCTTCAGGCACTTCAGGAAACGCGGTGGGTGGACCATCGGCGCACGATGCGGCGTTTGCCGACATGATTCAGGGGCTCAAGAACGACGCCGTCAACCGCGGCGCTACCTCCCTCATGGACGAAGAAGTCGGCACGCTGGGCGTTCCCGACCCACGCATACTCATCGTCGGCTGTGGCGGCTCGGGCAACAACACGCTCAACCGCATCACGCACCTTGGCGTCGAAGGCGCTGTGACCGTCGCCATCAACACCGACAAGCAGCATCTCGACAACACCCGAGCGCTGCAGAAACTCCTCGTCGGCCGCCACATCACCCGTGGACTCGGTGCAGGCGGCGACCCGTCCACCGGCCGCCGCTGTGCGGAAGCCGGCCGAGAGATGATCAAGCGCATCGTCACCGGCGCCGACCTCGTGTTCATCGCCTCTGGACTGGGCGGCGGTTCAGGCACCGGCATCTGTCCCATCGTTGCTGAGGAAGCCAAAGCGGCCGGTGCCCTGGTCGTTGGCATCGTCACCACACCGTTCCACGTCGAGCGACGCCAACGCATGGCTCGCGCCCTTGAGGGATTGGAATCCCTGCGCCGCTGCGCCGACGCCGTGCTCGTGCTCGACAACAATCGTCTGCTCCACTTTGTGCCCAACCTCCCGCTTGACGAAGCCTTCTCCATCATGGACCAGCTCGTCGCTGAAATCGTGAAAGGCATCGTTGAGACCATTACGCTGCCTTCGCTCATCAACTTGGACTTCGCCGACATTCGCGCCATCATGGCCAACGGCGGCGTCACGATGATGCTCTACGGCGAGTCCGACCGAGGTCCCGAAGAAGTGGTTCACGAAGCGCTCAACCATCCGCTCCTTGATGTGGACATCACCGGTGCGACCGGGGTGCTGATTCACGTTACTGGCGGACCCTACATGACGCTCGAAGCGGCCAATCAGGTGGTTGACCTGCTGACCGAGAAAGTGAGCGATAACGCCAACGTGATTTGGGGTGCTCGTCAGGACGCTGGTTTCGGTGATACCATCAAGGTCATGGCCATCATCACCGGCGTGGGCGGCACCGACCTCAACACGGCTCGCATGAAACCCGATGCGTTGGGCGAAGCCCTCCGGCTGACACGCCAGCAGCAGGCCGACCGTCCCAACAACATGGATTTCCAACGATGGAATGATTGACGTAACGCACACGCTATGAAGAAGGCTTCAAATGGAAGTCATTTGGTGGAATTACCATGCGTCGCACCGCCGTGATTGCGTTCTTCCTCGTCGCCATGCTGCTCGTTCCCGTGCAGGCCGGTGACGTTACCGTTCAACAAGAACAGGAAGAAGACCCCAAGCAGCCCAACGCCAACAACACCACGATGTACCTCTATCACGACGGATTTGCAGACGCTTGGTCCCACTTCAACACCAACGATACCGATTCCAATGCAGAGGGCGAGTACCGCGAGGACAAGGAGAACGGTGTCATCGACATCAACCTGCGATTCCGCATGAAGCCCGACCTTGAAAAGCGACTCTTGATGACCGACAACGGAGAATATCGAGGCAATTTCAAGATTGACGTTGGCGGTGATTGGACGAATGACAATAACGGAGCCTGCAACAACGACTGTGAGAACCTCAACATCACCGTCTTCCGGGGCGGTGCTGAGGTCTGGACCAATCAGTTCACTGGCATTCAACAAGGCGAGCAGAACGTTCCCTTTGCTTTCGCCGTTTCTGAAGAACATAAGGAATGGAACGGACGAGACGACAACCCCATCATCGAAGTCAAAATGAAACTCAAGGGCAATTACCAATCTGGGGGTTTCTTTGGTGTTCCTTCTGGAGAACCAGCATGGTTCGCCATAAAACTCGGTGAAGAAAGCCGATTTGAGATGCCCATCAGCGAAGACAGTTGGAGCGAAGAATTCCAAGCTGGCGATGACGGCATGATGGAGGAGGAAGACACCCCCGGCTTCACCCTCGTGGTAGCCTCGGCCGCTCTCGGTATGGCGCTCTTCGTCAACCAGCGACGAGAGAACGAAGACGAAGCGTGATTTACGCCCGCTTTGAGCTACTCAGAGCGCGTCGAGCACCGACTGAGCGTTGAGTTCAACATCGGCTCGATCACCGGTTTTGAAATCGATCAGTCGACCCGTACCGGCTTCCAAATCTTCTGGCTTCACCACCAGCAGGTGGCTCGCACCAATGCCTTCAGTCCACTTGATGATGCGGCCGTAGTTCTTCTTCGAAAGCAGCAATTCTACCCGAGCACCGGCTTCACGTAGGGAAGCGACCAGCGGTAAGAGCGCCATGTGGTCGGCCTTGTTGGGTGCGATGGCGATGTGCGGGCGTCCATCAGCCTCACCCGGTACGGCTTCCTCACGACCGGCCGCTTCGGCTTGGGCTTCAAGAGCGAGCAGAACACGGTCAAAGCCGAGACCGAAACCGCAGCAGGGGTCCAAATCCGGAAGGCCAAACAGGTGAAGCAATTTGTACGACCCGCCACCGAGGACCTGGCCTTCACCGCCAAGTTCCTCCACCTTCACCTCAAACACCATGCCGGTGTAGTAGTCAAGGCCACGAGCGACCGTCAGGTCCACCGCCATTGAGGGAGCAGCAGGCGCAAGGGCCGCAAGCGCCGTGAGGGTTGTCTCCAATTCGTCAAGCGCATCCAAGGACACGCCCTCCATGCTGGAGAGCAGTTCACGAGCCGGACCGAGGGTCTCCATCCCACCTTCAAGCGAAGCCAATGCACGCAAAGGTTCGGCGTTCGCTGCATCAAGACCGTGCGTGGTGAAGAGTTCGGACAGACCTGCATCGTCGCCCTTGTCGAGCAGGCGCATGGCGCTGGCGATGGGGGGCTCACCGGTGGTCGCATCCACCTCGTTCGAGAGTCCGAGTCCCGTGAGTGCGTCTTTGAGAACACCGACGTGGCCGATGCGAATCTCCCATCCCTCAAGCCCTGTGGCGTGCAACATGTTGACCGCTAGCGCCAGGACTTCGGCCTCAGCCAGCGGCCCCGAGGCCCCAATGAGTTCCACACCGTACTGGAAGAATTCACGATAGCGTCCGGTTTTGAATTCCTCATAGCGATAGCACTGACCGAAGTAGGAGAGACGGAGCGGTTTGGTGTCCATCCGCATTTCCTCAGCGACCATGCGCATGACAGGTGCTGTCAATTCAGGGCGCAAGGTCAGGTCCCGCTCGCCCTTGTCTTGGAAGGCATAGAGCTGGTTGATGACACCGGGGCCGGATTTGGCCGTGAACAACTCAAGGGACTCAAACACAGGCGTCTGAACCCGAGAGAAACCGTGGCGCTGCGCCACATCCTCGAGCAGGTGCTCGAGCGCCAAGCGACGTTTCATCGCAGCGGGCGTGAAGTCCCGGGTCCCACGTGGTCGCTGCACCATTGTTCTTAGCGTGCCGTTGAGGCTTCAAGACCCCTTCGCTTCAAGCCCCGGTTCAAGAGGGGTATTCCCGCTCATTCCTCTTCTGAAGAAGCACTCGGCCACAATTCCTCACCGTCCTCAAGCCCCCAACCGGGGCCGTCCGTTGAAGCCGCAGCGACCTCATCAGCGTCCTTCTCATCATCTTGTGACTGCGAGACCACGGCGTCCAAATCGGGCGCTCCGGGCACATCTGGAAGAACGATTTCGTCCTTCCCGGCAATTTCCTCGAGTTTCTCGATCAGTTCCCAATCGGGTTCCTCAGCGCCGGGCTGAACCCCCTTGTCCTGTCGCACCTGAACGAGTTCGGCTGCGTTGAGCACGTCGTCGTCACTCGCCACTTCTTCACTCAGCGCCGTTTGGTCAAGCGGCCGAAGGTCTGCGTTGGCGTCTTCACCCTTGGCTTCGAACGTTGACGGTTCTGCGGGAGCGGCAACACCGAGTGATTTCCAGGCATCCTTGACTTCGGTCGAGGCAGGAATCACAGCACGCGCCCGTTCCTCGGCCCTTTGACGCTCATAGGCCGCCTTGAGTTCGGCTTCTTCTTCGTCGGCACGCATGCGCGCCTCGACCTCCCGCCAGGTTCGCCGTTCCTCTCGAAGGCGGTCTTTCTCTTCCTGACGTTCAAGCATCAAGGGCGTGGGTTTGTCGTACCGCCTCCAAAAGAAGTAACTCACGCCGATGAAGAGCAGCGAAAGGATGAGCCCCGTCGTGAGCGTCTCCCACAACTCGGCCATCCAGCCTCACCTTCAATCGGCCAGTTCAGCGTCCACCGTTGCCGCCAGATGCTCAAATCCGACGATCACATCACCGACTTGCCCGACGAGGATGTCGTCGCCACCGGGCAGTTCGGAGATGTCTGCGTCAGCACCCTCGGGCACGTTTCGGAACAAGGGTCGCTCGATGAGCTTCCGATTGAGGCCGATGAACAACGCAGCGACCACGCCCCAGAACAGGAGAATAATCGTCAGTCCTTTCGGGTTCGAGGGGTCCCACACGTTGGGCGTGTTGGCGATCATGTCCGAGAAATACGACGCCATCAGCACGAAGAAGAGAATTGGGAAGAAGATGTAAATCAGCACGTCCCACCAGCGTCCGACTTCCAAATCGTTGTCGCCGGTGTTGATGAAATCATCACGGAACGCCGAGACTCCAAAGCCGAGGTAGCCGGCGAAGCCCGGCGGAGCCGTGCCTTCGTCAACCGCCTTGCGCCACTTGATGTAGCCGTACTTCCAGATGGAGAACGCGATGAACAGACCCGAGAACATCAGGCCATAGCCCCAGATGTGGTCCTGCACTTCGAGGAATTCAGGGAAGGCCACGCCTGAACTGTCGAGTTGAATCCACAGGATGGCGGAAGGCAAGCCGAAGATGAAGATGGCCAAACCGGTGATGAGCACGGAGCGCTCTCGCTCGTAGCCGTGGTCAACGAAATTTCGGACACAGAGCTCGACGGTGGAGATCATCGATGTGAGGGCAGCAAAGGACAGCGCGAGGAAGAACATCGCTGTCATGATGAGCGGTCCAATAGCGCCACCGGGAGCCTGAGCAAACACTTCTGGAAGGGCGAGGAAGGTGATGGCAGAGGACCCTCCGGTCACCGTGGCCAACGGGTCAGGGTTGACCGCGAAGATGGCCGAAAGCACCGCCAAACCGGCGATGATGGAGATGCTGTTGTTGGCGAGTCCCATCGTGAAGGCGTTGAGCACCGTGTCCTCGTCCTTTCGCATGTAGACAGCGTAGGTGATGCACATGCCCATACCGGCCGAACACGACCACGCCGACTGCGAGAGGCCGTTGATCCACACTTCCGGTTCAAACAGCATATCGAAGTCCACGGTGAACATGAACAGCGCACCGTCAAGGCTGCCGTCGCTGAGGTCCATCCACAGCGAGAGGAAGAGCGTCAGGAAGAGCAGGGCGAAGAGGGAAATCATGAGGTAGAAATTCACCTTCTCAATGGCTTTTGCACCCTTCCAAATGGTGCCAAGCACCAAGAGGATGACAATGAATTGGAAGAAAATCACCTGGCCGGGGGATTGAAGGAAGGAATTCCAAACTTCGGTCGTGTCGACCTTTTCTCCGCTCAGTGCACCGGTGATGCCGAGTTGGAAATACTTCAGCGTCCATCCGGAAACCACGGCGTAATAGAAGCCGATGGCGGTGGAAATCCACGCCGTCCACAGCCCCATCCATGCAAATCTGCGACCAGCAAAAATACGGAAGGTCCCGATGGTTCCCGTACGACTCCGCTTGCCCATAGCGTACTCGGCGATGACGAGTGGAATGGACCACGCGAACAAGAAAATGAGCCAGGGAATGAGGAACGTTCCACCGCCGTTTGCACCGACCATGCGGGGGAAACGCCAGATGTTCCCCGTACCGATGGCTGCACCGATCGAGGCGAAGATAAGACCGAGACGGCCGTTGAACTGGTCGCTTTCTCCCATGCGACCACCTCAGTCCTCCCCGAGTTGGCCGACTTCAATCGCCTCACGAGGGGGACCAGATTCGAAGACCTTGTCTTCGTCATCATCGCTGAGCATGATACGCAGGGCCACCGCCAATCCACCCCACACGAAGGTGGCGACGAGCGAGAAGGTGAAGAACGCTCCAAACACGCTGCCAAAGGCTGCACGGTAGGAGACGTCGAGGACGAAATAATCGCCGTCCGCAGGGTACTGATAGAGGTCGGCGCCACCGAGTGTCGAAACGGTCGCCTTGTAGTGGACTTCACCCACGGCCGTTTCGGAAACGGGCAGCATGGCCCGCAACAGGGTACCGTTGCCCGCTGCGAGGGAACAACCACCATCGACCATCTCCACACCTGTGCTTTCCCACGGGGTGGTGGACCACTCGCGGGGACCGAAATCGCTCTGCATGCGGCTGGGCTTGACTTGACGCCACTGGATCATGGTGTCCTTTGTGCTGTAGGGGAATTGGTTCGAGACGCAGAGTTCGATGGGAATATCGCCCTCCTCTGGGATGTCGACCATCGTGGGCTCTTTGAGGTAGTTTTGCTGTGAAATGTTGGCGATTTCCAAGTCCGCTCGCTCGCGTGGGTTATCGGCGATTTCAGCGATGTAGAAGCCAAGACCGAGGTTGCGCACGGCAATGTGGTCGATGTCTTCAGGGCGCTGGTGGAACGCCGTACCGATTTCTGAAGTGTAGCAGTACGAGCCGTGGACGCCGTAGTGCCAGTCGCAGAAATCACCCGAAGTGGGGTAGAGCGAAGAGGATTGGAGGTTGGCGTACTGCGTCATGTCAGCCATTTGCTGCCCGTGGTACTGGAGTTGGTTGTGGTCGGGACTTTGACAGTCGGTGCAGTGGCCCCACGGCCAGAGGATGAGTTCGGAGTAGGAGTGGTGCGTCAAGGTCGACTTGAATTCGCTGGCGCCGTCGCCCACATCGTCGTTCATTTCCGTCAAGTCTTGAATGAACTTGGTCTCGGGCTCGGAGTTTCCACCCCACCAGTCTTCGTCGGTCACACCGTCGGCATCGTCGTCCTTGCCGTCGACGTGGTCTTCGTTGATCTGCCCGTCGCCGTCGTTGTCACGGTCGTCCACCGGGCCGTTGTAGACATCGTTGTTCGACCCGTCAAGCTCGCCTTCAGCGGGCGAACAGGTTCCTGGAATCAACGGTCCCGTCGCACCCAACGGTGCGCCCCATTCGAACTGGTAATTTCGGTTGAGGTCAACACCGTCGCAGTCCTCATCCACCTCTTCTTGGAGGTCAGGAAGCGGCGTCACGCCGGTGAAGGTGTTGTCTCGGAGATTCTTCCTCCATCCACCGCTGGGACATGATTCCCATGCGGGCGCTGGACAGAAGACCTCGCGGTCGTAGATGTTGCCGTCAACGTTGAGCATGGGGATGATGTAGATCTCACGCGAGTTTACGAGGTCGGTAATCCACTGTTCAGAGTAATCCTCGTCCACGCCAAGGTCGCCGGGACCACAGTTGGTGCCGTCGCCGTTGGAATCCTGATATTCCGTAGCGAGCGCAAGACAGTCGCCGTCGTCGTCAAGTTGGCCGTCGCCGTTGGCGTCGCCCCAGGTGTCTTCGTCGACGAGCCCGTCGCCATCGTTATCGTAGCCGATGTTGTTGTAGGAGAAGGCGATGACTTCCAGTTGCATCATCGGTACCTGGTAGGACATCCACTCACGGGCGTGGTGGTTGCCGACGATCATCACGTCGTGTCGGTCGGGGTAGTTTCCAGTATCGCCTACAAAGTCGTTGTAGTCGCCACCCTGCACGTCAGCCGTGACTTTTATCCACGGAGAGGCGTGACCGTAATACCAACCTTCGTAGGCGTCGGCCGTCACTTCTTCACCGCGGGCATTGGTGCCGCCGTTCATGCCCTCGTAGAACGCAAAGATATCGGAATGGTCCTCGGCGAGCCGCATCATGCGTGTTTTCAGCGTCTCGTAGGTGTGGTACTGCTTGAACTGCAAAATTTCGTCGTTGGCTGGCGCCCATGGGAAAATCATGTTGATGTAATCGTCCGACCAAATGTCTTCGGGTGCATCGCCCGTGGCGGGTTCCTGAGCGTAGGCGTTCTCGGCAACCGGAGCGGCAAAGGAAAGCAGCAACGGGAGGACGATAAGAAAGCCCAGCGTTGGGCGAGGAGCGGTGGAGCGAAGAGCAACGGGCGCGGCTGACATCATGCTATCGTTTGGCCGACGCCGTTTCAGTTCTTCAAGCGTTCGTGCAGGTGGATGTGGGCCTACAGCCCATGAGCAGGCCGAAAAACCTGCTTTGGAAGGGCAAAAAACTACTCAAATGACCCGGTGCGGCTACCATGGACGGCCTATGGAACCCCGCTGCTGACTCGGCCTTGCGCGACGAGATGTTCGGCTTCACCACCTACACCTTGCTGGCGCTGCTCGGCCTTGTGGGGATGATCGTGCTCGTTCGCTTGCTGGCCATGCGTTTTGGCCCGACCGTCTTGGGAACCATCATCCGTTCGGAAGCCATCAAGGGCAAAACCGTTCGAGATTCCGACAAGGCCTTGGGTACCGCTGTTGGGGTTGGTTTGGCGTATTTCCTCGTCACCGTCATGATCGACGACATGGAGCGTCTGGATTCACCGATTCTGATGCCGGATGTGGCGGTGAGTTTCCTCCCCGGCATCATGCAGTTCATCGTCGCCATCGCCGTGGTCGTGTGGGCCTTCCGACTGGTCAACATCGTTCAGGACATCGTGATGATGTTCGATACCGACGACCAAATGGACGGCACGGAAAAGACCCTCATCTCTGCCCTGCAGAGCGTTCTTCGCTTCCTCATCATCTTCGTCGGTGCTGTCTTTGTCGCCGATTCAATGGGCTTTGACCTGACCTCACTGATCGCCGGGCTCGGTATCTCCGGACTCGCCCTTGCACTCGCGGCCAAGGATTCCATCTCCAACTTTTTCGGCGCCATCACGGTGCTGCTCGACCGACCGTTCAAGGTGGGCGATTGGATCAGTGTCGGTGCAGCAGAAGGTGAGGTCATCGAAATCAACCTGCGTACCACCCTGATTCGAACCTCAGCCGACACCATCATCACCATGCCCAACGCCAGTCTGGTCAACACCCCCGTTGAAAACTGGGGCAAGCGACGGTGGCGCCGTTGGCAGACCCAACTCCATCTCGATATCAACGCCGACGGTGACGCGGTGAACGCGTTTTGCGAGCGCGTGCTCAAGACGATTGAAGACCACCCCAAGACGCTCAAAGAAGACGCCTCGTTCTGTCAGGTCAGCATGATTTCAGCCACGTCGCTTGATGTTGACCTCAACCTCTACTGGGACGTTTCGGGCCTTGTGGAGGAGCGTCAAGAACGCGCCAAACTCATCATCGACCTCAAGAACATCGCCGAAGACCTCGGCATTGAGTTCTACGACGGCCGTGTTCGCCAGCAGCGCTGAATCAAAACGGCGGCGGCATGCGTCGCTGATGAACGAAATGAGCGGCCAGTGCCACACCCGCCGAACCGAGGACAAAGGGAATTTGGACGGGTCCCGAGCCGAGGAGGGCCGCTGCAATCGCAGCCCACATTCCGCCCCGACGGACGGCATGAACGGTGCGCAATTCACCGAGTCGAGCCTGAATGCGAGAAACATCGAACAGCCAGCGGTCGCATTGGTCAGCCTGCTGTTGCAGACCGTAGGCGCGAGCCTCGGCCAACATCAAAAGCATGGCTTCGTAGCGCCAGATCCACACCCCGCCATTGGCGGTTGAGAGGCTGGCGCTCGACGTCCACGAAGCGGGAACAACCGCCCCCCATGCCCGGTAAAACGCCGCTCGTGATTCAGGCATGGCAAAGCCCTCCATCATCGAAAGGCGCTGTTCAAACATGGCGATGGACGAGACGCCCGGGAGGCGTTCACTCGGGGCCAACAGGTGGTCGACCAGGGAGCGAGGACGAGGAACGAGCGCCATGTTCCCGTCAGCATTTGCGACCACACCATCGAGTGAGAAATGCGTCGCCGGCAGCCCGACCACGTGCTTGGTGTGCGGGGCTCGCCAGAGGGTGGTGGTCTTGAGTTGGTCTTCGATGGCCTTGAGGCGCTCGTTCCAGCGGCGCTCCGTGTTCGGCGTGGCGTGGGCAACGAACGCAGCGTGGACACCCGCAGCGGTCCGGACAAGGTCGTGGGGACGTTGTGCCACGGCTTCGGTGGACAAGCACGTGTGCAACTCAAAAACTACAACTTGGTCGCCGTGCTCGTTTTTCTGCCCCGCTACGGGAAGGACGATTGGAGCATCGGCCAGCGCATTCGCCCAGGGGTCAAACAGGGCGAGCGTGGAAACATCTGTTCCCGTTTGGAGAGGAGAGAGGCACGCCGTCCATGTTCCGTTGAGGTGAACGGTCACGCCGGAGCGGTGCTCAGCGACGACCTCAACCGAGGTGATGGTTGCTGGCCACTGACCCCAGCGGCCGCTTTGGTCCCGATTCCACCAGTCTGGATTCAATGCATGCGTGTGGTCCCAGCCGTAGAGACGGCCCCAAGGCGAAGGCAAACCTTCTGCGAAGGTGGTCGGGTCGCAGGGGCGGTCAACCAAAGCGTGCGGAAACCACGGCGGATGAACAGCGGGTTGCGCCGAAGAATCGGTGGTCGCTGCCATGTTCCACCGAAGAACCGTTGCCCTTCAAACATGACGGAACGGGCGTTGCCTTGAGAGGGGAGCAATCAAACACCGTATGCACTCACGGACAGGCGGAGGGCGACCATGGGCATCTCGGAACGCATGGGAGACGTGCTCGGCCAAGCGGTCGAAGCGAAGCTCCTGCGCGAGGTCGTGGAACATCCGCTTCAGGTGAACCACCTCGCCATCATCATGGACGGCAATCGTCGTTTCGCCTGGCGCAGCAACATTGCCACCGGCATGGGACACCGGATTGGGAAGAAGAAGTTGGAGCGCGTGCTCGATTGGGTGTTGGAACTCAACATCCCCTGGTTCACCGTCTACGCCCTGTCCACCGAGAACCTCAATCGACCTCAGGGTGAACTCGACGTGCTCTTCGACCTCTACGTCGAGGGCCTCAAGGACATCGCAGACGACGAGCGCATCCACGAAAACAACGTGCGTGTGAACATCATTGGCCGGCGGGAACTGCTGCCGAAGCGGGTCAACGACGCCATCGATTACGCCGAATCAAAAACAGCGGATTACGATGACTTCGTGTTCACCGTTTGCCTCGCCTACGGCAGTCGTGAAGAGATGATCACCGCCATTCAAACCATCGCCAAAGACTACGCATCGGGCGATATCTCACTCGACGACATCGACCAAGAGGCCGTCTCCAAGCGGCTCTACACCGCCGACATGCCCGACCCCGACCTCGTGATACGCACCAGCGGGGAGGAGCGGATTTCGAATTTCTTGCTGTGGCAGATGGCCTACTCGGAACTCTACTTCACGGACGTGTTCTGGCCGTCGTTCGCCAAGAAAGACCTGCTCAAGGCCATTCGAACCTACCAGGAACGCGGGCGCCGCTACGGTGAGTGATATGGCGACCTGTGACGAATGCAACGGCTGGCTCAATCCCGCACTGGCTGCGGACGCCGCTGTCCGGAGGGGTGACACCGTGCTGCTCATTCAGCGAAAACACCCACCGATGCAAGGTGCGTGGGCGCTTCCCGGCGGTTTTGTTGACCAGGGCGAAGACCCGATTCACGCCGCGGTGAGGGAACTCGAGGAGGAAACGGGCCTTGTCGGGACCGAGCCCACCCTGCTGATGGTGATGGGCGACCCCGACCGAGACCCCCGCAAACACATCGTCAGCGTCGTCTATGAAATCAAGGTCAGTGAGGACCAAACGCCTACGGCCGGCGACGACGCTGCTGACGCCAAGTTCTGGCCCATCAAGACCGTGTTCAGCGGCGAGTTGACCCTCGCGGGCGACCACCTGCACATCCTGACCAACTGGCTCAGTTGAGGTTGTCCTCCGCCTTCAAAACGCTCTGAAGCAGCGTTTGCGTGATGGCAACCACGGCGAAAATACAGGCGGCCACGAGCGCAATCATCGTACCGCTTCCCGTGTCGTGTTCCGCAGAGAGGTAAAGGCCCAACAGGACCGAGCCAAGACCGAACACCTGCGTCCACACCATGCACGAGCGGAAACTGGTGCCGACGAGTTTGGCCGTAGCGGCGGGCGTGACCAGCAAGGCCGTGACCAGAAGCGTGCCAACCACCTGTACCATGCTCACGACCACGGCGGCGGTGATGACGCTGAAGAGAAGGCCAATGTTGCGAACGGGCAGGCCCTGGATGCGAGCAGCGACGGGGTCGACGGTGACGGCCAGCATGGCGTTGCGAAGCATGAACATCAGGACCAGTGAACCGATGCAGATGGTGGCGATCAGGTCCAAACTTTGCTCGTCGATGAGCAAGAGGTTCCCGAACAGATAGCCCTCGATATCGGTGGTGATGCCGCCGCCACCCAAGCGAAGCACGACCAAACCAAGGGCGAGCATGCCCGTGAGAAAAATAGCAATGGAAGCATCACCGCTCAACATACCCCTCGACTGCATCTCATGAATGAGAATCGCGGCAATGACGCTGAACACGAGCGCATACCACAGCGGTGAGGTCGCCCCCAGCACGATACCCACAGCGACGCCACCAAACGAGACGTGCGCGAGTCCATCACCGATTAGGGCGAGGTTCTGAATCAGCAAATACGTCCCCAGAATACCGGCGACCACGGTGACCATGAAGGCTGCAAGCATCGCCCGCTGGAACATTTCCATCTCGAAAAAGTAGGGGAACACCTCTCCGGGAACCACAGGGGAAAGGAATTCCAAAAGCGGAGCGATAAGGTCCAACAACACGACACCAATCCCCATTCATTCGGCCTCCTGTACGTCGTGGTGGTGGTGAGCATGGCCGTGAACAGGCTCGATACCGCGCAGATTGGCAAGTTCTTCAAGTCCCGGAAACGCGTCGGTAGCCCCGTCAAAACGGACGGTCTCTTCGAGGTAGATCATGCGATGAGCGGTTTGGCGAATAGCGGCCAAATCGTGTGAGACCATCAAAATGGTCTTGCCTTCGTTGTGGCAGAGTTCGTCAAGCAGTTTCAGCAATGCATTTCGTGACGGCCGGTCAATACCGACCAGCGGCTCGTCGAGAAGGATGAATTCGGCTTCCGAGGCCAGGGCACGAGCGATGACCGCACGCTGACGTTGACCGCCCGAAAGACGACCAACATCCTTGTGTTGAACGCCTTCCAGACCCACCATGCGAATGGCTTCCTGCACGCGTTGCTGTCGCTTTGTGTCAAAGAAACTGAACATGTTGGAGACGTTCACCGTGCCCAATCGAACCAACTCGTTGACCGTCAATCGGATGTCCTTCGGAAGATTGGCAGCCGCTTGCGATACCCAACCGATCTTCCCAAAAAATTCCCGGGTTGACGGGGGTTGACCGTACAGGGAGACCGTTCCTTCCCGTGTCTTCAGCTCGCCCAGGATGGTCAGCAAAAGCGTCGATTTACCGCTCCCATTTGGCCCGACAATGCCAACGAATTCCCCACGCTCAATTCGGAGATTGATGTTGTTGAGCACCTGAGCACCGGCGCGACTCACCGAAACATCCCGAACATCGAGAATGGGTGCCGTAGCGCTGGATTTTGCCATGACGCCATCCCACCCAACATGTACGTGGAGGCCTGTGTTTAAACCAACTTCGCCTTGAAATATGACACAAACAAACGGCCGGTGAGGACGACGAAGACCCCGCCGACAAACAGGAGAGGAACGAGATCTGATTCATGCATGCCTCTACCCTCCTCCCTGTTTTTTCGGTCAACCCCGGATTCAGCACCCTAGCCCGGTCTTCAGGTTCTCGAGGTTCTTGTTCATCAGCGAGAGATAATCATCCGAGCCATCCATTGGCGCCATTTCCATCGTGTAAAGCGTCAGCACGGAGACACCGTCGGGGAGATCGTCGGACACCGTTTGCTGCACCAAACTGGCCACAGCGTCGGCATTGGTGTACTCTTCAACATAGAAGACCGTAATCCCGTCTTCGTTGATTCGCTCCACCGCTTCAGCGATGTCGTCTGCTGAAGGCTCGCCTTCAGGGTCAAGTCCGTGGACGGTGACAAAGTCGAGTTCGTAGCGTTCGGCCATATAAGCGTAGGCATTGTGGTTGCTGACCACCGTGTTGGCTGAACAGGTGCCGTTCTCGCCGAAAGCAGCGTCAAATCCACTGTCGAGGGCGTCCAGTTCAGCGAGGTAAGCATCGGCGTTGGCTCGGAATGTGTCTGCACCGTCAGGGAAAGCCGTGCTCATCACGCCGACAACGACTTCGATTTGCTCCTTGAACGCCAATGGGTCAAGCCAGCTGTGTGGGTCGTAAGCCAGTGCTTCTTCGTCGCTGTGATCGTCGTGGTCGCCTTCCTCATCGTGGTCGCCTTCCTCGTCGTGGTCGCCTTCCTCATCATGGTCGCCTTCCTCATCATGGTCGCCTTCCTCGTCGTGGCCATGGTCGTGGCCCGCATGGTCGGATTCGGAGAGAACGTGAAGCATAACGCCCGCAGGTAGGGCAACACCGTATTCGCCTTCTTCTTCAACGTGGAGGCCGATGAAGGCAATGCCCTCTTCGTAGTGGTCGTCGTCTTCGTCCATCATCTCGAACATCATCTCGACTTCTGAAGCGTTGAGGAAGCTATCGCTGTTGGCGTCGCTCATGTTGAACATCATGTGCATCATGCCTTCCATGAGTTCTTCCTCGGCCGATTCGTTGTCGTCGTAGGTTTCGTTGTCATCGTGGTGATCATGCTCCATGCCCATCATTTCGGAGAATTCCTCAAAAGAAAGCGCACTGTCGTTGTCTTCGTCAAATGCGCCAACAATGAATTCGCCAGATGGCATGCCCATGTCATCATCTTCCATGGCATCGATGTCTTCAATGAAGTGTTCCAATTCCTCAAGGGAGAGGCCCCCGCTGTTGTCAGCGTCCGATTCGTTGAACATTGTCATCAACATCTCAGCCATGTATTCTTCCATGACTTCTTCGAGCGGAGAGTGCTCCTCCTCGTGGTCGTGGTCGTCGTGATCGCCGTCGGTTTCATTTTCATCATGCTCGCCCTCTTCGTCGTCGTGGTCATCGTCGCCTTCCATGTTCCATGCCACCCAGAACTCGTCCCAGGAGAGGCTGCTGTCGTTGTTCGTGTCGAATTGTGACATGGCCTCTTCGGGCGTCATGTCGTCGTCGTGGTCGTCGTGCTCTTCCTCCATCCACATGTAGCCAGCTGCTTCGCAGTCTTCCTCGTTCTCGTACTCGTCGTGGTTCTCATGCGTGCTCATGTCGTGGCAACCGCCGTCGTGGTCGTCGTGCTCTTCTTCCATCCACATGTAGCCAGCTGCTTCGCAGTCTTCCTCGTTCTCGTACTCGTCGTGGTTCTCATGCGTGCTCATGTCGTGGCAAACACCGTGCTCATCGCCGTGTTCGTCGCCGTGGTCATGGTGGTGGGGGTGAGCACCTCCCATGGCAGCGATGGCCATGCGGAAGGTCTCCATGTCTTCAGCCTCAAATTCAAGCATGTATTCACCCTCTTCAAGATGGTAAACGTAAATCATCGTGCCTGAAGGGCAGCCCTCGCCGTTCTCGATGGTCTCTTCAGCCGAAACCAGGCCTTCTTCGCCGTGGTCATGGCCGTCGTGGCCGTCCTCGTCGTGGTCGCCTTCCTCGTCGTGGTGGTCCTCGTCGTGGTCGCCTTCCTCATCGTGGTGGTCTTCAGGGAAACCCAGGTTGTAGGTGCCGTCTTCGCCGTGAAGTTCACCGGCGTCTTCGGCGTGCTCAGCGAGCATGTGGATGTCCTCCGTTGCTGGACCGGTCAGCGATACGCAGAGGTCTTCAACCATCATGGATTCGTAGTCAAGGTTTTCTTCGCCAGAGGGAAGAGCGTGCGTTGAGGTGGCGAGCGGCGCATCGGCTCCCATGGCGTCGAGCGCATCCTCAACCCACGGTTCAAGTCCGAGCCCGTGGTAAAAGAAGAGGTCAGCCGATTGAAGTCGAATCAAGTCTTGTGCAGATGGTTCATAATCGTGAACGGGAATGTTGTCGCTGCTGATCATCTCAACGTCAACAAGGTCGCCGCCAACGGCGCTGACCATTTGTTCAATGTGGTAGGTCGAGACGATCACCGTGCCGCCGTCATTGAGGTCTTCGCTCCCAAGGCAGCCTGCGAGGCTTGCAAGAATCATCATCAAGGCTGCAAAAATGGCACGGTTTGACTTTTGGCTCATGTCTTTCGCTTTGCTATTACATATATAACAAATACTAATAATTAGAAACCTAGAAATTATTATGAATGAGTGCCCGCAGGGGGAAACATGAGCAAAATCATCTCGTTCAGCGTGGACGATGAGTTCGCAGGCGGACTTGAGGGCCTGATGGCGACGGCGGGCTACCAAAATCGGAGTCGATTCCTTCGAGACGCGGCCACCGCCTTCGCAGAAATGAAAGGACGAGGGGAACTGAACGACATGAGCGATGAGGAAGTGGTGGAAGGACACCTCATCGTCTATTATCAGCACGACGCCGAGGGCAAACTCCTCGAAGTTCGACACTCGGACCAACTGAACATCACCTCCTACAACCACAGTTGCCTTGCGCACAGTCACACCTGCGTTGACGTGCTCCATGCCATCGGCACGGCAAGCCGATTCCGAACCACCATCGAAACGATTCAAAACACACCCAACGTGGACAAAGTCACCTTCACCGCAGCACCGCTGCGAGACGAAGGGTGCTGCTGAATCATCACATCTCGGGCTCCGATTCAAGGTGTTCGTACTCGATGAGAACGACGTGCTCGACATCAATGGTGTCCTGACCTTCTTCGTAATTCACTCGGAGTTCATGAACCTCGTCAGTGTTGAAATGCACCGTTTTCCACGAGGCTGAACCGCCCTCTTCCACCGTGCCGGGTTGCGACTGACAGGCTTCTTGCGTCTCGTCGATGAGCGCCCACGACACCTCCACGTCCTGTCCACCCCCGATGTTGTTGATGAGTTCTGGATTGTGAACCGTGGACTCGATGACGATGACGCTGGCGGTTTCATCACCCACCTCCCGACGGGTGTCCAACGGCATGGTCAGAGGATCGTTGGTGGCCGATTCACGCCAAATGATGTGTTTTTCAATGCGAACGACGACCTCGCTGAGATGACGTGAGTCGCTGCCGCGCTCATCAGTCGTGTCCTGGTAGTCTGCGATGAGGTCCAGTGCATGGAAGCCATGGTGCTTGAATTCCACCTCAACCACGGTTGTTTGTGTGGCGTCCACCGTCTCAGCGACGTGGGTGCCCATGACCGAATAGGCGACAAAGGGCGATGGTGCAGTGGACTCGTTGAAATCGAAGGACAGGACGGGGTAGTTCGTTTCCACGAGTTCGCCATCTTCCCACACCTCGACGATCGTCGCGTTGGTGGATTCGTAAACCGCCTCGTCGGCATAAACGAAGTCGTTTTCGAGGTTCCCACCGATGCAGCCGGCCAGCATGCTCGAAAGCATGAGGGTGGCTGTCAAGGCGGTGCCGATGAAGAAGCGCACGAAATTCCTCAGTACCGCCTCGTGCTTAAGGTCCGTGGTTGGCAACAACGAAGCGTGCAAGCCTCGCTGATTCCTTATGTACCCTAGGCGATTGGTTGGAGACATGAGCGACATCGAATGCCCGAATTGTAAACAAGTTTTCGAAATGGATGCGGCAGGTTATGCCTCCATCCAAAGTCAAGTTCGAACGGCTGAATTTGAAGCCGAACTCAACACGCGCTTGGAAGAGGCGAGGCGTACGCACGAGCTCGCGATTGAACTTGCCGAATCGACCATGAGCAAAAAGAAAGACGAGGAATACGCCAACAAAGAAAAGCAGATTCAGCGGCTCAAAGGCGAGCTGGAAAAGAAGGACATGGAGAAGCAAATGGCCGTGAACGAAGCCACGTCCACCCTGCAGAGTCAAATCTCAGACCTCCAAAACAAAGTCAACAACGCCGGTACGGAAAAGGCGCTGTTGGAAAAAACCCTGGTTGAAAAACACCAGATGGAACTGACCACGCGGGACAAAATCATCCAGATGAAAGAGGAAGAAATCGAGCTTCGCAAAGAGATGAAAATGAAACTCAGCACGAAGATGCTCGGTGAAACCCTGGAGCAGCACTGCGAACTTGAGTTCAACAAACTCCGACCGACCGCCTTCCCAACGGCCTACTTCGAGAAGGACAACGATGCCTCGGGAGGCACGAAAGGCGATTACATCTTCAAGGAAGCCGACGAAAACGATGTTGAATTCATCAGCATCATGTTCGAGATGAAGAACGAAGGCGAGACGACCAAGACGAAGAAGAAAAACGAAGATTTCCTCGAAAAACTCGACAAGGACCGCAAGGCCAAAGGATGCGAATACGCCGTGCTCGTGTCCATGCTCGAGCCGGACAACGAGTTGTACAACGGCATCGCCGACATGTCACACAAGTACGAGAAGATGTACGTGGTTCGCCCGCAGTTCTTCATTCCCATCATCACGCTTCTGCGCAACGCTGCCCTGAAGTCGATTGAAATCCGAAACGAGTTGGCGGTCATCCGGTCGCAGAATGTCGACGTTGAGAACTTCGAGGCCGACCTCAAGGAGTTCCAAGAGAAGTTCAGCCGTAACTACGACCTCGCCTCGCGCCAGTTCATGGAGGCCATCAAGCGGATTGACAAGTCCATCGACGAGTTGCAAAAGACCAAGGAACAGTTGCTCAAATCCGGAAATAACTACCGCCTGGCCAACGACAAAGCCCAGGACCTCACGGTGAGGAAATTGACCCGCAACAACCCGACCATGCGAGAGAAATTCGACGCCGCGAACGACGATTCGGAAGACTGAGTCCCCTCAGCCCAGCCACGCCGTCAACTGGCCCTTCGCATCGGGCCACGCCGCCGGCTCCAACGCATCGGTCAGATGCAAGCCCGCCAAGAATTGTGCATGAATCGAGGCCCATTCTGTCTCATCCTCCAGCCCTCGCCATCGGAAGAGCGGTGCACCCTCTTGTTCTAAGCGGTCAACGAAACCACGCTGCGCTGCAGAAATCAGCAGTACGGGCGTGCCCAATAGAGCCGCCTCGCTGGCGAGCGTGACCGATTGCGTGATGACGCCGTCATGAGCGGCCACTTCACGGTCGAGTCTCCACGGGTCGCCTTCGTAGCCGTTCTCATCGGCATTCGTGATCCTCAAACCGTCCAGCGCATCTTCCGGCAGGGCCACAATCTCATCCTCATCGTGAACCCCCCCGCCGGCCAAGCGACGAACCAGCACCCGAGGCGGAGAAGAAACGGCCGATGGACGGCGATGCGGTACGAGATGAACGTGGCCATGCAGCCCGTCCAAGCGATGGACGCTGCCGCCAAACGAATCAAGGAAGCCACCGTCGAGGTCCGCCCGCCAGTGCGTCGGGACGACGACGTGCGTGGCGCTCTTCATGGCGAGCCGATGGGCGAGGTGGTTCACCTCGGTGTCCGTGATGTACCAGCGTTCCTCCACGCTTGAGCCTCGCCACCATCGGGGTTTGGCCGCCATCATCTCCAAGGCCGCCCCCACGCCCACGATGCGTTTCACGGGCCCTTGGCCGTCCTTGCCGGCGGCCTTGAGAAATCGCTGGACACTTCGCAGGCGGTAGACCGCTTTTCGCTTCCGCCCATCGCCCACGGGCCGAGGCACCCAGAGCGTTTGACGACGGGGCAAACGCCCGTCGCCCTGCTCGAGCATGGCCCGAACTTCCGGACGCTCACACGCCACGATGAGGTCGGCCGTCGTGCCGTTTCGCAAGAACTCAGCCAGCAGCCGCACGTGGGCCGGATGGTCGAGAACCCAGCAGGTGCGCATGGTTGGGGGAAAAGGTGCCTGCCCTCAAGGCATCGCATGGGAGAAGTTGATGGGCGAGTTCGGTGGGTCGGTGTGCATGAGCAAAATCGGCATCAGCCCGCCCGGAACCAAAACCTACGCCCCTTACACACCCGCCGTGGTGGTCGGCAACCACGTCTGGCTCTCGGGCCAAATCAACATCGATGCCGGCGACGACATCGCCTCCCAAACCCAAGGCACGCTTGACAAAATCGATGGTTTACTGGCCGAGGCTGGCGTCTCCAAGCACGACCTGGTGTTCGTCCAAGTTCTGCTCAAAACAATGGATTTCTACGCCCCGATGAACGATGTGTACGGTGCGTGGCTGGAAGGCGTGGACATCAAGCCCACCCGAGCCGCCTTTGCTGTTGATGCCCTGCCCGCCGATGCCCTCGTGGAAATCGTCGTTCAAGCCGTGAAGCAGGATTGAGATGCCTGGCTCGCCCTACCTTGACCAACCGCCGAAGGGCTTGTGGACGTGGCCACGCTTGTTGCGCGTGGTGGGTCTGCCAACAACGGCCTTTCTGGCCGCCTGTGCCTATCACGGGGTGCTGCTGGAAGCGCTGGTCATCATCACGGTAACGATGGTGGCGGTCAACTGGATGGTGCGATAAATCGCGAGGATTGAAAGCCGAAAGCCTCTCCGTCACGTCATGGAGACCTGGCCCGAAGCCTGCTTCAAAGCCTACGATATTCGCGGATTTGCCAACGGTGACGGCACGGGAGAATTGAACCCCGAGTTTGCCTACCGACTGGGCCGCGCCCTGGCGACCTACCTTGAATGCGAATCCTACGCCGTTGGGCGGGACATCCGCGATTCATCGCCTGCGCTCGCCACGCAACTCATGGCCGGTCTGGCCGACGGTGGCGTCGAAGTGTGGGACCTCGGCATCGTGTCGACCGGGTGCGTTTACCACGCCTGCTGGACGCTGCCCGTGAACGGTGGCGTGATGGTTACCGCCAGTCATTTGCCCATGCCCACGCACAACGGCTTCAAGATGTGCCGAGGCACCTTGCCG
The DNA here is from genome assembly GCA_965661285.1 of Candidatus Poseidonia sp. Classification (GTDB taxonomy): domain Archaea; phylum Thermoplasmatota; class Poseidoniia; order Poseidoniales; family Poseidoniaceae; genus Poseidonia. The sequence continues at coordinate 22,247 of CBFIDD010000007.1, forward strand.
CTGGCCGGAGAAGAAATTCAGGAACTGAAAGACGTCTTCCTCAAGGGCGACTTCCGAGAAGGCGCAGGCGAGGTGGTCGACCACCCGCACATGGACGCCTACCTCGATGCCATCATCGCTTCAACCGGGCCGCTGGCCCGTACCGTCAAGGTCGCCGTGGATTGCGGCAACGCCGTGCCCGGGCCGTTCATGGTCGAACTGCTCGACAAGATGGGTGTCGAGCACGTTGACCTGTACTGCGACTGGGACGCCACCGAACCCAACCACGGTGCCGACCCCACCCGACCCAAGAACATGGTCGACCTCGGGAAGGCCGTCGTGGACCACGGATGCGAATTCGGCATGGGTGCTGACGGCGACGGCGACCGCATTGGAGCGGTTGACGAAGAAGGTCGTTTCATCTATCCTGACCGACTCATCGCGCTGCTTGCAGACGACCTGCTCAAGGACGAGGACGAAATCCCCGAGGATGCAGCGGACGACGAACACCTGCGCATCGTCTACGACGTGAAGTGTTCCATGAACGTGGAACAAGCCATTCTCGAAGCCGGAGGACGCCCCGTCATGGCTCGCACCGGCCACTCGTTCATGAAGCGGGTCTTGGCCAGTATGCCCGACTGCAAAATGGCGGCCGAAATGAGCGGCCACATCTTCCTCGCTGACCGTGGATGGTACGGCTTTGATTGCTCGCTCTACAATGCGGCTCGCCTCATCGAGCTGTGGTCGCGCCAAGCGCCCACCGGCGACGGCGGTCCTACCTTTTCGAGCGAACTCGACCGGCTCGCTCCGCCCTTGCCCACCACGGGTGAGGTCAAAGTGCCGTGCGCTGAGGAGGACAAGTTGGAGGTCGTGGCGACCATCACCGAGGCCTTTGCAGAAATGGAATGCTCCACCGTGGACGGTGTGCGGGTGCGATTCAACAACGAGGACGACGAATACGTCGGCTGGTACCTGGCGCGTAAATCCAACACCGAGCCGGTGCTCGTGATGCGAATGGAAGCGACCAGCGATGAACAACTGGCCACGATGAAAGCATTGGCCGACGAGCGGGTCAGCGGGATCATCAACATCGAGAAGCTGCTCAACGCCTAAGGAGAAATGAACCATGTCTGAAGCCCTCCACACTCAATTTCTGCGCCTGATTGCCAACCACCCCGAAGCCCGCCCTGAAATCACAGGGAAACTGGGTAAAGTCAGAACCATCAGGAAATCCGTTTCCACAGGCGTCTACATGATTTACGTGGTGAGGGCGAAAACTGCTCGTGTTGAGATGTGGATTTACAGAGGCTCCAAACCTCACCATATTGACGAGGCAAAGGCCATCCACGAACATTTTGTTTCGAAAAGAGGGGCGATTGAAGAGGCCTTCGGTGAACCCCTGGTTTGGAATCACGGTCGAAGGAAATCGGCCTATAGCATCCAGTTTGATTATGACGACTTCAATTTGGCAGACACATCAAAGTGGAACACGTGGGCTGACGCCATGGTCACCGACATGAATCGGTTGGACGATGCCCTCAAGCCACACTACCTGTGAAAATCAAATATCGCTGGTATCGATGTACGGCGCAATGGTGTAGTCGAAGACCATCAATTCAACGGTGTAGTCCACCGTTTCGCCACCATCGGAGCGCTGTCCACAAAGCGGGTTGCCCTCATTTCCTGCTTGCGCAGCCACCGATATGCTGACGGAATGGTCGCCAAGACCGGCACCCATGGAATCGATTTGAGCCTCAATCTCACTCATGGAGAGTCCGGAAACGACGGCTCCGACCATGGATTCGTTGTACCATATGGCCATGGCGTCGTGGGAGCCTGAACCACCATCGTTCTGTCCGTCAGCCGAGCCGTTGAATTCGAGGTGGCTCGCTGTTCCTGTGATGGTGTCAGGCGCGTCAGAACCTGTGCACAGAGGACCATCGTTTCCGGTTTCGTCTTCACCGTAGGACATGCTGATGCGAACGCCCACGATGTTCAGTTCGTCGGCGTTGTTGACCGCATCGGTGTTGAATGTGTCCGACCACGTGTCGCCGTCAGCGATGGGTTCGGAACCCGAATCGAGGAGCACATAGGTGATCTCCCCGTTCACCTGGTAGTCAGCGACACCGCCGCCGAGGCTGCCGTCAGCACTGCCAGCGGCCATGCCGAAGTAGATGGGGAACGCGAGGACGAAGAACAGAATGCTGCCGACCGTGATTTGAGCATCACGGTTTGTTTTCAGGTCTTCCATCGAGTACACACGGTCGTCCTCCAACCACTCCGATAGGGTAGCATTCTCTATCACTTTCGGTCAACGGCCCATGCAGACGCTCGCGCCCCGAGGGGTCAATCGCCGCCGTTTTCCGGGTCATCTTCGCCGCCCTCGCCCTCGCTATCGGCGTCGTCTTCGTCGTCTTCCTCATTGTCGTCGTCCTTCACCAAGGCGAGGAAGTTGTTGATGGCGGCAACGCCCAAGAACATCACGATGAGCAGCAGCGGGAAGCACAGCCAGTACATGTCAAAGGATTCTTCTTCAGGAGGTTCAGGCAAAACGAATTGCTCAACCTCCGTTTCGTTGCGCACCGATTCTACGGTCAGGTTGGCTTCTGCTCGCACTTCGAGAATCACGTAGAGTTCGACCGGCACCATCTCGCCCAGCGCCGTGATGGTGTAGTTCGTCTCGTTGGACGCTTCGGTCGGTGTACCGGAGATGCGACCGTTTTCGAAGGCGAGGCCCTTTGGCAGGGTTGGTGTGATGGACCACACGGGGTTTTGGTTATTGCCAAAGTAGTAAATCGGGGTCAACGTCGGCATCGTTTCGTTCACGTCGAGCACGACGCGGGTCACCGGGTAGCGAGCATAGAACGTTGGCTGGTTCACGGTTAAGTTGAACGTCGCAGAAGCCGAGCCGCCCGAATTGTTGGCCCAGACGGTGTAGGTTGTCTGGCTGAGGTTCGTGGTCGCCACGCCGACAACGTACCCGTTCACGAAGATCAAGCCGGGTGGCAGGGCGGGTTCAATCGACCAGTTGTCGGCCACGCCACCGCTCAAAACAGGCACGATACGGCCGCGTGAGACGCCGTTGACCAGCGTGATCTCAGCCTCGGGGTAGTCGATGATGACGACCGGCTCGATGACTTCGATGGTGAAGGTTGTGTTGGCCGAGCCGCCCGAGTTGTTGGCCCATATCGTGAACGTCGTCTCAG
>CBFIDD010000007.1:25528-30377 GCA_965661285.1 Candidatus Poseidonia sp.
AGACAGGTTCACCGTTGGCGTACCCCAGAGCCAACCGTCCCACAGGCCCACACCCTCGGGCAGGGACGGCTCAATTTCCCAGGAGGCGACCATGCCGCCCGTGTTGTTGACCGTGGCGTTGAACAGGGTCTCGCCTCGGGTGCCGAAGAAACTCTCGTTGAAGGCGAGGATAGCGACCGGCTCGACCACGGTGATGTTGAGGAAGGCGAAGGCCATGCCGCCGCTGTTGAGCGCCATCACGGTGTAGGTCGTGTTCGTGCTGTTCACCAGCGGCACGCCCGTGATGCTGCCGTTGTCGAAGACCATACCTTCGGGCAGGTCGGGGCTGATGGACCACGAAGCGACCATGCCACCGCCGAGGATCGGCACGAGGCTGGCGTTGTCCTCGCCTCGCGTCAGCGTGATGTTCTCGGGCACATAGACGACCGTAGCGACCGGCTCAAGGACGGTGATGGTCAGGTAGGCCACGCCCGTTCCGCCGGTGTTGTTGGCATACACCGTGAACACGGTCGCCGTCATGTTGACCAGCGGCGTGCCCGAAATCGTACCGTTGGTGAAGTTCAGACCTTCGGGCAGCGCCGGGGAAATGCCCCACTCTTTTGCGAGGGCGTCGTTGCCAAAGACCGGCGATGTGGCGTTCATGGTCTCGTTTCGCGTGAGCACGATGCTGTTTGGATTGTAGATGAAGTCCACCACGGGCTCAAGGATGGTGATGTTGACCGTGGTCGAGGATGCTCCGCCCGAGGTGTTGGCCCAGACGGTGAACATCGTGGTCGTCATGTTGACCTCGGGCGTGCCCGAAATCGTACCGTTGGTGAAGTTCAGACCGGCCGGCAGCTCGGGCGTGATGGACCAGGTGCTGACGTTGCCGCCGCTGACGGTTGGCGACAGCGGGCTCATCGTCTCGTTGCGAATCAGCGTGATGTTGTACGGGTTGTAGGACAGGTCGACCGCCGGCTCAAGCACCGTGATGTTGACCCACGCCGTCGCACTACCGCCCGTCGTGTTGGCGTAAACGAGGTACTGCGTTTGGGTCATGTTCGCCAGCGGTGTGCCGCTGAACACACCGTTGAAGAAATTCAGCCCTTCGGGCAGGACGCCCACAAGCGCCCACTCGCTGACGTTACCGCCCGAGACGGTTGGCACCAGCGGCGTCATCGTCGTGCCGCTCATCAGCGTCAGGTTGTTCGGGTTGTAGAGCAGGTCAACCACCGGCTCAAGGATGGTGATGTTGATGGTGGCGGCTGCTGAGCCGCCCGAGTTGTTGGCGTAAACAGTGAACATCGAGGTGGTCATGTTGACCGTTGGCGTACCGCTGATGATACCGTTGCTGAAGTTCAGGCCGTCGGGCAGGGCGGGATGAATGGACCAGTTCTCAACCGCACCGCCGCTGTAGGTCGGATGGAGGTCGGATATCGCCACCCCGCGGGTGAGGGTGATGTTGTCCGGCGAATAGGAGAGGTTGCCCGAGGGCTCCAGGATGGTGATGTTGACCGTGTGGCTGGTCGCACCGCCCGAGTTGTTCGCCCAAACGGTGTACATCGTGAGCGTGAGGTTGACCGTGGGCGTGCCGCTGATGACACCGTCGCTGAAGTTGAGACCGGCTGGCAGGTCAGGCGAGATGGACCAGTTGGAGGCGTTGCCACCCGAGACCGACGGGAAGAGCGTGGTCATCTGCACGCCACGAATCAGGGTCACGTTTTCGGGGTTGTAGTCGAGGATGACGATGGGCTCAACGACGGTGATGTTGAGCGTGTGGTTGGACGAACCACCGCTGTTGTTGGCCCACACGGTGAACATCGTGGTCGTCATGTTGACGGTCGGTGTTCCCGTAATGGCGCCGTCCGTGAAGTTCAAACCAACAGGAAGTGCAGGCTCGATGGTCCAGTTGTCCACGATGCCTGTGTAGATTGGGAACACATCGTTCATGGCAACACCACGGGTGAGCGTGAGATTTTCGGGATTGTATTCCAACGTGACCGCCGGGTCGTAGATGGTAATGTTGAGGTACACCATGTGCGAACCGCCCGAGTTGTTGCCCCAGACCGTGTACATCGTGGCATCTTGAACCACGGTGGGTGTTCCCCAAATACTGCCGTAGGCGCTTCCGAAATTCAGACCGGTGGGAATGCTCGGCTCGATGGCCCACGACGTGATGTCTCCACCGGTGATGTTGGTCATGAACCAGTTCATCGCCGTGTTGTTGAGCAACGTCAAGTTGTCGGAATCGTAGGTGAACATGGGCGCCTGATGAAGGACGGTGAGGTTGAAGTACGCATACGTGGTTCCTCCGCTGTTCAAGGCGGAGAGTCGATAGGCGGTTGTTGGCCACAACTCGGTCGGTGTACCCCAAATGGTGCCGTTGCTGGTCTCGAAGGTCAAACCGGCCGGCAGGCTGGTGTTGAGCCCCCACAGGGTGATCTCCCCAGGACCGGTGACGGTTGGAATCAGTGGGAGGTCGCTGCTCACGGTGTTTTTGTACAGCGTGAGGTTGGACGGCGAGTAGGCCACGGTCGGCAGTTGATCCACCACGGTGATGTTGAGGTAGGCCACGCTCGAGCCACCGCTGTTGTTCGCCCAAACCATGTAGGAGGTTTGTGGCCACATTTCGGTCGCTGTGCCCCAAATCGTACCGTTGCTCGTCTCGAAGGTCAAGCCGCTTGGCAGGCTGGCGTTGATTTCCCACGAGACGATTTCACCCGGTCCGGTCAAGGTCGCATTCAGCGGCAGGTGAGGGCTGACGGTGTTGTTGGTCAGCGTGAGGTCCGATGGAACATAGGCGATGGTGGGGAGCTGGTCGAGCACGGTGATGTTGAGATAGGTCTGGGTGGACCCACCGCTGTTGTTGGCCCAGACCATGTAGGACGTTTGCGTCCACAGTTCGGTCGGTGTGCCCCAAATCGTACCGTTGCTCGTCTCGAAGGTCAAGCCGCTTGGCAGGCTGGCGTTAATTTCCCACGACGTGATTTCACCCGAACCAGTGATCGTCGGTACGAGCGGAAGGTCACTGCTTGCCGTGTTGTTGGTCAAATCCAAGTCGTTTGGCGAGTACGCTATTGTCGGGACCTGATCGTTGACGACGATGGTGATGGTCGTCGTATTTGTGCCACCCGAGTTGCGTACCGTAATCGTGTAGGTCGTGTTGGTTGAAAGCGCAGTTGGCGTTCCAGAAATCTCACCTGTTGCGATGTCCAAACTCAATCCTGCAGGCAGGTCTGGACTTACTGAATACCCATACACATTCGCTGAGGAATCAATTGATACATCCCTAAGGTTGTCATTCGTAGTGTCTTCATAAACAATACCTACACCATCATTTGGACCAATGGCTATGGAAATTGTGCCGGCTTCAACAGTACCATCGATCTCCGTGATAGACCACGATGATGTTGAACTCGAACCAGATGGACATGAAGATGAGCAGGATGCGTAGTGAAGGGCCGAATAAACGTTTTGACCATGTATCCCGTAGGCAATGTGCAGTCCATCGTTGGAATCAACAACCATAGAAATATACCCGATTCTAAAATAGGCGGAACTGGTATCGACTTGTTTAGACGGCCAAGCCGAAGATCCTGTTGTACAAGAGGCGGAACATGACCGAATACTAAGTCCGTTATACGAAGCGGACCCAGAAAACGTGGAGTAGACAAAATGTACCACGTCGTTGGAATCAACAACAATTGAACTCGGATTTAATCCACTTACACCTCTGCCACCACCAAGACCTAATGTGTTCCATGATGATGTTGCGTTGCATGAAGATGTACAAGTGGCATAGTAATAGCCATACCCAGAAGATGTTCTCTTGTAGTAAGAAATGTGAAGGCCATCATTGGAGTCGATGGCGATATCAGTGAAATAACCGGTATTGAATGAGTTGTCAACGGTAATGTTGGACCAAGAAGATGCTGTTGTACAAGAAGCAGAACACGTAGCATATTTGAGAGTTTCAGAGGTGGACCCGACGTTATACTCGATGTATGAAATATGCATTACATTATTGGAATCGATTGCGAGGGATGGAGACCCCGATGCACTTCCTGAATCGTCTATTTCTACGAAAGTCCAAGAGGCGTTGGATGTGCATGTTGAAGAACAAGTGGCATATGTCAGATTACCAGATGTTCCAGTATATGCTACATGTAAAACACCGTTTGAATCAATAACGATCGATGTACCAATTGTTTGGTCAGAATGGGCCAGCGTCGTGTTAAGGGTGATATTTACCCATGAACCACTGGCATCGGTGGCGTATTTGAGGACATTATTGGTGTCATCAAAGTAAGTAACATGTTTGTATCCATTTGCATCAATCGCTAATGAAGTACCCCTGCCGACTTCGCCGGTCGATTCGAGAATAGACGTCGGAATTGCACCTCCTGCATTGGTCGGTGTCGCAGTTGGTGACATTGCAACACCTTTGGTTAATTCAAACCAGTCTGGATTGTAAGAGATGTCAGGAGCCTCATCGTTCACAGTGATGTTCACCGTTGCATTGACCGAACCGCCGCTGTTGCTCGCCGAAATTGTGAACGTCTTGAGCGTCATCAATGATGTTGGCGTTCCCCAAATTGTTCCATTGCTCGTTCCAAAGGATAAGCCGCTTGGCAAAGCTGGGCTGATGGTCCAGGACGTGATCGTACCCGAACCCGTCAGCGTTGCAGTCAGCGGCAAATTGGTGCTGGTCTGATTCTTGGTCAGTGTCAAGTTCTCTGGCGAATAAGCAATGGTCGGCAACTGGTCGAGAACCTCGATGGTGATCGTCGTTGTGTTCGTACCACCAGAGTTGCGTACCGTAATCGTGAACGTTGTATTGGTCAACAACTCAGTAGGCGTTCCAGAAATC
>CBFIDD010000008.1:0-26055 GCA_965661285.1 Candidatus Poseidonia sp.
GAGCGTGATGGCTGCAAACAGGAAGAAAACACCGGTTTCGGCAGCGCTGGCCACATCCATCTCAAGCATCCCCCTTCGCAGCCTCAGCAGCGGCCTTGGCATCCTTGGCGGCCTTGCGGGCACGCTTGTCGCGTTCCTTGGAGGCACGCTTGGCCAATTCTGCATCGACAGCTTCCTGGTGAACGCCGGGGAGCACACGGGTACGTGAAGCATCGAACCACAGATCCTGGCGCGTGAAGCCCGACATACCATCGTATTCGTTGGTCATGAAGAACGAGGTAAAGCCGCAGGCTTCCATGCACAATCCGCAGAACATGCAACGACCGAGGTCGATACGGCCGGAGACGATTTGGTCGTCGGCGGGATAGAGTTGGGTGGTTGAAACGACGGCTTCTTCGCCCGAATCGTTCCATCGGACTGTAGCCGATTCACCTGAGAGGTCAAGCACTTCAGCGAAGCGCCATTCTTCGGGTGGGGCCGTGTGGGCCGTGACGTGGTTGAAACTGTCGAGTTCAGCCATGACTTCGGGCACCTCGACGGCGGCAAACTTCCCGACTTCGAGTTCCATGCCGAGGCCTGCATTCTCGCCTTCAGCGTTGTCGAGGACGTCAACACGAAGTTCGGTGGTCATATGAAGACAGTCGTTGGGGCAGATGTTGACACACATTTTGCACGCCGTACAGGTCTCCCAAATCACCCCGATGCGCCCGTTGTAGTTGCCCGGAACGAAGAGCCAAGGCTCCATGTCTTCGAGGCGCTCGTAGGGGTACTGCACCGTCTGTGGTTTCCAAAGCGTGGGCTTGAGGTCCGATGTTACTCGGTCGGGGGCGAATTCTTGGCGAGTGATGTCGTTCATCTCAGCTGTTGATGCTGCGCGAGCTCGGCTACCGTCGTCAAGGAACTCAGGGTGCGAGGTGTTGTGATAAGCACCAAGTCGCTTGCCGAATCGCTTTCCGATGAACGGGAAGGTTCGCAGCGCCGTGATCAAGGTGATCTTGAAAGGGTACCAGAACAGGTTTCTGAAATTGGGCTGTGCGTGTGGATGCATTGGCATGGTGTTCACCTCACTCCTGCCCCGGGGTTACCGTCCCCGCAGGCTTGTCCGTATGGACGTGGAACATACGTTCCTGATTCACTGACTTGTCTTCGTCGTTAAGATAGACGAAGAAGACACCCAGCCAGAAGAGCGTCGTGGCGATGGGCACGAGGTACGGGATACCGAAGGCGTCCCATGCCATGCCGCCGCCGACATCGTTCTTGGCCGACATGCCGTCAGGGTTGAAGAGGTACAATCGGTAGACGAGCGCCAACACCACTTGCAGAACAGCAAGAGGGAGCAGGATGCGCCAGCCGAATTCCAAAATTTGGTCGGTTCGAATACGTGCCAGCGAAAAGCGAGCCCAAACGAACACGATGAGGAACACAAGCCATGATTTTACCAGCGTCATCACCGCACCGGGAATCAAGAGGTAGGCCTCACCGACCACGGGGAGGGAACCGATGGTGCCGTGGAAGGGCAGGTGCCATCCGCCGAGGAAGAAGTGCGTGAAAAGGAAACAAGCGGCGTAGGTGCGGATGTATTCGGCCATGAACAGCATACCGAACCGCATGCCGCCGTACTCCGTCCACCAGCCTTCGACCAACTCGGCTTCGGCTTCGGGCATGTCGAAAGGCACACGCTCAACTTCAGCGATCATGGTGACCAGGAAGAGTGCAGCACCAAGCGGCATGAGGAAAATGTTCCATGCACCGGCTGAATGTTGGAAATGAATGCTGTCAATGATGTTGAAGGTACCCGAGAGAATCGCCACCGACAACAACGTGAGCAGGAGCGGAATCTCGTAAGCTGTGAGTTGCGCAGCCGAGCGGATACCGCCGATGAGGGTGTACTTGTTGTTGGAGGACCAACCGGCGAAGAACACCCCAATGGGAGCGATGCCGAAGATGGCGATGGCGTAGAGAATCGAAAGGTCAGGGTTGGTGGCGTAGATGCCGCTGGAGAGCGGGATCATACCCAAAATCAACAGCGTCGAGGAGACGATGAGGAAAGGCGAGACCTCGAAGATGAGGCGGTCCGCACGCTGAGGCACCATGTGTTCCTTCACCAGGAATTTCATGCCGTCAGCGACGTTTTGGAAGAACCCGGGCAGGATGGTCTTGCCCATCCATGAACGGTTATTGACACGGTCGACGGTGGCGAACTTTTCATCGCGATTACCGAAATTCTTGTTCAACCATTTGTTGACCGCTCCAATGGGTTTGCCCAAGCCGAACGGAAGCAGGTTCCACCATTCGCCTGCAGTGACGCCGTTTTCACCGACCCAGAGGGAACGAAGGGCCGTGGTCGCACCGTATCGGTCTTGCATACGAGCGACAGCTTTCCGCTCAATCCAGAGAATGGCGAATTGCGAAAAGAAAAGCATCAGGAACACCACATTGACCACGGCGAACGTGGCGATGGCAAACGAGAGGCTGCTTGCGCTTTCCTCAAGCGGCGTACCCTCGAGCAAGCCGATGATCGCCGAGCGGAGCAAACCGTCCTTGCTCAGGAAGAAACCTACCAAATCGTACCTGTCGTCCATGATATCACCTCAGCGGTCAGTCTCCCCAATGCAGGGGTCAAAGCTACCCATGATGGCCGGAATATCCGCCACCTTGTATCCAATCATCGTCTTGGCGACGTAGGGAATGGTGATGAACATCGGCGAGCGAATCGACAAGCGATAGGGGTTCTTTCCACGACCGTCGCCGCCGCCCTGAATGTAGAACTGAGAGGCTCCGCGGGTGCACTCGTAATGCGAGAACCCGGTGGCGCCTTCGGGTGCTCGGGTGGGCGCCTTTGCGAGAATCATCTCGTCACCGTTGGCATAGTTGGTGTTCTTTCCGCCGGGAATCTTCTCGATGGCGTCGAGGATCATGCGGCAGGACTGGCGCATTTCTTCCATGCGAACACGGTAGCGGTCGTAGCAATCAGCGCCCTTCACGGAAGTGGGCTTTTCGACGGCTGGCTCCCAGTCCACCTGGTCGTAGACCGAGTAGGGGTGAGCCCAGCGAACGTCATAGTTGACGCCGGCAGCTCGGATGTTGGGGCCGGATACACCAGCGTTGACCATGTCTTCGGCCTTAGCGTAGCCCACACCTTGGAGGCGAACGAGCCAGATGGTGGACTCGTCAAGCATCATTTCGTACTCGTCAATTCGGTTCTCGAAAAGTTTCACCTTCGCCACCAAACGGTCGGCGAAGCCGACGGGGATGTCTCGCTTCACGCCGCCAACACGAGGGTAGTTGTAGTGCATTCGAGAACCACCGAGTTCTTGAAGCAGGTCAAGGAACATTTCACGGTCTCGCATGCACCACGTCATCAGCGTCAAACTGCCGATGTCGGGGCCGTAAGCACCAAGCCACATCAGGTGAGAAGCAAGGCGCTGACACTCAGCGGCGATGAGGCGAATGTACTCGGCTCGCTCAGGAACTTCAACCTCGAGCAAGTCCTCAGCCGCATAGATGTAGGAATTGGCCCATGTCATTGCACTGACATAGCAAAGGCGGTCGCAGTACGGCGTGATTTGCGTGAAATCCCGGGACTCGGCAATTTTTTCAACGCCTCGATGGATGTAGCCGAGTTCGGCTTCGGTGTCGACGACCGTTTCACCGTCGACTTTCACACGGAGCGTCCAGAGACCGTGCGTCATTGGATGCTGGGGGCCCATTGTAATCCACATTTGTGCCATGATTTCACCTCACTTAACCCGACCCTCATCGGTTGGTTTTCGACCGAAGCCTTGGGCGTCGTCGTACATTTCATTGAAGTCGTGGTAGCGGATTTTGTGTTGCTTCTGAAGCGGGTGGAAGCCGTCGGGGCTGTCGTGGGGGTTGAGGACGCGATGCATGTTGTCGTGGCCTTCAAACTGAATGCCAACCAAGTCCCATGTTTCCTTTTCGTTCCAGTCGGCGCCGACCCAAATGCTCTGCACGCTCGGAACGGAAGGCGAGGCGCCTTGGGCCAGCGTAATGATGATTTCAAACTCCAGCGGAATGGCATCGCCCTTCAATTCCTCAGCCACGTGAACGGTGTTGGTGTGGGGAGCCTGGTCAACGACGGGTTGTCGCATGAAGTGATAGATGACTTCCCAGCCGCGGTCGGGTCCGCCTTCCGGGAAGTGCGTCCCGGTGACCATCGAACAATAGTTCACACCGAGGTCAAAGCGGAGGTACTTGGCCACGGCCGTCCAGTGTTGAGCAGGAACGTGAACCCGGACGAACGCCATTTTGTGGGCGTTGGCGTGGTGCTCGACGGTGGCCGAGACATCGGAGCCACCGAAGCGATCGTTGATGGACGAGATGGCGCTTTGTGCGGCCGTGTCGGCTTGTTCGTTGGTGATGCGCATGCCCATGCTCAGTCCTCTCCGACGATGATGGGTTTGTCGCCCTTACGACCGCTGCTTGGAGCAGCACCAATACGGATGATCTTCTCGCGAAGCAGTCCAAAACCATCGATGAGGGCTTCGGGGCGGGGCGGGCAACCGGGAATGTAAACGTCGACGGGAATCACGGTGTCCACGCCTTCGAGAATGTTGTAGGACTGGAAGTAAGGACCGCCGGAAATGGCGCATTCACCCATGGCAATGCAGTACTTTGGCTCGGGCATCTGTTCCCACAGTCGAACGATTTTATCGGCGAATTTCTTGCTGATGGGGCCGTTGACGAGCAACACGTCGGATTGACGAGGAGAAGAGCGGAACAACACACCGAAGCGGTCGCCGTCAAAACGAGGTGTAGCGGCGGCGGCCATCTCAATCGCACAGCACTTGATGCCCAAGTGGAGCGTGAACAGCGATTTGCGGCCAGCCCAGTTGAAGTAGCGTCCTGCGAGAACGCTCAGGAATTGCTTGATTTTGGTCGCTTTGAGAGCTTCATCGGTGACATCGCCGACCATCTCAACGAGGGCACGGCTGTTGAAGGCTGCGTAGTTTTCGTCTTGTCCTGCCATGGGAATCACCTCAGATGTAAATGCGACCTCGCTTACGGAACACGTACCATACGCCAAGCGACATGGTAGCGAAGAAGATGCCCAAGGTGGTCAGGGCGTCGGTCGCTTGTGCCACAGCAGCCTCGCGGTCAACCACGCCTTCGGCGGTCGCATCTGAGGCGACCATTCCGCCGAGGACGAGAAACATGAAGGCGACGTCGAAGACGAGGAAGATGATGGCATACCAGTAGTACTGGAAGTGAAACTGGATCATCGCCTCACCGACGGGTTCGCTACCGCATTCAAAGGTGGTGAGGCGGCGAGGGTAGAGGCTGTGATCTCGCTCATAGCCCTCCAAAAGATACGAGCGGGTAACGTGAGGGCGAGCCGGGTCAACCTTGGGTCGAACGACCCACGTGATGAGGAAATTGGTGAGCGGCATGATGATGCCAACGACGGTCAAGAATCCGATGGAGAGGTAAGCGCTTGGCACGGATTCGAGTCCCGACATAGGTTCACCCATAGAGAACGCATACGCTCTCTGGTCTAACCGACTTGAGGCCCCTCAATAAGCGTTGTCAACGGACGGTGTGCAAGAGGGGTGCTCAAAAGGGCACTTGCATAGGCGCAGGGCCCCGTTTTTACCAAAGTGAGAACTGTGTTCTCGGGCTCATCGGCGACGGCTCAAAATGGCGCCGATGAGAAGCACCACCAAAACCGCCCCTGCGACCTGAGCGACCAGGTTTGGAGAGAGGCCGAACACGCCCTCTGGAGCCGTACCCATGGCGGCGAATTCGATGTTTTGTCGGTCCAAAACGCCCGTTTCGGTCGGTTCGGCCGATACCGTGAATTTGTACGTGTCATCCATTTCTGCGCCGTAAGGTGCCCGAACGGTCACGTTTACATAGAGAATTTCACCCTCGTTCACGGTGCAAAGAAGGTCGCTGTTCTCTTGCGAGCAACTCGGGTTATCGCTGTCGAGAACAACCGACCAGCCACGCAGATTCTCCGATGTGAAGACACGGATTTCGGTGCGGATGTTCCCGGTGTTGACGATCGAGATTTCCTGTATCGCCGCGGGCTGGCCGTACACCACATCGAGTTCTTGCCGCTCTCCGGCCTGAGCGAATTCAATCTCGTGAATGATGCTGACTTCCAGCGACACCGACACCAAGCCCGACCTGTCAGCGGCGTTGGAAACACTGGCGACAAGGATTTCCAAAAGCCCGCCCTGCCCTGTTTGAGCCCCTGGATTCACGCTCAACGTCAATTCAACGAAAATCTCGTAGGGTTGTGCACGATAGTCATCAAAGGACATTTCAAGCTGGAGCATCTTGAGTTCAGCAGCATCCTTGTCCACGGCCAAGTAAGGTTCGCCATCGTCTTGAAGCACGTAGGTGCTGTTCTTGATGTCCCAGATGCCGAAGCCTTTGGGAACGGTGAGTTCACCCTCAACAGGCAGGCCATAGGCCGTGATGGAACGTGTAGCGATTCCCTCAAGACCGCCGATCGTGAACACGGCATCATCGTTGCCATCTCCGGTGTTTCGGACCCACATGCCAATCGTCTCTTGCCCGCTTGGCGGAAGCACTATTGAAGCAGAAGTGGCCGTATCGGTGCCCTCCAGCCGCAGGTCCATGGAGAAATTCCGGTCGGATAACACGGCCAAAAATTCGCCTTCCCGTTGATTGTCGGGAATCCCATCGCCGTCTCGGTCTTGGCTGTTGGGATCGTCTTTGTTGCGCACACGAACGGTCAAGCGTGTGTTTTCAAGTTCCTCCTCACCGTCAATGCTCACGACGAGGTAAACCGTGGTGGTCGCCTGAGGTTCGATGTCAATTTCGGTGAGGGGCATGCCCTCTTCGTTTTCAAACGACGTGCCCCAAGCGGGACTGGCGGTTTGAGAGACGACCGAGAGGCCGATGGTGTCTCGCACGTTCCCTTCGTTGATGAGGTCGATCGGGAAGCGAACTTCGGTACCAGAGCGACCCGTTTGGTCGGTGGCGGGCGTTTCGATCTCAAGGCCGTGAACAGCCGCTACCGTGACACGGAGCGTGGCCGAGTCGTAGGCTGCCCCACCGGAGGACGGGAGAACGCTGAACGTCAACTCGATCTCTTCGGTTGCTAGAGCATCGGCTGGGACACGGACGGTAACACCGACGGTGGCAGATTTCTCGTTGCCATGTCGGGACCCTACGGACACACTGGACGCATCAAGTTGGACAGCCCAGCCGGTTGGAGCCGCAGATGCGGCTACGCGGAGGTTGTCTTGTCCGTTACCTTGGTTTGTGACTGTGATGGTGGTGGATTTATTGCTTCCCGGTTCAATGTTGGAAAGCAGGGCGTTGGCGAGTGAAATGCTGGCACCTCTTGACTGTCCAACAATGATACGAAGGTCGGCTTGACACTTGATGGGGCCGTTGTTGCCGTCTTTCCCTACGATTTGCACCACGGTTTCGGAGCCAGCCGTCACCGAATCGTCAGGGGAGACGGTGAAATCGAATGCTCGCTCCCCCTCACCGCCATCGTAAGGCAAGAGCCCCGAAGACGCCCCGTCGACTTGGACCCAGGACGATTTACTTCCCACGGGTGAGGCGAAGACGGTCCAGTCGGCGTTGCCGTCGTTGGCGTAGGTCGCCGTAATGGTGGTCTCATCGTCGGGATTGACGCTGACGGAGGTCTTGGTCAGCGAGAGCGTGCACTTCTTGAGTTGGGGAACGGTCAAATCGAACTCTTCGGTGTCTTTTGCTTCCTGTGAAGGGTCGTTGGTGACCGTACCGCTGACTTCCCAGCAATACTTGTCGGCCGTGGCGCCCTCTGGAACTTCAACGGTGGCAAAAACTATCTCGGATTCTTCCTGATCAACGTTGACCGATGTTTCGCTGAGCGTCACGGTGAACGAGGAAGCAGAACCGCAGCCAGGTCCGGAGCCTTCGCTGATGGCAAGGTTGACGGTGGCGTTGGCCTGTCCGGTGTTTTCAACCTCGATTCGGTAGTCAAGTTCCTCTTCGCCATTCCAATCTTTGCTGCGGTCCGAATCGGTGATGATGAGGTCAACGCCGAACAAGGCACTGCCCGAACCATCGGCTGCTGTCGTGGTCACAACATCGGTCTCAGGTTCTGGAATTTCGGCAGCCGGGGCGCCGATGACAGCGGTGATGGTCGCGGTGATGGTGGTGTCGCAGGCGGTGTCGGCTTCCACCGTTTGCGCTACGCTCACGTTCATGGCAGCCTCTTCATAGCTGCCCGCATCAATTTGCCCTGGAATTTGAGTGACCGAGGAGGAAAAGCCGTTGCAGTTTTCGGTGGCTTCCTGCGATGAGGAGAGTTGAACAGTGACGGGGTCTGAACCCGTGTTTCGAACCCGTATGGTATATTCTCCGGCTTCGCCAGGGTTGACCTCAAGGCTACCGGGTATCCCGGTTACCGAGATGGAGGCCGCTCGACCGCCGTCGGCGGCGACGGTGGGTGCCACCAACGGAACGAGGGCCGTGCACATGACGAACACGAGAAAGATGGCCGTCCAGCCGGGAGCGTTCTTCGCGCTTGCCGTAGGCATCATGGAACTCCCTCGGCGTTCTCCTATCAAAACCCTATGCTCATCGTGCTTCACGAGGGCACCAAGGTCACGCTTTTACGAAAGTGCTGGACGGTGCTCCGCAGTTCACACATGACGCAATGCTGGAAGCCGTGCACCCACCGACTGCATCAGCGTGGTAGCGGGCTCCACAACCCGGGCAGCCAACGACGGCGGTGGTGATCGGTTGACGACACGTCCAACACATGGGCGGTGCAACCGATGGCGTAGCCCGCTGTTGGTTGGCTGCAGCCGCAGGTGAAGGCGTCGCCTGAATCACTGGCGGCGAGACGGTCGGCGAGACCGATGCTTGCGCCGGCATCATCGCTGGAAGCGATGGACCCGAGTGTCCTGTTTCCGGCTCGTTTCGGCCACGGAGGACGCCAACGCCCAAAACAGCAAAGGCCACGAGCAAAACAGCGCCAAGAATGGCCACAGCAAGAGCAGTATCCAAGCCACTCTCTCCCGATGTGCCGATGGGTTCGCCCGAGGAGGTGGCAACAAAACTGAACGTGGGCTCGCTGGCCGTGCTTTGCGCCAATCCCACGGAGATAGAGGCACTGCCGGGTGTATCCGCTCGCACGTTTAATCGCACCAAGGTTGACTGCCCGACAGCAAGGTCAACAATGTCGTTACCGTCAACCGAAACCGCCCATTTTTGTGGTGCGTCAACCACGACCTGTCGTTGGAGGGCGGTGTTGCCCGTGTTGGTGATTTCGACGGTGACCTGTCGCTCCTGTCCGGTCGTGAATGCCGGGACGGAACCGATGTCCCACGCCACCTGTTCGATGGGAGCGACCAGCAACCCGACCGTCGTTGTTTTCTCAACCCCCGCGTCGCTGAGCATGACGGTAAACGAGGGTTCGCTCATGGGCGGCATGTTAGCAGCGATGAGCACATTGCACACCACCGGTGAAACATCACCCATGCCCACGGGTTCCACGGGCGTGCATTCCCCAAACAGACCGGGGTCGAGCTGCATGCTTGCGCTGGGGCGCCACACGGTTTCTGCCTCGTTGCCAAGCAACCAGGTGAATTTCAGAGATTCTCCCGAAGGATGAGACCCGGCTCCTTGAGGGGTGCCGTACGTCGTACCGTCTTGGAGTTCGAGGCCGACGAAGGTGAGCGTGGGCGCTGGAAGCACCTCCACATTGAGCGTATCTTCCCAACTAAAGCGGTTTGAACCCTCATCGAAATGAAGTTTTATCGGACCTGAACGAGCGTTGCTTCCCGCTTCAAGGGTATAGAGGAGGTTCTTGCTCGTCGCCCATGGAAGGTCCACAACCCCGAGGGACGAGGTGACGCTCCAGCCGCTGGGCAATTCAAACGAGGGTGTGAGGTTGAAGTCCACGTTGCCTTTGTGTTCCAGCGAATATCGCAGCGTGACGGTGGAATCCGGCCTCAGCGTGCCAATTGAGGAATCGAGGTCTATGTAGACCTCACGGACGGTGAGCACCTGGATGGGGATTTCAAACACGGTCAACTCTTGCTGCTCTGTTTGACTGACGGCGGTCAATTTCACAATACGTTCAGCCCCCGCAGCCGTCATCACTTGGGGAGGCGTGAACATCAAGCCGACAGCGCGGTACGCCTCGCTGTTGATGAGACCGGTCGAGCCGGACGAGGCCCCACCTTCGCTACCGAGGTTGGTGAACCCGGCTTGCCAACCGGCCGGTGCTTCGAGGAACAGATCGTAGCCGATGGGGGCGTTGCCGTTGTTGTAAAACCGAAGGGTCATGTTGGTCGGCTCCGCTGGGTGAACGGGAACCACTTGGTAGTCAAACTCAACCGCTGCCTCGGGTAAGTCCGGCACCACCATGTCGACATTGAGTGGGTAGTCTACGCCGTTGTCAACGTCCAAGGCGAGCAGGTCGATTCGGTACGTACCGGGCGCCGGTGGGGCAGGATGCACCAAGGTGACCACGATGGATTCGGATGCTTGGCCCTCCATGCTGAAGTTGGAATCGGTGCTGCCGATGTACCACGGCATCGTCTGACCGGTTTCCACGTGGACGACATCACCGGTTTGCATGGAGGCGTTGGTTGGAATCAAGGCCGTATTGGTCAGCGATATGTTCCACGAAGTGGTGGTGATATCGCTCGATGCGAGCGTCTGCGAAGGTGTGTCGGTTTCAAGTTTGACGCCAGGCGCGGTAACGTTGACTTGGACATCCAACCGGTTGTTGTCTTCCCGGATTTCCTCCATTGCGTCGTCCGGGTCGATAATGAACGAAAGCGTGGTTGCCCCCGATGCTGAAGGCGTCCACGGCCACATCAGAACCTTTGTTGAACCCGCACCCAATTCAATGGATTTCCTGTCTTGTTCAACGCCGTTCACCTCAAAGGCGATCGGGAAGGTGTTGGCTTTGACGTTTCCAAAATTGAAGAACGAGGTGGTAAGTTGCACGGGGTCGTCAACCTGAGGAATCGCGACGTTCATTTCGAAATCTTCTGGAACCACCTTGGGATCGGGCCGTAAATCGTTGACTCCGTGTCCAAGCACCGCCAATGCATAGGGTTGGGTTTTCGAACCGCTGTGTTGCGAATCTTTGACCTTGACCGTCCACGTGCCGACAGCAGCCGTGTCGACCAAGACCACCTCGAGGTTGTTGACGCTGTCCTGGGTTCCGCCCGTTGCTGACCTCCCGTTGGCGAAGTCGTTTCCGAGGTACACCGTGCCGTCCGGCGCGGTGACTTCCACATCCAAATCGTTGACGAGTTGGGCTGAAGAAAATCGAGAGCCACGTTCGTCTGACCATGTCAGCACGACCTTGAACGGGCCGTTGCCTTGAGAGATGTTGAAGGCGTAGGATTTGCTGTTGCCTGTGCCCGACATGACCGAGCGGTCATCAACCCAAATCCCTTGACCACCGGCTGGTGCAAGGCTGTTTCTGAGGTTGATGCGCCCCCACCCTTCGTCTTGGTTGGGAATGTCTCTTGAACCGATGTCCTGAGCGCCAAGAACGAGCAAGGCT
The DNA here is from genome assembly GCA_965661285.1 of Candidatus Poseidonia sp. Classification (GTDB taxonomy): domain Archaea; phylum Thermoplasmatota; class Poseidoniia; order Poseidoniales; family Poseidoniaceae; genus Poseidonia. Next base: position 11,522 of record CBFIDD010000008.1, read on the forward strand.
TTGACCAGCGCGCCCTGCGGAGAAGGGCGCTGTGCAATCTCTTCGAGGTATTCGCGGACCATGACCGCTGCACCAGCAGCGTTTGGTGTGGCCATTGAGGTGCCCGTATATTCGAGGTAGTATGTGTTGCTCCAGGTGGCGCTGCCGGTGTCGGTGGCTTCCTGTGCTTTGCAGGAACGAACATACCCCCCCGGTGCGACCAAATCCGGTTTGATGCGGCCGTCTTCGGTCGGTCCACGAGATGAACCGCTCATCATGACGTCCGGTGAACCGCTGTACCGGTTCTTGTGGTTGCCAACAGAAATGACGTTCTTCGCCGTCGCCGGAGGCGATACGGTGCCCGAATTTGGTCCGTCGTTACCGGCTGCAAAGAGAACGGTCAGTCCTTCCACGCCGTTGTAGTAGCGGTCATAGTAATTGGCGCGGTCGTCAACATCCTCGGTTTCTGAGTTGTATTTCGCTTGCTGGCTGGCGGCGGACGAACCCCAAGAGTTCGTGTGGGTTCGAGCTCCTGCGTTGTAGGCCGTATTCAGCAGGTTGTTAAGCGAAGGGGACTGAAAATTCCCGGTGTTGTCGTTTTCCATCGCTTGGAAGTAAAGGTCAGCGGCCTGAGCAACGCCGCCGTAGCCGCCACGAAACCCGTCGCCGAGCACCGTGCACGAAACATGTGTGCCATGACCTGAGTGCTTGTCCGCCGTCGAGCCGTCGCCGATCACGTCGTAGTTACCGACCACGCGAGTCCCAAAGTCACCGTGGTCCTCGTCAAGACCCGCATCGGCCACGGCGACAATTTGACCCGAACCGTCCAAATCCGTGGTGAAGTAGCTCGTCATGGTGCTGGTTTTCATGTGGCCCCGAGACTGGTCGTTGAAGGCAGCGAAGGCGGGGTCGGGGCGCAACTGCATGAGCGAAGGTTGGCGCAGCAAGACGGGAAGGTCGACGCTGGAGAACGTGCCTTCGTAGCGACCGTTGTCCCAGGCCCGCCAATCCTCAAACACGTGACGTGCGACCTCTCCTAAACGCTGCTCGAGCACGGTGCCCGTGTCGTCGCGCAGTGAAACGGTTTCCACGGGACCAGCATCGTTGCGCCAGCCGTCGATTCGAAGCAGCATGCCCTCAAGTGCAGATTCGCCGTCTTCAAGCAAAACGATGTCCATCAAATCGTCGTGGAGAAACATGCCGATGGGAACAGCGTGAGCGGTGATGACGGCAGGATGCTCACCGGCCTGCGCAAGGGCAGAAGGCGTCCCCTGTACCAAGAGACCTGAAGGGGCGATGAACTCCCGAACGGCGAGGCCGGGTTGGTCGTTGAGTTCATGGCGGACGTCGTGAAAGCGCATCTCATTGGACACGATGAGAAGAAGCGTGTCAAACCGTGGCTCGAGAAGTTCAGCTGGAACGGGGCGGGAAACCTCCAGACCTTGGGCGTCGAAGGTCCCGAGGGTGGACATCGCCAGCGGTGCTCGCTCCTCACCCGAGAGGGTGTCGTCAAGCACGCCAAAGGCATCGTTGTACACGCCTTCTCGAATGTTAAACCGAACCCAATCGGGATTGAACGAGGTGCGCCCTTCATCACGTTCATCGCTGGAGAGAAGGAAGGAGCTCGAGGTCGAGAGGACGAGGAGGAGAACGAACACACCTGCGGTGAGGCGGTTGGAAACTCCAGCCATGGTCTTGCCTTCGGCTCCTGTCCTTTATCGGTTCGGTCTGCTTGTCCAAACAGTGCTCAATCCAAAGGCCACATGTGGCGGTCGGCCTTGTCCATGAATATCTCTTGCGACCAATCACCCACCTGATGGGTGAAAGCGTCGGGTTGGCGAAGTTGACCGGTGTAGTCACGATACTCGAGTTCGATGACGATGTTGTAGTGGTCCCAGACGGTGTAGCCGATGACCATCATTTCCAAATCGTCGCCCGAGATGGATGAGTGGCCCTCCAACAGGCCGAGTTCAAGGGACATCCGCTCAATGAGTTCACCCTCAACGGTTTGGAATTCAACCTCCAGAACGATATCGGTGATGTCCCGGCTTCCATCGTTGTGAAGCTCGGTCATCATCAGGTGGCCGCCGCGCTGCATGTAGTGCGTTTCCACCGTGACAGAATCTCTGGGAAGCACCCAGTACCAGCCGCTCAACGCCATGATGAGGAGAATGAAGAGGACAGCGCCCGCCATGGCGACACGAGAGAAGGTGACTTCTCGTTTGAGCGTCGTCAACAACTTCGCTGCCTCTTGGGCCGCTTCCCAGTCTTCGAGTTCATCGCCTTCAAGGGGCGAGCCGCCCTGTCGCAGGTCATGCTCTGTTGGTTCCGACATGAGCCTCACCCAAACAACATGGCCAATCCGCTGGCAAGCGCAGAACCGATGGGGTCAATCACCATCACGTGACGGGTTTCAACAAACTCGCCGGTGAGGGAACCCACCAAGGAAAGATCCGTAACAATGCCGTTCACGCCGACCGAGGAAGCGGTAGGAATGATGCCCGTGAACTGTGCGTCGAGCAGCACAGCACGCCCTTCCATCTCAAAATCTCCAACCACGGGATGCAACCACGGCTCGATGAGTCCAGGCTGAACATAGGCCTCCGCCGTGGCGACCAAGCGACCGTCGGTGATGTCGTCAATAACGATGAGCGGGTATTCACCCGGTCCCGAGTAAATCCGAATGGTAGCGCCTTTGAGGTTCTGACCGACGACTTCCACCCGTTCAATGGTCACGCCCGGCGTGGTGGGGACGTCCGTTTGTCGAACGTAGACCTTCTTGACGCCAGAGCCGGATGAGTCGACACGCATACCGAAATCATCGGTCAGCGACAAAACGAAGCGAGTGGGCAAGTCCTCGGCCAACATCAGCACATCACCCTTGGCCTCAATCGCTCTTCCACTCGCCTCGAGGTAGAGGTCCATATCGTCGGTGTTGGACGAGTAATCGAGGGTTCGCATGCCCTGGAAGGCGGTTTGTTTACGAATGTCAAACCGAGTATCGGGTTCGGTCGACAAATGCATTTCCCCGGGAAGGTCGCGCATGAACGCGGTTGAAGGGTACCAAAACCCGTCAACATACCGAAGCTGCTTGAGCATAAGCGAATCTGCCGAATGTCCGTTGGTGCGATGGATTTCGGGAACCACGAGGTCAAGCAGTAAGACGTCGCCGATCACGGCTGAAACGTCCGTTGATTGCGGGATACCCACCACCAAGGCCTCAACCCGGGTTAGGGCTTCGTGGTCGATGAGGATGGCGTGGGCCGATTTGAGGCGCACCCCGGCATCGTAGTGCATGTCCACAGACACCCGAGGGACGGTCAGATTCTCTTGGGTTGAAAACAGCACGTTGACCTCAACGTTCCGAGGGGTCGTGGTGTCCAAACCGTCGATGAAGAGTTCCAAATCTTGACCCTCAAGGCCGTTGGCGATGATGGTCATCTGCGGGTACTGGGGTTGCCATTGCGACATCTTGAGGTCGACCTCGTAGGTCGGCACGCCACCGAGCATTCGGAAATCGTAGACCAGTTCGATGGTACCGGCGGGCAGCGAAGGCAGCCATGCCCGCAGATGCCAAGCACGTGTATCGTGGAGAGTCAATCCCTCCTCTTCGAGTCGTGTGAGGTTGACATCCTCCAGTTCGCCTTCGATGACCCGCCCGTCCTCAAGCGCATCCACCAGTGCCTCTGCCGCCGTGATGTTGCTCGCTACGAGAATGGTCAAGGCCTCCACGCGTTCGGTAGCGTCGATGCGTCCGTCAGCGAGAATCGCTTCCATTGGACCACGGCTGGTTGCGGTGAAGGTTGGCATTCGAGACAGGTTGGCTTCCAAACGGGTTTGCTCCAATGCTTCCATACCCATGCCGTGCATCCAAGCAGGTTCAGCCTCAAGGTTCGACCCTTTCTTGAGATCCACGGTCATGTTAAACGCTTCACCGGTGAATAAATCCAAGCCGAGGCTCATGTTCTCGCTTTCACCGATCTCGCCGCCCACATTCACCGTCAAGGCATGGACAAAGTCGTTCACGACACTCCCGAAATCAACAAGGTCGCCCAAGAAGAAGGAAAGCCCCTCAATGCCCTCGTCCTCGCCGAAGGTAGGAAGTTCCAGACCATCAGAATCCACATCGGAAGGAAGGGTAAGAGAGATGTTGGCGGGCAGCGGGTCAAAGTAGACCTGCCCGTTGAGCCCGAGGAAGGGGTTATCGTGGGTTGACACATCCTCGAAAGAAACACCAAACGGCGAGGATGAACTTCGAACCAATCGGACCTCTGAATTTCCTTCGGGACCCGTCGAGCCGGGAACCAAGGGGCTGAGGCGTTCGATGGAGGTGATGTCAGAGAGTTTGAGACTCAAACTGGCCTCGGCCGTGTTTTCGTTCACCCAGAACCGGACGTGGTCGCCGTCCATCGTCAGTGGGGTCGTAGCGTTGGTCATTTGCACTTGGATGCTCTCCATCGGCCCGTCGGCAACATAGCCCACCGTATCGCCCAAAACAAGCTGGAACGAGGCCGGGAGCCCTGAAAGACGAACGGCGTTCCTCTGTTCGCCCGATTGACCTCCGTAGGTGATGGTGCCGATGGGCTCACTGGCCTCGTACTCAAGGGATTCTGCCTGCTGTACGATGTTGAACTGCGCAGGGCGATTTGAGACCATCGCTGACTGTTTGACAGCGCTGTTCAAGTCGCCTCCATCGTGTTTGATGTGACCGATGAGCAGAGAGCCACTGGCCGAACCGTCGAGTTGCATGTCCCGAATTTCGTTGATGGGGTCGAAATCGTGCCGGACGTGCGAGATGCCCCCGATTCGCATGCTCATCGCAACGGGAACCAGCGGGTCAACGGGCCCCAATCGGCCATCGACGACGGCGTTGTCGGTGTCCTCTGAGAGGAGGATGTGGTCCATTTCGGGCAACCATGGCTGAGGACTGCTGGCCAGTGCAAAGAGCATGTGCTCGATTTCCATCGCCTCTCTGTTGCTGCCTGGCAGGCTTTTCTTGACCTGATTGTAGCACTGAATGTCGATCACACCACCGCTTGAGCCGGCGGTGCCAACGACTGCGGTGGGCAAGCCGTTGAGAATGGTGCCGATGTCCAGGACGATTTCGATGACGCCCAGCAGCGCGTTATCAAAGAACTGCGCGATGGTGTTGAGATTGGGATTGTCGAGATTGACCCGGTCGACACCCGAAGACGAAAGCAGGAAACTGCCTTGAATCACGATGACTCGTGGGAGGTCGTCCATTTCGACCAGCATGGAGGAACTGTCGCCGGCGTAACCCCCGCGTTTGAACGTCGAGGCGTAGTTGAATTCCTTGATCGAAGATGTTCCTGCGATAAGGAACAAGGTGTTGGGTGGCTGTGCTGGGTTGACAGGGAGCGTGGGGTCGTCGACATTGTTGGAATTGTCGCCTGAGAAATTTTTGATGGCGACGATCAACGAAAGTCGGTCGGGGATATCACCGGGTAGGTTCACCGAACCGGGTGCATCGCCAATCGTGGTGAAAATCGCGGCAATTTCATCGTCGTGAAGGGAGCCGGAAGGCAAACCTCGAATCCACAACCGGGAATCCGTGATGTTGCCAAACGGACTGTCGCCCTCAGGTACGTTGGAGCGGTCCTCGAAATAATGGATGTACACATCTGAGCCAACATCGGAATAAATCTCAATGGTGTCAAAGCTGTTATCGCCGATGTTATCGTTTCTCAGCGTGAGGTCCACCTCGCTGGGAATGATGGTATCCCCTTCCTCAGGATGGAACCCGACATCGAGGTAAGCGTACTCGAGAATGTCAACGGATTGGTCGGGTTGCACCTCGTCAAAATGAACATACCCCACACCGATGCCGATACCGCATTTGTGCGAGCGACTGTCGGCTACGTGATCCGTTTCTGGATTGTAGTTCAGCGTCTCACTGCAGTCGGTCTGATCGGTGCTACCTGGTGCATTTGGGTTGGTCAACCGCACGGCATAGGGTGCCGTGATGCCCGTGAGCGAGAGGTCGCTTGAGTTCACGTTGCCAAGCAACAGCGAGGCAATGAACTGTTGAGGCAGCGTGATGGCACTCGTGATGTCGAAGGAAATCCGTTCAATGCCAACACCCAAGGTGACATCAGCAGGGGGCTGCGTGAAACGCGTGTCGATGACAATGGCGTAGGATTCGGAATTGGACAGGGTGATGTCAAACGCCAACCCTTTCATCAGCGAAACCTCGAGATGCTCAAGTTCGTTCCAAAGAGGGTCGTTGATGTTCATGGCACTGACGGCCCATTGGAAGGTGGGACGAATCCACAATTCCGTGGGAACCCCCGGCGCCCCCGGGATTGGATTGTTCCCGGTTTCGATGCCAAACCCTTCACCCAGCGTGGTCAACCCTTCCAAGGTCAACGCCACCGAGAGGTCGTCGGTTCCATCCCCGTCGATGTCGATGTAATTTTCAAACAAGACAAGGTCGGTGCCCACCAACAACTCGCCCGTGAAGGTGCCCTGGTCCCAAGCCTCGTAGGAGGGGCCGTTGTTGCGGGAGGAGAAATTGACGTAAACAGCGTAGGTGTTGATACCGATGCCGAGGAGGTTGTCAAGACCAAGGTTATCAATCGAGAACAGGGTCTCCCACAGGTTGTACGGCCACGCATCCGGGTGGGTTGCGACGTCGGTCAAGAACTCGTAGGGCCGTGGATGGTCCTCCTCAAAAGGCGCGGTGTCGCGAAGTTCCACTTGATTCAACACGTTCTCTGCATCGGCCAAAGCGTCGCCCGACTGGACGGTACGTTTGGAAGCGTCCAAGAGCGCAAACGAGGATTGAGCCCCTTGAAGCGCCACCAACGACTCGCCTTCAGCTGCACGGTCGGCAAGCGTGTCGGCGAAGGCATCAAGGACACCAAAGTCGTCCCGCGCCACGGTTACATCCCCCGAAACTGGAGGCATCAACGAGACCATCATGACCAAGACAAGCATCACGGCGGTACGGCCTCGTCGGTTCGGCTGACGAAGCCCAGCACGCAAGAGGCGTAGCGCAGGCTCATCCATGCCCATGGCTCAGCCGTCCTCCTTTGAGAAGCATTCCCCGAGGTGTGTACAAAAAATCGCCGTTTACGACCGGATTTCAACCCTCAGCGCTGATGGTCTGGTCGACGCCACACCCAGGGCAAGCCACCACTGCGCGCTGAACGCCTGCTGGCATGTCAATCTCGAACACCGCTTGGCAGTTGCTGCAGGTGTGTCGTAGCGTCGTAGGCACAGGAGCGGGCGGTGGAGAGGTTTGGGTCGGCGCTGGTGGAGGCGACGCTGGAGGCGGAGGAGGGGTCGCAGGGGGTGTGTCGGTGGGGGGTGGCGGAGGTGTGTGTTCAGGAGAAGCAACGGCCATGTCCGGGAGCAGGACCCCTCCTGAGGAAGGTGCGGCATTTGACTGGGAGAGTGCCTGTACGGCAACGCTTTGCGAGGTTTCGGACGGGAGGGCCACCGCTTCGGCAATGTCCTCCACAAGATCATCGAATGCATCGTTCATCGCCAGGCCAGTCCCGGCATCGGAAAACAGCGCTGAGGCTTCCAAGGCGGCTTGCTGACTGGCACCCGAAAGGGGATCTTGTATGGTGGTTGGGGGTGCAAAACCGGCATTGGGGTCGGCGTTTGAAGATGTTCCGTAAATCGCCTCCATCTCGGCTTGTTGTTGTGCCACCTTGCGCTCTTCCTCAGAGACAACCTCGCCCAGATCCAATCCGGCGTAGTGTGAAGCCTTGGAAAACAGCGTGAGTTTTGTTCGCTGAGCGACCATCGCCATGTGTGCCCTGGCCTCTTCTCGGCTGAGCCCGCGTTCGATCAGGAGGTTGAACCCCCTGTTTCGTTGGACAGTACGGTTGATGCCAAGCGCAGCGGCACCGAGGATGAGCAACCCACCAACCGCCAACACGCCACCTCTGTAGGAGACGGTTTGCTCTTCAACGGGCTCGATGGCCACCGAAAAGGCGTAGGTGGCGGAATTGTTTGAAGCGTCAAAAACGGTGACGACCATCTCCTTTGTCCCGGGACTGTCAAACAGGATGCTGGGTTTCAATCCCATTCGGTCGGGGTCGTCCTTGGCGTTGCCATTCCCATCGGTATCGGTTGAGGGTTGCAAATCCCAATGGACACGAAGAGCCGTGTCCGGGTCGTAGGTATCACTGACCGCCACCTGAAACGAGAGCGCCGTTCCGGCTGTTCCTGCGGTTGGAAACGCTGCGAGAAGCGAGGTGTCAAAGGTCGGAAGGGTTGGGTCGACCGATTTCACGGTCGTTGTGGTGTTGGCCGTGTTTCCGCTCATATCGGTGACGCTCAGGTCAACGGTGTAGTCCCCGAGTTCATCGGGCGTGAAGGAAACAACGGAGGCGTTCTCGGTGAGTTGGCCGTCTACGGTCCAGTCGCACTGCTTGATTTGGTGGTCGTCCGAACTGGTTGTGCACGACATTTGAATCGAATTTCCGATGTTGACCCGCCAGCCGTTTGATACGAAGGTGACGTTGATGCCGCTGGCCTGAATACCCGGGGTGGGCGCCACCGTGTCTTGAACCGTTACAACGTAGCTGGCCATCGCCTCTTCACCCGATGGGGCCGTCATTTTCACCGTGATGGTCTTGCTTCCCGGCGTTGACCACGCCGCTTCAATGCTGAGGCCGGCGCCGTCCGGGTCGTTGGTGGGGTTGCCGTCGCCGTTGGCGTCAACCTCAGCGTCAACATCCCACGTGAACGTCCCTTGTTGGTTCAAGCGGTTGGGTGTTGAGGACGCATCCAACGCGATGGGCTCACCAAGGGAAACCGTAGCCATTTGCTCGTCCGTGACGGCGGGCGTGAGCGGTGGCGCCAATTCCAGGCGGACCGTCATTCGAAGCGCTTCGCTTCCGTTTCCACCGCCGAGTGGGCTGTCCGTGTTGTCCACGACCAGCAACAGTTCCTCGCCCTCCAGTGAAGACGGAACCTGCCAAGTCAAGGACTGGGGTGTTTCCACCGCCTGAAGTGCACCACCCTCAATGAACTGAACACCGATGCCACCGGCGATGTACCGGTCGTGCATGGTCCGGGTCTGGAGGTAAACATCACCAACGAAGGTCAGGTCCCAAGCGGACAGGACAAGCGTGGTGCCGGCGTCCAATCGAAGGTCATCGCCCTCGAGGAGAACATCGTAGGAACCTGCATCAACGGCCAACAGGTCGTGATAGGGCGTCCAATAGGCCTGCGTGAGTTGCCCGACCGAGGCAGAGACCGTACTGCGGAGGCCACCCTGGTCACCTTTTCCAGCGTCTCCGTCGTGGGCGCTGTTGTCAAGCACCATGTACCAGTGTTTGGCGTTGATGGACGGCGGCACCTTCCAATGGAATTCAAAGGCGCCAAGGGCTGATTCTGTGCTGGCAGGTTGCGCCATCACGGAACGGTAGGACTGACCAAGTTCGTAGGGCTGAATGCTGTTTTCATCAAAAAAGAGGAGGTCGATGGCGTCGTCCACCACAATGATGCTCAAATCATACACGTCTCCCGGCTGGAGGACGCCAAGGTCAACGATGACACAAACGCCGGGATCGATGTCCAAGGTTGGTGGAAGACTGTCACCATCCTGAGTGAGGCACGTGGGGGCGGCGCGACCTTGGTCGGCGTGGACGCCCAACGGCGCGACCAGCAACAGCAGCACCAAGACCGATGCGGTTCGCCAACGCATGGATGTTCCATCCTCACCGTTCATTTCAACGATTGGGTGGAATGTTCGCCGTGCGCCAGCCCTCGTTTCCCCACACCAGATGGGTCAGCCCACCGTCGTCGTCCACCACCAACCGGTCGTTGTCGTTGAGGGCAACCACTGCCACCTCGTCGGCGGCAGCCTTTGCCTCGGCTTCAGGTGCGGAAGTGGATTTGATGCGGTTGCTGTAGTGGGTCAGGGCGAGGTAGGTGGCGTTCACGGCACGAGCTGAAGCGACCGCTCCAGCAGCCGTGGAATGCATGTGTTCCTCAGCCTTCTCCGCTTGCTCCTCAAGAAAGGTCGCCTCGTGAATCAACAGCGTCGGGCGTAGCGATGCAACCCACGATTCAGGCGAGGTGGCGGTGTCTCCCGAAATGAGAACGCTCACAGCGGCCCGCTCACCGCCACGAAACCACGACGCCTCGATGGTTTCGCCGTTCTTGTCGGTGATGTTCTCGCCTCTCGCCACCATGGCTCGCTGTTTGGTGGTGAGTAGCATGTCATCCGCCCTTGCACGGTCAAATCTCCCGGCCATGGCGTGTTGCTCCACCATCCATCCGCACGAGGGGACGGTGTGTTCAGTTGGAACGGGTTTGAGGGTGCTGTTGTTCCACCCCTCGGGCTGCGGCATTTCCTCCAGCAGGCGGGCTTTGCCCGAAGTGGGGTCCACCTCTACCCATCGGTCAGCATTGACGACACCCAGAACCCAGCGGATAGGAAAACGAATCATGTCGCCGCCCAGACCAAACCACGCCAACCACTGACGAGCAAGGTCGGCAGGCGGAATCCCTTCTGGCAGCGGTTCATCGTTGAGAAGAGCATCCAGTGCTTCGCCAGATGTTGGCCCGATCACGAGAAGCGGTTGCTGTCGGTTCTCCAAATCCATGGACTGCAACCAAGGCAGTGCGCCCCAGGTGTGGTCGAGATGGCCGTGGGTGAAAGCCAGCACATCAACGGCACTGGGTTTGAGGGTCTCACCGACCGAGTGGCGCTTCAGTCGCCGTCGCTGGAGGGCATAGCGGGTTTGGAAGCCTTCTCCGCAATCGACGACGACGATGCCGTCGGGTCCTTTCACCAGGCTCCCGCTGACGGCACGGTCGGGCGTGGGGCGAGCCGAGGCTGTGCCGAGGACGTGGACGTCAAGAGCCATGCACGGTCACCTCAGGATTGGAGCGGTATCGGGGTTGGAGGGAACCAGCGCAGAACAACGATGTCGTTGATGGCTCGAATCCACCGCCACGGAACGGCCAGCGGAATGGAGCCTTCCACCAACTCTTCGGGGGTGTTTCGAACAAAGAGGTGCGTGCAGTGGAGCGATTCAGCGTCGATGACGGCGTCGTGAACCTCGCCGAGTTTGCGCCCGTCGGGGAGGTAGACATCAAGCCCCGTCCAGTGGGACATGACCTCAACGCCTTGGACCATGCAGGCCGCTTTCGCTGAGACTCAATAAAGCCACGGCCAGCGAACGTGAAAAATCAGCAATAGTCGAACCTGAGGTTCGGGTTCACTTGCCACGGTTCAAATTGGCACGGAGCGAAGGTCGCAACTTCTCTGCGCCCTTGCCCTTCTTGTGCAGACCACGGCCGCGCTTACCGGCGGAGGTCTTACCACGGTAGGCGCGTCCACGGTGGGCTCGCTTGCCGTTGGCTCGTGAGAACACACCGAGCTGCTTGTCGTTGACGATGGCAGGGTGGTGCGTGTCGATCATGATGACCTCGTAGTACTTGTGCTTACCATCTTGGCCGACCCAGTATGAGTTGAGGACTTCCAGGTTGGGGAAGTGGCGGTTGACACGCTCTTCGGCGATGCGCTGCGTGTTCTTGGCCATGGTGATCTTGGAGATACCGGCCTTGGACGGCTTGCGCTTCATGTGGATCTTGCCCTTGCGAAGGCCACCACGGCGAACACGGGTACGAATGAGGACAACGCCTTGCTTGGCCTTGTAGCCCATTCGGCGTGCAGCATCGAGGCGGGTCGGACGGTCGATGCGACAGTTGACGGGTTCACGGCGCCACTGAGCCATGCGTTGCTGGCGGTACATGTGGGGCAGTGCGTCATTTGGACGTCGCCAGGTCTCACGAACGTGTTGGTACAATCCTTGTGCCATGGAGTTCACCTCTGCTTCTCAGCATCTCGCCGACCAATCTCCCCTTTATGAGCCTGCCCACGCGGTTTGGGCGGCCTCAAGGCGTCCGTATCGGCAGGCCTTCCGCTTGGATACCACGCCATCCGCCCCACAGGGACACGACGTTGGTCCAACCCATATCCTGCAGTGATTTTGCTGCGATGGCGCTTCTGAAACCTCCTCCGCAATACAGCACGATGCGCGCATCATCCACCAGTTTCTGCTTCTCGATATCCCGCTCAAGCACGCCTTTGCCAATGTGAATGGCTCCTTCCAAATGGCCGGCCTCAAATTCGTGGCGTTCCCGCACGTCGATGACCACCAAGGGTTCACCGTCGTTCATCATGGCACGCAGCTCAGGCGCTTCGCACTCACCGATTTCGCTGCGAGCAGCCTCAACGATGGCGAGGAACCTCGGGTTGTGCTTCTTGGCCATGGATTTCGCAGATGGGTTAGCCTCTTGAGCACATCGCCCCAGCCGCTAGCATGGCAGGGCAGATCACGGGCCTCGTGGCCGTCATGGAGGCGCTTGAAAACGGCGTCGCCATCGACCGGGTCCTCGTCGACCGCACCCACGACACGACCAACCTCCGCGCCCTGTGCGAGGCCGCTGGCATCCCGCTCGAAGAAGGCTCGACCAACGACCTCTGGCGCATGTCAGCCGATGGTGCTCAAGTGGCGCTGGCCCTGACCGGTCGCGCCCAACACGAGACGCTCGAGGCGGTCATGGCCGCCGGTGGATGTGTCTGGCTCTTTGACGGCGTGGAGTACTCCACGAACCTCGGATTTGCCATCAGAACCGCTGAAGTTTCGGGGGCTGACGCCGTTCTGCTCAACGTGTCCAAAACGCACGAAGAACGGCGTACGATCCGCCGGGCGAGCATGCGAGCTGACCGCTTCATTCCCGTGGTTTACACCACAACGGCCGCCATTCTGGAATCTGCTGCGGCCAACGGCTTTCGCATCATCGCCGCCGAAGACGTCGGCACCAAGGGCCCGTGGGACGAGGATTTGACGGGGAATGTCATCCTGGTTGTGGGCGCTGAACGCGACGGCGTGAGCCCGGAGGTGTTGGAGGCTGCAGACGGGGTGGTTCGTCTGCCTATGGACGGTTTTGTCCCGTCGTACAACCTTCAAGTGGCCGTGAGCGTGTTGGCCGTGGAAGCCCTTCGGCAGCGGGAATCTCGGGGAAACTGAATTATAGAGGCGAGCGTAAGTAACAGGCATGGGTTTCTTTGCAACCATCGGACGCGGCTGGGAAATGAGCAAGTTGAGCATGGCGGTCGTCCGAAAAGACCCCGAACTGCTGGTGTACATGATCATCGCCGGTGTCATGAGCCTTGCGTGCCTTGTCGGCATGAGCATGCCGCAATTCCTCGAAATGGAGTGGGCGGTCAATCCCGATGGCTCGTTCACGGGCGCCTACCTCGGGTTCTCCTTCGTGGCCTACATGGTGCTCAGCATCATCGTGGTGTTCTGGAATTGCGCCATCATCGCCAACGCCAACATCCGTTTGACGGGCGGCGACCCCACGTTTGCTGACGGCGTCAGTGCAGCGATAAAGCGTCTGCCCATCATCATCGTGTGGGGCATCATTGCGGGTACCGTGGGGCTCTTGCTGAAAGCCCTTGAAGGAGCCGCACGCAGCAGCGATAACGACGCTGCCCGTGCGCTGGCGATGGTGATTCACTTCATCGGTGGTTTGGCGTGGTGGGTCATGACCTTCTTCATGATCCCGTACTTGATTTTGGAAGGGCAAAGCGTCGGCGACGCCCTCAAATCCAGCAAGAACACCTTCTTCTCCACCTGGGGCGAAAACATCACCTCAGGACTTGGCATCGGGCTCATCGCCTTCCTCATCGGTATTCCTCTGGTCGTTGTCACCGTCGCTCTGTTCATGGTCGCCGGCCCCGTTGGTCTCTTCTTCGGTGCCATCGCCATCGGTCTTCTCATCGCTTGGGCTAACGCCGCTGAACAGGTCGCCGTCGTGGCGCTGTACCGCTTTGCCAAGGACGGTCAAATGCCAAAAATCTACCAGGACAACGGCATGCAGACCTACACCTTTGGCAACGCCCAAATGGCTTGAGACAGCATCAGTTCCCTTCAGAATCGGCAACTTCAGCGACCGTCCATCGCCATATGGCGTAGGAAAGCCCCATCATGCCAAGCTGTGCAATCAGGCGAAGCACATGCCAGTGATGAGCGTAGGTCTTGCCGTCGAGCGGGATGTTGTTGACCCACATGTTCGCATTAGCCCAGTAAATACCTACGAGGAAGACCATGCTAGAGAGCGCTGCGTAACGACGGGTCCACGGCAAAATGAGGCCAACACCGATGGCGATTTCCATGACGCCGGTGATGAGCACCCAAATGGTTGGGTCGCCAAGGACCGCCGGAACAATCGGCTCAAACCAGGCGGTGTTGGTGAAGTGTTGGACGCCGACGTTGACGTACATCAAACCAAAAACGGCGGTTAAAAGGTTGATCAGGTTTTTTATTACCAGACGATCACCCGAAAGTAAATTGGAAATACTCAAATTGGCTTAGTCTTCCGATGCGTCAGGATTTGGTGGAAAGAATTCGATGACCTTGTAAGGGCCGGGTTGAAGGGGATTGCCATAATCATCCACCTTCCCCGGCGGGTGGTCTGCATAACCAAAGCAAATCATGCAGTAACGCGGCCCGAGAGGCCACCCTCTACTACCCTTCTCGATGTTTCGCCAGTCG